>CABUNR010000010.1:0-42966 GCA_902492995.1 uncultured Bacillota bacterium | reverse complement strand
TTTATCAAGGGTCTTCCTTTTTGTATACTTCTTCCCCAAACCATTTTACACTATCTATAATTCTGTAAATTTGACAAAATAAAAAAAATATATATAATATATGAGAAAGTTTGCTTATAAAAAGAGGTGTTATGTTATGTCAAAAAAAATGGAAGCAAGAAGAGTTTTGGATGATATTGAAAAAAATCATAACAATTCTTGGTATGTTGAATTATATAGAAGGAATTCTAAAAATTTAGATGATATTGCATTGTTATATCGTGGAACAAAGGTAAGTTATAAAGAAATGTTTACAAAAATGAATAAATATGCAAAATCTATGAAACAACTAGGTATAAATGTTGGCGATGAAATTCCTATATGTATGTCAAATTGCCCTGAGTTGATATATATTATTGGAGCGGCAAGTATTATTGGAGCTAAATTTAATATTTTTGGTGATGCCTTTGATAAGGATTATATAACTGAAATAATTAATGAATGCAGGTGTGATGTTGCTTTTATTGAGGATAATAAATATAAAAAATTAGAACAATCTATAAATAGTACAAATTTAAAAAAGATTGTAATTACATCTCTTTCTAAATCTTTACCAAGTAATTGTAATCTTGATAATTCAATTGATAAAAATCATAAATGTTTGTTTGTTGATAAAAGTGAAGAATATTCAAAGAAAAGTAACAAGAATATAAGTATAGGAAGATTTGAGGAGATTTCAAAAGAATATACTGGTAATATAAAAGACTATTTTTATTATGGTAATTTAAATGAAGAATTTTCTATTACTTATTCTAGTGGCTCAACGAATTCATCAAGACCTAAAGCGATTGTTCATAATGTTCGTAGTTTTATTACAATGGGTAGATATCATGATAAAGAGGTTTCAGGATCTGCTTCAATGAAAAATTTTGTTGTTGAAGCATTGATACCAACACATTCAAATACTGATATCATTTGTGGTATTTCAGATTCTTTAATGCAAGGATCAAAACTAGCTTTAGAACCTATATATGATAAAGATTTTTTGCTAGATTCACTAAATTTTTATGGTACAAATTATGTAACGGCTACTACATCATTTTGGGTTAATATTGCAAAGCAAATTAAATATAATTCAAAATACAAAGATATAAAACTACCCAATTTATTAGTTCCATTTGCTGTTGGAGAAAGATTGTCAATGGGAGAAGAAAAATTCATTAATTCAGCTTTACGAAAGGCAAAAGCAGGTACGAAATTTATACCATTACCTGTTTCGCCTGTTTCAATAAGTGTTGCTGGTGGAGATTGTGAACATGGTGGAATATTTTGGACTTTATTTAGAAATTATCAAAACTTAAAGCCATATTGTAAAAATAGTAATCATGAACACGGACTTGGGTATTTTAATATGGTTGAGACAGCTATATTAGATGAAAAAGGAAATTTATGTGAGCCATATAAATTAGGAAGATTAGTTGCAAATTCTCCATGTACAATGAAATGCTACAAAAATAATGAGGAAGCAACGAATAAATTTTTTGTTATAGATTCATCAGGTAAGACATGGGCTGATTGTAATGTTTATGGATACAAAGATGCCAATGGTTATGTATTTATGAAGGGTAGAATCCCTGAAACAAAGGATTCTATCCCTATGTTTATAATTAAGGATGCAATAGAAAAAGATACAAAAAATATCATGTCTTGTGAACCTATTGAGGATAATGAATCAAATCTTATTATAGCACATATTGAATTTCAACCAAATAGACAAAAAAATATTAAGTTTATAATGCAAAGCGTTGAAAATAGATGTGTCAAAATTTTGGGTAAAAGTGTTTCTTCAAAAATTGTATTTAGAATAAGAAATTATAATGAATCATTTCCTTTAACGGGATGTGGAAAACGTAGTATTAACGATTTAAAAAGAGAAGGATTAACAGAAAAGTGTTTTAAACCACTAATAACAAACAATGATGTATTATTTATTAATGGTTTTGAATATCTTGAAGCATTAAATAATACAAATAAACATGAAAAAAAATAGAATTTTCTATTTTTTTTTGTTATAATATACTTATATAAAATAAGGTAGGTAATTATATGTTTAATAGTGTGAGTTTTATTTTAGTTTTAATAAGTTTGATTTATTCAATTTTTATTAATATTGCTTTCAGAGTAAAAGATCATGTTAAGTCTGCTGAAGTAAGTATATATAAAATTTTAATAACAGCAAATTTAGTTGGATTAATTTGTGAGTTTGCATGTTTGGCTTCAATTGATTATTTAGGCGTAGATGATGTAATAACAATATTTATTAATAAATTGTTTTTAATATATCTTTTTACCTTTGCATTTTTATTTGGACTTTATATATTTTTTGTAACCGGAAATTATGTGGAAAATGACGAGAAATTTTATAAGAGTAAATTATTCAAAATCTTAATAATTATTTATATATTGTTATCTGTAATAGGATTTTTTTTGCCAGTCAAAGTTTATTCTAATAACGGAATAAATTACTCATACGGTGTTTGTGTTAATTACATATATGTATTAAGTGGTATTGAAGCAGTTGTTGGTGCATATATAATTATTAAAAATATTAAAAATATTAAAAGTAAAAAATTTATACCAATAATTGTTTTTGCAATAGGCACTATAATAACAACAATTATTCAAAAAATTAATCCCTCAATGACATTGGCAACATCAGCTGAAACGTTTGTAACAATTTTAATGTATTTCACAATAGAAAACCCAGATGTAAAAATGATAGAACAATTGAATCTTGCAAAAAATCAAGCAGATAAAGCAAATAAGGCAAAAACTGATTTTTTAAGTAGTATGAGTCATGAAATTAGAACGCCTCTAAATGCTATAGTAGGTTTTTCAGATTGTATAACACAAGCAAAAACATTAGAAGAAGCAAAAGAAAATGCAAATGATATAGTAGGAGCAAGTAAAACATTACTTGAAATAGTAAATGGTATATTAGATATTTCTAAAATAGAAGCAGGAAAATTAGAAATCCATAATTCTGCTTATAATGTGCATGAAATGTTAGATAGTGTAGTTAAGTTATCAAGAGCAAGACTTGGAGATAAAAATCTAGAATTTAGGGTTGATATAGCCCCAGATATACCAGAAACACTATATGGAGATCATGCGAATATCAAGAAAGTAATAATAAATTTACTTACAAATGCTATTAAATATACAGATGTTGGATATTTCTCATTAAAAGTAAGCTGTGTTAATAAAAATGATATTTGTAGACTAATTATAAGCGTAGAAGATAGTGGTAGAGGAATAAAAGAAAAAGATATAGATAAATTGTTTACAAAATTTCAAAGACTTGATGAGGATAGGAATACAACAATAGAGGGAACAGGACTAGGACTTGCTATTACAAAACAATTAGTAGAATTAATGGGAGGAAAAATAGTAGTAAGTAGTAAATTTGGAGAAGGATCTAAATTTACAGTAGCTCTTGATCAAAAAATAAGTGAAACAAAAGTAGAGAAAAAAGTAACAGAAGAAATAAATGATTTAGATTTAACAAATAAAAAAATATTAGTAGTAGATGATAATAAATTAAATCTTAAGGTAGCAAGCAAAATACTTGAAAAATATAATCCAATTATTGAAACAGCAGAAAGTGGAATGGAATGTTTAGATAAAATTAATAATGGATTAAAATATGATATCATTTTAATGGATGATATGATGCCAAGAATGAGTGGATCAGAAACACTACAAAGATTAAAAAAACTTGAAAACTTTAATATTCCTGTAATCGCATTAACTGCAAATGCAATATCTGGTATGGAAGAAAAATACTTAAAAGAAGGTTTTGATGGATATCTAGCAAAACCAATTGAAAAAGAGAAATTACATGATGTTTTAGCAGCATTTATTAAAACAAATAATATTAAAGTGGAAAAAGTAGATAATTTAAAATTAGAAAATAATGAAATAAATAATAAAACTATAAATAATGAACCAAAACAAATAGAACAAAAAGTATCTACAAATAATAATGACAATTTAATAGATTTAACAAATAAAAAAATATTAATAGTGGATGATAATAAATTAAATATTAAAGTAGCAAGTACTGTGTTAAAAAGGTATAATCCACAAATAGAAGAAGCTTTAAGTGGAATAGAATGTATAGAAAAAATAAAAAATGGTTCAACTTATGATTTAATATTTATGGATGATATGATGCCAAATAAAAGTGGAGTAGAAACATTCCATGAATTAAAACAACTTGAAAACTTTAATATACCAGTAGTAGTTTTAACCGCAAATGCAATAGAAGGTATGAGAGAACAATATTTAAAAGAAGGATTTAATGAATATTTATCAAAACCAATTAATAAACTAGAATTAGATAGAGTTTTAAATTTAATATTTAAAAATAATTTAAATAAAATAGAAATAAAACCTGAAGCACAAAATGAAATAAAAGAAGAACATAAACCAAGATTTGAAAAAATACCAGAAGAATTATATGAAATAGAAAACTCTGTTTTATTGCCACATAATGAAGAGAAAAAAGAAGCATATAAAGAAAAAATAGAAACAAATAATCAATTTTCATCAGTTTATTTAACTAAAGATGAAAATAAAAATAATAAGGAATATTTGAAAAATAATGATATAGATGTAGATTCTGGAATCGAACTTTTAGGCGATATAGGTATGTATAACGAAACAATGAATGACTTTTATAATTTAGGAAATGATAGAATAACAAAATTAAAAGAATACGTAAATATGAAAGATATGCAAAATTATGCAATACTAGTACATGCCATAAAAAGTGATTCTAAATATTTAGGGATAACAAAGTTAGCTAACAAAGCATATGAACATGAAATAAAGTCAAAAGAAAGTAATATAGATTTTGTAAATAATGATTTTAATAATTTATTAAATCTATTAATAGAAGTACTAAATATAATAAAAAAATATTTAGGAAAATAAATCCAAACATTTATTTGGATTTTTTTCATAAATTTGTTATATTTTATTGACAAAAAAGAAAAAAATGTTATAATAATAAAACGTTTCAGGGGTGATTATATGAAATTTATAAGTTCAGTAGAAAAAGCATATAACTTAGATATAAAAAAAGAAAGAAAAATAAATGAAATTATTAAAAAAGATAAAACTTTAAATAAAGATGAAATAAACAAAATTATTTCAATAATATCTGCATGGTCAATATGTAGATATCAAAATGCATCAAAAGAATTATATAATGAATTTAATATGTTAAAACTAGCAAGTGAAAATATAAAACTATTACTTGAAATATTTAATATGAATAGTTTAAATGCTAACTTAAAAGAAGTTCTCTCAAAAGGTGAATATGAAAAATTTATAAAAGATGATGCATATAGAAGAGAAATACTTTATTTAGCATTGTTACAAATAATAAATCAAGGTGGAAAAACATATGGAGCAGAATATGGATTAGTATATGCCAAAACATTTAATTTTGACCTTTCAACACCATTACATTATGCCTCATATGATGAAGGAATGAATGATCCAAGATTAAAAGAATACATAAATACATATTTAAAATTAGGTGGAAGCAAAAATGTTTATTGGTTACCTTCATACTATAGTGAAAATAAAAAACAAAAATATAATATGGAAGAACTTAAATATGTTATAGATTATTTCAGTATAAAACAATATATAAAAAAATAAAATTGATTTAAATATCAATTTTTTTTGATTGATAAAATAAAATATATACTGTATAATTATTAAAGAAAGAAGATGAATTTATGAGATTAAAAAATTTAAATATAAAAAAAATTAATCTAAAAGATATAGATGAAAATTATAGCGGGCAAGATATTTTAATAAAATTAGGTGAATTATATCAATTTGAAAGTGGAATATATGGATATGGAAATTTATGGACAAAATTAGAAAGAATAGTAGAAAATATAATAATAGAAGAACTAGATAAAGTAGGATGTATACAAGTAGAATTTCCTAAATTACAACCTAAAAAAATATGGGAACAATCAAATAGATGGGATATGTATACTAAAGAAGGAGATATCATGTTCACTATAAATAATAATTTAGGAGAATATGGACTTGCACCAACAGCCGAAGAATGTGCTACTATATTTGGAGCAAATAGATTACCATCATATAAAAATTTACCTGCAACCTATTATCAAATAGGAGAAAAATTTAGAAAAGAAATACGTACTAGAGGTTTCTTATTTAGACCAAGAACTTTTGTAATGATGGATGCATATTCATTTGATGAAACAGAAGAAGATATGAAAAAAACGTATGACTTAATGCATAAAGCATATATGAATATTTTTAATAGATTAGGAATAAATATTATTCCTACTGTAAGTGATAATGGTGTTATAGGAGGAAAAGTTGCTGAAGAATTTCAAGCGGCAACTAAATTAGGTGAAGATATAATACTATATGATGAAAAACAAAATATAGGAATAAATAAAGAAGTATTAGAATTTGAAAATAAAGAGGAATATTTAAAACAATTAAACATAAACAATATAACTGAATTAAAAGAATTAAATTCAGTTGAACTTGGAAATAACTTTCAATTAGGTACAAAATATTCAGAAAGTATGAATTTATTCTTTAAAGATGAAGAAGGAAATGATAGACCATATTATATGGGATGTTATGGAATAGGACTTGGAAGAATAATCGCATGTTTAATAGAAAATAATGTTATAAGAAAAGATGAAAAAATAAAAGGATTTGCTCTTCCATATAATATTGCACCTTATAAAGTACAAATAATTTATAATGAAAACACAAAAGAACAAGCAGAAAAATTATACTCATATTTATTAGAAAATAATATAAATGCAATAATTGATGATAGAGATAATTTATCAATAGGAAATAGAATAAATGATGTTTATGTACTTGGAACACCTAAAATGATAATATTAGGTAATAAATTTGATGGTGAAAACTACCAAATAGAAGATACAAAAACAAATGAAGTAACAACATCTTCATTAGATGAAATAATAAAAAATATTAATAAATAAAAATAATATTCGACAAAATTTGACCAATTAATAAAATATAATAAAACTGGTGATAGTATGAAATTAAAAAATATTTTTCCAGTAGTATTATGTATATTAATTGGTTTTTTTATGGGAAATTTTATGTTTAAAGAATATAATCAAAATACTCAAACAGTCTCTCTTACTGGAGAAAAATTATACTTTTTACAAGCAGGAGTATTTTCAAGTGAAGAAGAAATGAAACGTGAAATGAGTAAATTCTCATATTATATATATACAAAAGAAAATAATATGTATTATTCATATGTAGGAATTGTAAAAAAAGAAAAAAATTTAAAAAAATTAAAGGAATTCTATAAAAGTGAAGGGTATGATATATATGTAAGAGAAATTTTTATATCAAATATTTCTTTTATAACCATATTAAATCAATATGAAACATTATTAGAAGAAACAAGTGATAATAAAATAATAAAATCAATAGAAAGTCAAATACTAAGTAAATATGAGGAGTTGGTAATGATTGACAAGAATTAAAGATTTACCTGTTTTAGAAAGACCAATTGAAAGATTGATTAATGTAGGATGTGAAAATTTAAGTAATGAAGAATTAATATCAATAATACTTAAATGTGGAACCAAAGAAAAAAGTGTAAAAGAAATATCTAGCCAGTTACTAAAAGAAAATGATATTCATGAATTAAAAAATGTAACTTTAGAAAAAATAATGAAAATAAAAGGAATTGGAAAAGTAAAAGCAGCAACTCTTCTAGCAACTATAGAACTTGGAAATAGAATAAATAGAAAAGTAGATACAATAAATGATATAAAAGTTACGAATTCTAAGATAATATATGAATATTTCAAAAATGTAATTGGCGAAAAATCACAAGAATATTTTTATTGTGTATATCTAGATAATAGTAAAAAAGTAATAAAAAATAAATTATTATTTATGGGAACTTTAAATTATAGTACAGTTCATCCAAGAGAAATATTTAAAGAAGCATATTTAGCAAATGCAACATCAATAATATGTATTCATAATCATCCAACAGGAAATGTAACACCAAGTAAAAATGATATTGAATTAACCAATAATTTAATAAAAGTTGGAAATTTACTTGGAATTTCTATAACTGACCATATAATAATAGGTAAAAATAATTATTATAGTTTTTTTGAAAATAATCTTATTTAAGGATGTGAAATATGTTAAAAAATAAAAAATACTATGTGATAGTAATATTAATAATAATAAGTATATTACTAATATTATTTCAGGCATTAATTAAAGATAATAGAAAATTAACAATAATAGAAAAAGTAATAAAAGATACAACTTTATCAGTAAATAAAATATCAAATAATTCAGTTAATTTTATAAAAGATAAAATTAATGAATCAAAATCAAAACAAAAACTATATAAAAAATATAAAAAATTAGAAAAAAAATATAGTAAAGTTAAACTAATGGAAGCAAAATATGATGAAGCAACAAAAGAAATAAATGACTTAAAAAAAATACTAGAATTAAACAATATATTAAGTGAAAACTCATATATGAATGCTACTATAGTAAATAGAAATATAGGTTATTGGTATAATAAAATAACTATAGATAAAGGAGAAGCTGATGGCATAAAAAAAGATATGGCTGTTATTAATAATGAAGGATTAGTAGGAGTAGTCATAAAAACATCAAAATTAAATAGTATAGTAAAACTCCTTACTACAAATGATACAAATAATAAAATATCCGTAAAAATAAAAATAAATGATGATAATTATATATATGGGTTATTAACAGGATACGATAGAGAAAAAAACAGACTTATAATTGAGGGAATAGCAGAGAATACAGAAATAAATAAAGATGACGTTGTTACAACAACAGGATTAGGCAATAATTTTCCAAGTGGCATTTTAATAGGAACAGTTGATAGTATTACTAAAGATAATTTTGATTTAGCACGAACAGTATTAGTAAAACCAAGTGTTAATTTTGATAATTTAAATTATGTTACAGTACTAAGAAAAGAGGAAAAAGAGTGATTATATTAATTATTTTATTATCATTTTATTTAGAAGGAATAGTAAATTCTTTTATAAATATAGATTATTTAGTACCTCTT
Organism: uncultured Bacillota bacterium; assembly: GCA_902492995.1. Taxonomy (GTDB): domain Bacteria; phylum Bacillota_I; class Bacilli_A; order RF39; family UBA660; genus OMSK01. The sequence goes on along the minus strand of CABUNR010000010.1, from coordinate 33,785 downwards.
TTTACAATGTTATCTCTTATAATTGTATATCCATATTTATATAACAAAAAAAAATTATATATAATGATTTGTTTTATAACGGGCCTTTTATATGATATAGGATATACAGATACTTTATTTTTAAATGCAACAATATTTACTTTAATAGGATATATAATAATGGTACTAAATAAGTTTATAACTAATAATAAATTTAATGTAGCATTAATATCAATTATATTAATTATTTTATATAGAGTAATAACATATATAATATTAAATTTTATTAATTATATGAATAAAGATATAAATCTACTTTTAAATAGTATAATAGATTCTATTTTAATAAATATTATATATATCGTTATTTTATACATAATAACAGATATTATAGCAAATAAAAAAGGAATATATAAATTAGATTAAACATATTATTTACTGGTGATAATATGGATATAGAAGAATTAAGAAAAGAAATAAAAAAGAAAAAAAATAAAAAAATGAAAAAAAATGATAATAAATTCGTAAAAAAAATAAACAAACTTTTAATAACAATACTTATAACATTAACAACTCTTATAACACTTAAAAATAATACTAAATTAAAAACTTTATTTTATGAAAATGTATTTACCAAAAATTTTAAATTCGCAACCATAAATAAATTATTTAAAGATAAATTTGGATCTCCTATACCATTTAGTGATATTATAGAAAAAAAAGAAACTACTAAAGTATTTAATGAAAAGTTAGAATATAGTGCTAAATCAAAATATTTAGATGGTGTTAAATTAACAGTATCAAAAAATTATTTAGTTCCTACTTTAGAAAGTGGAATGGTAGTATTTATAGGAGAAAAAGAAAAATATGGAAATACTGTTATAATAAGCGGTATTGATGGAATAGATATATGGTATTCAAATATAAATGCTTCTAATTTGAAATTATATGATTATATAGAAAAAGGATCATTTATAGGAGAAGCAAAAGATAATAATATATATTTAGTATATAAAAAAGATGGAAAAGTACTTAATTATGAAGAACATCTTTAAAATACATCCACTTTATTATTTAGTTGCGATAATGGCAATATTAACAGGATTATTTAAAGATTTTATCTATATTACATTACTTATATTTATACATGAAGTAGGGCATAATGTAGGAGCCCTAATTTATAATTGGAAAATAAAAAAAGTAGTTATTTTACCATTTGGTGGAATAACTATCTTTGATGAATTAATAAATAAAAGTTTAAAAGAAGAATTTGTAATACTAATACTAGGGCCATTATTTCAAATTTTTTTTTATTTTATACTATGTATATTAAATATAGAAAATGAATTGATAACAGGATACCATTATTCACTTTTAATATTTAATATGCTACCTATTATACCTTTAGACGGTTCTAAATTATTAAATATAATATTAAATAAAATAACAAGTTTTAATAAAAGTCATTTACTAACTATATATATATCTATAATAACAATAATAATTTTAATTATAAAAAAGAAAAATCTAATGTTATATATGATAATATTTTTTATACTATTAAAAGTAATAAAAGAATATAAAGAACATAAATATATATTTAATAAATTCTTATTTGAAAGATATAATTATAATTTAAAATTTAAAAAAACAAAAATAATAAAAGGAATAAATTTAAAAAAAATGAAAAAAGATTATAAACATCTTTTTTATAAAGAAAAATATTATACTGAAAAAGAAATATTAAAAAAATATTTTAATCGAAATATTTGACTTTTTAGGCTATTTATGATAAAATTCTATATTGTGTAGGGCCTCACTCTACAACCACACAGAAAAGGTTAAAACTTTAAGTGCCTTAATGGTGAGTCTTAGAAAATATAAGGAGGTAAAATATGAAAGCTATTATTGAAACAGGTGGAAAACAATACTATGTAGAAGAAGGAACTGTTCTTTACATCGAAAAATTAGATGCAGAAAAAGATTCAGAAGTTTCTTTTGAAAATGTTCTTATGGCAAATGGAAAAGCAGGACGTCCATATGTTAAAGGAGCTAAAGTAGTAGGAAAAGTCTTAAAACACGGTAAAAATAAAAAAGTACTTGTATATAAATATAATGCTAAGAAAAAATATCGTAAAATGCAAGGACATCGTCAACCATATACTAAAGTAGAAATTACAAAAATAAGTGCATAATGATTAAAGTTAGTATAAAAAATGACAATATTAAAGTAGAAGGACATGCAGGATACGGTGTTAAAGGTACAGATATTGTATGTGCTAGCGTAAGCAGTATAATAATTACTACTATAAATGCAATAATTAAGATAGACAGTGATGCCATTAATTATAAACAAGATGAGGGATTTATAGAAGTAAACATTTTAAAACATAATAAATATATAGATATTTTAATAGAAAATATGATATCTTTATTAAAAGAATTAGAAATACAGTATAAAAAAAATATAAAAATTTATGAATAGGAGGTAATCTCGTGAAATTATTATTTTTAGATATCCAACTTTTCGCTCATAAAAAAGGACAAGGTTCAACTAAAAATGGTCGTGATTCAGAATCAAAAAGACTTGGTGCAAAAGCAGCAGATGGTGAATTTGTAACAGGTGGATCAATTATATACCGTCAACGTGGAACAAAGATTTATCCAGGTACTAACGTAGGAATTGGTAGTGATGATACTATATATGCAAAAGTAGATGGAATCGTTAAATTTGAAAGACGCGGAAAAGATAAAAAACAAGTAAGTGTTTATAAAGAAGTATAGTTAGATTAATTTCTAACTTTTTCTTTTAATTTTATATTAAAAATATTATACTACTAATAGTAGGAGTTTCTGTATGAATTAAGATGTAGTAAATTATGATGAAAATTACTTATACAAAATAAAAAAGAATTACAACAATATTAATAAGATTGATAATTGTAAAATTGAAGAAAATAAATTATATTACAAATGAATTAAATATATATATCAAATGCAAAATATGTAGAATCAATTAATAAATTAGATGAATTACAAAATATAATAAATGAAAATATATTTAATAATTATTCAGTAATATTTAATTATATAAAACAAAAAAATAATGATAAAACTATTAATAGTTATTATGCTTCATACTTAATTTTAGAACTCAAAAAATATATTTGTAATAAAGAAACAAAAAATGAAGATGAAGTTATACTAGAAGAAAATATAGAAGATATATCAGAAAGTATTTTAGATATATTTGAAAAATATGATATAGATGAGTTAGTTGCTAAAATTAATGATGACTACATGTATATAGAACAGATATTTTAAAAATAAAAGAAATTGTATAAAATATTTAGATTATTTTCTAAATATTTTTTTTTAAATTATGTTATAATAATAAAGAGGCGATTATATGAAAAAAACACTTGTACTTTGTATATTAGACGGATGTGGAATAAGGAAAGAAAGTTATGGTAATGCATTTTTAAACGCCAAAAAAGAAACATTTGATTATTTAATTAAAAATTATCCTAATACAACTTTAGAAGCATCAGGAAAACTAGTTGGATTACCAGCCGGACAAATGGGAAATTCAGAAGTAGGACATATGAATATAGGAGCAGGAAGAATAGTTTATCAACCACTTGAGCTTATAAATGAATCAATTGAAACAAAGGAATTTTATAATAATGAAGAATTATTAAAAGTAATAAGAATGACAAAAGAAAAAAAATCCAAATTACATATAATGGGTTTAATAAGTGATGGAGGAATACATTCACATATAAATCATTTAATGGCAATAATAGATTTATGTAAAAGAGAAAACGTAAAAGAAGTATACTATCATTTGTTTACTGATGGTAGAGACACAAGTGTATGTAGTGGAATAAATTTTGTAAAAAAATTGGAAGATAAAATAAAAGAAACTAATATAGGAAATATTGCAACTATATCAGGAAGATATTATGCTATGGATAGAGATAATAATTATGATAGATTAAAGCTTGCATATGATGCAATTGTATCAGGAATAGGTGAAAAATTTGTAAAGCCATATGATTTATTTAATAAATCATATAGTAATAATATAACTGATGAATTTATAAAACCAAGTGTTATAAACGATGGTAAATTAAGTGATAATGATGGAATAATAGTATTTAACTATAGACCAGATAGATTAAGAGAGATGTGTACAGCTCTAACTAATCCAAGTATGGTAGACATGAAAACAGTAAAATTAAATAATATTAAATTAGTGTCTATGATGCCAATTACAGATACAGTAATAGGAAGTACTGCTTTTAAAAATCAAGACTTAGAAAATACATTAGGTGTATATATTGATTCTTTAGGATTAAATCAATTAAGAATAGCTGAAACAGAAAAATATGCGCATGTAACTTATTTCTTTGATGGAGGAGAAGAAATAAATTTAAAAAATTCTAAAAGAATACTTGTAAATTCTCCTAAAGTAGCAACTTATGATTTAAAACCAGAAATGAGTGCTATGGAAGTAACAGATAGATTAATAGAAGAATTAGATAAAGATTACTTAGATTTAGTTGTACTAAATTTTGCTAATGGCGATATGGTTGGACATACAGGTGTATATGAAGCCGCAATAAAAGCAGTAGAATTTATGGACAAATGTTTAAAAAGAATATATAATAAAATAACTGAAATTGATGGAACATTAATAGTAACTGCTGATCATGGAAATTGTGATGTCATGATTAATAAAGATGGTACACCTTGTACAACTCATACAACAAATAGAGTACCATTTATAGTTACAAATAAAAATATAAAACTAAAAGAAGGAAAATTAGCTGATATAGCACCAACTATATTAAGTTTATTAAACTTACCAATTCCATCACAATTTAGTGGAGAATCACTTATAGTAGGAGAGGATTAAAATGAAGAGAATACTAACAGGATTGCAACCAAGTGGAGAGTTAACCCTAGGTAGTTTAATTGGAGGAATAAGAGGAATCATTAAATATCAAGATATATATGATTCATTTATGTTTGTACCTGATATGCATGCAATAACAGTAGAACAAGATCCAAATCTTTTAAAAGAAAGAATAAGAAAAAATGTAGCTCTTTATATGGCATGTGGATTAGATCCTAAAAAAAACACTATTTATATTCAATCAGAAAATTTATATCATGCTAATTTATCTTGGATATTAGAATGTAATACATATATAGGAGAAGCATCAAGAATGACACAATTTAAAGAAAAAAGTGCGAATAAAAAAAATGTAAGTGTAGGACTTTTTACATATCCAATTCTTATGGCATCAGATATTCTTTTATATGATGCTGATATAGTACCAACAGGAATAGATCAAAAACAACATGTAGAATTAGCTCGTAACCTAGCATCTAGATTTAATAATAAATATGGTGAAACATTTAAATTACCAGAACCAATGATACCTGAAGTTGGAGCTAAAATAAAAGACTTACAAGATCCAACTAAAAAAATGAGTAAATCAAGTGAAAATAAAAAAGGTATAATTTATTTACTAGATGACGAAAAAGATATAAGAAAAAAAATAATGAGTGCTGTAACAGATAGTGAAGGAAAAGTTTACTATGACATAGAAAATAAACCTGGTATATCTAATTTACTTACAATATATTCATGTTTAAAAGAAATTTCTATAGAAGATACATGTACTTATTTTAAAGACAGTAATTATGGTAATTTAAAAAAAGAAGTAGCAGACGTAGTAGTAGAAAAATTAAATGAAATAAAGAAAAAATATAATGAAATAATAAATAGTAGTGAATTAGATAAAATATTAGATGATGGACATAAAAAAGTAGAAGAAATAGCTAAATTAAAATATGAAGAAGTTAGAAAAAAAGTAGGTCTAGGAAGATAATAAAAGGTCATAAAAACCTTTTATTTTTAAGCTTATTCGTGTATAATACTTATAGAAAAAAGGTGATATTATGTTTATAGATGAAGTAATAGTAGAATTATATGCAGGAAATGGTGGAGATGGCTGCATGGCCTTCAAAAGAGAAAAATATGTACCAATGGGAGGACCATTTGGAGGAAATGGTGGAAAAGGTAGCGATATAATATTTGAAGTAGATGAAGGTTTAAATACTTTAATAGATTTAAGATATAAAAGAATTATTAAAGGATTAAAAGGAACTAATGGACAAGGAAGTGCTAAACACGGAGCAAATGCAAAAGATATAATAATAAAAGTTCCACTTGGAACCGTTGTAACAGATACAGAAACCAACTTAATAATAGCTGATTTAACTAAAAAAGGTGATAGAGTAGTAGTTGCATATGGTGGTAGAGGTGGAAGAGGAAATATGGCTTTTGCAACTCGTTCAAACCCAGCACCAGCTTATGCTGAAAATGGTGAACCAGGAGAAGTAAAAAAAGTTAAAGTAGAACTTAAACTTCTTGCTGATGTGGGCTTAGTTGGAATGCCAAGTGTTGGTAAGTCAACATTAATATCTAAAATTTCATCTTCGAAACCAAAAATTGCTGCATATCACTTTACGACATTAACACCAAATCTTGGAGTTGTAAAATCTCCAAATAATAAATCATTTGTTGTAGCTGATTTACCGGGACTTATAAAAGGAGCAAGCTTAGGTGAAGGACTTGGAGATAAATTTTTAAAGCATATAGAAAGAACAAGAGTAATTGCCCATGTAATAGATATGAGTGGATTTGAAGGAAGAAATCCTTATGATGATTATTTAACAATAAATAAAGAACTTGAAAATTTTAATAAAGATTTATTAAAAAAACCTCAAATAATAATTGCAAGTAAAATGGATATTGAAGGTTCAGAAGAAAATTTAAAAAAATTTAAAGAAAATATTAAAGATATAAAAATATTTCCAATAAGTGCTATAACAGGTACTGGACTTAAAGATGTGTTAATAGAACTTGCTAATATGTTAGATAAAATAGAAAAAAAACCACTATATGAAGAAGAAAAATTTGAAAGTCATATTTTATATAAATTTAAAAAAGAACAACCATTTACAATTGAAAATGATAATGGTGTATGGGTAATAAAGGGTGAAGAAGTTGAAAAGTTATATAGAATGACTAGATTTACAACTGATGAAGCCGCCCTTAGATTTTCAAATAAATTAAGAAAAATGGGAATTGATGATAAGTTAAAAGAGTTAGGTGCAAAAGATTCTGATACGGTAAGAATATTAGATATAGAATTTGAATATAAAGAGGTATAATATGGATGGAATCTTACTTATAAATAAGGAAAAAGATTATACAAGTAGAGATGTTGTAAATATAATATCAAAAATATTTAATACAAAAAAAGTAGGGCATACAGGAACTCTTGATCCAATTGCAACAGGAGTACTTGTTATATGTATAGGTAGTTCAACAAAATTAGTAGAATATTTAACATCAACTTATAAAGAGTATGAAGCAGAAATAGTTTTTGGTATAAAAACTGATACAAAAGATATAACAGGAAAAATATTAAAAGATGAAGATTGCTTATTAAAAAAAGAAGAAATTAAAAATACTTTAATTAAAATGACAAAAAAGTATTACCAAGAAGTACCTATATATTCAGCTGTTAAAGTAAATGGAAAAAAACTATATCAATATGCAAGAGAAAATAAAGAAGTTGAACTTCCAAAAAGACTTGTCGATATAAAAATGCTAGAACTTTTGGATTTAAAATATGAAAATAATAAAACAATTATAAAAATAAAAACACTTGTTAGTAAAGGAACATATATAAGAAGTTTAATAGAAGATATAGCAACCAATTTAGATGCAGTAGCAACCATGAAAAATTTAAAAAGAACAAAACAAGGTAATTTTGATATAAAAGATTGTTATACTATAGAAGAAGTAAAAAATAATAAATATAAATTGATAACAAAAGAAGAAGCATTAAAAGATTTGTATACAGTAGAAGTAGATGAATATTTAGAAAAAAAAATAAGAAATGGATGTATTTTAGATAATATTTATAATAAAGATTTGATTTTATTTAAAAAAGATGGTAAAATAATAGCCTCTTATAAAAGTTATCTAAAAGAAGAAGGAAAAATTAAACCAGATAAAATGTTTTAAAGGGGATGATAAAATGAGTTATTTACTTTGGATAAATAATATTATTGTAAAAGAAAATAATGAAGAATATGATTTCTTAAATGAAATGTATCCTGAAATAAAAGATAAATATAATATGATGTGGGCTATAAGAAATAAAGCAGAAAAGCCAATGAGTCCTAGTGTAAGGAATAAAGTAAAAAAAATACAAGAAGAAATTAATACAAGTCTTAAAATACTTGGAGCAAAAGAACATATTTTATTTGTAACAAAAGAAGATAAATTAGTAGAACCTATCAGTGGAATAGAATTTGATATTAATAAAAATTCATTACATTTAAAAGAAGCAACAGAAGAAGAAGCAAAAAGATATGTTGAAAATCTATCAAATGAAAATATAAAATTTTTATCAAGTAAAATGCCACAATTTAAAAAAAATATACAAATATTAGATAAAAAAGTATTATAACAATACTTTTTTATTTATTCATGATATAATTTAATTAGGTGATAATATGATATATTTAGATTATTCTGCAACTACTCCTGTAAATAAAGAAGTCTTAGAAACATTTAATAAAGTTTGTAATGATTTTATAGGAAATCCAAATTCATTACATAAACTTGGAGTAGAAGCAAAAAAATTAGAAGAAAGTGCAACAAAACAAATAAAAGAATTATTACATTTAGATAATGAAGAAATAATATATACATCAGGTTCAAGTGAATCAAATAATTTAGCAATAAAAGGATTATGTCTAAAACATCAAGGAATGGGAAAACATATAATCACAACTAATTTAGAACATTCAAGTATTTATGGACCAATTGGATATCTTCAAAAATTAGGATATACAGTCGATTTTGTTAAAACTAAAAATGGTTTAGTTGATATGGATGATTTAAAAAGATTATTAACAGATGATACAGTTTTAGTTACAATTTCATCAGTTAATAGTGAAACAGGAATATTTCAAGATATAAAAAAAATAGCAACCTTCCTTAAAGATAAAAAATGTTTTTTTCATGTTGATATGACTCAATCAATTGGAAAAGTAAATATACCACTTGATAATATAGATTTAATAAGCTTTTCAGCTCATAAATTTTATGGGTTAAAAGGAATAGGTGTACTTATAAAGAAAAAAGAAATAACTTTAGAGCCACTTATTCATGGTGGAAAATCAACAACAGCATATAGAAGCGGAACACCAGCCTTACCTTTAATAGTATCATTATCAAAAGCACTCAGATTAGCTTTAGAAAATTTAGATAAAAAATATGAATATGTATTAGATTTAAATAAATATTTAAAAGAAGAAATTAGTAAATTAGAAGATGTAGCAATAAACAGTAATGAAAATTCAATACCACATATATTAAATATAAGTGTTATAAATATAAAACCAGAAACAATGCAACATGCTTTGGAAAAGTATGACATATATATATCAACACAAAGTGCATGTTCAGCAAATAATAAAATAAGTAAAGCAGTACTAGAACTTACTAATGATGAAAAAAAATCATCGTATAGTATAAGAATAAGTTTGTCTTATTTAACAACAAAAGAAGAATTAGAGAAATTTATTATTGCATTAAAAAAATGCATAAATGAATTAAAAATAAAATAATATGAACATTTTTTCGGTAAACTATTGACAAATAAAAAAAATTGTGTATAATAAACAACATTCGTATTGAAAAAAGGGGGTTGCAATATGAATGAGATAAATATATCAAGATTTAAAGCTGCACAAATAGTAAAAAAATATTATGAGGAATATTATTCAAATATGGTAAACATTGATGTAAAACCAAAATTAGAAAACAACGATTTAGTAATACTTGTTAAAAAGAAATCTAGATTAAATAAGAAAATAATATCATTAACAGAAAAAATTAATGAAGGAAAAATTATTGAAATAATAAAAAAATATATGCAAAAAAGAGATTGTTATATTGAGAATATAATGATAGAACCATATTTCCATAATTTAAATATTAGATATAATGGAGAATTTAATTTAGAAGACAAAAAAAATTATTTTATAAAGAAAAAAGCTAGATAAGCTTTTTTTCTTGCATCAATTATTAAAAAATGATAAAATTAAATTGGTGATTATATGAAATTAGTTAGAATAAGCGCTATATGGTGTACAAGCTGTATATTAACATACAAAGATTATCAAAAAATAAAGGAAGAATATAAAAATTATACATATGAAGAGTTGGATTATGATATGGATGATATTACAAAATATGATGTTAAAGATATATTACCAGTTATTATAATATATAAAGATGATAAAGAAGTAACAAGAATAACTGGTGAAAAAAGATATAATGAAATAAAAAAGATATTAGAAGAAGTAGGTAATTAAAATGAAAAAAATAAAAAATATATTAATAATATTTATATTAACCTTATTATTTATACCAAATGTATCAGCAAAAGATAATGAAGTAAATTTGCACCTATTTTATAGTTCAACATGTCCACATTGTGCAAAAGAAAAAGAATATTTAAAAAAACTAGAAAAAAAATATAAAAATTTAAAAATATATAAATATGAAGTAAGTGAAGAAGAAAATTCTGATTTATTTAAATTGACAGATGAATCATTAAATGATAAAAACCAATATGTTCCATATACAATAATTGGAACATATAGCCTAGTTGGATTTAATTTAGATACACAAGATAAAATAGAAAAATATATTGAAGAATGTTTTAAATATGAATGCTATGACTTAGTTGGAGAAATCAAAAAACAAAATAAAAGTTTAGAAGAAGAAGTTTTATTAGCACGTGAAAAATTAGAAAAACAAAAAGAAGAACAAAAGGAAAACAAAGAAGAAAATAAAGAAGAAATAAAAGAAGAATCAACTATGAATTTACCTATATTAGGAAAAGTAGATGTAAAAAAAGCATCACTTCCCTTAATTGCAATATCAATTGGATTAGTAGATGGTTTTAATCCATGTGCAATGTGGGTTTTAATATTCTTAATAAGTATGTTAATAGGAATGAAAGATAGAAAAAGAATGTGGATTATAGGTTTTGCCTTTTTAATCTCTTCTGCTTTAATATATTTATTATTTATGAGTGCATGGTTAACAGTATCATTAAAATTAAGTCAAATAAGAATTGTTCAAATAATAATAGCTATAGTTGCTATTATAGGGGCAATAGTAAACTTTAATAGTTATAATAAAGAAAGAAAAAAAGATGCTGGCTGCCAAGTAGTAGATAAAGAAAAAAGAACAAATATAATTAATAAAATAAAAAAGTTTACTCATGAAAAAAGTCTTTTATTGGCAGTAGCAGGAGCTATAACACTAGCTATATCTGTTAATTTTGTTGAATTAGCATGTTCAGCTGGCTTACCACTTTTATTTACTCAAATATTAGCGCTAAATAAATTATCCATACCACTTTATGCTTTATATATGACACTTTATATAATAGCTTATTTACTTGATGATTTAATAATATTTATTATTGCCATGATTACAATGAAACTTACAGGTATTACAAATAAATATAATAAATATTCTCATTTAATAGGGGGGATAATTATGCTAATAATTGGCCTTCTTATGATTTTTAAACCAGAATGGATAATGATGAATTTTTAAAGAATGAAATTTTCATTCTTTTTTTAAAGGAAAAAATAAATTCATATTGTATATTAATTATAGGAGGTAGTATGAATATATTATTTAAAGAAAATAAAGAAGAATTTTTTAGTGCTAAAGAATTAAATAACTTAATGAAAGAAAATAAAATAAAAAAATTTATTAAAAAAATATTTCATTTAAAATGATGATATTATATAATTACTATAGGTGATACTATGAAAAAGTCATTTTTGTTATTAATCCTTTTATTGGTAATTCTTGATCTTTTTTTAGCCTATACAATTGTAAAAAGAATAAATTCTAAAAAAATAGAAGAAATTAAACTACAAAAGAATCTTTTAAAAGAAAATAAAATAAAAGATATAACTAATCATTATAATAAATATGTAAAAACAATTAAAGAAGCTAATTTATATGAATACAAAAATAATAAATATATAAAAATTGGAAGAATAAATAAAAATATCGAACTAGAATTAGAAAATATAAATATTAATGAAAAAAAAGAATATTTCAAAATAAAAAATTTAAACTATTTTATTAAATATAATTATGTAGAAAAAATAGAAAATATTAGTATTAATGATAGATATAAAAAATATGTTTTGTTTAATCAAAACGTTGTAACAGATATAAAAACTACATTATATAATGAACTAGGTTATGCATATCAAATAGATAGTTCTGTTAGTCTACCTTTAATAATAGAAGAAACAGATAGATATTACGTTTCATATAATAATACTTTACTATATATAAAAAAATCAGAATCAAAACTTAAATATCATAAAAATACTAGTAAAAAAACAAGAAATAATATTAGAACATTTACATATCATGCAGTTTATAAAGAAAATGAAAAATGCAAAAATAAGGCTATATGTCATCCATATAAACAATTTGATAGTCAAATGAAATACTTAAGTGAAAATAATTATTTAACACTTACGATGGAAGAATTAGAAATGTTTTTAGATAAAAAAATAAATATTCCAATAAAAACAGTTGTTATAACTTTAGATGATGGAAACCTTGCTAAAAATGCAATTGAAATACTTGAAAAATATAAATTATATGCAACATATTTTATAATAACAGGAAGATATGATTCATATAAATTAAAATCAACATATGTAAGCTTTGAATCACATACAAATAACCTTCATAATAATTATAAATGTCCAGGTGGTGAACAAGGAGGACAATTACTTTGTGAAGATAAAAATAAAATATTAGACGATTTAAAAGTATCAAAACAAAAATTAAACGGTTCAAAATATTTTTCATATCCATTTTTTGATTGGAATGAAAGAGCTATTAACTTATTAAAACAAAGTGGTTTTCATTTAGCATTTATAGGTCAATGGACAACAGATGGATATAGTGATTATAATACAAATAGATTATTGTTAAAGAGCAAAACCATATTTGCAAACGATTCACTCGAAACATTTAAAAGCTATTTAAAATAGCTTTTTTTAAAGTTAAATGATATAATTATATAGGTGATAAAATGCTAGATAGATTAGAATTATTAATAGGAATGGAAAACATAGAAAAAATTAAAAATACAAAAGTTTTATTAGTAGGAATAGGTGGCGTTGGAGGATATGCACTTGAATCACTTATAAGAAGTGGAATAGAAAATATTACAATAGTTGATTATGATAAAATAGATGTTACAAATTTAAATAGACAAATAATTACACTTAATAATAATATAGGGAATTTAAAAGTAGAGGAAGCAAAAAAAAGAATAGAACAAATAAATAAAAATTGTAATTTAAATATAATAAAAGAAAAAATAACACTAGATAATTTTGATATTTTAAATATAAAAGAATATGACTATGTAATAGATGCATGTGATACAGTAGAAATAAAAAAACAGATAATAAGAGAATGTTTAAAAAATAATATAAAATTTATATCATCAATGGGAACAGGGTATAAAATGGATCCCACAAAATTAAAAATAATAGATGTTAGAAAAACCAGCTATGATCCAATTGCTAAAAAAATAAGAAAAATGATAAAAGATGAAAAATTAAAAGGAAAAATAATGGTTGTATCAAGCACAGAAGCAAAAAAAGTTAATAGTAAAGTAATCGCATCAAATAGCTTTGTACCAGCAATATCTGGTTTAATGTGTACAAGTTACGTCATAAATGATATAGTAGGTGATAAAATTGGAAGTAAATAATACTATAAAAAAATATATTAAAAATATGAGTGGCAAAGTAATAGGAATAGGAATAGATAATAAAGAATTTATAGAATCTATTGATAAAAATAACAAAATATTAGAATGTGATCTTTTAAACTCTATTAATATAAAATCATTTAATGGGAAAAAAAGTAAAAAGAAAAAATACGTAAAAAAATTAAGAAAAAAATATAAAAAGAAAAATATAGATTATATGATAATAAATGCAAATATGATAAATAAATATTTAAAGAAAGTCGTAAAAGATTCAATTTACATTAATAAAAAAGAAATATATTATTATATGAATAAAGAATATGATATAGAAAATATAACAAAAAGATATAAAAGATATAATACAGAAATAGAAGTAAAAGAATTTATAGATGGAAGTTTAATTAAAATAAATACAAGTAAAGCTAAAAACCATTTTATTAAAGATAAAATCTATTATATAATGGATACATTAAATAATATAGCAGATGTAATAGGCGATATTTTAGTAAGTTAAAAACTTACTTTTTTTTATACTTAAAAAGAAAAAAAACTATTTACATTAAACCTATAAAATGGTAAAATAGTGGTACATGGTGGTTTAATGTGGAGAAAAGTGGGGTGATTTTATGTTTATGGGTGAATATCATCATACAATTGATGATAAAGGTAGACTTACAATTCCAGCAAAAATAAGATATGAACTTGGATCAAATTTTGTTGTAACAAGAGGATTAGATAATTGCTTATTTATTTATCCTAATAATGAATGGTCAAAAGTAATCGATAAATATAGAGAATTGCCAAATACAAAAGACGCCCGTAAATTTATGAGATTTTTCTTATCAGGAGCCACTATTAGTGATTTTGATAAACAAGGTAGAGTAAACATTTCACTTCCCCTAATTAATTATGCATCACTAGAAAAAGATTGCGTAATAATAGGTGTAAATGATCATTTAGAAGTTTGGAGTAAAAATAATTGGGATACTTTTATAGAAGAAAATGAAGCAGATTTATCAGATATAGCTGATAAACTATTTCAAAGTGATTTAAATGCATAAAAGTGTGTTGTTAAATGAAAGTATCTCAAAACTTAATTTAAATGAATCAAGTGTAATAGTAGATTGTACATTAGGTTATGCAGGACATAGTAGCAATATTTTAAATAAAATAAAAAAAGGTTACTTGTATGCTTTTGATCAAGATGATGAAGCAATAAAAATAAGCAATGAAAAATTAAAAAGTATTGGAAATAACTATGAAATAATAAGAAGTAATTTTGTAAATATAAAAGATGAACTATATAAAAGAAACATAAAAAAGGTAGATGGAATTTTATATGATCTTGGTGTATCATCTCCACAATTAGATGAAGATTATAGAGGCTTTAGCTTTCATAAAGATGCTAAACTTGATATGCGTATGGATACAAAATCAAAATTAACTGCATATGACGTTGTAAATACATATTCTTATCAAAAACTTGTAGATATTTTTTATAAATATGGAGAAGAAAAATATTCAAAAAGTATAGCAAATGGAATTATTAATTATAGAGAAAACAAAAATATTGAAACAACTTTAGAGCTTGTAGAAATAATAAAAGAAAATGTTCCGGAAAAGTATAAAAGAGAAAAACATCCAGCAAGAAAAGTATTTCAAGCAATAAGAATAGAAGTAAATCATGAATTAGATGTATTTGAAAAATCACTAAAAGATGCTTTAGAACTTATAAATGTAGGTGGAAGAATATGTGTAATAACATTTCATTCATTAGAAGATAAAATATGTAAAGATATATTTAACGAAGTATCTAAAATAGATAAAAATGTAGAAAAATTACCAATTATACCAAAAGAATATCAAAAAGACTTTAAAATAATTGGAACATATAAACCAAGTGAGGAAGAATTAAAAGAAAATAATAGAGCAAGAAGTGCCAAATTACGAGTAATAGAAAGAATAAAAGAGGGATAATATGAGCAAGAAAAAGAAAAAAGCAAAAATAACTAAAGGTGAAAGATTTTTATATGTAACAGCAACATTTTGCTTAGCTTTTACTTTGGTACTTAAAGTCTTTTGCGGAGCAGGTGTATCTCACCTAAGTATGAGTATTGAAAAAATGAATTACGATATAAATAGTCAAAGTAAAAAAAATGAAAGCCTAACTATGAAAGTAAATGAATTAACTTCATTTGATAAAGTAAAGGAAGTTGTAGAAGACATGGGACTTGCATATAACAACGAAAATATTATTGTCGTAAATAGATAGGATGTGTAAAAATGAGAAAAGGAAAGATTAAAAATAAAAAATGGTATTCACCTAAAATCGTATTTAAAATCTTTTCTTTTTTTCTATTGATTTTATATATACAATTAGTATATTTATCAATATCAAAAAAAATATATGGTAAAAATATGACAGAATTCGCATCAAGTAGAAATACAGTAAAACAAACATTAAAAGCTAGTAGAGGAACAATATATGATAAAAATGAAGAAATATTAGCTCTTAATGTAAGTTCATATACTATGTTTGCATATTTAGATGAAAATAGAAGTAAAAATTCAAGTGTACCACTTCATGTAAAAGATATAGATATAACAGCAGAAAAACTATCAGAGGTACTTAAAGAAGATAAAGAGTATTTTAAAGAAATATTAGAAAAAGGAAAAGAAAAAAATAGAAAACAAGTTGAATTTGGTACAGTTGGAAAAGGAATAACTGAATTAGTAAAAGAACAAATAGAAAGTCTTGATTTACCAGGAATAAGCTTCATAGAAACTAAAAAAAGATATTATCCAAATGGTGATTTTGCATCATATATAATTGGATATGCAAGAGAAAAAGAAATAAATTATAAAACAGAAGATGGAGATAAAAAAACTAAATCGGAAATAACAGGAGAACTTGGTATAGAAGCAGAATATAATGATATTTTGAATGGAAAAGATGGATATTTAGAATATCAACAAGATAGATATGGATATAAAATAAGCGGGACAAAAGAAATAAAAAATGATGCAGAAGATGGATATAATATATATTTAACAATAGATTCAAATATTCAAAGATTTGTTGAAAGTGCTATAAAAAAAGTAAATGAAGAATATAAACCAGAACTTATGATGATAACAGTAATGGATGCTAAAAATGGTGATATTTTAGCAACTTCTCAAACTCCTTCTTATGATCCAAATATAAGAAATATTAAAAATTACGAAAATTCACTTGTTTCATATACATATGAACCTGGATCAACTATGAAAATATATACATATATGTGTGCTATAGAAAATGGTGTATATAATGGAGATGATACATTCAAATCAGGAAGTTATAAAATAGGTGATGATACTATTAAAGACTGGAATAATAATGGATGGGGAACAATTTCATATGATAAAGGATTTGAATATTCAAGTAATGTAGGAATTGCTAATATTTTAACTAAAAATTTAAATAAAACTAAATTAAAAGAATGCTTTAAAAGATATGGTTTTGGAAAGGCAACCAATATAGAATTAACAAGAGAACAAATTGGAAATATTAATTTTAATTATAAAATAGAAGTTGCAACTGCTGGATTTGGACAAGGAATATCAACAACAGCAATTCAACAACTTCAAGCATTAACTCTTATATCAAATAATGGAAAAATGTTAAAACCACATATTGTAGATAAAATAATAAATCCAAATACAAAAGAAGTATATTATGAAAGTAAAAAAGAAGAATCTGAACAATTAGTAAAAAAAGAAACTGTATCTAAGATGAAAGATCTTATGTATAATGTAATAAATGGAACAGATAGTGGAACAACAGGAAAAGCATATAAAATAGAAGGTTTTGATATAATAGGTAAGACAGGAACCGCCCAAATAAGTGAAAGAGGTAAATATGTAAAAGATGAGTACATTTATTCTATCGCACTAATGTATCCAAAAGATAATCCAGAATATATAATATATGCAATGATAAAAAAACCTAATTCAAAAACATCAAAAGGACTATCAGATTCTGTTAAAGATATTATAGAGAGTATTTCAAAATATAAAGTAACAGATAATATAAAAAAGGAAGAAAATAAAGAATTCGTATTAGAATCATATATCAATAAAGATACAGAAAGTACTATAAAAAAATTAGAAGAAAATAAAATAACTATATTAAAACTAGGTAATGGTAGTAAAATTATAAAACAGTATCCAAGTAGTGATACTAAAATAACATCAAAAGATAAAGTAATACTTTTAACAAATAGTAGTGAATTTGAAATGCCTGATTTAAAAGGATATAGTAGATTAGAATCAGAGAAAATACTAGATTTATTAAACGTTAAATATACTATAGAAGGATATGGCTATGTTGATGAACAAAATGTAAAAAAAGGTGATATAATAAATAAAGATACTAGTGTAACACTAAAGTTAAAAACAAAAAAAACTGGAGATGAAAAATAATGAAAAAAAAAGGATTTACACTTATAGAACTTATTATGGTTATTGTAATAATATCAGTAGTTGCAATGATTTCTTTTCAAACAATAACAAAAAAAATAAACCAATCAAAAGAAAAAGCATATAATATACAGGTTAATAATTTTAAAGACAGTGCTAAAAATTATATGCTAGAAAATAAATCAGATGATAAGTATCATTTAAATACTATTTGTATAAGTTTGGAAGCTTTACAAAATAAAGGCTATTTAAAAAAGGGTGAACTTAAAAATCCTAAAACAAATGAAGTAATAGATAGAAGTAAAAATTATATTAAAGTAAAATATAATTTAGAAAAAAATCAGTATGAATATGATTTTACAGATAATTGTACTGAAGAAAAAATAACTCTAGCATCAACAAAAATAATAGAAAGTGAAGATGTAAAAATAAATAGTGAAACAGACGGATTATATGAACAAACAGATGCCTATGTATATAAAGGTGTAAATCCAAATAACTATATAGAATTTAATAATAAAATATGGAGAATTGTAAGTATTGATAAAGAAACAATGAAAATTAAAATCATAAATTTGGAAGATAATCAACAAGAAGTAAAAGAAAATGGCTTTATTAAAGACTTAAATTCTTTATATGAAACAGGAACAACTTATAGTGAAAAAATAAAAGAAAAAATAGATGAAAATTCTAAATGGAATCAAGGAGTAGTAGATTCTCTAGATAGTAGTCAAGTCGTAAAATCATTAGAAAAACAAAGCAATGATTATAATACCATAGGGCTTTTAAATGTAGGTGAATATCTTGATTCATCACTAAATAAAGAATGCTATAATAAAAATGAATGTAATTCTTATTTATCATTAGGTAGAAATTATTGGCTACTTAATAAAACGAGTGATAATAAAACTTGGTATATATCAGATGAAAACAAAATAGAAAAAGCTGAAGAAAAATCACAATTGTATAATATATATCCATGTTTATATTTAAAACTTAATACACAAATAAAAAGTGGAACAGGGACAAAAACTGATCCATACAAATTAGTTTAAAATAATTGACAAGAAAGATATAATTTCATATACTAAATTATATTAATAATAAGAAGGTAATATCATGAATAGTTTTTATAAAAAATTGTTAAATAATATTAATACATACATAATTGTTTTAGATTTAAATGATAATATAATTTACAAAAATAACGATATCGCACTCATATTATATGAAAAAAATAATAATTTAAAAGAAATAAATTATAATGAAAAAATATATTCAGTAGATTATGTAAAAATAAATGAATATAATATTCAAGTATATAATGATATAACAGAATATAAATTAGAAATAAAAAAACTAGAAAAAGATTATTTAACAAATCTTTATAATAGGTATACAATATTAGAAAAATTAAAAGAATTAAAAGATACTGAATACATATTGGTTATGTGTGATATAGATTTTTTTAAAAAAATAAATGATAATTATGGACATTTAGCAGGAGATTATGTATTAAAAGGAATTAGTGAATTATTAATAAAAAACATAGGTGATAAAGGAGTCATAGGAAGATATGGTGGAGAAGAATTCATTATAGTAATTCCTTCATTAGAAATAGAAGAAGCATACAAATTAATAGAAAAAATAAGAATATTAATAAATAATACTAAAATAAGAGTAAACTATAATGATTGTATCAAAGAATTTTATACCTCTATGACATTTGGTATAACTAAAAATAGTAAAGAAAAAAGCATAAATAAATTGATTGCAGAAGCAGATGAAGCATTATATAAAGGAAAAAATAACGGAAGAAATCAAACAAATATTTATAAAAAAGATGAAGATTAATCTTCATCTAAAAATACATCTTTAATACTTTTTAAAACTTTTGTATCAGAACTAAATTCTTTTGGTTCTTTTTTTTCTAAAAGAGGTTCATATATTTTAACTCTTGTAGTATCCTTATCTTTAATAATAGCTTCTTCTAATTTTTTATTTTTCATATTATCATAAAAATTAATTATATAACTAATAAATGTTAAAATTTGAATATTAATAGTCATAATAGAAAAACCAGGGATTAATTTAGTAAAAAACTTAGTAAATAAAGTGGAAAAACCAAGTGATATAGTAATAAATAAAAAATTAGTTTTAATTTTTCCAATCATTAAAGAATCATTAGAATTGGTTTTATAATAAGCAAATAAATTAAATAAACCTATAATCGATTCTAAAATAAGTAAAGGAATAAAAATTTTAAATTTATTAATTAAACAAGCAATAAGACCGATTGCAAATATTTTATCACACAAAGCATCAAGTTTTGCTCCCGTCTTAGTAACTGTATTCCATTTTCTAGCTAACTTACCATCAAATAAATCAGTAATACAAGCAATAATAACAAGAATTAAAGAAATTTTATATTTTTTTAATAATCCAAGTATTATAATAATTGGCGTTAAAATAAGCCTAGATAATGTTAAAATATTTGGAATTAATACTTTAGCTTTAGCATTCATCAAACCATCTCCTATATTAAATATATTAACATGATTAATAAAAATAATCAATAATTAAAATAATTTGAATATAATATAGTGTATTATTTTTTAATACATGGAAAACTATAGTGTTATGGTTTTCCTTTTTTTATAAAAGTTCATGTTCTAATTGACTTTTAAATAAAATATAATTATGGTATAATGAAATAGGTGATTGTATGAGAGTTATAATTAGTGCTGGTGGATCAGGTGGACATATTTATCCTGCATTAAGTATTATAAATAAAATAAAAGAAAAAGAACCAAATAGTGAGTTTTTATATATAGGAACACATAATAGAATGGAAAAAGATATAATACCTAAATATAATATTCCGTTTGAAACTATAGAAATATATGGCTTTGATAGAAAAAGAATTACAAAGAACTTTAAAACAATAAAATGCTTTTTTAAAAGTATAAAAAAATGTAAAAAATTAATAAAAGATTTTAAACCAGATGTTGTAATAGGTGTGGGTGGATATGTAACAGGACCTGTTTTATATTCAGCTCATAAATTAGGTTATAAAACTTTTATTCATGAACAAAATAGTTTTCCAGGAAAAGCTAATACTTTTTTAAGTAATTTTGCTGATAAAATAGCAGTATCTTTTAAATCGAGTATAAAAAAGTTTCCTGAATATAAAACTGTATTTACGGGAAATCCTTGTAGTGAAAATGCTATAAATGTAGAACCAGCAAAAAAAGAAGAATTTAACTTAAAAGAAAACAAAAAGTTAGTTTTATTTGTTATGGGATCACTTGGATCATCAAAAATAAATGACTTTTTATTAAAAACAATGTCATTATTTAAAAATAAAAATTATGAAATATTATTTGTTACAGGTAATAGTTCTTATGATGAAGTTAAAAATGCTAAATTTCCTTCTAATGTGCATGTTGTACCATATATAGAAAATATGACAAGAATAATGAAAAAAACCGATTTAATTGTATCAAGAGCAGGAGCATCAACATTAAGTGAAATAATTGCTCTTAAAATACCAAGTATATTAATACCAAGCCCATATGTAACAGAAAATCATCAAGTAAAAAACGCTTTGGATTTAATAAATAAAAATGCCGCTATTATGATAGAAGAAAAGGATTTAAAAGGGGATATCTTAGTTAGAACAATCGATAATGTAATAGATAATGATGAAAAAATAAATGAATTTAGAAAAAATTTAGAAGAATTAGGTGTAAAAAATAGTGCAACTAAAATATATGAAGAGTTAAGAGAACTCGTAGATAGGAAGTAATATGGTAAATTTAGAAAATTTAAAAAAATTAAAATGTGGAAAAATAGAAGCTGATGTAAATTTAACTAAATATAATACTTATAAAATATCATGTAATGCTAAATATATGGCTTTTCCAGAAAATGAAGAACAATTAATAAAACTTTTATCATACTTAAAAGAAAATAATATTAAATATAAAATATTAGGTGGAGGAGCTAACTTAATATTTGAACACGATTATTTAGGAGTATTAATAAAACTTGATCATTTTGATAAATTAGTAATAGAAGATACAAAAATCAAAGTTGGAGCAGGTTATAACTTAATGAAGTTAGCTATAAAGGTTAGCAAATTAGGATTAACTGGAATGGAATTTGCAACAGGAATTCCAGGTACTATAGGAGGAGCAATATTTAATAATGCTGGTGCTTATAAAAGTGATATGGGATATATTGTTGAATCGATTATAGCACTAACACCAGATTTAAAAATAAAAAAAATATATAATAAAGATTTAAAATTCCATTATAGAACATCATTTTTAAAAGAAAATGAAGGATTTATTTGTTTATCTGCTAATATAGTTTTAAAACATGGTAAAAAAGATGAAATACTAAATATTATTGAAGATAGAAAACAAAGAAGATTTATGACTCAACCCCTTGATTATCCAAGTGCTGGAAGTGTTTTTAGAAATCCATCAGATAGTTATGCTGGAATGTTAATAGAAAATATTGGTTATAAAGGAAAAGTAATTGGTGGCGCAAAAGTTAGTGAAAAACATGCTAATTTTATTATAAATTATAATAAAGCAAGTGGTAATGATATTGTTAAATTAATTAATGAAATTAAAAGCAAAGTAAAAGAAAAATATGATATTGATTTAATATTAGAACAAGAAATAGTCAAATAAAAAAATTATAGATTATCTATAATTTTTTTTATTTTTTCTGTATTTTTAAAATTTAATTTAGCTATATCTTTTAATTTATCGAAACCATATTTTTTAGCAATATCACTACCTACTAAATCAACTTTATCACTTGCTCCTTTAGGTAAAAATGTATCAACACTTTCACTTAATTTATCAAACTCATGAATAAATATATATCTACTTATCATTGATGCACAAGCAACAGATAGAACCTTACTTTCTCCTTTAGTCATAAATGTAATATTCTTACAAACATTACTAGAATTTTTTAAATAATTATAGTAAATTGGTGCCTTAGCAAATTCATCAACAACAATATAATCAGCTTGATAAATACTACTTAATTCAACTAAAACTTTATTATGAAGAATTGCTTTAATTTTGTTCATATTAATATCATCACTATATTTTAAATTATACTCTTTATTAGTTAGAATCATACTTTTATAGGGAATTTTTTTAATAATTTTAGGTACTATTTCCATAATTTTATTATCATCCAACTTTTTAGAATCTTTTACACCTAAATCTTCTAAAAATTTAATATTATCTTTGGAAACATATGCTGCCGTAACAACAATTGGACCAAAAAAATCACCAGTACCAACTTCATCAGAGCCAATCGAATTAGAATAGTATATTTTAGGATCAATAATAATTTCACTTTTTTCTTTTTTCTTTTCCTCACTGTTTTTGATATCAATAGTTTTATTTGGATTTAAATATTTTTCTCTTTCAATCCATATATTCGCAGAAATATCCGCACTAACTCCTTGAAATACAGCTTTTCCAGATTCATATAAAGTTACAACCGTATCAGCATCATCTGCCTGGAAGATAGCATACTGAGGTGTTTTAGGTCTTTTATAATCTTGAAAAAATTCAATCATTTCCTTTTTTGTATTATCACTTACTTTTAAAGTTATTGTCATAAAATCACCAACCTATAATTATTTTATCATAAAGAAACTTTTTTTGTAAATTTAATTGAATAAATAAAATAATTTGTTACTATCTATGATAAAAGATGGTATAAATAAAAAAGTTATCTTAATATAGAAAATATAAAGTATAAATTTATATTTAGATATTAAAGTTATTATAATAGTATAAAAAAATTAGAATAAGAATTATACTATTATTTTTTATTAAAAACATTTATTTTTAATAAAATTTGTAATATAATTATAAAGAGGGATATTATGATTGTAGATGTAATTATTTTTTTACTTATTTTAAGTAGTGCATTATTAGGATTAAAAAGAGGATTTACAAAAGAACTAGTATGTTTTTTAGGCTTCTTTATCATAATAATATTAGCTTTTATTTTGAAAAATCCATTATCAAGTTTAATGTATGAGTATTTGCCATTTTTTAAATTTTCATGGATTATAAAAGGAGCAACATCCTTAAATATTATTTTATATGAGATAATATCATTCTTTATAGTACTATCATTACTTACAATTATTTTTAAAGTATTAGTATTTGCAACTACTATATTTGAAAAAATACTTAAAATAACAGTTGTACTTGGAATACCATCTAAAATACTTGGATTTGTAGTGGGAATATTAGAAGGAATAGTATGGAGTTTTATTATTCTATACATAATAAATTTACCATTTTTTAAAACAGATATTTTAAACGATTCAAAAATAGCTTCATCTATACTAAATAAAACACCAATTTTAACAACTATGACTAAAGATACTATAAAAGCAAGTGAAGAGGTAAGTAATTTAATAGATGACTATAAAACAAAAAATAAATTTGATAGTAGTTTTGATTATAAAGCAATAGATATTATGTTAGAACATAAAATAGTAAAACCATCATCAATAGAAAAATTGAAAGAAAAAAATAAAATAAAAGTAAAAAATATAGATAAATTAATAGAAAAATACAAGGAGTGATAAAATGAATTTAGAATTAGAAAAAGAAAAATTTGACGATATAATTAAACAAGATAAAGTATTAGTTGATTTTTATGCAGATTGGTGTGGACCATGTCGTATGTTAAGCCCTATATTAGAACAAGTAAATGTAGAAACGGGAATAAAACTTTTAAAAGTTAATGTAGATAAAAATCCAGAAATCGCAAAATCATATGGAATAATGAGTATACCAACAATGATATTATTTGAAAATGGAAAATTAATAGAAAAAAGAGTTGGAATATCAAGTAAAGAAGAAATAATTAAATGGATAAAACAGTAAAACTGTTTTTTTTAGCATTATAGATAAAAATATGATAAAATAAAGAAAAATTAGAGGTGAATTATGCAAAGATATTTTACAAAAGAAAAAATAGATAATACATTTATATTAAAAGATGATGATATGTATCACATTAAAACCGTAATGAGAATGAAAGATAACGATGAAATAATAGTTGTATATGAAAAAAAGGCATTTTTATGTTGTCTAGAAAATGTAAAGAATAATATTAAAATAAATATAAAAAAAGAACTAGAAAAAGTCGATTATAATACACCAGATATAACATTAATAATACCACTTTTAAAAGAGCAAAAAATGGATTTAATACTTCAAAAAGCAACAGAACTTGGTGTATCTAAAATAATACCCATAATAACAAATAGAAGCATTATAAAGCTAAAACAAACAGATTACTTAAAAAAACTAAAAAGATGGGAGAGAATTGTAAAAGAAGCAAGTGAACAATCACATAGAGTAGATATACCAGAAATTAGTGAGATAAAAACTATAGAAAAACTAATAAATATAAATGGATTTAAGTATGTATGTAGTACAAAAGAAAAAGCAAAAAATATAAAAATAGTAATGAAAAATGTAAAAAATTGTGATAGAATAAACTTAGTAGTTGGTCCAGAAGGTGGATTAGAATTAAAAGAAGAAGAAATGCTTAATAAGTTAGGGTTTGAATCTATTACACTTGGTGAGCGAATTATGAGAGTAGAAACAGTTCCCTTATTTTTGTTAAGTATAATTAACTATGAATTTATGGAGTGATATAATGGATGTACTAAATATATTATCTAATAATACTTTGTTTTTATCTATATTAATTGGTATTTTATTAATTAATTTTGGATGTATAGTTTATTTAATTATAAGAGAAAAAAGATTGGATAAAAAAGAAATCTATGACATATTAAATGAACAAGAAATTGATAAATCACCTAAAATAGAAGAACTTAGTTTTAAAGACTCAAAGGAAGAACCTGTTACAAAAAAAGAAGAGCCTATAAACAACGAAATAGAAGAAATGTTACTTAAAATGCAAAAAGATTTAGAAGCAACACCAAAAGATGTTGTAGAAAATTTTGAAAATGAACAAGAAGAAAAATCAATAATAAGTTATCAAGAATTATTAAATAGCGTTAAAGAAAAACAAAAGCCAAAAGTAACACCAGTTAAAATAGATGAAAAAATAGAAATAAATGATTTTGACAATGACAAAACACTTAAAATGGATAGAATTGATCCAAATAAAAAATTTAAAAGCACAGAATTTATATCGCCTATATTTGGGGTACAAGATAGTGATATAAAATATCCATCAGTTCCTAAATTATTAAATAAAGAAGAAGATATATTTGATAAATTAAAGATAGAAAAAGAAGAAAAAATAATCAATACAAAAAGATTAGATGCTGAAATAAAGAAAAATGATGATTTTTTAAAAGCATTAAAAGAATTTAGAAAGAATTTAGATTAGCTAGAAAAATTTTTCTAGTTTTTTTGGAGGTAAATATGAAGTTTAATATATATACACTAGGATGTAAAGTAAATACATACGAAACAAATGTAATGAGTGATTTACTTAAAAATAAAGGCTATATAGAAGTAGGTTTAGATGAAAAAGCTGATATATCAATAATAAATACATGTACAGTAACAAATACTGCAGATAATAAATCATTTAAAACAATAAGACATGCTATTAAACAAAATGATGATGCAATAATAGTAGTAGTAGGATGTATGAGTCAAAATAAAAAAGAAGAAGTATTAAAAGTTGATGGAGTAGATATCGTACTTGGAAATATTGGAAAATCAAAAGTAGTTGAATATATAGATGAATATATAAAAACAAAAAAGAAAAAATTAGATATATACGATATGATGAATACAACTTTTGAACCAATGATATTAAATAATTTTAATAGAACAAGAGCATTCGTTAAAATAGAAGATGGATGTAATAATTATTGTGCATTTTGTATAATACCTTATGTACGTGGAAATGTAAGAAGTAAAGATAAAGATTCTGTAATAGAAGAGACAAAAGACTTGATAAAACAAGGACATAAAGAAATTGTTTTAACAGGTATTCATACAGGTCATTATGGAAGTGATTTAAAAAATTATAATTTTTCCAATTTATTGAATGATTTATGTAAAATTTCGGGCTTAGAAAGACTTAGAATATCATCAATAGAAATAACAGAATTAACAGATGAATTTTTAGAAGTTTTAAAAAATAATAAAAAATTAGTAGATCATATGCACATTCCACTTCAATCTGGATCTGATGCAACTTTAAAAAGAATGAATAGAAAATATGATAAAAAATATTTTATGGACAAAATAGAAAAAATAAGAAAAATAAGACCAGAAATATCTATTTCAACAGATGTAATAGTTGGATTTCCAAACGAAACTATAGAAGAATTTAATGAAACAATAGAAACAATAAAAAAAATAAAATTTAGTAAATTACATGTTTTCCCATATTCTAGAAGAAAGGGAACAAAAGCTGATGAAATGGAAAATCAAATAGATGAAAAAACTAAAAAAGAAAGAGTAAAAATACTTATAGAACTATCAAAAGAATTAGAAACAGAGTATATGGAAAAATTTATAAATAGAGAATTAATTTTTATACCGGAAGTAATAAAAGACGGATATTTAATAGGTCATACAGGAAATTACTTGCAAGTAAAAGCAAAATCTAATTTAAACCTTATTGGAAAAGATGTAAAGGTAAAACTAATAAAAGTAGAATATCCTAGTATAATAGGAGATATAATTGACTATAAAGAAAATATAGTTTAAAATACTTATAGAGGTGTAACTATGAGAGAAGAAAAATATTACATAACAGATAACAAGTTTGCTATAAATGAAAAAACAAATAAAAAAGAATTAAAAGAAGATACAGTTATAAGATTTAATAAAGAGATAATGAAAAATGATTGTAAAAAAATAATAAAAGAGGAAGAAGAAACAATCATAAGATATAAAGCAATATTTAGCTCGAGAAATCCTTTAACTATAGTTGTGGATAAAAATTATATAAATGAAAATCAAAATTTAATTAGAATATTAAATAAAAGTGTAAAAAATAAGGAACTAGCAAACAAAGAAAAAAAATTAAAACAAATATTAATATCAGGAAGTTTTATTTTAGTAGGAAGCCTAATAGGTGGAAAAATAGTATCAAAAATACATGAAAATCAAAATCAAACAGTTACTATAGAAAATCCAGCAAACTTTAAAGATGAAAGAGAAAGTAAAGAATCAGAAAAACTAATAGAAGGTCGAGAAATATTTGAACAAACAAAAGAACAACAAATGAAACAAGATATAAAAGATTATAGAAACTTAGATACAATGCCATATGTTGAAAAAGTAGAAAACACTCAAACTTCAAATACTCAAACTTCAAATACTAAAGACTATTATACTCCTGATGAATATGAAGAAATGATGAATGAGTATAGAAATTTAGACACAATGCCATATGTTGAATATAACCCAATAACAAAATAAGCTAATAAGCTTTTTTTCTTTTAAAAAGATTGTAATACAAACAAGTGTATGCTATAATTTATTAGGTGATAACATGCTAAGTTATATAAAAGGAATATATAAAAGAGCAATATATAAAAATGATAAAGGATTTATAATTGGATTATTTAAAGTAGAAGAGACAAATGATAAAGAAGTTGAATTTTATTTAAATAAAACAATAACATTTAAAGGTAATTTTGCCCAATTAAATGAAGATGATAGATATATATTCAAAGGAGAAGCAATAGAACATATAAAATATGGTTTTCAGTATGATGTAAAATCATATGAAAGAGTTAAACCAGAAGATAAAGATTCTATTATAGAATTTTTATCAAGTGATTTATTTAAAGGAATTGGAAAAAAACTTGCTACTAAAATAGTAGAAACACTAGGTGATAATACATTAGATAGAATTTTAGAAGAAAGTGAATGTTTAAACTTAGTTCCTACACTAACTGATAAAAAAGCAAAAGTAATAATAGATACTTTGGATAAATATGAAGAAAGCCATAAAACGATAGTATATTTAACAGAAATAGGATTTAGTATGAAAGATTCCCTTTTAATTTATAATAAATATAAAAGTGATACTATTATGAAAATTGAACAAAATATATATAGTATACTAGATAGTGATTTAGATATATCATTTTTAAAAATAGATGAAATAAATAAAAAATTAACAAATGAAACTAGTATTGAAAGAATAAAAGCATGTATATTTTATATAATGAAAAATTTAAGTTTTCAAAATAAGGATACATATCTAAATTTTGAAGAAATAAAAAATAATGTTTTATCATACCTAAATATAGAAATAGAAGAAAATGATTTCATTAATTATATAGATGAATTAAGGTATGAAGGTAAAATAGTAAAAGAAGAAGAAAAATATTATATAAAAGAATTATATGATGCAGAACAAAATATAGTTGATAAAATTAAGTATTTAATAGAAAAACCAAATGAAAAAATAAAAGATATAGATAAATTAATAGAAGAATTACAAAGGTGTAATGAAATAACATATAATAAAGAACAAATAGATGCCATAAAAAGTGCACTACTAAATAATATAACGATAATAACTGGAGGACCAGGAACAGGGAAAACTACAATAATAAAAGCTATTGTAGATTTATATGTTAAAATAAATAAATTAAAAGATAGAGAAATAGATGATAAAATAGCTTTACTTGCTCCAACTGGTCGTGCAAGCAAAAGAATGAGTGAATCAACAAATTTAAAAGCATCAACTATACATAGATTTTTAAAATGGAATAAAGAAGCAAATTCATTTAATGTAAATGAATTTAATAAAAATTTTCAAAACTTAATAATAATAGATGAAACAAGTATGATAGATATCAATTTATTAAGTAGTTTATTTAAGGGACTTACAAACAATATAAAATTAATACTTGTAGGTGATTATAACCAATTACCAAGTGTTGGAATAGGGCAAATATTAAAAGATTTAATAGAAAGCAACGTTATAAATACTGTTAAGTTAAATTATTTATATAGACAAAGTGATAACTCATATATTCCAGTACTTGCAAATCAAATAAAAGAAAATAATTTAAGTGAAGATTTTTATAAAACAACAGATGATTATACTTTTTTAAATTGTAGTAGTAATTTAATTATAAAAACACTAAAAGAATTATCAAATATATTAATAGAAAAAGAATATGATTATAAAAAGGTTCAAATAATGGCACCAATGTACGTAGGAGTAAATGGTATAGATAATATAAATAAAGAATTACAAAATATATTTAATCCTAAAGATGAATTTAAAAGAGAAATTAAAGTAGGAGATATAATTTTTAGGGAAAATGATAAAATATTACTGCTTACAAATTTACCAGATGAAAATGTATATAATGGAGATATTGGAGTAATAAAGTATATAAAAGAAAGTAGCACATCTAAAAGCAAAAAAAATGAAATATATATTGATTTTGACTCAAATGTAGTAAAATTTTTACCAAATGATTTTAATAAAATAAAACATGGATATATTATAAGTGTTCATAAGTCACAAGGAAGTGAATTTGATACAGTAGTACTCTTAATGAGTCATAATTATAAAAGAATGTTATATAAAAAACTAATATATACAGGAGTAACAAGAGCAAAAAGAAAATTAATAATAATAGGTGAAGAAGAAGCATTTAAAAATGGTATAAATAATAAAATGGAAGAGTATAGAAAAACAACATTGAAAGA
Source organism: uncultured Bacillota bacterium (assembly GCA_902492995.1). Lineage (GTDB taxonomy): Bacteria > Bacillota_I > Bacilli_A > RF39 > UBA660 > OMSK01. The sequence goes on along the minus strand of CABUNR010000010.1, from coordinate 2,659 downwards.
AAAATTAGAAAAAATGTATAAAGAGCAATAAAATGTGTAAAATATAAACGTATGTATAAAAGCATACGTTTATTCATATTTTTTAGCAAGAGGGTGATTAAATGAAAAAAATGGATATAGCATACATGATGATGGGTGCAGGAGCTGTTTTAGCATATCAAAAATATAAAAAACCAATGTCAAAAGAAATAAATAAAGTAAAAAATAAAATTATAAAAAAAGAAAAAAATATGCTAGAAGATATGATGTAATGAAAGTCTCGAATAGAGACTTTTTAAAATAGAAAGGAATTTATATGGAAGAAAATAAAAACACATTAGATGAAATAAGTAAAGGAACAACTATGGGAATGGATGCAACTAAAGATATAATAGAAAAAATAGAAGAAAAAGATTTTAAAAAATTAGTAAAAGATCAATATAAAAAATATGAAAAAATTAAAAAAGAAATAGATAATATATATAAAGAATATAGTGGATCTAGTCCACATGAAACAAATGTGATGACAAAAGTTATGACATGGTCTTCAATAAATATGAAAACAATGACAAATACAAGTACATCCAAAATAGCTGAAATTTTACTTCAAGGAACTAACATGGGAATAATAGAAGGAAGAAAAATATTAAATAATAAAAATATTGATAAAAAAATAGCAAAAATAATAGAAGAATATGTTGATATGCAAGAAAAATATGTAGAAAAACTAAAAAAATATTTATAAATTTAAAAACTAAAAAAGGTTAAGAAAAATTCTTGACCTTTTCACTATATATTAAAATATTATTATCTATTTTTTTAATATTATTAATTATATTCTCTTTCTCTTTTCTTGGAATAACAAATAATATAATATTTGTATTATTTGTTTTTATAATAGAAGTTTTATAACCAATTGAATTAATATAATTATCAATATTTAAATTATCAGTAATACAATTAATTAAAATATCACCAAGTGCTATTTTTTCTTCAATTATACTTCCTATATAAGAACCAACCAAAGAACCAAGTGCAAAAAACACAACTTTTAAAGGATCACTTAATAAATTAGTTACAACAACACCTGTTACCATGACCCAAACAAGTGATACAATAAATTGTAAAAAAGCACCAAGTATTTTCTTACCATTAGCAACTACAATAAGTCTTAGTGTAGAAATTCCATTTTCTATTACCTTAGAAATAAAAATTAAAAAATATAAACTTATATTCATATAAACACCTATAACTATATTATGTATTTTTAAATTTGTTATACTAATTGACATTCAAAAAAAATAATCTATAATATTTAAAAAGGTGAAATTATGACGGACAAAAAGATGAAATACGAAATACAAAATGATTTATTAAAAATACTAAATCAATTAGATAAAACAAAATCAATAAAAAAATATAATGCATTAGTAAGAGATTTATCATTACTTGATAATTTAGCAAATATATTATGCTTAGAAACTGATTTTAATAAATATAATTATGATTTTAAATTATTTTTTTTAAAAGAAATAGAATTGTTAAAACAAGAAAAAAATTTTTACTTAAATAATTATGAATATAATAGTGAACTTGTAGATAATTATAAATATATAATAGATTCTTTAGAAGATAAAAACTTTAAATATGATGTAGAATATATGAAAAGAAATGATACAACAAAACTAGTTTTAAATTTTTTAAAGTATTATGATAGAAATATTTTAAGAAAATTTAAAAAATGCGTAGAAATGAATAAATTTATATATTTAAATGAAAATTCTCTAGAATGTACAGGCTTAACAGTAGCTGGAAAAAACTTTAGTTCATATATTTTAGTAGAGGATTTAAACTCTATATTCACATCTGTAACATTAGTTCATGAAATAGGGCATTTATATGATTTAAATAATAGTTATTTAAAAAACAACTGTTTAAATGAAATATATTCTCATTATTTAGAAATTGTATTTTATGATTATATAGAAGATAAAAAAGACCGTAAAAATGTAAAATATGGTCTTATAGAAGATTTGTATGATTCATTAACTGATTTAGAAAATTTATTAAATGAAAATATAATAAATAATATTGACTTTAAGCAAAAGTATTACCAAATATATTCTATTTTAGATTATACATATGGAATAATTTTAGCATTAGAGTTTTATAACATATATAGTGAAGATATGGAATATGGAAAATATATAATAAATGATTTTTCAAAAAACAAAAACAAAATTAAAAATCCTATGGATTTAATGAAAAAATATAATTTAGATAAAGAAAAAATATTAGAAGGAGAAACGTTGAAAAAATATATAAAGAAAATATAATTAATATAAATAAAAAATAAATATTAGTATAACAGATAAAAAATCTGTTATTTTTTCTTGTAGATATTAAAAAAAATATTTAAGAATAAAAAAATATATTATTATTAGAAGAATTTATTGCTTTTTATATGGATATACTATTAAAAAAAAGAATATAATAAGTAAATAAAAAAAGCTAAAAATTTATTAAAAAACAATGTTGGTATTAATGTTATTACCTCATCAACTGGACTTTCAAAAAAAGAATTAGAATCTATAAAAATATAAATGTGTTTTTTTCATATTTAGGTGTATAATTGTAAATGATGTGAGACAAAAAAGTAAAAAAATTAAAAGCAATATGA
>CABUNR010000009.1:0-42988 GCA_902492995.1 uncultured Bacillota bacterium | reverse complement strand
AAAATTGTGCATTTTTATATTACATTTTTTGTACATTCTTATATTACCATTAACAATTAATAATTTAAATAATAGAAATATTGGGATTTTATTGTCATTATATTCAGGTATAAGAATTGGAGAATTATGTGCATTAAAATGGAGCGATATTGATTTTAAAAAAGGAATATTAACAATAAATAAAACAATACAGAGAATTTATATTAAGGATAAAGAAGTAAATACAACAAAGATAATTATTACTAATCCAAAAACTAAAAATGCAAATAGAGAAATTCCAATTAATAAAGATTTTTTATGTATTTTAAAAAACAACAAAACAAAACCACAAGATTATATATTATCAGGAAACAATAAATATATTGAACCGAGAACTTATAGAAAATATTTTGAAAAAGTGTTAATAATGAATAACCTAAAACACATTAATTTTCATTCATTAAGACATACATTTGCAACTAATTGTATTTCATTAGGAGTAGATTACAAAACAGTTAGTGAATTATTAGGACACGCCAATGTAAATATAACATTAAATTTATATGTTCATCCAAGAATGTCACAAAAAAAGAAATGTATAGATCTAGTTAGTAAAGTATTTCAAGAAAAAGTAAATTGAATCTTTTTCTTTTTTATTTGATTAATTTAGTAAAAAGCATGATATAATTATAGTATCTAAGTATTAAACTTAGGGACTAGTTTGGTGGTGAAATAATGAATGTTCCAAAAATGAGATTTAGAGAGTTCAAAAATGAATGGAAAAAAGAAAAGTTTTCACAATTTTCTTATAATTCTGGAAAAAGAAACAAAGATAATCTAAATCTTATTCCTTATGCTATCACAAATACATTTGGATTTGTGCCACAAAACGAAGCACATAATGAATTCGGATACATGAAGGATACAGATAGAAAAGCATATAATATAGTAACTAAAAATTCATTTGCATATAATCCAGCTAGAATTAATGTTGGTTCAATTGGATATTATTCAGATAATGAAGATATAATTGTCAGTTCATTGTATGAAGTTTTTAAAACAAAGAATTATATTAATGATAAATTTATTTGGTATTGGTTAAAATCTGACAAATTTCCTAAATGGATTAATAGACTTCAAGAAGGAAGTGTTAGACAATATTTTTATTATGATAAATTATGTGAAACTCCAGTATATTTACCATCACGAAATGAGCAAGAAAAAATATCAAACACATTAGAACTGCTAGATAAAAAAATTGAATTACAATCAAAGAAAATTGAAGACCTTAAGTTATTTAAAAAAGGACTAATATCAAAACTTTTAAATGGATATGATTATGAAAATATGAAAATAAAGGATGTATTAGACTTTGAGCAGCCAACAAAATATATTGTAGATTCCGACGAATATATAAATGATGATAAAGCTATTCCAGTTTTAACAGCAAATAAAGCTTTTATACTTGGTTACTGTAATGAAAATAATTATTATGATAAAGGTGATTCAATTATTTTTGATGACTTTACAATGGACATGAAATATACCAATTTCAATTATAAGGTTAAATCTTCTGCAATTAAAATTTTAACTGCAAAAGAAAATCATGATTTAAAGTTTTTATATGAATTATTATTATCATTAAATCTCACAAGTGAAGAACATAAAAGACATTATATATCTACTGTTCAAGAAATGAATGTTAAAATACCAAGTATTGAAATTCAAAAGAATATTTCTTCTAAATTAAACTTAATTGATAATAAAATCGTACTTGAAGAGGAATTTTTTAATAGCTTAATAAAACTTAAAAAAGGACTTATGCAAAATATGTTTGTATAAGTCCTTTTTTTATATTTCATCTAATCCTAATTCTTTCAAATATACATTAAGTTCTTTGTCTACTTCTGCTATTTCCTTGTCTATTTGTTTTAAATCTTGTTGAACAGCCTTAATATCTATTTCTTCTTCTTCTTCAAATGTATCTACATATCTAGGAATATTAAGATTATATTCATTCTCTGATACTTCTGACATAGGTGCTACATGACAATATTTTTCTACTTCTACTCTATTCTTGTAAGTTTCAATAATTTTATCTACATCTTCATCTCTTAATCTGTTTTGATTTTTTCCAGCTTCATAATCTTTAGATGCATCTATAAATAAAATATTTTCTTCGTTTTCTCTACACTTTTTAAATACTAAAATACAAGTTGGAATACTTGTACCATAAAAGATATTTGCAGGTAATCCAATAACTGCATCTAAGTAATTCTTTTCTTTAATAAGATATTCTCTTATTGTACCCTCAGAAGCTCCTCTAAATAGAACTCCATGTGGTAAAACTACAGCCATAGTTCCATTATCTGATAATTGATAAATCATATGTTGAATAAAAGCAAAATCAGCTTTTGATTTAGGAGCTAATTTACCATAAGCACTAAATCTTTCATCTTCCATAAACTTAGGATCTGCACTCCAATTTGCTGAATATGGAGGATTAGCAACAATTGCATCAAATTTCATATCTATATGTCTAGGTCTTTCAAGAGTATCATCATTCTTTATATCAAAATGCTTAAATGAAATACCATGCAATAACATATTCATACGAGCTAAGTTGTATGTTGTTGAATTAAATTCTTGACCATAATATGAAGTAACTTTAGTTTCCTTACCTACTCTTAACAATAATGATCCTGATCCACAAGTTGGGTCATATACACTTTGTAATTTTGATTTATTTAAAGTTACTAATTTAGCAAGGATTCTTGAAACTTGTTGTGGAGTATAAAATTCTCCTGCTTTCTTACCAGCTGATGCTGCAAAATTTGAAATCAAATATTCATAAGCATCACCTAGAACATCTATTTCTGCATCTTCATGATGAAAATCAATATCATCAATTTTTAGCATTATTGTTGATATTAATTTAGTTCTTTCTGCTTCTCCTCTACCTAATTTAGAGTTATTTAAATCCATATCTTCAAATAAGTTTTCAAAGTCATCTTCTGATTCATTTCCTAAAGTTGATTCTGAAATTATATTAACTGCTTTTGCTAACATAGAAATATCAAATTTACCAGTTTTAATTTTTTCAATTAATGTACTCCATAAATAATCTGCTTCTAGAAAATATCCCATATTTGAATCATTAATTAATTGTGACTTTAATGCTTCTCTATATTCTTCTTTTTTCCATGCTTCTTCATAAGTTATATTGTCATCTTTTAAATATGTGGTATTAACATAATTAACTAGATTTTCAGACAAATATCTGTAGAAGATTAATCCAAGAATATAATTTTTAAAATCATTAGCATCCATATTACCTCTTAGGGTATTAGCAATACTCCATAATTGTTTTTGAAGTTCTGCTTGTTGTGTTTGTTGTTTTTCTTCTCTAGACATATTTTAACCTCCTACATATATTTCTTTAATAGATTCTTTACAAATCCTTTTATATTTTCAATAATTGATATTTTCTTTAAGAATGGTGCTTCTATGGATTGTCCAATTAATCCATCTGGAAAAATGCCACTATATTCATATTCATTAATAATTGTTTCTAATGTTTCTAAGTTGATATTATTATCAGTTGCAAATTTTTCTATTTCTTTTTGTCTTTCTTTGTTCATATGTTTATCTAAAGCTTCATCAATTGAATCTTCTTCTTTTAATGCTGGTAATATAGATTTTAAGAAACTCTTAATTAAGTCAGCTTTTAAGAATAATTCATCATCAGTAATATTAACTAATTTGCTTTCAATATCTGCAATATCTTTTTGTTTTTGTTCTTCATCTGTTAAATCAACATTTCTAATTAAATTTAAAATATATGAAACATTAATTTTATCTGTCTGTATTAATTCTAGTGAGAATGTTACATCATTCAATATAGAACATTTTTCTTTATCATTAGATAATTTTCTATACAATTCATAATACTTAGATTTATAATCTTCAAACATTTGAGTATTAATCATTGAATCAGTATTATCCAAATCAAATTGATTAAATGTTTTTAAACTAACAAGTAATTTAGCTACTTCTCTAAAAGCTATAATAAATTCTTTGATATCATCTTCACTTTCAAGTGAATCTACACTCTCAACAACTGGAGTAATTTCTAATAATCTTTTTACTGCCTCATTAAACTTACTTAAATAATCTTCATAAGGTTTCATTATTACTGTATCAATACTATCAGTTTGTGAAAACAATTTAACTGCTTCATCTACTCTAGCTTTTGTTGTTCTATAACATACTATATTACCAAATGGTTTTGTATCTGTTTCAACTCTATTAGTTCTAGAGAAAGCTTGAATTAAATCATGATATTTTAATGATTTATCAACATATAAAGTATTTAATCTTTTTGCATCAAAACCAGTAAGTAACATGTTAACAACGATTACTATATCTATTTCAGTATTCTTAATTTTCTTACAAATATCTCTAAAATATGAATCAAATGTATGTGACGAAAAATTTGTTTTATACATTTTATTATAATCTTTAATTATTCTATCTAAAGCTTCTCTTGAATGTTCTGGATTCTTATCTAAATCTTCATTAGCACCATAAGTAAATATTGCACCTATTTTTAAATCGTGTTTTATAGATTTAAATGTTTCATAATATTTAATTAATAAAGGAATTGATGATACAGTAAATAATGCATTATATTTTCTATCTCTTGTTTTAACATTATGATGATTAATAATATCTTGAGCAATTATTCCTATTCTTTCATCAGCCATAAATACTTCATCAGTATCTATACCTTCAACCATTATATCTTCTTCTGTTTTTCCACTCCATTCAACAAATTTCATATAATCAACAGAAAATCCTAAAACATTTTCATCTTTAATAGCATCTTTAATTAAATATGTATGTAGACATTTTTCAAAAATATCAGCAGTACTTCTTCCATCTTGAGATGGATTTTCTTTAAATCTAGGTGTACCAGTGAATCCAAAATATTGTGCTTTACTAAATGTTCTAGATATTTGTCTATGCATGTCTCCAAATTGAGATCTATGGCATTCATCAATAATAAATACAGTTTTTAAATCTTTATATTTTTCCATTACACTTGCATATTTAGGATTAGAACATGCATTAGCCATTTTTTGTATTGTAGTAATTATTAATGGCTTAGTACTATCTTTTATTTGTTGAATTAACTTATCAGTTTGATTAGTCATATCAACACAACCTGGATCAAATTTATTAAATTCATCTAAAGTTTGTTTATCTAAGTCTTTTCTATCTACTAAGAAGAATACTTGATTAATAGATGGTTCTAATGCTAAAATCTGACTTGTTTTAAATGAAGTAATAGTTTTACCAGATCCTGTAGTATGCCATACATAACCGTTATTACTAGTATCTAAAGCACGTGAAACTATATTTTCAACTGCATATACTTGATAAGGTCTCATTACCATCAACATTTTTTCTGTTTCATTAATAATCATGTATCTAGCAATCATCTTTCCAATATGACATCTATCTAAAAAGAATAAACAAAATTGTTCTAGATTAGTTATTCTTTCATTATTAACATCTGTCCAGTAAAAAGTAAAACCATAATTTAGTTCTTGATCTCCATTAGCAAAATATTTAGTATCTACACCATTACTTATAACAAATAATTGAATAAACTTATATAATCCAAAATATGAGTGTCTTTTATATCTTTTAATTTGATTAAAAGCTTCCTTCATATCTATTCCTCTTCGTTTTAATTCAACTTGAACTAAAGGAAGTCCATTAATTAAAATAGTTACATCATAACGATTTGTATATTTTCCTTCAACTGTAGTTTGATGAGTTACTTGAAAAGTGTTTTTGCACCAATCTTTTGTATTAAATAATTCAATGTAGATAATTGTTCCATCATCTCTTTGAATATCTTGTTTTTGTCTTAATTCTTTAGCAGACTGAAAAACACCTTTACCAGATATTTTTACCATTAGTCTTTCAAATTCTTTATCAGATAAATTTTTACCTTTTAATTCTATTTTATTATGTTTATTAACCTGTTCTCTAAAATTTTTTTCTAATGAATTTACATCATCTATGTGTACTTGTTCATATCCTTGTTTAACAAGTTGATCAATCATTCTATTTTCTAATCTTGCTTCACTTTCATAAACTCCCATACTACACCTACTTATCTAAAAATCTTATAATATAATTATAACACGATTTTTGTTAAATTTTATAAATTGGTAAATGATTACATTCAAAAATTTAATATTTGTATAAAAAAAGATACCATTTAATAAAAGTACCTTGTTTAAATAATTATAATTCTTTTGGACAATTCGGTTTATATTTAACATCATTAAATCCATATACTTTTTTACAATTATTACATATTATAGCTATTTCATCTATTCCACAGATGTATTCTCCATCGCCTTTTTGTATAACTATATCTGTAGAATTACATTTAGGGCAACATACTTTCCCTTCTTTATTAACATCCTCTTGTTTACAATAATCTCTTATTATTTCATATCCATTTCTATTATATTTTGGAACAAATTCATCTTTATTAAATATCTTAATTCTGCCAAACATAAACTCTAGTTTATCAATTTGTTTTTCCGTATGATAATGTCCACAATACCATTTATCATAGCTAATATTTTCTTCTATTTCATCTAAAAAATGTTCCATAGATTTATCCACTTTAGATTGATCTAATCCTTGCATAAATACTTCTCTAGGTTCATATTTATAAGGACAAGTGTGTGTAAGAACTATATCAAAATGCTTACCTTTAACTTTATCTAAAATTTTATTCATTTCTTCTTTAGTTAATTGTTCATCTTTAAACCATTTGTGTCCATATAGTAATCTATATTCTTTATCTACTGAGTAAGCTCCACCAATTACAAGAATATTTTTGCCATCTATATTGTATATTTCTCCATCTTTTGCAAATATTAAATTGGGATAATCTTCTTCAATAAAAACCTTACCTTCAAACATTTCAACTTCTTTATAAGTATTAATGTTTTCTGGTCTTTCTTCATGATTACCTCTTATGCAAAATATTTTCAATTTAAACTTTTTCAAATATTCTTTATATCTAATATCTTCTTCGTTAAGGCAATAATTAATACCAGCATCTCCTAATACTATTAACATATCATCTTCAGATTCATTTAATTTATAAAGTCTTGAAAAATCTCTATGTGTATCACCAGTTATATAAATCATATTTTCACCTTCCTTTATACAATACTATTATAACATTAATTATTTAGTTCTAAGCCATAATCAACTCTTAAATATATAAAAGCATGTTCTTTTATCTTAGATTCTTCCTCTTTTGTATAATTAACTGAATCATGCAATGTCTTATAAATGTGATTAATATTTATAGGGTTACCTTTTGAATATTCATAATTTACATAAATTAAATCTGCTAATAACCTAGCATCATTTTCCATTCTTAACTTGTTTTCAACTTTAATAAATTCTTTTTCATTTTTCATAAGATTCATCCTCCAATTTATTGCATGTTACCTCTCTTGAAATATATTGTCAAATCATAATAAAAGATTAGTTACTTTTTTAACTAATCTCATTTAATTCCAATACTTCATATTTTGTCATATGCACAATTCTTTCCTCTTTAATTCTATTATTATTTTGATAATCTTTATAGTCATTTAATAATTCATCTAGTTTTGTTTTTGATAATAAGTCTTTTGTTTTTCTATACTTTTTCAAATCAACAAAATTTTCTATTGTTAATTTTGTGTTTAATTGTGCATAACTATCTTCATATAATACTGTTTCTTTTGGATCATCTGAATTAATATAACGATTGTAGGGATAATATAGATTTTGTAATTTACCAGCAGTTTTATCAATTGCTATAACTTCAATATATTCATCATTGATTTCAGCAATCAACATTGGATGTTTAACATCAGATACTTTATCTATTTGATATCTAACTTTTAGCCAAAGTATCTGACCTACTTTTAAATCTTCACTCATATTTTTAATGCTTCAATTAATCCTTTATATCTTTTCTTATATTCATCAATATTTTTTTCTAAATTCATTACTGGAGCATTATATGTATCCTTACTTAAAATTTGCCATTCTGGATCTTCATGAGTTATTTCTATTAATTCTTCGTATGTTGCATTTTCTAAAGATAAATATATTTTATCCAAAAAAGTTTTTTCTACTTCATCAATATTATTGTCATAATGACCTGCCAATCTACCATATGAATTCATTATTGATTCAATAACAGGGCCATTATCATATGCTGCAAAATCATCAGAAAATAATTTTGAATTATACTTAGCTAAATGAACAACTTGAGCTAAAAATAAATATTTATTTATTCTTGCATTACCTTCATAGAATTTTCTACCATTATATGAAACAACATTATGATTGAAAAGTTTTCTTTCTGGATCTTTTGAAAGAAAATATTCAGCAACTTGTTTTGCAGTCAACATACTATCACTCTCCTATTCTATATATATTTTATCAAAAAAATAATATTATGTAAATAATCCGATGTAGCTGATATTATATAACATTTTTATTTATAAATCAAATAAAACATTGTAAAAAATTAAACACAGATTATATCTCTTAAATAAACACTATTTTAAACACTTTGATATATTAATTTGATTAATTATACCAATCAACAATTTTATTCAAATATAGCCGTCTAAATACCCAATTAAATTTTATAATGGTAAGTGAACCTTTCACCTCCTGCATTTATGTGATTAGACACAACTATAACATCTTTTGAATTACCAAATTTACCTAATATATTTTCTACTCTTTCAGTAGGTTTTAAAGTAACATCACTATCTCTTGTAATAGCAACTGGTATACCAAGCTCTCTAAGTCTATTATACATATATTTTGATATATCTAAAGTTAAATCTTTTTCTATAATACCATTACCACTCGCTCCTTTATCAGAACCTCCATGACCCGCATCTATAACTATCTTCCTCGCCATTAAATTCACCTCAAAATATTTTATGAAAAATACCCAAATATGTTATTAATTATTTTAATTTATAAATATTTATTAAAAAAGCAATAATCTTACTTAACTTAAAATATTATTGCTTTAATAGTCTTTTAAATTATATTTTTTTCTTAGGTACAATTTCTGCACCTTCTTTTTCATTTGACTGATTGTTGTATTTTGTTATAATTTCTTCCAATTGAACAAAATGTTGTCCTTGACTATGTAGTTTAGATATTTTTTCGTTTTCTATTTCTTCTGCAAAACTTACAATAAATTCTTTTGAAAATTTCTCTCCACGTTTAGCAATTAATTCTTGTAACAAATCAACCCCACCAAGTGCTTCAATTGTCTCTTTTGAATATATTTGTGCCCACTCTGGTAAAGGATAATTATTTCTTTTATATGTATACAAATCGCTCAATTGATCAACAACGTCAATACTAGCCTTTTGCAAAGTATTATCAGGCTTAAAAAATGACATATTATTTAAAACATCTTTCGCATTTTCTTTTGTCCAATTCATTACTTCAAGTGCACCTTTTGCACCCATTTCTTCTATTAATAATCTTAATTCATTAGTATATAATGTTAAATAATTTTGAAAAACTGGGCTTAATTCTTCCATAAATTCAGGACTATAAAATTGTGCTGCTAAAGCAAGAGAAGATGCTTCAATCCAAGGATTCGTTTTAAATGTTGACCAAGGTCCATGGGAAGCCATCATAACATGATTATATGAAGTTTCTTCTTTTTCAGCTTGTAATTTAGTACCTAATAATAATAATTCATTTGGTAGTAAAGAGTCCATTGCATCTAAACGACCATAATAATTTAATCTCCAATCTTTAGATATGCATCCACTTTCTTCTAATTTATTATAAATACTCATTAATCTATTTTTACCATCTATATCAATAGATAATCCATTTTCATCATAACGGCCAAAAGAAGGACTATTATATATATCAAATTTTGGATAATTTTCTAAATTGCAAATTACTGACATATGTGCTCCATAGTATTTAAGTTTTCTTTCATCAGGGTATGTATCGCTTTCTCTACCAAACATACCATATCCATAAAACAAATCAAAATCATCTGGATCTTCCTTAACTGGTATACTTTCTGTTAATTTTATATTTGCAGTATCTTTATATAATAAGTATTCATGTAGTATTTTAGATGAATATTCATTATCAATTTTCGTTTGAGTATGATACCCCACCTTGAATCCCTTAACACCAATTAAGTAGTGATATAAAAGTTTAACTGGCATATCTTCATATGTATCAAATTGCCCTGGAAAAAGTTTATTACCTGATTCTTTTCCTTTTTTGTCTTTTTCTTTCCACCAATTATAAGCAGCAATTAAAGGTTCTTTTTTTACAAATTCTGGTAATTTTTCTATTTCATTACCTAATACACTATTTCTTTTGCTATAAGAAAATTCAGAAATATCATGCATAGCTATAATTCCACTCGAATTAACTGTTCTATATAATTGAGGATTTCCATTTTCATCATAATAAACATTCGTTACTTGATAATCACGTTGGTTTAACTCCATACCAATTAATCTTTTTATATCATAACTTGCTTTAATATATTCCGAAGGATCCTGTAGTGATGATCGAAATTTACTATCATCAACTTGAATATTAACACACTCTTTCAACTCATCTAAATTAACATCCTTCCAATTATTGTATACAGAATTCATTTTTGAAATATCATCAGTATCTAAAGTACACATTTCATATGGTGAATTTTCACTAAATAAGTTATTTGTTATCCCAACTAATATCTTCATAAAATTCCTCCTAATTTTAATTATCTAAAGTAATTATAACACATAATTGTTTAATTTAATGAAAATACATATTATATAATATTTTTGCTTGACAATAATTTACAATAAAAAAGTACTTTTTAAAGTACTATAAAAATATATAAACTATTCATTTTTCAATGTGAACTTATATAATATATTATTATGTAATAACGTAAATTCCCCTTCTAAATAATCAAGTGTTTCATAAAACATAATAGGAACTCTAAGTTCTTCTTCCAAATCAACCATTTCATTAAAATTTTTTACCTCAACTATATCCATATCAGTTTCATTAACAGGATTAAGGACTTCAACAATTATATCTCCATATTCTTTAAGAATTTTATTTAATTTTGTAGTATAAACATTCTTTTTAGGTACATTAAATATTTCTCTAAACAAAGTTATAAATAAAACTATTGAAACAACACCTAGTAAAATTCCACATAATAATTTTCTTGCTGAAAAAACTTCTTTCTTCTCGATTTTAGGTGTTATGTTTTTGCTATAAACATCTTGATATTCTTCTTTTATTTTAAAAGCCTGTTGATTAAGTGGAATATTTAAAGTCATAGTTTTTGTATCATTTATTTTTTGATTATCAACAATACCATCTACATTAATTGTAAAAACAACATTTAATGAAGCATTTATTGGTAATTTTAGTTCTTGTCTAAATTTAGAAACAACATCGTTATAATATTTAAAATCAATATTTACTTTTCTATTAATATCAATGCTACTTTTATCATCAACTTTTAAAGTTACAGGTTTGACTAAATTATATTTTTTAGTCCATACTTTTGAGTCTTCATCATCTAAGTTATATTTACCATTTATAACAGCATCAATACTATAAGTATAACTTAGTGGTATAATTTTTGATCCAGAAAAATTATATTTATATTCCATTTCTATTTGCTTTATTAAATCAGATATATAGGTTTCGTCCTTACCTAAATAATTTGATTCAATATAACTATTATCATAAAGATTAACCTTGTAATCCATATCTTGTTTTATTAGATATAAATACAAAATTATAGAGGCATTTTTATCTGGCTTATTGATACTTTTGAGCATAATAATCAAAGATGATATAAAAAGAGTTATAATAATTCCTAATAAAGAAAATCTTACCCATTTTTTTAAAACTTTCCTTTTAGGAAAAATCATATTATTACTCACTTTATCACCTTCATTCATAATATTTATAAAATATTAATTTATTTAATATAATTATTCACCATAAAAATTAGTTGCCCATCAATATTAAAAGTATAAATAAATTTTATAACCTCAATATACAAACATCTATTCTTTATTAGTATAACATATATTATCAAATATTTTATACTAATAAAAGAAAGTTTACACTTTCTTTTACATATAGTTATTTTCCAAGTTCTACATCTGGTTTTGTTTTTTCAAAGAAATCATTCAAATAAACAATAGGATACCCTATATATGGAATCTTAATTCTTACCTTACCCATTATTTGATTTTCCAAAACATATTTATTATCTTGTGCGTTATTGTTATCACCTTTTGTTATATATCGTAAACTCCCATCACTTTTTTTCTCTATTTTTATTATTCTATGTATTATTACATCTTTATCTAATTTATATTCTATAATATCATATTGTTTTAAACTTTTTATTTCATCTTTATTTAATTTCTTTATAACCACTAAATCTCCTCTATTTATAAGCTTTGCCATACTATTTGACATAACAGCAATTGGCATATATTTAAAGAAACCAGCAACAAATCCAACAAATATAAATAGAAAAAGAATAAATGGTATATTTTTAGCAGGATGCTGTTTTTTTATTCTTCGTTTTACAATTCGCTCAACTTTTTTTCCTTGATAATAATTTATAATTAAAAATACTACAAGTGATAATACAAGCTCATATAATGCTACTATAAACCAGTTTAAATCGGGAAATATTGGAAGAATAATATTTGCAAACATTATTGGTAATCTATATGCTAGTACAGCTCCATATCCAGAAATAGATGTTAAATATGTAAACAAAATATTTCTTGCAATTATTGGAATTAATTCAGAACTAATATACTTAAATCCTGATTCACCAGAAACAAAATTATTATCAAAATTTGAAAAATTTATTTCAACTAATATAAATAATAAAGTTATTAAAAAATAAAACAACTTATTTTTTGCACAATTATTTACAAGTGTATATCTAACATATTCTTCAAAAATAATAATAATTAAAAATGACCATATATTTTTTATTATTCCAATTAGAGTATGAGAATAAGGACTTTTAGCATATCCAAAAAATAAACCAGATATAAAATAAAACATTAAATATATCATAACTATAATTAATATAGTTTGAATTTTATCAGTTTTATACTTTAATCTTATTTTATTATCTTTTAATATATATAATGAAAATATAAACATCAAAATCCATATTAATGGATTAATAATTAAATTATAATATTTAATTATTTTATCAATATATAAAATAGAAAAAAATAGTACATATAAAATAGCAAAAATATAAAGCATTATTATTTTTATATCAATTTTTTTCATATAGTCCTCCTATTTTTTTGATAACGTATAATCATTAGTTGGAGATTTAACGTGCATTACTACAGTAATCGATGTACCTTTAGCAATTTTTTTATTTGTATCTGTTGGTGTTATTGTTACTAAACCATCTTTATTAACATAATTAAAATTCCAATAATTTGAAATAATAGCTCCAGATGGTAATTCAAAATCAAAACTCCAATTTTCTATATCAGCATCTGTATTATTAGAAATTTTTATATCATATTGTGTATAATATTCTCCTTCACTACCCCAACTATTTCCTTTTATAAATTCAATAGTTAAATCAGATTCAACTGGATCTGGATCCGGTGTTGGATCAGGGTCTGGTGTTGGATCAGGGTCTGGTGTCGGATCAGGGTCTGGTGTCGGATTGGGATTTGAATTTATAACATCACCATTCAATGTTACTTTAGTTATTTTATAATCACTTTCATCCATACTTATTTGTACACCAAATAATGCTTGATTTCCTGGAGAAAGTTTTTTATTATATGAAACTCCTGTTATTATTAACTTTGTTCCATCTATTTTATATTCACCACTCCATCCACCAACATATTTAGAGCCCTCTGGTATTTCTATAGCAATTTCCCAATTTTCAACATCTGTTTCGCCAATATTTGTCAATATAAAATCAAATTGATAATATGTTTTTCCTGCATTATACCATGTTTTATAATCATAAGTTAATTTTAAATTTTTACTAGAAAATTCTTTATCATTTGTTTCCTGTGTTAAAAGATTAGCTGTTCCATCTACAGATAATTCTTGAGATAATAGAGAATATCCAACACTTATAGTTAAAGTAAATACAATAAAAATAAGTATAATTTTCCATAAACTAATTTTTTTACTTCTTTTAATTTTTCTCATACAATCATTCCTTTAAATAAAAAAAGAAACATATCTGTTCCTTTTTCTATTATGTATTTTGAACATAATTTAAATTAATTGTTGCAGTTTTTGATGTTGTTGTTGGAACAGTATCATCATTACTAGCGCTCTTAACCCAAGTAACAGTAACAATAGCCTTTGCAGTTGCTTTTGAATCTAATGAATCTCCTTCAGAAACACCTGTAACAGTATATTTTACTTCAGTTGGTAGTGCATTATTAGCTGCATCAACACCTGTTATGCTCTCTAATGTTGCATTAATAGTACCCTTGTTTTCTATATCTACTTCATAAGTTGCTGTTGCACCAGGATATGCTAAATCAACATCAAAAGTTGCAGATGATGCATTTGATGTAATATTTTTTGT
This sequence comes from uncultured Bacillota bacterium, assembly GCA_902492995.1. Taxonomy (GTDB): domain Bacteria; phylum Bacillota_I; class Bacilli_A; order RF39; family UBA660; genus OMSK01. The sequence continues at coordinate 28,266 of CABUNR010000009.1, read as the reverse complement.
TGTTGCACCTTTTAAAGTTCCTTCTGTTATTCCTGTTATTTCAACATCCCAGTTAGCATCAATGTTTGCTGTACCATTAATTGTTAAAACTTGTGCTAATGCTGCATAACCTACTGACATTAAAACAATAGCAGCAAGTAATGTACCTATTATAAAATTCTTTTTCTTATCCATAGCGAACCTCCTATCGTAATAAATATATCATATTATGATTTATTTATCAACTATTTAGTAAAAAAAAAATATCTGGTTTACACTTTTTGTAAACCAGATATGAAATTACACATAAATTATGCTTAAATTTAAAAATTACTTTTAACTATCTTTTAATTTAGAGTCTAATTTAACTTTGACAGTATATTCTTTCCCATTCCTAATATAAGTTAAATTAACTGTATCTTCTATATTATATTTGTATAAACAATACCTAAAATGAGCTGTATCTGTAATTTTTTCATTATTTATTTTTAATATTATATCGCCTTTTTTTAAATTTGCACGTGATGCAGGAGTATTATCATCTACACTTAAAATAATTGCACCATATTCAATATTATCAGGAACATCAACACCATATCTTTTCAAATATGCAGAACCACTAACATCAATTAATTGTGTTCCAAATACAGGGCGTTCAATTTTTTCACCTTGTTCAAGCTTTTTTAGTGAACTTTTTACAGACTCAATTGGCAAAGCAAAACCCATTCCTTCAATTTCATCTTCTACTAATTTTAAAGAAGTTACACCTATTACTTCACCATTTATATTAAGTAGTGGTCCACCACTATTCCCAGGATTTATTGCAGCATCAGTTTGTAAAACATCTAAAATAAAGCTTCCGTTTGACAAACTAACTGTAACTTGCCTATTCTTTCCTGATAATATTCCTTTAGTAACTGTACCTCTATATTTTATACCAAGTGGTGATCCAACTGTAAAAACAGTATCCCCAACATTAACTTTAGAACTATCGCCAAGGGTTGCAATTTTTAGCACACTACTTGCATCTACAGACAAAATAGCTATATCTAAATATTCATCACTGCCAAGTAATTTTGCATTACTAGAAACATCTGAAGTATTAACAACTTTAATTGAATCACCATCTTCTATAACATGATGATTTGTTATTATATATCCATTTTTTGAATCTTTTTTATAATAAAAACCAGTTCCTGTACTACTTAATTTTCCATTTTTATATGTTTGTACTACAACAACAGCATCGTAAATTTTATTTATAGATGAAGTTAATGTATTAGATTCTGTTATATTAACTTCACTAACAGTTTTTTCTATTTTTTCTTTTTCTCCTAATAAATTAAAATTATTTAAAACAATTAACGTACATATACACCCTACAAATAATGAAATTATAATAACTATCAAATAATTTAATTTATTTTTCATTTTTCCTCCTATACATTGTATATTTCTCTCCAATTATTTGGAAATCCTATTTTATTTAAAATTAAATTAAGTGGAACAATATCTATTTTACCATCCAATAAATCTATCTCATATCCTATTTCTGATATAAAATTGCTAAATTCTTTATCAGTTAATAGTTGTTTTAACATAATTACTACCGCAAATAAATCATTTTTACCATACATATAATGATTATCTTTTTTTTCTATATTAAGCATATAATGATACTTATTATCAGGAATTTCTCTTTGTGTTCTATGATCATACAATATATCCTCATGTGCACATAAATTTCTAAAATTAGCTAACAAATATAAATAATCAGACAAAACTTCTGAATCTAAATTATATAAATTTGCTATACTTGCTTGATCCTCTAATTTTAGGATACTATATAATTCAGCAATTATCCCAAAAGATAATACTTTTACTAAAATCCACATTGGAATATATCCATAATTACTTAAATAATGTAATGTCGCAGTATGCTGCTTACCATTAACCCTTATTTGTCTTTTCATTTTATTTAAAATATCATATACATGTCGCGATTTTAAACTATCTTGTGTAAAATTTTTAGGATCCAAATAATTTTTTTCCTTAAAACCATATTTTTTAGACAACTGATAACTTATAATAGATTTAATATTATTTTCTACTATAAGTAAATATTTAAACATAATATTTCTTATATTTCTGTCAAATGTAAAGGTTGCATATAATTCTTCAAATGTTGTTCCTGGTAAAAAATTTTTACTTTTTTCACCATCAAGAAACATATGTCTGTAACCATTTAAAAAGAAATAATTTTCTTTAAGTAATATTTCCTTAGCTTTTTCTTTATCATTTATTACTAAATTTCTTGATTCTAATATTTCAATTTGTTGATCTAGGTTCTTAAATATTTTATTCATGCTATATCACCTATATTAATTATAACATATTAATTTTTTAAATGTGTTTTTTTTATAATAATTACAACAATATATACATTTTATTTATATTAACAATCCAAGCATTGTACTTTAGTTTTATCTAAAATTTTTTATCAAAATAATATATTATAGATTTTTTTATTGTTTCAGCTACCTTTACTTGATATTTATCCGTTTTTAATAAATATCTATCATTACTATTACTTAAAAAACCAACTTCTATTAAAACACCAGGTGATTTTATTCTCTTTTGTAAATATAAACTATTATCTTTTTTATATTTTCTATCACCATTTAATTGTTTATTCAACTGTTTTTGAAAAATTTTGGCTATAAATTCATTATTTTTATTATTATCATTAAAAAAAACTTGTGGGCCTCTATAAATTCCCGTACTTTCTGCATTTAAATGAATCGAAATAAATATATCAGGATTTGTTTTATTTATAAGATTACCTCTTCTTGATAAATCGCTGCGTTTTTTATTAATGGTATTTGGTACAGCTAAATCATAATCACTATATCTTGTTTGATATACTATTGCTCCATTTTTTGTTAAAATTTCTTCCAATTTTAAACTTATAGATAAATTAATATCTTTTTCTTTTATATTTTTATATGTTGCACCGGAATCAATTCCACCATGCCCAGCATCCAAATAAATAACTTTTCCAAGTAATTTTAAATTGTTTTCACTAGCATTTACTATGTTCATAGTAAGAATTCCAATAATAAAAAATAAAAAAACATATATTTTATATTTAAGCATTTTATCACCTAATAAAATATATGTTAAAATATTTTATATATAATATAACTTGTTTAATTATTATTTTTCTTCCCATCTTCCATATATTCCACATGGTAATATTAAATTACTATTAATAATAGGAAGTCCAATTTCATCACATTCTATATTACCATTTGGATATTTTTTTAATAATGTAGTTTTTAAAACATTCTCTAAAACTGTTTTTGAAAAACCTGTAGTATATGAATTAACTTGAAAAAATAAAGGATTATCACTTAATACATCCATGCAGGCTTCAATAAGTTCAATTATTTTATCTTCAAATTTCCAAACCTCGCCACTAGGACCTCTACCGAAAGAAGGAGGATCCATTATTATAGCATCATATTTATTTCCTCTTCTTTTTTCCCTTAAAACAAATTTCAAACAATCATCTACTATAAATCTAATATAATTATTTTCTAAATTTGATAACTTCATATTTTCTTTAGCCCATTCAACCATACCACGCGATGAATCAACATGAACTACATCAGCTCCAGCAGAAGAACATGCCATAGTAGCTGCTCCTGTATATGCAAACAAATTTAACACTTTAATTTTTCTATTGGCATTTTTAATTTTATCTATCATATAATCCCAATTCGATGCTTGTTCTGGAAATAAACCTGTATGCTTAAAATTTGTTGGACTAACTTTAAATGTTAAATTTTTATAATTTACAGTCCAATACTCTGGAAGGTTATTTTTAAATTCCCAACTTCCTCCGCCTTTATTACTTCTATGATAAAATCCATCAACTTTTGACCATTTTTTATCAAAATTAATTGGCCATAAAGCTTGTGGATCAGGTCTTCTTAAAGTAATATTTTTCCATTTTTCTAATTTTTCTTTATTTCCAGCATCAATAATAACATAATCATTCCAATTACTGCTAACTCGCATAAAATCACCTAATTTATTATAACACAAAAAAAGATATAATAGTAAATATTATATCTTTTAATACATATATTATCTTTTTGAGAATTGTGGAGCTCTACGAGCTGCTTTAAGACCTGGTTTTTTACGTTCTTTACTTCTTGAATCACGAGTTACAAATCCAGCTCTTTTAAGAACTGATCTAAAACATCCTTCATTACCTTCATTTGGTTTATCATATTCAAGTAAAGCTCTTGTAATACCTAAACGGATAGCACCAGTTTGTCCAGTGAATCCTCCACCATTTACTTTAACGTCAATATCAAACATTTCATCAGTAGAAGTTAATACTAGAGGTTGCATTAAATCCATAACATTAGTTTCATATGGGAAGAAATCTCTAACATCTCTACCATTTACAGTTATTTTTCCTTTTCCAGAAACCATTTTAACTTGTGCTACAGATGATTTTCTTCTTCCTGTTCCAATATATACTTTTTTATCTGCCATTTATATTCCTCCTTATTTTTTTAACTCAACTGGTTGTTGAGCTGCATGTGGATGTTCTGCTCCAGCATACACAAATAACTTTCTATACATTTGACGTCCAAGTCTTCCTTTTGGTAGCATTCCTTTTACTGCTCTTTCCATCATCTCAACTGGATAATTTTCTTTCATAACCTTTGCAGTTCTTTCTCTAAGTCCACCAGTGTATCCACTATGGTTATAATAAATTTTATCATTTAATTTATTACCAGTAAGAACTATTTTTGATGCATTAATAATTATAACATTATCTCCACAATCAACATGTGGTGTAAATGTTGGTTTATTTTTACCTCTTAAAATATGAGCTGCTTTTGTTGCAACACGTCCAAGTGGCATTCCTTCTGCATCAATTACATACCAATTACGAACGATTTCTTCTTTTTTTTGCATATATGTATTTTTCATATAAATTCCCTTTCTTTTTATAGATTTTGAAATAGTTGGTCCCAACAACTATTTCTAATGGGATTAATAAAATGTACCAATTAAAATTATATTAAAAAACTAGTAAAAAGTCAATAATTTATTTTATTTATTGCCATATTTTACGTCTTTTAAATATAATCCTTCTGGATTTGCTGTTTTACCAGCATTTTTTCTATCTTTGCTATTTAATATTTCTAGAATAACCGATGGTTCTAGTTTTCCTTCACCAATTTGAATTAATGTCCCAACAATATTTCTAACCATATATCTTAAAAATCCGCTTCCTCTAAAAACTAAAATTAATAAATTATCTTCTTTTATTAAATCTATATTATAAATTGTTCTATTATAATCAGATATATCTATGTTTGATTTAGTAAAAGCCTTAAAATTATGATTTCCAATTAAATATTTAATTGAATTATTTATAGCATCTATATCTAAACTTTTATTATATTGATATACATAATTTCTATTTATAGGATCATAATCACCCATATTTAATTTATATATATATGTTTTTTCTATAATATCAAATCTTGCATGAAATTTGTCATCTACTTGTTCTATTTTCTTTATATAAATATCATTGTTAGTTAAACTATTAATTGATTTTTTTAATTTATATAAATCTACATCTTTATTTAAGTCAAAATGTGCTTTTTGATTTAAGGCATGAACTTTAGCATCTGTTCTTCCTGAAGCATGTATAGATATTTTTTCATTAAATATCTTTAATAATGCCCCTTCTATTTGATCTTGTATTGTGTTTTTATTTGGCTGTTTTTGATATCCTAAGTAATTAGTACCATCATATGTAAAAGTCATTAAATAACGCATTATTTCACCTTCCTATGATAAAAATTAATATAAAAAAATGCATTATTAATATTAAATATTCACCTATTTTTATTTTTTTAGCAAGTTTTCTATTAATTTTATTTAAATCATAATTTCTAATTTCTAATACATCAGATATATCATTTGCTTTTTTTAAAATCATATAAAATAATGTACTTATAAAATTCTTAATTTTATATATTTTTTCTTTAAGACTTCCATTAAATTTATACCCTCTGCTTTTAAATGCTTTAAATATAATATCAAATTGTTCAAATATAACAGATATAAATTTTATTGAAATTGTTAATGTTAAGCTTATATTATCAATATCTAATGATAATTTTTTTAATGGTTGTAATAATCTATTTATTGCATAATTTATTTCATTTATGTTTGTTGTATACATTAAAATTGATGATACCATAAATATTATTATTAATTTTTCAATAGTATTTATAGTATTGAAAATTGGTGTATTAAATAATAAATTTATAAATAAAATAGAAATAATTATATATCTTAATCCATATATATTTTTTAAATATTGTTTTATGTCAATTTTAGTTAAAAATGTTAACAAAATGGCATATAATATTAAAATTAAATTTTTTCTATAGTTAAATATTAATGATGCAGTAATTATAAATAATGCTATAAGAATTTTAATTATAGGATGAATTTTATGAATTAGTGAATTTTTATAGATATATCTTCCTATTGTTATATTAGTAAACATTTCTATATATATCCTTTATTAAATCATTTATATCATCTCTATAACCTAATTTAATATTTTTTTTATTTAATACCTTATTCGAAAACATTATTATTTTTGGTGGTAATAAGCCATATTTTTTTAAATTTTTAGTATTTTTAAAAACATCATATTTATTACCTTCTAATACCTTTTTTCCCCTAAATAAAACAACAACATTATCTACTATTTTATGTAACAAATCAATATCATGAGATACAATTATTACTGTTTTATTATATCTATTTTTTAACATTTTTATTAGTTTAACAAATTCTAATTTAGATTTATCGTCTAAATTTAAAGTAGGTTCATCTAATATTATTAATTTCGGATTATACATAAGAATTGATGCAAGTGCAACCTTTTTTGCTTCACTATTACTTAACATTAAAGGATTTTTTGATAATATTTCTTGGTTTAAATTTACGATTTTTAATACATCTAGCACTCTTTTTTCCAAAATGTTTACTTTATAATTATTAATAATAGCGCTTGATTGTAATTCTTGTTTAACTGTCCTCGAAAAAAATTGATTTTTCGGATTTTGAAATAAATAACCGATTTCTTTACTATCAAACACATCCATATTATTATATTTAATTGTTCCTGCTGTTGGTTTTAATAAACCGTCTATCAAATCAACTAATGTAGTTTTTCCGCTTCCATTAGAGCCAATTATTCCAGTAATTGTATTATTTTTTATCATTAAATTAATATCTTCTAAAATATAATTTGTATCTGTATATTTAAAATATAAATTTTCTATTTTTATTTCCATATTTTATTCACCATTTTATTCATATCAAGTTCCACATTATTTAAAAGATTATAATAACTTAATTTTTTGGATAATTGGGCCATAAATGGTAACTGCAGATTTAACTTTTTAAACAATTTTTCATCATTTAAAAGAATTTCTTTTCTTTCATTTATAATAATTTTTTTATCCGCCATAATAGCAATATAATCACCATATACTACATCTTCAGTATCATTTGTAAAATTAATAATTGTTATATTTTGTTCTTTTGTCATTTTTTTTAAAAATTTTAATAATTTATCCTTTGTCAAATTATCTACCATATCAAATGATTTATTAAATATTATTATTTTTGGATGCTTTAATAAAATGGAAATTATATACATTATTTGTTGTTCACCACCACTTAAATTTTTTGGATTTTTTGTTAATAATCCTGCAAAATCAAATTCTTTTAATAATTGTTCAAAATCAGATTTTTTATAATTTGGTACAGCTGATACTATTTCATCATAAACTGTATCCATCATTATAAATTCACTTGTAAAACTTGGAGCATATCCAATATTTTTTCTTATTTTTTTGATATTATTAGGATTTAATCTAATTTTGTTTATCATTATATCAGATTCTGCTTTAAGAATTCCAAGTAGAATTTTACATAAAGTCGTTTTTCCACAATCATTTTGACCAATTATGGTTGTAAATGTATTTTTTTTAATCTTTAAATTTAAATTATCAAATATAATTTTATCATTGTATTCAAAATTTAAATCATTTATCTCCAAAATATTATCCATAAAACCACCCATAGAGTATATTATAATATATTTTAATTTGTTTTACAATTATATTTAAAAAAAAACATCTATTAAGATGTTTGATCTACTAAATTAAGTGTATAACTATAATTATTTTGTTTTCTTGTTACTATAATTGTTGATTTTTCTAAATCATAATCTTTATTTGTCTTTGGATTTTTTAAATTTCCTTTTAAATATCCTTCATCAGATAATACCTTTAAAGTAATTATTTCCTTTTCATTTTCTGTATCTAAAAATAGCGTAATTCCAATATTTTTTGCAACATATGATTTTGCCGCTTCAGTTATACTAGATTCTTCTAATAGATTTGTTTGTTCTTTTGATTTATTCATCGTTTTTGTTATTATAGGAATTGTAATAAGAGCAATAATTGATATTACAACAAGTACTGTAATTAATTCAATAAGTGTTAGTCCTTTTTTATTCATATTATACTTCCTTTTTTGATTGAACATTATAATTTATTTTTAATAACAACTTTTTTGGAATAAATCTATTAAATATATAATTTAGTTTCATTAAAGTTCCTGGTATAATAACAAGTTTTTTCTTAAACATTCTATCTATAGCATATGAAGCCACATACTTGCTAGATAATGGTTTAATACTAAATTTAACTTTTGCTACTTTATTAAATTCCGTATCAACAGGTCCAGGACATAAAACAGATATTCCAACATTGCTTTTAATCTCCCTTAATTCACCATATATAGCTTCACTAAGCCTTAATACATATGCTTTAGAAGCATAGTAGCTAGCCATTAATGGCCCTAGTGCAAATGCAGCTGAACTTGCAACATTTAAAATATAGCCTCTATTTCTTTTTGTGAAATCCTGTAAAAATAATTTTGTTAAAATATGTAATCCTTTTATATTAGTATCAATCATATCAAGCTCCTTATCAAGAGAAGTTGATGTAAATTCACCAAAAACACCAAATCCTGCACAATTTATAAGAATTTCTATATCTTCATTTTTAACTTTATTATACAATTCCATACAATTAAAAGTACTAGATATATCCATATTTATAATGTCAACATTAGTATTTAATTCAGATTTCAATTTACTTAATCTTGTTTTTCTTCTTGCTACTAAAATTAGATCGTATCCCATATCACTTAGTACTCTAGCTAAATCTGCACCTATACCAGAGCTAGCACCTGTTATTAATGCCTTCATAATATCACCTATTTACATTATATAATATAAATTTAGTAATTTCAAATCATTTATAAAAAAAAGACACTATTTAGTGTCCCCTTCAACTAATTCTAAAACAACCATTAACGCGTCGTCTCCTCTACGTTCATCTAATTTTAGAATTCTAGTATATCCACCATTTCTATTTGCATATCTTACTGCTAAGTCATCAAATACTTTTTTAGTGGCTTCTTTATCATTTTGCATAAAAGCTAGTGCTTTTCTTCTTGAAACTAAATCACCTTTTTTACCATAAGTAATCATTTTATCAACAAATTTACGAGTTTCTTTTGCTCTTGTTTCTGTTGTTTCGATTCTTTCATTCATAATAAGGTCTTTAGTTAAATTAGCAAGCATACTTCTTCTATGTTTACATGTACGTCCTAATTTTCTATAAGCCATAATATACCTCCTTATTAATCATCTTCACGGAATTTAAGTCCCATATCTTTTATTTTATCAATTACTTCTTTTAAAGATTTTTTACCTAAATTACGTATTTTCATCATTTCTAATTCTGATTTTTCTGTTAAATCACCTAATGTATTAATTCCAGCTCTTTTTAAGCAATTATAAGCTCTTACAGAAAAATCTAAATCATCTATAGAAGTTTCTAATTTCTTTAATTTTGAATCCTCTTGTTTTGCTGTCATAATTCCAGTCATATCAGCTATTTCAGAAAGTTCTGTTAAAACATTAAAATGTTCAATTAGTATTTTAGCACCTAAAGCCATTGCTTCTTCTGGACGAATAGATCCTTTAGTACTAACATACATAATTAATTTGTCGAAATTAGCATCTTGTCCAACACGTGCATTTTCTACATCATAGCTTATTCTTTCAATTGGAGAATAATTTGAATCAATTGGAATAAATCCAACTTTTAAATTTTCAATAAATTTTTTATTTTCATTAGCTTGGACATATCCTCTACCATTTGCAACAATAAGCTCAATATTTAATTTACCACCTTTTGATAAAGTTGCTATTACATGATCTGGATTAACAATTTCTACATCAGCATCTGCTTTAATTGCAGAAGCTTTTACAACGCCTTCCTCTTCAGCATTTAAAGTTAATGTTTTTACCTCATCTGAGTTATTTTTTAAAACAATTCCTTTTAAATTTAAAATTATTGAAGTTACATCTTCTCTTACACCATCAATAGTTTGGAATTCATGCATAACTCCATCAATTCTAACAGCTACAATAGCACTACCAGGCATATTTGATAACATAACTCTTCTCAAAGCGTTTCCAATAGTAATTCCAAATCCTCTTTCAAGTGGTTCTAATTCAAATTTTCCATAATTATTGCTTTCAATATAATCAGTTATTTTATAAATTGGTTTTTCAAAATTTAACACTTTTGTACACTCCCTTTCTATTATCCACGTGGACGTTTTGGTGGACGACATCCGTTATGTGGTACAGGTGTTACATCATTAATTGAAGAAATTTCAAGACCAGCTGTTTGTAGTGAACGAATAGCTGTTTCACGCCCAGATCCTAATCCTTTAACATAAACTTCAACTTTTCTCATTCCCATATCATATGCTGCCTTTCCAGCTGCTTCTGCAGCCATACCAGCGGCAAATGGAGTTGATTTTTTACTTCCTTTAAATCCTAAAGTACCAGCTGAAGCCCAACTTATTGCATTTCCCTCTTTATCACTTATAGTTACTATAGTATTATTAAAAGTTGAATGAATAAATGCTTTACCTTCTGGTACATTCTTTTTAACTTTACGTTTTCTTGGTTTATAAGCCATTTTATAACCTCCTTTTCAGTTACTATTATTTTTTCTTATTAGCTACTGTTTTTCCTTTTCCTTTACGAGTTCTAGCATTTCTACTAGTTCTTTGACCTCTAACAGGTAATCCTTTTTTATGACGTATTCCTTGATATGAATTGATTTCCATCTTTGTTTTTATATTCATATTTACTTCACGTCTTAAATCACCTTCAATAGTATATTTTTCTATTTGTTCACGAATGCGATTTAATTCTTCATTATCTAGTTTTCCTGCTCTTTTGTTTGGGTCAACATTTGCATCCTTTAATATTTGATTAGATAAACTTCTACCTATTCCATAAATGTAAGTTAATGCAATTTCAATTCTTTTTTTATCTGGTATATCTACACCTTTAATACGTGCCATAAAACACCTCCTTATTAACCTTGTCTTTGTTTATGTTTTGGATTGCTACAAATTACTATAACTTTTCCATTTCTTCTGATAATTCTACATTTATCACACATTTTTTTCACTGATGGTCTTACTTTCATATTATCCCTCCTATTTTCTATAGGTTATACGCCCACGTGTTAAATCATATTCTGATAATTCAATAGTTACTGTATCACCTGGTAAAATGCGAATATAGTTCATTCGGATTTTACCAGAAACGTGAGCTATTACAGTATGTTTATTTTCAAGTTCTACTCTGAATTGACCTCCAGGTAAAACATCTAATACTTTACCTTCTACTTCTATAGCAGACTTTTTATTTGAAGTATTTTCTTCTGTCTTTTGTCTTCTATTAATTTGCTTTTTTGGCATTTTTTCACCTCTTTGTTTATTTTATAAACTTATTTATTATATTAAATGCCTATAAAACAGGTAAGCATTTAAGATATTATACTTACTATTTCATTAAATATTTGTTCTTTATTTAATGAATTAATTGTATATAATTTATTTTGTTTTTTATAAAATTCTAATATTGGATATGTTTCTTTTAAATATGTATCATATCTATTATTAAAGATTTCAATTGTATCATCAAGCCTTTTTTCTAACTTTGAATTGCAATTATCACATATGTAATTATTAATTGGTTTTAATTCTTCAACCACTTCACTATATGACGAACCACAATTTGTACAAACAAGTCTACCAAGAATTCTACGTTCTAATTCTTTTTTGGAAACTTCAAGATATATTACAGCATTAATTTTATCCGTAATTTTATCTAAATTTATCGCTTGATTTATATTTCTTGGGAAACCATCAAGTATAAATCCTTTACATAAATCAGATTTATTTAATCTTTCTTTCATAATTTGTAAAATTAATTCATCCTCTACTAACTTTCCATCTTGCATTCTTTGTTTTAGAGATTTACTTAAATCATTATTTTTTTGTATTTCAGATCTAAGCAAATCTCCAACAGAGATATGAACCATATTAAATTTACTACAAAGCATTTTTGCTTGAGTACCTTTTCCTGCACCAGGTGGCGCGATTAGAATAATATTTTTCAATTACGTTTTCCCCTTCCTCTTGTGTAATTACGTGTAACAAGTTCACTTTCTAATTGTTTGTATACTTCAAGAGCAACTCCAACAACTATTAATAAACTAGTTCCCCCGATACTTACACTAGAAGGTAATTTAGAAAATGCACTAAACATTACTGGTATAGCTGCAATCACAGCAAGTGAAGTAGCACCAATAACAGTTATTCTCTTTAATACATTTTTTATATATTTAGTTGTTTCATCACCAGGTCTTATTCCCGGAATAAATCCACCATTTTGTCCTAAATTTTCTGATAACTCATCTGGTTTAATTTGTAAAAATGTATAAAAATATGCAAATACAAATATACATAAAATATAAATTACAAAACCAGTTGGAGTTGTTGTAGTTAACCATTTGTTTACAAATGTTGTAATTGCAGATTTTTTTGCAACTGCGGCAATTATTCCAGGAATTGTAAGAATAATTGATGCAAAAATTACTGGCATAACACCTGCTGAATTTAATTTAAATGGTATATAACTATTTTGTTTTCCATACATACTTGTTGTTTTATTAGCATATTGTATTGGAACTCTTCTTTCAGAAGTTTCAATAAATACTACACCAAGTAATATAATTATATATAGTAAAACAAAACCTACAAATTTTAAAATTCCAAGCGTTCCCCCATCAGGAACAAAAGAATTATAAGTTACATAGAACATATTTGGAAGTGTAGCAATAATACCAGCCATGATAATCATTGAAACACCATTTCCAATTCCCTTTTCAGTTATTCTATCACCAATCCAAAGTAAAAGTGATGTTCCAGCTGTAAGGATAAGTGCAAATGTTAAATAATCAACAGGTGATCCATTTTTTACAAATGCAAATGAGAATACATAACCTTGTATAAAAGCTAAAATAATTCCCATATATCTTGTAATTCTATTTAATTTATTTCTTCCAGTTTGACCTTGTTTACCAAGTTCTGAAAAATATGGAATTATATCCATTTGTAATAATTGCATTACTATTGATGCATTGATATAAGGTATAACACCTAATGCAAATATAGAGAATTGTTCTAATGAACCTCCGCTCATTGCATTTAATAGTTCAAGGAATCCTAAGCTTGTATCACCTAAACTATCTCTATCAATACCTGGAACAATTATTGTTGTTCCTAACTTAAATATAAATAACATAAGAAAAGTAAAATAAATTCTTTTTCTTAAATCTTTATTTTGAGGTTTAAATAATTGTTTCATTTTTTTAAACAATTAGATCACCTCTACTTTTCCACCTAATTTTTCTATCTCTTGTTGAGCTTTTTCTGAAAATTTATGTGCTTTAACTACTAATTTCTTTTCTAAAGTTCCTCTACCTAAAACTTTAACACCATCTAATTGATTTTTTAATAATCCCATTTCTTTTAATAATTCTGGTGTAACAACGGCATCATTTTCAAATTTATTTAAATCATCTAAATTAATAACTGCATATTCTACTTTAAATCTAGCATTAGAAAATCCTCTTTTTGGTAATCTTCTATATAATGGTAATTGTCCACCTTCAAATCCAGGTTTATGACTATATCCACTTCTTGATTTTTGACCATTTTCTCCACGTCCAGAAGTTTTTCCAAGACCACTACCTGGTCCACGACCAACTCTTTTACGTGTTTTTGTTGCTCCATAATTTGGAGAAATTGTATGTAATTTCATTAAATTATTTCCTCAACTTTCTTACCTCTTAATGAAGCAATTTCTTCTGCAGTTTTTTGAGATTTTAATGCTTCTAAAGTTGCATATGCCATATTAATTTTAGTATTTGATCCAAGTGATTTAGATAAAATATCTTTTACACCAGCAAGTTCTAATACTGCACGAACTGGTCCACCAGCTTTAACTCCAGTACCACGTCCAGCAGGTTTTAACATTACTCTACTAGCTCCTCTTACACCAATTGCTTCATGTGGGATTGTTCTATCTTCAATTAAAGAAATTTTAGTTACATTTTTTGTTGCTGCACTAACAGCTTTTTTTATTGCATCTGGTACCTCATTTGCTTTTCCAGTACCTAAACCAACTTTACCTTTTCTGTCTCCAACAACAACTGTTGCTGAGAAACGAAAATGACGACCACCTTTTGTTACTTTTGTAACACGACCAATATTAATTACTTCTTCATCATAAATCTTTTGTTGTCTTTCTCTTGGTTGTCTTTGAACTTTTTTACGTGGTTCTCTTGTTTTTTCTTCCATTGGTTTACCTCCTTTTAGAATTTTAATCCATTTTCACGTGCTGCTTCTGCCAAAGCTTTTACACGTCCATGATATAGGTATCCACCTCTATCAAAAACTACTTCTACTATTTTAGCATCTTTTGCTCTTTTAGCTAATGCTTCTCCAACTTTAGTAGCTGCCTCTATATTTCCACCATTTGTTAATTTTAATTCTTTGTCTATAGAAGAAGCACTTACTAATGTAGTTCCATTTTCATCATCTATTATTTGAGCAAATATATTTCCATTTGATCTAAACACGTTTAATCTTGGTACACTCTTTGTACCAGAAATTTTATTTCTAACACGAGCATGTCTAGATTTACGTACATCATTACGAGCTACTTTTTTTATCATGAGTATGCATCTCCTTTACTTAAGTTATGCTGCCTTTTTTCCTTCTTTACGACGAACAACTTCATCTTTATAACGGATACCTTTACCTTTATATGGTTCTGGTTGTCTTATTTTTCTGATGTTTGCAGCAAATTCACCAACAAGACATTTATCTATACCTGAAATAGTAAGTTCTGTATTACTTGGAACTTCAATTTTAAGTCCAGCAGGAACTTCTACTTCAACAGGATGTGAATATCCAGCATTTACAACAAGATTTGCTCCTTTTTGTTGAAAACGATATCCAACACCAATAATTTCTAATTTTTTTTCATATCCTTCAGTAACACCTATAATCATATTTTTTAAATTAGCATTAGTTGTTCCATGAAAGTTTTTAAAATTATCATTTTTTCTTGTAACAATTAATTCATTACCGTTAATTTCAACGTTAATATTTTCATTAATATCAGTAGAAAGTTCACCTTTAGGACCTTTTACTGTAACAACATTACCATTAACAGTTACTGTTACATTTTCTGGTACGGTAAGTACTCTATTACCAATACGACTCATATTTATCCTCCTTACTTTCTACCAAATGTAAGCTAATACTTCTCCACCTAATGAATTTTTTCTTGCTTCTCTATCTACCATTAATCCTTTTGAAGTAGAAATAATTGCAATACCAAGTCCATTAAGTACTCTAGGAAGTTCTTCAGCTTTTGCATAAACACGTAATCCTGGTTTAGAAATTCTTTTTAATCCTGTAATTACACGTTCTTTGTTTTGTCCATATTTTAAATTTAAAACTATAATATCTTGCACATTATTCTTTTTAATTTTATAATCTGCAACATATCCTTCATTTTTTAAGATTTCTGCGATTGATATTTTTATTTTAGAAGCAGGGACTTCTACTTCTTTATATCTCATTTGGTTCGCATTACGAATTCTTGTAAGCATATCTGCGATTGGATCTGTCAATTTAATCCCTCCTTACCAACTTGATTTTTTCATTCCAGGAATTTGTCCTTTATAAGCTAATTCTCTAAAGCATATACGACATATTCCATATTTTTTTAGTACTGAATGAGGTCTACCACATCTATTACAACGAGTATATTCACGTACTTTAAATTTATTTGGTTTACTAGCCTTTACGACCATACTTTTTCTTGCCATAATTTCCTCCTAATAATAATTACTTCTTAAACGGCATACCGAAACCTTGTAATAAAGCAAATGCTTCGTCATTAGTTTTTGCAGTTGTTACAAAAACAATGTCCATACCGCGTACTTTTACTACTTTATCATATTCTATTTCTGAGAAAATTAATTGTTCTGTAAGACCTAATGTATAGTTTCCTCTACCATCAAATGCTTTATTAGATATACCTCTAAAATCTCTAACACGTGGTAATGTTATACTAATTAGTTTATCTAAGAAATTATACATATTATCTCCACGTAATGTAACTTTACATCCAATTCCTTGTCCTTCTCTTAATTTAAATCCTGCAATTGCTTTTTTTGATTTAGTAATAACTGGTTTTTGTCCTGTTATAATTTCTAAATCAGCTACTGCTGCATCTAATAATTTAGAATTTGTAGTTGCATCACCAACACCCATGTTAACAACTATTTTTTCAAGTTTTGGAATTTCCATTATATTTGAATAATTAAATTTTTCTCTTAAGCTAGGTATGATTTCATCATTATATTTTGCTTTTAGGCGGTTCATAATTACCCTCCTTCCAATTAATCAAGACTCTCGTTTGATTTTTTAGAAATTCTTATTTTTTTACCATTTTTATCAACAGTATGTCCTATTCTGGTTCCTTTTTTAGTTTTAGGATCTATTATCATAACATTAGAAGCATGTATAGGAGCTTCCATTTCTTCAATACTTCCTGCATTTCCACCAGTAGGTTTAATGTGTTTTTTTATCATATTAACACCTTCAACTACTACTTTATTATCTGCTTTAAGTATTTTTTTAATTAGTCCTTCTTTACCTTTATCTTTACCAGCAATAACAACTACTTTATCTCCAGTTTTAAAGTTCATACTTTCCTCCTTCGAAAATTATAATACCTCTTTTGCAAGTGATACAATTTTCATATAATCTTTATCACGTAATTCACGTGCTACTGGTCCAAATACACGAGTTCCAACTGGGCTCTTATCATCTTTAATAATAACACATGCATTATCATCAAATTTAATATAAGATCCATCTTCTCTTTTTAGACCAAATTTACTTCTAACAATTACAGCTTTTACTACTTTTCCTTTTCCAACTGTACCGTTAGGAATTGCTTTTTTTACAGTTACAACAACTGTATCTCCAATATTTCCGAATTTTCTTTTACTTCCACCAAGAACACGAATAACACTAACTTCACGTGCACCTGAGTTGTCAGCAACTTTTAAACGGCTTTCTTGTTGAATCATATATTGATCCTCCTCCCAGTTTCAATTATAAAATAATTGCTTTTTCTACTACTTCTACTAAGCGAAAATGCTTTGTTCTAGATAGTGGTCTTGTTTCCACTATACGAACTGTATCACCAATTTTTGCTTCATTTTTTTCATCATGAGCTGCGTATTTTTTTGAAGATTTAACACGCTTTCCATATAATGGATCTTTTTTAGAAGTTTCAACTAAAACTGTAATTGTTTTATCAGTTTTATCACTTACTACTTTTCCTACTAATTCACGTTTATTTTCCATTATTTAACCTCCTCGCCTAGTTCACGTTCACGTAAAACTGTTTTCATACGTGCAACTAATTTTCTAAGTTCATTTATTCTTGAAGGTTTTTCTAAATTTCCAGTTGCTTGGCTAAAACGTAAATTAAATAATTCTTCTTTAGCAGATTCAATTTCTTTTAGAATTTCTTCATCAGTTAATTTTCTTATTTCACTAATCTTCACGTTTTTCACCATCCTTCATAACAAATTTACATTTTATTGGAAGTTTATGCATTGCAAGTCTTAATGCTTCACGTGCAACTTCTTCACTTACTCCGCCAACTTCAAACATAATTTTTCCTTTTTTTACAACAGCAACCCATTTTTCTGGTTGACCTTTACCTTTACCCATACGAGTCTCTAAAGGTATTTTAGTTAATGAAAGGTGTGGGAATATGTTTATCCATACTTTACCTCCACGTTTCATATAACGAGTCATTGCAACACGAGCTGCTTCAATTTGTTGTTGTGTTATCCATGCACCTTCACATGCCATTAACCCATATTCACCAAAATGTAATTCAGTATTTCCTTTGGCTACACCATCATAACGTAATCTATGAGGTCTTCTATATTTAGTTCTTTTTGGAATGACTGCCATTGTTTCTACCTCCTTCATTTTTTGAGGCAAGGATTTCTCCTTTGTAAATCCATACTTTTACACCAATTTTACCATATGTTGTATCAGCTTCTTTATGAGCATAATCAACATCAGCTCTTAAAGTATGAAGTGGAATATTTCCTTCTGTATATCCTTCAGTTCTTGCCATATCAGCTCCACCAAGACGTCCTGAAACTGCTGTTTTAATTCCTTTAGCTCCAGCTTTCATTGCATTTCTAATTGCTTTCTTTTGAGCAACTCTAAATGAAACACGTCCTTCAATTTGGTGAGCAATATTTTCTGCAACAAGTGCTGCATCAATATCTGGATTTTTAATTTCCATAATTGATATTTCAATATTTTCATCAACTAATTTTGATAATTCTTTTTTTAATTTTTCTATATCATCTCCACCATGACCAATTACTACACCTGGTTTTGCAGTATTGATGATAACTTCAGTCTTAGTAGCATTTCTTTCAATAAGAATGCTTGAAACTGCTGCGTCTTTTAATTTTCCTGATAAAAATCTTCTAATTTTAACATCATTATCTAAATATTTTGCAAAATTCTTTTTATCAGCATACCAATTTGATTCCCAAGTTTTATTGATTCCAAGTCTTAATCCGACTGGACTTACTTTTTGACCCATCAGTTATCCTCCTTTACTATTTTTGATCACTAACAACAATTGTTATATGACTTGTTCTTTTCATTATAGGATCTATTCTTCCTCTTGATCCAAATTTCATTCTTTTCATTGTTTGACCTTCATCAACATACGCTTCTTTAACATATAAATTATTTTTATCTAAATTTAAATTGTTAGTAGCATTTGCTACAGCAGAAGTCAAAACTTTTTTACTAATTCTAGCAGCTTCTTTATTCATATTACTTAATATTTTATCTGCTTCTACTACGCTCTTACCACGTATTAAATCTATTACTAAACGGGCTTTACGAGGTGCAATTCTAACAGTTTTTGCAATCGCTCTTGCTTCCATTTTAGTCCTCCTTCCTGGCAATTAATTATTATTTTTTCTTGTCGTCACCATGTCCACCAAATTTACGTGTTGGTACAAATTCTCCTAATTTATGTCCAACCATATCTTCTGTAACATAAACAGGAACAAATTCTTTACCATTATGAACAGCAAATGTATGTCCAATAAATTCAGGATAAATTGTTGAACGGCGAGACCAAGTTTTAATTACTTCTTTTTTTCCTGATTCATTTACAGCTTTAACCTTTTTCATTAGATGTGCATCTATAAAAGGTCCTTTTTTTAAACTTCTAGCCATTTTATCATCCTTTCACTATTTTTTACGACGACGAACAATTAATTTATCAGAATCTTTTTTGTTCTTACGTGTCTTATATCCTAATGCTGGTTTACCCCATGGAGTAACTGGCCCCTTACGACCGATTGGAGCTCTACCCTCACCACCACCATGTGGATGGTCATTAGGGTTCATAACAGAACCACGAACAGTTGGTCTAACACCCATATGTCTTTTACGACCAGCTTTTCCTATATTTACTAATTCATGATCTGCATTTCCAACTTCACCAACTGTAGCTCTGCAAGTGCTTAACACTTTTCTAACTTCACCACTAGTTAAACGAAGTAATGTATATTTTCCTTCACGTCCTAATATTTGAACGCTTGATCCAGCTGAACGAGCCATTTGTCCGCCTTTCCCAGCTGTTAATTCAATATTATGTACTAAAGTACCTTCTGGAATATTTGCAAGTGGTAGGCAATTTCCAACTTTAATATCAGCATTTTCTCCACTTTCAATTTTATTTCCAACCTTTAAACCTTTTGGAGCAATTATATATCTTTTTTCTCCATCTGCATATGTAATTAAAGCAATATTTGAACTTCTATTTGGGTCATATTCAATTGATGAAACAGTTCCAATAACACCGTCTTTATTTCTTTTAAAATCAATAAGGCGATATTTTCTTTTTGCTCCTCCACCATGATGTCTTACTGTAATTCTTCCAGTATTATTACGACCACCTTTTTTCTTTAAAGTGACAATTAATGATTTTTCTGGAGTTGTTTTAGTAATTTCTTCATTAACTAAAGTTGACATTCCACGTTGACCATTTGTCATTGATTTATACGTTTTAATAGCCATATATATCCTCCTTTAATTAAAGTTCAATAGAACTTCCTTCTGCTAATTTTACTATTGCTTTTTTTACACGAGTTGTTTTTCCAACATAACGTCCAACTCTTTTTTTCTTAGGTTTAACATTAACAGTATTAACACTTAAAACTTTAACATTAAATATTTTTTCTACTGCTTGTTTGATTTGTGTTTTATTAGCATTTATATCAACGCTAAATGTAATAATATTATTTTGTGCTAATGCTGCACTTTTTTCTGTTATAATTGGTGCTTTAATAACATCTCTGTAATTACTTTTCATTAAACAAGCACCTCCTCAATTTGTTTAACTGCATTTTCTGTAATAATCATATTATCAGCTGAAACAACATCTAAAGTATTAATTTCATCTGCTTGCAATAAAATTACATTGTCTAAATTACGTGTAGCTAAAATTACATTTTCAGTTAATTCATCTACTACTATTAATACATTTTTATTTGTTTTTAATGCTTCTAATACTTTTATAGCATCTTTTGTCTTATTTGATTCTAAATTAAAGTTATCTACTACTATTAATTCTTTATCAGAAAATTTATAAGATAAAGCAGATTTTAGAGCAAGTCTTCTTTCTTTTCTGTTCATCTTTTTATCATAACTTCTTGGATGTGGTCCAAAAACGATTCCACCATGTCTCCAATGTGGTGCACGTGTACTACCTTGTCTAGCACGACCAGTACCTTTTTGTCTCCATGGTTTTCTTCCACCTCCGCTTACTTCTGCGCGTGTTTTTGTATCATGAGTTCCTTGTCTCATTGAGTTTCTTGCTAATGTAATAGCATCATATAAAACTGCATCATTTGGAACAATTCCCCAAACTTCTGCATTTAAAGTTAAATCACTTACTTTTTCACCTTTAATATTTAATACAGATATTTTATTCATCTATATAACCTCCTAATTTTCTTCAACTGTTTCAGTTTTAACTTCTTCTACAGGAGTTGCATCTACAATTGGTTCAGTAACGTAAGTATTTAATTCTTGTGATTCATTAACTTTGTTAGGATTTTTAACTGCTGTTTTTATAACAACTAATGATTTTTTAGCTCCTGGAACATTTCCTTTAACTAAAATTACATTATTTTCAACATCAACAGAGACAATTTCAAGATTTTGAACTGTAACTGTAAGTCCACCCATATGTCCTGGTAATTTTTTACCCTTAAATACACGCATTGGTCTCATTGTACCCATTGAACCTGGTCCTCTATGATAATGTGAACCATGTCCCATAGGTCCTCTACTTTGATTATGTCTTTTAATAACACCTTGGAAACCTTTTCCTTTTGTAGTTCCTGTAACATCTACAACTTCACCTGGAACAAAAATATCAGCTTTAATTTCTTGTCCTAATGAATATTCATTTACATCTACACCTCTAATTTCTTTAAAGAAGCGCTTAGGTGTAGTTTTTGCTTTGCTGGTAATACCAGCAGAAGCTTTTGTCGCTAACTTTTCTCTCTTTGTACCAAAACCTAGTTGAATTGCTTCATAACCATCATTTTCTTTTGTTTTAACTTGAGTAACAACATTTGGTTCAATTTCAATAACAGTTACTGGAATCAATTTTCCTGATTTTGTAAATACTTGAGTCATTCCTAATTTACGACCTAAGATTCCTTTCATAATTTTTCCTCCTTATTATAACTTTATTTGAATATCAACACCGCTTGGAATTTCAAGATGTTGTAAAGCATCAATTGTTTCCTTACTTGGATTATTGATAACAATAAGTCTTTTGTGTGTTCTTTTTTCGAATTGTTCACGCGAATCTTTATACTTATGAACAGCTCTTAAAATAGTTATTTTTTCTACTTCAGTTGGTAGTGGAATTGGTCCACTTATTTCTCCACCTGTTCTTTTAACAGTTTCAACAATTTTCATACATGCATTATCAAGATTTTTATGTTCAAATGCTTTTAATTTTATGTTTACTTTTGTTTTAGACATATTGTATCCTCCTTTCGCCTATATCTTTGTATAGACTAGCTCCGTGTAAAAACCCAATATCCATTTTAAATTTTATTACAACTTAACCTGGCGTATCGGCAACCTCACACATCACTGCTTGTCACACATTCAAAATTATACATTAAATTTATATGAAAATCAAGTATTTTTATGCCTTTTTTTTATTTTTTATATTATAAAAAAAATTAACTTATTAGTTAACTTTTTCACTTACCTATCAATAAACAAGATTATTGAAAAACCAATTAACATTATCCCAATTCCTAATAATTTAAAACTAAAATCATTAAACAGAAAAAGCGCTATTAATGCAACAAATATTGATAAAGTTATTCCCCTTATTAATCTTGCACCCTTTTTTTTAGTAATAACATCAGGTATATCACACTTTAAATTAATATTTGCAACATGTTTTGGTTTTCTAAGTTCAACAGGTAACGTTTCAGTCCATTTTGTACCATCCCATTTTTTTAAACAATTAGGTCCATACCACTTTTTCATTACCTTTTCTATATTATTATATGAATAATATCTTCTTCCCTCAAACTCATATAATTTAAATGGATAAACATCATCTTTTAAAAAGATTGGTTCATGCATAAATTTTTCCCATGGAATTGCAATAGTTTGAGATGTATATTTACTATTTTTATTTTTTTTTCCATATTTTTCAGCTTTTTTTAAAATTATATTTTTTAACCATTTTGCTTCAAAACCAAGATTATCAAAAAAAACTAAAAATGGCATCATCATTCTTATTGGTGTTCTATAAATTTCATCTACAAACTTATTATCAGCTACATTATCATAAATTACAACATCTATAAATATTCCATCACCTTCGCATCTATTTTCAAGAAGATAATTAACTTCTTGAATATACGTATTTTTCATACGAACCTTCATAGAAGGAATAAGAATATTATATTTTTTATCATTTTCATAACAATGAAAATAAAATTGATTTGATAAATCTTTATCCATTGCATCAATAAATCTATTCCAATCTTCTCTTTTGATACAAATATCCATATCATCATCCCATGGTATAAATCCTTTATAATTACATATTCCAAGAGCCGATCCTGCAATTAAACAATAAGGAATATTATTTTTTTCACAAACGCGATGTATTTCATCCATTATTTTTAGAAGTTCCATTTGTAATTGTCTCACTGTTACTTTAGAACCATCATCAAAAGT
Source organism: uncultured Bacillota bacterium (assembly GCA_902492995.1). Classification (GTDB taxonomy): domain Bacteria; phylum Bacillota_I; class Bacilli_A; order RF39; family UBA660; genus OMSK01. The sequence goes on along the minus strand of CABUNR010000009.1, from coordinate 4,284 downwards.
TTTCAAAATATATTCATCATTACATAAAATACAATCCTTTTTTTCCATTTAATATCGCCTCATTAAGTATATAATATCTTAATATTATAAAAAAAGCAAGCAAACATAATTTACTTGACATATTATTTATTTTTTTGATATAAAATTATTTCTAATAATATTAAAGATAATCCTATACCTAAAATTAAAAATTTTTCTGCAAATAATGAAATTATACTTAAAATCATTCCTAAAAAAATAATTCTCATTATATTTTTATCTTTTAATACTTTCTTTGTTGGATTACAAGAATTTAAATTTATATCTAAAGTATGCTTTGCAAAGCGTTTATTTTTACCTGGATATTTCATATAATTTATACCATAATTTTTTATTAAATACTCATTGTAATTACCTGGTATTGGAAGAATCGTATCCTCAAAAATTGTTTCTGTCAATGGATAAATATCCGAATATTTATATTTAAATGGTTTTTTTAACCTAAATGTCCAAGTTATTTCATCTGCAAAATATAAAGATTTTTTACATAATTTACCATAAATTCTTGCATTAAATCTAAATATTTCTTTTAAAGGTACCATACTTAACCCAATATTATCAAACAAAACTATAAATGGCATTAATAATGTATTTATAAATCTTAGTGGAAAATCCAAAAATTTATTATTAGACATATAATCATATATAAAAACATCAATAAAAATGCCATCACAATCTGTACATGTATTAGGTAGTAATCTATTTATTTCTCTTATATATGTATTTTTCATTCTAATTTTCATTGCTGGCCATGCAACTGGATATTTTTTATTTTTTTCATAACAATGATATGTATATTTTGAATCCAAATCTTTATCTAATGCTTTAATAAATTTTTTAAATTCACTTCTCTTCATTCCGATATCCATATCATCATCCCATGGTATAAATTCTTTATGCCTTACAGCACCAAGACAAGAACCTCCAGCCAAAAAATACTCTATATTATTTTTTTACATACTCTATCTATTTCTTTTATTATTTCTAATAATTTTAGCTGTAACATTCTTACAGTAACTAATGTACCATCATTATTTTCTTTAATTATATAATTCATACTACTACATCCTTAAAACAAAAAAGTAAGCATATGCTTACTTTACAAATGGTAAAATACCCATAAAACGAGCTTTTTTAACTTCATTTGCTATATGTCTTTGATGTTCAGCACATGCTCCTGTAACTCTTCTAGGTAAAATTTTACCTTTATCTGCACTTACATATTTTTTTATAATATCTGCATCTTTATAATCAACAGATTTTCCTGCACACATTTGACATATTTTTTTCTTTTTTCTATAAAATTCTGCCATTTTATTTCCTCCTCTATTAATCTAGGAAGTTTTCATCTATTGAAACGCTATCACCAAAATCAGCAAATGGATCTTCATCAACACTTACATTATTTGTATTTGTATCATTTTGATAATCATATGGTGTTACATCATTTGAACGATTTTGTGATTGTGATCTAGATTCTAAAAATTGAACATTATCAGCTACAACATCAGTTGTATATCTTCTATTTCCATCTTTATCATCATAACTACCTGTTTGAATTCTTCCTTCTACTGAAACTAAACTACCTTTATCCAAATAGTTGCAAACATTTTCAGCTTGTTTTCTCCATATTACACAATTAATGAAGTCTGTTTCTCTTTCTCCATTATTACTACTAAAAGTTCTATTTACAGCAACTGTAAATCTTGAATATGGAACATTTGAACCAGTATATCTAAGTTCTGGTTTAGCTGTTAATCTACCTATTAACATAACACGATTCATTTTATTACCTCACTTTATTTTTCAATTTTAGTGATTAAATGACGAATCACATCACTACTTATTAAACCTAAACGATCAAATTCTTTAATAGCTTTATCGTCGTTTGCTTCAACTTCAAATACAAAATAATATCCGCTTTTGAATTTTTTTATTTCATAAGCTAATTCTCTTTGACCCATTTCTTTTACTTCTGTTATTTTAGAACCATTATCAGTGATTACTTTTTTAAAATTATCAACAACTTTTTTTACTTCTTCTTCACTTAATGTTGGTCTAACAATAAACATTATTTCATAGTTTTTCATTCTACACCTCCTTATGGTCTCTGGCAATTTCTTGCAAGGAGTAAATAATTACTCAACGTAGATTATACCAAATACTTTTTTATTTGTAAATACTTTTTTTAGAACCTTTTTATAACAATTTAATATAGCAAAATAAAAAAAACATAGTTGATTTCACGTTTTGCAATATATATTATACTTTAATATTAAAAATAATTACTATTTATAATAAATTTATTTAATTTTCCGTTTTTCTAAATCTATCTTAATTAATTTTCTTTTTTTTAGAACTTTATTTTCTATATCTTTCCAGTTTTGTACTCTTAATATTTTTTTATCACTTAGTAACCTATTTTCTATTTTTCTATTATGATATGCTGAATAAAGTAAATTAAGTCCATTGTCACTTAAATTGTCAAGGCTATCATCTATTCTTATATCAGCATTTAATAAAAGTTTATTATTTATAAATATATAATTTTTTGTCGGAATAAATGGATAATTTTTTTGTAAAAATTCACATTTATATGTTAATGTTTCAGGTAATATAATATTATCTAATTCTGAATAAAACTTACTCGTTGGATATATTTCATATCCTTCTACCATTAATTTCATAAGTACCTCTTTTGAATTTGGTGCAACTAAAGAAAACTGATATATATTATTTTCTTTTATATATTTTCTAAATTCTATTAACTGATTTTCATCTAACATTTCTTCAACATAATATCTATTAATATCATTATATGTATAATTTGAATGTAAAAAATTATTCAAACTATTAATAAATGTATTAAGAGCTAAAACATCATCAACATCAACTATTACTTTTTTCATATTTTTTCACCTAACTTTGTATTATATCAAAAAAAGAAAAAATGTTAAAGTTTATAACTTTAAACATTAAATCTAAATAAACAAATATCTCCATCTTGCATTTCATAGTCTTTTCCTTCTAATCGAAGCTTTCCTGCTTCTTTTACTTTTAATTCTGTTCCTTGTTCCTTTAAATCATCAAAGCTCATTACTTCTGCCTTAATAAAACCCCTCTCAAAATCTGTGTGAATAATTCCTGCACAAGCTGGTGCTTTCATACCACGTTTAAAAGTCCATGCCCTACATTCATCACTTCCAGCTGTAAAATAAGTAGCAAGTCCTAATAAATCATATGTTTCTTTTATTAAAGTATCTAGTCCACTTTCTTTTATTCCTAAATCATTTAAAAATACTTGTTTTTCTTCAAGAGAAAGCTCTCCTAATTCTGACTCTATTTTAGCACTTACGATTATTACTTTTGAATTTTCAAGTTTAGCGTATTCTTTTAATTTTTCTACATAATTATTAGTACCTTCTATTAAATCTTCTTCACTCACATTTGCCATATATATAATAGGTTTAATTGTTAAAAAATTAAAATGTTTCAATATATTTTTTTCTTCATCATTAAAATCTATGCTTCTTAATGGTTTATTTTGTTCTAGTGCTTCTTTTGCTTTTGTTAAAATATTTACTTCGTTTTGAATATCTTTATCTCTTGTCATTGCAGCTTTTTTTCCAATTTTACCTATTCTATTTTCCACTACTTCCAAATCGGAAAGCATTAATTCTACATTAATAATTTCTACATCTCTTATTGGATCAACATTACCTTCAACATGAATTATATTTGAATCATCAAAACATCTTACTACTTCAACTATTGCATCTACATCTCTTATATGTGACAAAAATTGATTACCTAATCCTTCTCCTAAGCTTGCTCCCTTTACTAATCCTGCAATATCAGTAAATTCAAACGTTGTTGGCACTAAATTTTTTGGTTTATATAATTCATTCAAAAAATCTAATCTTTTATCTGGTACTGTTACAACACCTACATTTGGTTCAATAGTAGCAAAAGGATAATTCGCCGCTAATATATTTTTCTTTGTAATTGCATTAAAAAGGGTAGACTTACCTACATTTGGTAAACCAACTATTCCAGCTGTTAAGCTCATATAATCACTCCATTCAAACTGATATTTATTTTATCATTATTTATTAATTATGTAAATCATAAAAGAAAAACTTTGATAAATCAAAGTGGTTGTATTATAAATAGTGTTGGTGAATATAAATCACTACACTATTTTTATTTAATAAAAAGACATAAGTTTGATACAATGTAATTGTT
>CABUNR010000008.1:0-43329 GCA_902492995.1 uncultured Bacillota bacterium | reverse complement strand
AAATAGTCATACAAATTTAAATAGTCATATGATGACAAATATGGAGTGGGGAGCAACTGCATACCTAACATATTCAAAGTATGGTAGATGTAATAGTTCTACATGTACAGAAGTTACTATAAATAACATAAATACAGGATATTATGGAAAAAGTGCAGCTTTTTCTGGACAATGGGAATATGGAGCGACTATAACTGGATGTGCAGCAAATACAATATCAGAGGCTGTAGTATCAAATAGTAGTGATTGTACAAATAAATATAATACAGCTAAAGGATATTTAGCTAGTACAACAGGAAATATAACAGGAATATATGATATGAGTGGAGGGTCTTGGGAGTACGTAATGGGCGTATTAGAGGACTCTAATGGAAATCTATATTCTGGTCAAAATAGTACATATAACAGTGGCTTTAAGGGATTATATGGTAATTCAGGTGGATCAAATCCAAGTGGACTAGACTTCCCAGATAAAAAATACTATGATTCATATGTAAGTAGTGATGCTATAGGTACAGATAACTGGTATAAATATACTAGTGGAAAACTAGGAGATGCTACAAAAGAAATCGCCAACACTAAAACAAATTCATCAAATGATAGAAGTTTATGGTTTAATGATTGCGCGTACTTTGTTTCTCCTACGTACCCTTTCTTCCGACGTGGTGGTAGCTGGCTCAATGGTACCGGAGCAGGTGTGCTTGGTTTCTTCCGTTACACTGGTGGTTCCAGCAGATACGTTTCGGCTCGTTCGGTGCTTGCGTACTAGTTATTAAAAGAAAAAGAACATAATAAGCAAATAGAAATTGATAAAATTTTTCTTAAACTAAACTTAATTACTGACAATATTTCTTTAAAAACTGGACTTACTAAAGAAGAAATTAGCAAGCTAAAAAAATAATATACTTATAAAAAGTAGTTTACAAAAACTACTTTTTTTGATATATTAATGAAAATATAACCATGGTAAGTTCTAGAAATGGAAAGGATATAATTGTCAATGTCACACCAAAAAATGATAAAATAGAATATAATTATAAATGTGATGGTGATACTAAAATTTCATATGAAAATAATAAATTATATATAAAAAATATAACGGCAAATGATAGTTGTATAATTGATTTTGAAAAATATGAATATTTATTTAATGAAAAAATAAACAAAATTATTTTAGGAACTGGTAGTGATTATGGAAACCATAGTTTAAAAAAATCAGATGTATTATTGAATTACTATTCAGCTGATACGAAAAACAATGAGGTTGCAACAACTACAATTATAAGTGATTCTAAAGTTGATTTTTCTAAGTATGATAAAATTATTGTAGATTTTGATTCGATTACAATTAATAATAAATTTTGGATTCTAAATCAAATTTTTCTTTAGAGCTTGATGTATCTGATTTTAATGATGTGGTTGAGTTTAAATTTTTGGGTACAGGTAGGGATAATCCTACTAATAATAATTGAAATTCTATTAATTCATATACTGAAAGTGGAACTGCAATAATAAAAAACATAAAATTACAATATAAATAAAAAAACTACTTATGTAGTTTTTCTTTTATTAAATTATTAAAACTATTTAATAATTCTTTATTTATTATATAGCTATATATAATTGCTATTAATAAAGATAATATATTTAAATAAGTATTTTTAAAATAGTATAGTATAGTAACTAAAATCATCATAATTATAGATAAATAATAGTTGTTAACTTTTTTAAGATTAAAATAATCTTTTGTTTTATATTTTCTATAAAAATTAACTATATAATTAGAAGCTAAAGTAGAAATAACAGCAGCATATATACCAATAAATTTAATTAATAAGATATTAATAACTATATTTAGTATAGCTCCTATAATTGTTGATTTACCAATTAATTTAGTTTCTTTAAATGCAACAAATAAACTTCCATAAAAACCTGACATATTACCATAAAACAAAGCTATAACAAGTATTGGAATATACATATAGGCTTCATTAAATGATTTATTTATAAATATATTAAATATAAAAGGAATAATAGTTATTAATAAAAGAGATATTGAAATAAAAGAATTTGTTACTAGATTATGAACATTATTGTAATAATCTTCATAATCTTTTTTCTTTATAACTTTACTTGCATTTTCCTTAAAAGCAGTAAAGAAAAATCCAGAAAATGTATTCATAATATTAGGAAATTTATTAGCCATAGCATATATACCATTAGATGAACTTCCTAAAAATATAGTAATAATAATTCTATCTGAAATATTTATAATAGACCATCCAATGCTATTTGGAACTAGAGGATAAGAATATTTAACCATTTCTATTAATTTATTTTTATTTACTAATTTAAGTTTAATGTAAGAATATATTTTAAGTTTAAAAAATATAAATAAACTTGTTATTGTATTTGCTATTATAGTTGAATATAAAAGCCCATTAACACCAAATTTGAAATATGCAATAAATAAAACATTTAATATAATAGTAATCGCACTTAATACAAAATTAGATAAAGAATAAAGTTTTAATTTACTTAATCCTCTTGTAATTGAATTTGTTAAAGTAATAAAAATACAAGATATAATATATAAAATAAATACTAAGGTATATTTGTATTTAAAAATGCTTAATATTATAAATAAAATAGAACACCATACTATCATACTTAAAATAGAATAAACACATGCATTACTCATTACTTTTTTCTTTCCAGAATCAGTTTCTTCATCTATTAAAAACCTAAACATTGATTCTTCCATCAAAAGAGTAATAAAAGGAACTATAAAAATACATGCTGTTACTAAAAAATCATAAATACCATATTCACTTGTTGTTAAAACTGATGTATAAAGAGGTAATAGTAAATAGGATATTACCTGTGTACTAAATTTACCTAAAGCAATAATTATGGTATTTTTCATAAGTTCTTTCTTCATTGTATCACCAAGTATATTTTATCATAAAAAAAAAGAGTAGTTAATACTCTTTTAGAAATTTAGTATAGTTGCTGGGTTAAAACTTCTACTATTAAATGTTCCCCAACCAATATATCCACCAAAATATGAATGTGGATCATAATATCCTGTAGCAACTTGTAAGTGAAGGTGAGGACCTGTTGTACAATAATCATAACTATTTGTTGATTTACCAATTCTAGCTCCTCCTGAGAATCCTATGATATCATTATGAGATACTTCTTGTCCAACTCTTACATTATAACTTTTTAAATGAAAATATGCTGATGTATATTTTTTACCTTTAACGTTATGCACTATATAAATCATATTACCACCACAACGATATTTAGGTGTAATTTCCGTTACTGTTCCATCTGCAATAGGGTGAACTGGTTGTCCTTCAGATACTGATAAATCTAGGCCTCTATCATGATGACCATATGGAAACATATTTTTCCAATATCCAATTGGATAATAGAAACCAGCTGAACTTGCGACATTTGTTGAAACTTTATTACCATTTTTTTTGCTATAATATCTATTAACACATGTAGTAATTTGCTCATTTTCAGAGCATTTATATGTTTCTTCATATGTTTTAACTGTTTGTTCTAGTTTTTTTATGTCTTCTGTTAAATCCATACCAGCAATTTTAATACCTGTTAAATCATCTTGTAATTTTTTTGAATTTTCTGTCAATTCTTTTTCTAAATTTTTAATTTCTTCTTTTTTCTTATCTATTTCTTTTAATCTATCATTGTTTTTCTTTATTATTTCATTATATTTATCTATCATTTTTTTAGAATAATCTGTTAATTGTTCAACAACTGCTAATCTATAAATAAATTCTGTATAATCTTTTCCATCAAGTAAGTATTCTAGGTAAAAAGGATTACTTGTATTTTTTTGATATAAATTTATTATATTTTTCATCTCTTCGTCCATTTTTTTACTTTCAGCTTTACTTAATTCAATCTCATTATTTAAACTTTTTATTTCTTTATTTAGTTTTTCAGTTTGTGCATTAATTGAATCTATTCTTTTTTCAATCGCAACTATTTGATCTTCAGTTAACTTTTTTTTAGATTCATTATTTGAATATTGTGTTTTAAGTGAGCTCAATTCGCTTTTAAATTCTCCAAGCGTTTTAGCTTCTATTTTGCTAGGATAAATAAAGTTAACTAAAACAATTAATAATATTAGAATGATTGGTATAATTTTTTTCTTCATATATCTTATCCTTCCTACTATAAATTATTATAACATATATATAATTAATCTTCAATTTATAAATAAAAATTTATTAAAAACAAGTAAACAATAATTTCTATTAAATCTGGTATTGCTAATACTTATATTTATTGATTTAAATTTAGAGGAAAAATAACATTTATATTTATAGTTAAAATTGACTATATTAATTATAATATGATATAATTTCTATGTTAATTTAGTGTAAGAAGGTGGCATTATGTATAGAAATACATATGTAAGAGTAAACTTAAATAATATTAATTGTAATGTTAAAAATATAATTAATTATTATAGTGGTTATAAATATTATATAGGAGTTGTAAAAGCTAATGCTTATGGATATGGATTTGATGTAGTAAAAACTATGAAAGAAGCTGGAATAAACTATTTTGCTGTATCAAATTTAGATGAAGCTTTAAGTGTTAGAAAACTTGTAGATACTCCAATACTATGTTTAGAGCCAATTCCTTTAAAGTATATAGATAAGGCAATAGAAAGCAATATAACAATTACATTAAGTAATTATCATGATTTTTTAAAGTTAAAAGAGATGAATATAGATGATTTAAAAATTCATTTAAAAATAGACAGTGGAATGAATAGACTTGGATTTACAGAAAAAAATATAATTAAGGAAGTATATGATAATTTAAAAAATAATATAGAAGGAATTTATACTCATATGGCAACTAGTGGTATAAATGATAAAAAATTTGATAATCAAATAGATAAATTTATAGAATTAACAAGTTTAATAGATTTATCTAAAGTAAAGATAGTTCATATTGGCAGAAGTGCAACTATAATAAATCATAAAAAATTTGATTTTGTAAATGCTACTCGTATAGGTATTTTGATGTATGGAGTAAAACAAAACGACATAACATTTACCGGTTTAAAAGGAAGACTTAGAAAGATAAAAAGAGATATGAGGTTAAAAAAATATAATATTTCAAAGACAATATTAAATTGCCCTATACAAATAAAAGAATCATTTAAATTAATAAGTGAAGTAATAGAAATAAAAGATGTAAAAAAAGGTTCTTATATAGGATATGGTCTTAAAAATAAAATAGAAGAAAACATTAAAATTGCTATTATACCTGTTGGTTATGCTGATGGTTTTGATATAAGAAATACAGGAAACTATGTTTTGATAAATAATAAAAAATGTAAAATAGTTGGAACAGTTAATTCTGGAATGATTTCTGTTTTAATAGATGATAGTGTTAAAATTAATGATGAAGTAATTGTAATAAATAGTGTTAAAGATATTTCTTCTTATACAAAGCAAACAGTATATACAGTAACATCAAATATAGATTCAAGTTTAAATAGAATTTATATGAAAGGAGAATAAATATGGATTTTGAAGTAATAATTGTAGGATCAGATATTAATGCTTATTATATGGCAAGAAATACATATGAAAAATATCATAAAAAAGCTCATCTAATTGGAAAAACAAAAATGAATTTTACAGATTACTCAAATATATTAGAAATAGAATATACAGATAATTTATGGAATAATGATGTATTTTTAAATAAACTTTTAGAAGTAAAAGATAGATATAAAAATAAAAAACTTCTTTTAATAGGTACCAATGATACATATGTAAGATTAATTGTTCAAAATAAGGATATTTTAAGTAAATATTACTTATTTAATTATCCTAGTATTGATATTATAAATAATTTACTTAAAAAAGAAAATTTTTATACTAAATATGGAGATATACTTGATGTTCCAAAGACTTATATATATAAATGCAATACAAAACTTGATATGAAAAAATTAAAAGAACTTGGAGAAACTATTATTATAAAACCTAGTGATGGTATATTATATTATGAACATAAATTTAGTGGTCAAGCTAAAGTTTATAAATTAAAAACATTAGAAGAAGTAAAAGAAACAATAAATAAAATAGAAAAATCCGGTTATGATGGAGAACTTATATTACAAGAATTTGTAAGTGGTGATGATACTAATTTATTTGATAGTATTTTATATGTTTCAAGTAAAGGAAATGTTTGGGTACAATCTTTCGCACAAATAGGTCTTCAAGAACATTCAAGTACAGGAGTAGGTAATTTAACACTTTTAATAAATGGTTTTAATACATATAAAGATAATGAAATTACAAAAAAATTAGTAGAATTTTTAAGAGAAATTAAATATACTGGAATAGCAGAATTTGATTTAAAGTATGATAGTAAAGATAAAAAATTTAAAATATTTGAAATAAATCCTAGACAAGCAAGAAGCAGTTATTACCTAACTTATTTAGGTTATAATTTAGTGGAATGCTTAGTAGATGATTTAATTTATAATAAGGATAAGAATTTTAAATTTTTAAGTGATGAAGTTTGTTTAAGCTTTGTACCAAAAAGTGTTATAAAAAAATATGTAAATAATTTAGAATATAAAAAAGAAGTATTTAAACTATATAAAAATAAAAAAGTTATTAATCCTTTAAAATGTAAAATAGATAAAAATATAAAAAGGAAATTATGGCTAATTTTAAGAGATATAAATTACAATAAAAAATATAAAAGAAACGAGTGGTAATATGTGTGGATTTGTAGGATATATTAATAATAAAAAAAAGAATAAAAAAGTAATTGAAGAAATGAGTGAAGCAATTATTCACAGAGGCCCAGATGATAAAGGATACTATAGAGATAAAAATATAGAACTTGCTTTTAGAAGATTAAGTTTTCTTGATTTAAAAAATGGTGGACAACCTATGTATAATGAAGATAAATCACTTGTTATAACATTTAATGGAGAAATTTATAATTTTAAAGAAATAAAAGAAGAATTAATAAAAAAGGGACATATTTTTACAAATAATAGTGATACGGAAGTAATAATACATGGATATGAAGAATATAGGGAAAAAATAGTTGATAAATTAAGAGGAATGTTTGCATTCGTAATATGGGATACTAAAAGTAAAGAATTATTTGGAGCAAGAGATCCATTTGGAATTAAACCATTTTATTATACAAAACAAAATGATACATTTATATTTGGATCAGAAATAAAAAGTTTTTTAAAAAATCCTGATTTTAATAAAGAATTAAATAAAGAAGCTTTAAAACCTTATTTAACATTTCAATATTCAGTATTAGAAGAAACTTTCTTTAAAAATGTTTATAGATTAAAACCAGGACATTATATTAAATATAAAGATGGAAATATAAAAACAGTCAAATATTTTAATTACGAATATAATGAACAAAAAATAGAGTTTGAAAAATTAGTTGATAGTATAAATAAAAATGTTAAACATTCGGTTGATATTCATAGAGTAAGTGATGTTAAAGTAGGAGCTTTTTTATCAGGAGGAATTGATTCTAGTTATGTTGTATCAATACTTAAACCAGATGAAACATTCTCTGTAGGATTTAATTTTGAAAAGTTTAATGAAACAAATTATGCTAAAGAATTATCTGATATGTTAGGAATCAAAAATAAAAGCAAACTTATAAATGCTAAAGAATTTTTCGATTCTTTGGAAAATGTTCAATATTATTCAGATGAACCACATGCTAATCTTTCAGCTGTACCACTTTATTTCTTATCAAAACTTGCAAGAGAAGATGTTAAAGCCGTTTTATCAGGAGAAGGTGCTGATGAATTATATGGTGGTTATGAATCGTATTATGAGACTAAGGCTTTTAAAAAATATAAAAAAATACCATTTTTTATAAGAAGAGGTATTAAAAATATTGTATCAATATTTCCTTATTTTAAAGGTCAAGGATTTTTAATAAAAGGTGGACAAAGATTAGAAGAGTACTATATTGGTGAAGCTTTTATAATGAATGATAAAGAAGCAAATAATGTATTAACTGATAAATATAAATCTAAATTAAGTTTTATGGATATTACAAAACCTTATTATGATGAAGTAAAAGATAAACCTGAATTGATAAAAAAACAATATATTGATATGAATTTATGGCTTCCAAATGATATATTACTTAAAGCCGATAAAATGACTATGGCAAATTCTCTTGAACTTAGAGTACCATTTTTAGACAAAGAATTATTTAAGGAGAGTTTAACTATTCCAAGTGAATATAAAGTAACAGATTTTACAACTAAATATGCATTAAGACGTGCAAGTTTTAAGGAAGTTCCAGAAGAATGGGCTAAAAGAAAGAAGAAAGGTTTTCCTGTACCATTTTCTATTTGGATAAAAGAAGAAGAATATTATAACAAAGTAAAAGAAATGTTTAATGAAGATTTTACAAGTGAATTTTTTGATAAAGATATTTTAAATAAATTATTAGATAATCATTATAATAATAAAGAAAACAATGGAAGAAAAATATATACAATTTATTCATTTCTAATATGGTATAAAAAATATTTTATAGAAAATTAATTATTGATAAATTATATTTTTAATGATACAATATACATGTATTGTAGATGAATATGGATGGTGAGGTAATATGGATAAAACTAGAATATATGATATGAATGAATTTAAGGATGCAATGACACTTTCTGTTTTAAAAGAAGTTGCTTTAATTCTAGAAGAAAGAGGTTATAATCCAATAAATCAAATTGTTGGATATCTAATGAGTGGAGATCCTGGATATATTACATCATACAAAGATGCAAGAGCAAAAATTACAAGCATCAGTCCTTCTAAAATATTAGAGGTTATAGTAAAAGAAACTATTAAATGAGATATTTAGGATTTGATCTTGGCACAAAAAGTCTTGGAATATCTATTAGTGATAAAACAAGAACAATTTCATCTACTTATAAAACATTACGATTTGATGAAAAAGATTATATTTCAATAATCCCAGAAATCAAAAAAATTATTGAAGTAGAAAATATTTCTAAAATCATACTTGGTTTACCCAAAAATATGAATAATTCATTAGGTTTTAGATCTATAGAGACGATAGAATTTAAAGAGTTATTAGAAAAAGAGCTAAATATAGAAGTAGTACTTCAAGATGAAAGATTAACAACAATAGAAGCAAATAATTATATGTTAGAAGCTGATCTTTCAAGAAAGAAAAGAAAAAGTAAGAAAGACGAGTTAGCTGCTAATATAATACTACAATCATATTTGGATAGAGAAAGGAATTAATTATGGAAGAAAGAATGACATTTAAAGTTTTTGATGATAATGGAAAGGAAATAGAATGTGAAGTTTTATTTACATTTGAATCAGAAGAAACAAAGAAAAATTATATGGTATATACTGATAATACTAAAGATGAAGAAGGAAATATAAAAGTTTATGCTGCAATATATGAACCTGATCAAGATGAAACAAAATTAGAACCAATTACATCTGATCATGAATGGGCAATTATTGAAAAAATACTTGAAGAATTACAAGAAGAAGCAAAAAAATCAGTGGAAGGAGACGAGTAATAATACTCGTTTTGTTCTATGAAAAAGAGAAAATTAAAAATTATTCCTTGTTTAATAACAAGTATAATATTTATATTTTTAATAGTAATTCTAGGTAGTATATTATATTATAATTATTGTATAGAAAGCGTTTCAAAAACTTCAACAGAAGTTACTTTTACTGTTAATTCAAATGAAACTTTTATGACACTAGCTGATGATTTAAAAGCATCTGATTTGATTAAATCTGAATTAGCATATAAAATATATGTTAAGTTAAATAAACCAACTAATTTACAAAAAGGCGTTTATACATTGAATAAAAATATGGATGTAAAAGAAATAGTTGATATTTTAGGAAGTGGATCTAAATATTCTGATAATGTTAGAATCACATTTAAAGAAGGCATTAATATGCGCCATGTAATTAAACTTATTACAGAAAAAACAAACATAAAAGAGAAACAAATTTTATCAAAATTAAGTGATTCAAATTATTTAGATGAATTGATTAAAAAATATTGGTTTTTAACTGCAAACATAAAAAATAAAAATATTTATTATTCACTTGAAGGATATTTATATCCTGATACATATGAATTTAATAAAAATGCAAAAATTGAAGAAATATTTGAAGTAATGCTTGATAATACTTTAAAAAAATTAAATAAATATCAAGCAAGTTTACTAAATAATAAGTATACAGTTCATGAACTTATTACATTAGCTTCTATAGTTGAACTTGAATCCGTTGGTAATGATAGAAGTGGAGTTGCATCTGTTTTCCATAATAGACTTAACAGTAATTGGCCACTTGGTAGTGATGTTACAACATATTATGGTTTAAAACTTGATATGAATGAAAGAGATTTATATAAAGATGAAATAAATAAATATAATGCTTATAATACAAGAAGTAGTAAAATGGCTGGAAAGCTTCCAATTGGACCAATTTGTAATCCATCAGTTTTATCCATTGAAGCTGTCTTAAATCCAGATAAAACAAATTATTTTTACTTTGTAGCTGATAAGAATAAAAAAACATATTATAGTAAAACTTATAACGAACATTTAAATATAATTGCTGATTTAAAAAATAAGGGTTTATGGTACGATTACAACAATTAGAAGATTATGCGAGTAAAAATTCTATTCCTATAATGGAACATGATGGAATAGAATTTTTGCTTAAAGTTATAAAAGAAAATAATATTAAAAATATTTTGGAAATAGGTTCAGCAATTGGTTATTCAGCAATTAGAATGTGTTTAGTTAATGATGACATTAAAGTTACTACAATTGAACGTGATTTAAAAAGATACAATGAAGCAGTAAAAAATATAAAATTATTTAATTTAGAAGATAGAATAAATATAATATATGATGATGCTTTTAATGTTAATTTAGATGATAAATATGATTTAATCTTTATAGATGCTGCTAAAAGTCAATATATTAAATTTTTTCAAAAATTTAGTTTAAATTTAGATAAAAATGGATTAATTGTATCAGATAATTTAAATTTTCATGGACTTACACATACTAGTGAATTTATAAAAAGTAGAAATGTAAGAGGTATTGTTAGAAAATTAAATAATTATATTGATTTTTTGAAAGAAAATGAAGATTTTACTACAACATTTTATGAAATAGGTGATGGTGTTTCAATAAGTAAAAGAAGTAATTAAAATTACTTTTTTTACTTTTTTTAAATCTTTTTTCATAAAACCACTTGTCAAAACATAAAAAATAATGTATACTTTAATAGTCAATTATTTATGGGCCTATAGCTCAGCTGGTTAGAGCGCACGCCTGATAAGCGTGAGGTCGATGGTTCAAGTCCATTTAGGCCCACCATGTTGTTTGAAAGCTCAGGTATGTCCTGTGTTTAAATAATAGATTACTAACTATAAATGGTTAGTTTTTTTATTATATAAAGAGTGATAACAATGTATCTAATAACTTTGATTACGAAATTTCATTATTTAAACTTCACATATGAATTAATTATTTTTGATTGATTTTTTAAAACTTAAAAATAAAATAATCGGATTAATGCTAAAATATGTAAAATTTATGATATAATATTAAAAAATTTATAAGGAGGTTTTGGTTTTTATGGAAAAAGCTAATAAAAAAATATATACAAATGATATGATTGCATTATGTCATATTGTAGATGAGTTTGATGAATTTGAAAAAAGATTGATACCAGCTATATCTTCAAAATATAATAGAAATTTTGTATTTCAAATATGTGATATATCTCAAGGTAAATTTAAATTGGGTGCTAGAAAAGCAAAAAGATTTTATGATGAAAATAAATCCGTAATTGATGCTATAAGTAAGTATTCAAGTTTACAAATGTTTATAAATAAAAATTATGGATGCTATGGATATTACGGCAAAGTTACAGGTGATTTAAGATTCTTCTATGAGTATCTTGTAAACCATAAAAAAGACATTTTAAATATATTAAAATTATTAGAAAAATTAAAGGAATTAGGATTTGATAAATTTGAATTTAATGAAGAATTAGATTTTACAAAAGAAATATATAGCACTTATTCATCTTTTAGTGATAACTTTTATTTTACTTATGTTGCTAATCCACAAGTTATACCAAATTATACAAATGATATAGCATTTACAACTTTGGATTCTAATTATGAAATGAAATTTGCTGTTGATAATATAGATAATTCAACTTATTTAAGAGAAATTGTTTTAAATAGCTTACTATTTGACCCAAATACTTTACCTGAAAAGCTTGATATTGAACATACTCATGAACAACTTGTAAGATTAAAGAATGAACAACAAGATAAAATGAATATTATTAGAAATTCAGTTGATTTAAGTGTAAGTGTTCTTGATTTAGAAAAACAATTTAATTATACTAATGAAACTATAGATAAACTAGAATATGTAGAAAATAAGGAAAAATTAGTTGAAGCCTTAACAGGAATGAAGAAAAATTTAGAAAAATTAAAAACACTAAGTTTAGAACATGATAGCAATATTTCTAAGAAAGAGCCATTATTAACTTCTAAAATATTAGAAAATGAAAAAGCTTTATATTTAGAAAGAAGAATTAAGGAAAGTGTAGATTGTTGTTAAATGTTAAAATAAATTTATGACAAAATACATGCATGTTTTATAATATTATTAATATAGTTATTGAAAGAAGGTACTTATGAAAGGAAAAATAATAAATGAGGATAGTCAAATTGATGTATCTATTAGTAGTGGATATTGTACTAATGTAATTTCAATAAATAAAGCATATAAAAAAAATGATTCATTTGATAAATCTATTAGAATGATTATTACTGACGATATAACTTTTAGAGCTTTTAAGATGAATATTCCACTTTTTTCTAAGATAACTGAATTAAAATATGAAATAAGTATAGAAGATAAAATATTTTTTGCACTAAATAGATTACTTGGAGTAGAACAGGAATTATATATAGATGATGATAACACAAAAGAAGAATTTAAAAATTACTTATTAATTAAAAGAGAAAATAATAAAATAGTATTTATATTTCATGATGAAGAATTTAATAATCCTTCTTTTGAAAGATTTTCTGTATTCATTAAAAATACAGGAACGGATGTTAGAAGCAAAATGGATGATTTGAATACAAAGTATAAAATATCATTATTTTTTAAAGAAGCTAGTGAAATAGTTCTTAACGAAAATCATCAATATACATTTGATGAATATTTTGAAATATTAAAATCAAAAGGTTTGTATAATGATAAAAATCCATTTATTATAAAGACGGGTAGAAGATTTAAAAATGCTGGTGAATCATGTTTAAATTGTTTTACAGATTGTAACATGTTAGATAAAAATATTGGTAAGTGGTGTAGCAAATATGTACCAAAGAAAATATTAAGATTAAATAGATAAAAATATGATATAATGTTTTGTGGGAGGTTAATATGGTAAATAAAAGAACAATAATTGAAAAAATTAAGAAAAATGAAAATGTGGAAGAAGCAGTAAATAATATAGAAAATGAAATAAATAATAGTAGCTCTAAAGTCATAGTATTAAAAGGTGAAAGAGGAAGTGGAAAGTCAACGGTTTTACTATCAAAAGAAATTAAAAATCATATAGGTAGTGAAATTAACATATATAATCAATTTTCTGTTGCTGGAATTGGTGTTACAAGTAAGGAAGTTGGTATGGAATTTATTAAACATAAATTTGAAATTGAAATGGCAAGTGTACTTTTAAATTATTTAAAAGAAGTTGATGACAAAAATATAGAAATCATAACTGAAGAATTAAAAAAATTAAGTAAATTATTTGTTTATGATATAAATAATTTTGATATTAATGGAAAATTTAAATCTGAAATAATTGAACCAGGTCATTATACAGAATATTTAATAGAAAAAATAAAAAAAATATATTTTCCTGAAAAACTTTCTTTTTTAATAGATCGTTTTGATTGGATGTTTAATCGTAGTATAGATGCTCAAAAGTGTATAGAAGAATATTTTCCTTTATTTGATCAAGTTATACTTACAACAGACGATTTAAATTATGCTTCTTCATATCCTATAGTAGAAGTAAATTATGGAAAAGATAAAAAAATAGTAAAAGAAATTATAAAAAGACACATAAGTGCTATAAATAAAAGTATCAAAGAAAAATTAAATTTAGATTGTATTAAAGATGAAACAATTGATTTAATGATTTCAAAGGCAAATGGAGATATTGATGTTATTTTAAGTGCAATAGATAGCTTGTATTCTTATTTTAATTTTCAAAGTAATGAATTAAATAATGAATTGAAAGTTAATCTAATGCAAAAAGTAAATGAAAAACAAAAAAGAAAATTGCCAAAAAATTTACAACCAAAATTTTATATATAAAATTTATTATTAAAAATATAAAACTAAAGAAAAAATTAAAAAATATTACGAGATTGTTTAGTTATATTAATATCTTTAAAAAAACAAGTTTAAAATATATCAATTTCTAAAAGAAGTTGGTATTTTTTTTTAATTAAAGAAAGGACAGAATTAAGTGATTAATATTGTTAGGAAAGAAATATAAAGATAAATTAGTTGAATATATATCGTTTCCTTGTTGATAAAATGTTGGAAGATAAAGAAAAGGACGATAAGTTATAATAAATCAAAAACAAAAAATGATATAGAATTGTAATAGTAAATATATTAGTGTATAATAAATAGCAGAATTAAGGGAGGTTTTATGATGAATGATAGCAAACAAATAAGCGATTTTAATCAAGAAGAAATGATGGGATTTATAAATTGTTTAAATGCATGTATGCAAGAATATGACCGTGATATTGAATTTAGAATGAAACAATCTGAAAAGATAGAATGGAATGTATTAAAAAAACATAATTTATCAAACGAACAAAAAAAACATATTTACCATATGAAAAATATCAAGAAGTAAAAATATATTAGATAATAGTAAAAAATAGTTCAAAATAATAAATAGAAAAATTAGATAAAAATTTAATAAATAATTAAAAATATTAAGTTATATAAGGACGTGATAATTTGAAGATTTTAACAGAAACAGGAATCTATATTCAAATGCAAGATTTATATTATCTTGAGGCAACAAACTTAAAAATTCCTATGACTATATTTTCCAAATCATTTGGAGGTAATTTAGTATTTCAAGATAATATGAGTAAATATAAATTTATTAAGTTTACTAGAATAAGTGATGTGGATTTTTTAAATCAATTAAATTTTTTGATTGATTATAATACACTTAAAACATTAACTGATAAAGAATTAAATATATATTTAAATAAAATAAAAGAAAAGAGAAATACAATTATAAAAAAAATTAATTCTATGAATAAATGGGAAAAAATGAGAAATCAAAAAATAATAGATGAAAGAAATGATTTAGATTATAAAATAAATTCATTATATGATTATATTTTATATAGAAATGGTAAATTATTTTATAAATTACCTAAAGAAGTTAGAAAAAATGAGTATAAAAAGAAAATAAAAACTTTAAAAAATAAATAGAATATATAAAAAATATTTAAGATATGATATAATTGTTATAGAATAAAATGGAGGTATTTAGATGAATCAAGATAATGGATTAAATACAAATGTAGAAAATAGTTTTAAAATCCCAGAAAAACCTAAAAAATCAAAAAAAGATCAAAGAAATTTTGATGCAACATTATTAATTAGTTATATTGGAAAAAATAATAAAGACTTTTTTAGTAAAAATTTTTCTTTTCCAGCATTTTTATTTGGTGGAATCTATTTAATGTATAGAAATATGTTTAAATTTGGAATACTTATTTATTTAATAGAAATAACTTTAGTATTAATCCAAAATAATGTAATAATTTTAAGTGTGATTTTAGGTTTAATTTTGATAGAAAGAATTATTTTAGGTTTAATTATAAATAAAAAATATTTAGATTTTGCTTATAACGATTGTATGAAAATAGAAGAAAAGAATAATGTTAGACCTGATGAAGAAATTGTAACTCTTTGTAAGGAAAAAGGAGAAAACAATGTTGTAATTGCAATTTTAATTACAATATTAATAACTATAGTAGTTTATTCTTTAACAAGTATTATAAAAACAGTGATATAAAATTTATTATAGGGTAAAAACTTGATTTTTACCTTTTTTAGTGGTAATATATAGCCGCAGAGGGGGAAATTATATGAAAAATATAGATTACGATTATTTTTTAGAATTATATAATGATGAATATAACACTTCATTAACAATGGAGGAGTTTATACAAAAATTAAAAAAAACAAACATAGTAAGAAAAGCAAAAATAATGAATAAAATATTAAAAAGTAGAGAAAATGAAATAGAAAAAATATTAGATAATATAAATAATTATGCTAGTTATAATTGTCAAGAATTTGAAAATGTTAAAACAAAACTTGTATATTCAGTTCATTCATTTGTTAATAAAGTAAAACAATATGATAATATAGCAAAAAATTTATTAGAATCACTAAATATTAATAAAATTATTTATTATAAACATAAATTATGTAGTTTAAAAAGAGAAATAAAAGATAATGAAAAATATAGTAAGTTAATAGAAGAAATAGATTTTTTACTTGATGAGTTAAACGGTGATAATATTAAGAAAAATATTGATTATTTAGAAGATGAATTTATAGATGCAATTGAAAATATTGATAGAATAATTAATGATGAAAGTAATATACTAAAAAATAGTGATGAATTTGATAATTTAAGTGAAGCAGGAAATGAAAATACTATAAATGTAAAGCCATTAAAAAAAGAAGATATAATAAAAAGTGAAGAGTTTAATCATAGAGAGAATAATATGAAAAATGAAATAATACCTTATAGTCAAGCATATTCAATAAAAGATGAAAAAAATAAAAAAGTTAACAATATAACTAATAAATATGAGATATGTGAAGATGAAAAATATACTGAATACTTAAATAATTCTCTTATGTATTTTGATGTTGTTAAATTAAGAATTTATTCATATAATTTAGACGAGGTAGAAGAACAAAACATTTTAAAATATCTTGACACATTAAAAAATGAATATATATATCTATTTACAACAAC
Organism: uncultured Bacillota bacterium; assembly: GCA_902492995.1. GTDB lineage: Bacteria > Bacillota_I > Bacilli_A > RF39 > UBA660 > OMSK01. The sequence continues at coordinate 26,101 of CABUNR010000008.1, read as the reverse complement.
ACTTGATTATAATGACAAAAAAATGGTTTTAAAAATGTTAAAAAGTTTAGATAGCTTAATTTCTAAAAAAGTAGAAAAAAAAGAGAAAATATATACAAAAAAAGCTGCATAATATTGACAATTTAATTTTAAATTTGATATAATTAACATGCTTTAAATGCAGAGATATAGGGAGTAATATTAATGACTATCTAAAAGCGAGTTAGAATGGTGAGAGCTAACAGAAAAGATTAATATGAAAAACACTATGGAGCAAATATTCTGAAATTAGTAGGAATATTCGGTTGATACCGTTATTTAATTAAGAAAATAAAAGGATGGTACCGTGCTTATGCACTCCTTAGGTATCATCCTTTTTTATATTGAAAGGGTGATTTAATGGAAAAATTTACTAAAGAGATGGTAGATGATTATGCAGAAAAGCTTTTAATTGGCTTAACAGATGAAGAAAATCAAATGGTATTAGATGAATTCGAAGTAATAGATAAAAATATTGACTTAATAAATAAAATACCAAATATAAGTGAAGTAGAACCAATGACACATTGTTTAGATGATTTTGAATTTGAACTTAGAGAAGATGAAGTAGAAGAATCAATTGATATAGAAGATTTACTTTCTAACTGTGATGTTTGTACAGATAGAGAAGTTGAAGTACCAAAGGTGGTGGGATAATATGTATATGGAAAAAACAATTAAAGAATTACATGAAGATTTAGTAAATAAAAAAGTAACTAGTGATGAACTTGTAAAAGAATCACTAAAAAAATCTCATGAAGTACAAGATAAATATAATGCATTTGTTACTATTTTAGATGATGCTAAAGGTGATATTGTCACAGATAACTTATTATCCGGAATTCCTTATGGAGTTAAAGATAATTATTCAACCAAAGGTATTTTATCTACAGGTTCATCAAATACATTAAAAGATTATGTACCATTTTTTGATGCAACTGCAATAGAAAATTTAAAACGTGCAAATGCTGTTATGGTTAATAAAACTGTAATGGATGAATTTGGAATGGGAGGAACTGGAACAACTGGTCATACTGGTATTGTTAGAAACCCATGGGATAAAACTCGTATGTGTGCTGGATCAAGTGCTGGATCTGCTTGTGCCGTAGCTGCTGGAGTTTATCCTTATGCAACAGGATCAGATACAGGTGACTCTATTAGGAAACCAGCTGCATATTGTGGAATTGTCGGATATAAGCCAACATATGGAATGATTTCTAGATATGGTTTATTTGCTTTCGCATCAAGCTTAGATCATTTAGGTGTATTATCAAGATGTGTAGAAGATGCTGCAATTGTTGTTGATAATATGAAGGGAATCGACAAATATGATATGACTAGTTGGGATTCAAGCAAAATAAATTTATATAAAAATTTAAATAAAGATGTTAAAGGCAAAAAATTATGTTATATAAAAGAAATATGTGATATAGAAAATTATCCAAATGCAAGTAAGGAACTTAAAGAACATTTAGAAAATTTCAAAGAGAAATTAGAACTTTGCAAAGAACTTGGAATGGAAGTTGATGCAGTATCTGTTGATAAAACACTTCTTAATGCACTACCTAGTGTTTATGTAGTTATTTCATGTGCTGAAGCAACAAGTAATATGTCTAATTTAACAGGATTTATTTTTGGACCAAGAGGAGATGGAAATACATATATTGAACAAATGAAAGAACATAGAACAAAAGGATTTTCACCTCTTATTAAAAGAAGATTTGTAATAGGTTCTTATGTTCTTCAAGCGAAAAATAAAGATAGATATTTCTACAATGCACAAAGAGTTAGAAGATTATTAGTTGATGAATGGAAAAAACTTTATCAAAAATATGATGCAGTTATTATGCCAGTTGGAAGTGGGCCTGCAAAACATTTAGATGGATCAAAAGATATACTAGATGATAATACAGCAGCTTTAGAAGAACATTTACAAATCGGAAACTTTGGTGGATTTCCATCAATTACAATACCAGATGGATTTATAGATAATCTTCCAGTTGCTTTAAATATTACTGGTAATTGTTATAATGATCAAACTGTACTTAATATTGCGTATGCACTAGAAAATAAAATGAACTATAAAAATCAAATAGCAAAGGAGGTTAAATAATGGATAACTATTTAGTAATGGTAGGACTTGAAATGCACTGCGAGATAAGTGAAACTAAATCAAAAGTATTTTCAAGTGCTAGAAATGGGTATACAGAACTTCCTAATTCAAATATAAGACCAGTTGATATGGCATTTCCTGGAACACTTCCAGTTGTTAATAAAGAAGCAGTAAAAAAATCTCTTATGGCATCTATGATTTTAAATTGTAAACAACCAGAATATATGTATTTTGAAAGAAAAAATTATTATTATCCAGATCTTCCAAAAGGATTTCAAATTACTCAAGAAACTAAACCTGCACCAGTTGGTATATATGGAAAACTTGAATACGAATGCAATGGAGAGATGAAAACTGCTTTAATTAATAATCTTCATCTAGAAGAAGATGCAGCAGCAAGTGAACATATAGGTTCATCTACATTAATTAATTATAATAGAGCTGGTGTTCCACTTCTTGAACTTGTTACTGAACCATGCTTTCATTCAGCAGATGAAGCAGTAGCATTCCTAGAAACTATGAGAAGCATTTATCAATATGCAGGGATAAGTGAAGCTGATAGCAAAAAAGGTCAAATAAGATGTGATGTTAATGTTTCAATAATGGATAAAAATTTAGATTCAGAAGATATTAATAATTGGGGTACAAAAGTTGAAATAAAGAATGTCAATTCATTCGGTGGAGTAAGAGATGCAATTAATTTTGAAATAGAAAGACAAATTGATGCAAAAGAAGATGGAAATTATGATGAAGTTGTAGTTCAAGAAACAAGAAGATGGGATGAAGAATCTGGTACTACAATACGTATGAGAAGTAAAGTAGATGCTATTGATTATAAATACTTTGTAGAACCAAATATTCCAAAATATAAAATAACAAAAGAATGGTTAGATGAAATTAGAAAATCTATTCCTGAACTTGCAAATGAAAGAAAAGAAAAATATATAAATAGTTATGGAATAAGTGAATATGATGCTAAAATACTTGTAAAAGAAAAAGATGTAGCTGATTATTATGAAGAAACAATTAAATTAGGTGCAAATCCAAAAGCAAGTTCAAACTGGATTACAAGTGTAATACTAGGACATTTAAATAAATTTGATTTAAACATAAATGATATATTTTTAAAACCAAATATGTTAGTTGATTTAATAAAATTAGTAGATAATAAAGATATTTCAAGTAAACAAGCAAAAGAGGTATTATATGCTGCATTAACTGAAGAAAAAGAACCAACTAAAATAGTAGAAGAAAAAGGTTTAAAACAAAATAGTGATGAAGGGGCTATATTAAGTGTTATTAATGAAGTATTAACTGAACAACCAGCTTCTATAGAACAATATAAAAATGGTAGAACAAATATAGTTGATTTCTTAGTAGGTCAAGTAATGAAAAAAACAAGAGGACAAGCAAATCCTGCTATGACAAGAAATATGATCATAGAAGAAATAGAAAAGAGGTAATTATGGAAAATAAATATCGTACAATATATTGTGGTCAAATAACTGAAGAAATGGACAGCAAAAAAGTTAGAATTGCTGGATGGATTGAAAATATAAGAGATCATGGTGGAGTTATATTTGTAGATGTTAGAGATGAATATGGAACAGTTCAAGTAGTAAGTAATGATGATTCTATATTTGAAGGACTTACAAAAGAATCAGCAGTAACTCTTAGTGGGACTGTAAGAAAAAGAAGTGAAGATGATTATAATGAAAGAATTAAAACTGGAAAAATAGAAATACTTGTAGATAGTTTAGAAGTACTTGGAAAAGCAAAACATAATCTTCCATTTGAAATTATGACATCTAAAGATGTAAATGAAGAAGTTAGATTAAAATATAGATACTTAGATCTTAGAAATGAAAAAGTACATAATATGACTAAATTTAGAGCAGAACTTTTAAAATATCTAAGAAACAAAATGGATTCACTAGAATTTACTGAGGTTCAAACACCAATTATGACAGCATCAAGTCCAGAGGGAGCAAGAGATTTTATAATTCCATCACGTAAATTCAAAGGAAAATTTTATGCATTACCACAAGCACCTCAACAATTTAAACAATTATTAATGTGTTCAGGTTTCTCAAAATACTATCAAATAGCACCTTGTTTCAGAGATGAAGATACAAGAGCTGATAGAGCACTAGAATTTTATCAATTAGATTTTGAAATGAGTTTTGTTGAAGAAGATGATGTGTATAATGTAGGTGAAGAAATTTTCTATGATACATTTACTCACTTTAGTAAAAAAGAAGTTTCAAAAAGACCATTTAGAAGAATACCTTATAGTGAAGCTATGGAAAAATATGGAACTGATAAACCTGATTTAAGAAATCCACTTACAATAATAGATTTAAGTGAGATCTTTAAAGAATCTGAATTTAAACCATTTAGAGGAGTTAATGTAAAAGGTATTAAGGTAGATGATATTGCTTTAAAATCAAATAGTTGGTTTAATGAAATAGTAGATTATGCTAAAACAATTGGAATGCCTGGTATTGGATATTTATCACTATTAGAAGATAATACATTTAAAGGACCAATTGATAAATTCTTAACAGAAGAAAATAAAAAAGATTTAATTGAAAAAGCTTCATTAAAAGAAAATTCAGTTATCTTCTTTATAGCTGATAGAGATAAAAATGTTGCTATTAAAAATGCGGGATTAATTAGAACTCATTTAGGAAATAAATTAGATTTAATAGATAAAAATAGATATGAATTCTGCATAGTTAATGATTTTCCTATGTTTGAATATAATGAAGAAGAAAAGAAATATGATTTTGGACATAATCCATTTAGTATGCCACAAGGCGGAATTAAAGCATTAGAAAGTGATAATTTAGATGATATTAAAGCATATCAATTTGACTTTGTATGTAATGGATATGAAATGGCAAGCGGAGCAGTTCGTAATCATGATGTAGAATGCCTAGAAAAAGCATTTAGCTTAGTAGGATATGATAAAGAAGTAGTAAAAGAAAGATTTGGAGCTTTATATAATGCTTTCCAATTTGGAGCACCACCACATGCAGGAATGGCTCCTGGAATTGAGAGAATGTTAATGCTTTTAAAAGATGAAACAAATTTAAGAGAAGTAATTACATTCCCAGCATTAGCTAGTGGGGAAGATAAAATGATGGGTTCTCCAAGTATTATTGATGAAAAACAATTAAGAGAAGTACATATTAAAATAAGAAATTAATATGTATTTTTCTTTACTTTTTATAGAAATTTGATATAATAACTTCGAGTGGTTTTATGGTTGATAAATATATAGAATTATTATTAAAAAAATGTATAAATATTCAAAATAAAGAAGTATTATTTATTAATGCAGATATTGCTTTAAAAGAATTTGCTGAAAGAATTAAAAATAAGGCATATAATTTAGGAGTAAAAGAAGTTTATATATATTATGAGGATATAAACGTATTGCATGATAAACTTTTAAAATTAAGTATGGAAGAAATACGAAATGATCCTTATTTTGATAAATCTATAGTTGATTTTTATGCAAAAAAAGATGCATGTTTTTTAATTTTAGATACTGAATTTCCAGAAGTATTAGATGACATTGATCCTAAAAAAATTGCAATGTCTAAATTAATTAACAAAAAAACAAGACCCATTTATAGAGAAAAGGTTAATAAAGGAGAAATATCTTGGTGCATTGCTGTAGTTGCTAATGAAATTTGGGCAAAAAAAATATTTAAGAATGATAATAATGCATATCAAAAATTAGAAAATTTTATTTATAAGGCTTGTATGGTTGATACTAATAACCCTATTGAAAGTTGGAAAAGTTATATTAAGAAAAACTTGGAAATTATTAATAAAATAAATGATTTGAAGATAAAAAAATTACATTATAAAAATAGTTTAGGAACAAATTTAGTAGTAGAAATGCCAAATGAATCTATATGGAATAGTATTGCAAATCAAAATAAAGGACTTTTTATATCTAATATGCCATCATATGAAATATTTTCAACACCTGATTATAGAAAAACAAATGGAATAGTATATAGTTCATTGCCATTAATATATTGTGGTGAAAGAATTGATGATTTTTATTTAGAATTTAAAAATGGAAAAATAGTAGATTGTAATGCCAAAAAAGGAAAGGAAATACTTTTAGAAATTATTAATGGTAGTGAAAACGATTGTTATTTAGGTGAGGTAGCACTTGTTAATTTTGATTCACCAATAAGAAATACAAATATAATATTTGAAACTACTTTGTTGGATGAAAATGCAGCTTGTCATCTAGCACTTGGTGATGGATTTCCTGAATGTATAAAAAATGGAGTAAATATGACAAAGAAAGAATTATTAAAAAATGGAATAAATCAATCTGATAATCATATTGATTTTATGATTGGCACAGAAGATTTAGAAATTGAAGCTGACACGAAGTATGGCAAAAAACTTATTTTTAAAAAAGGAAATTTTAATATTTGAAAAAAAATTAAAAAAATTAAAAAAAAGTATTGCCAAATGCTCTAATCTAGTATATAATTAAATAGTCTTAGTAATTAAGACAAATCAAATGAGGTTGCCTAATTAGCTCAGTTGGTAGAGCATTCGGCTGTTAACCGACAGGTCGTAGGTTCGAGTCCTACATTAGGCGCCATATTTTTTTTGGCCAGTTGGTGAAGTGGCTTAACACACTGCCCTTTCACGGCAGCATTCACGAGTTCGAATCTCGTACTGGTCACCATTTTACTTATTACTCAATAAAATTTGAGATATATGAGAAGCTAACAATAGTTAGCTTTTTTCTTGACTTAACAATAAAAAATGGGTATACTATATATCTGTAATTAATAAATCAGGGGTGATTATATGATGGATTATTTAAATTATTTTTATGATTATATGACACAAAATAAAAAAATAAGTATAAATAAAATGAAAGAAATCGGGTTAAGCGACGAAAATATAACTAATTTAATTAATCAAAAGGAAATAGAAAAAATAGATGATTTCTATGTATTAGCGAATATAAAAGGATTATATTTATATGGTGTTAGCTTATTAAAAAATAAAGATTATGATAAAGCATATATATGCTTTAGAGAATGCTTTAATATTAGTCCTAATGATTTAAATACATGTTTTAAATTATTTTTACTTAATATAAAAAATCATAAATATTTGGAAGCATTTAATTATTTTAATAAAATATATCATAAAAGCAAAACAGAATTTAATAAAATAGTTAAAATAATGAATAAGAAAACTTTTGATAATGAATTATTTAATGAAGACAATTATTTATATATTTATTACTTAGAACTAATTAATTATATTGAGAAAAAAGATATAGATAATATAAATAAATCATTAGATAAATATTTAGAATACACAAATAAAAAATATTTAACAGTGATTATTTTATATTTAATTAAAATAAGTGTTATTAAAAATGATAATTCATATGTATATAATTTTTTAGATAATATTAGAAGAGAAAACTTTAGATTTGATATTTCTATATATGTTAATAATTATTATGAAGCAATTGAAAATAAAAAAATAGAAGAAGCTAAAATATATTTAAATATTATAAAAGAATCAAATAAATTAGGTTATTCTTCAATTCTAGTTGATAAATTAGAAGAAGAATTATCAAATGAAATAAAATTAGAAGAAAATAGTGATTTAAAACAACTAATTAAATTAAATAGAATCTTAAGAAAAAAACTAAAAACGTTAGATAAAAATGGTATTATTTTAATAGATTTAAGAAATAGTAAAGATGAAAAAATTTTTACTGAATTATTAGAAAATACAAATAATGTAAAATTTTTTGTAATAGAAATGGATGATAAAAAGAAATTAGTTGTAAGAAAATTTAATAATAATGAAAATGATTTAAGTATAGAAAAATTAAAGGAATTAGGAAATAAAGCATATATAGATAATGATTATGACTTATGTATAGAATATTATCAAAAAATACTTAATAATGAAAAAGTAAATCCAGGAATTTATGCTAAAATAGGACTTGCATATATGAAAAAAGATGATAATGAAACTGCTATTAACTATTTAACTATAGCTGATTGTTTATCAGAAAAAGATAAAATGATAAATAATTATTCTAATTTAATTGATACATTAAAAGGAAAAATTCCATATAGTAATTATAAACCATGGATTAATATTAGAAAAAGTGATTTTAAAAATGATTTAAATGATAGTTATAAAATAGAAAATATAGAAGAAATAAAAGAATATATAAAACAAGGTACTGATATTATAGAATTGATAGAAAAATATAATTTAACAGAAGAACAAATTAATTTTATTTATATTTCACTTGCAAGAGAATATTATTCAAAAGAAAATTATGTAATGGGAGATAAATATTTAAAGAAAGTTGAAAGATCAAAAAATAAATCCAAAAAACTTTCTAAAACATTAAATGAAACAATTAAAAATAAAAAATTTTATAAAAATAGAATTTCTTAATATTTTATATGTTAAAATGTTAAAATTGACAAATTTATATATTTAACTTATAATAACTGACTATGAAAGAGGGGAGATTATGGCGGAAAAAGAATTATGCAATATAGAAGAAATAACTTTTAAAAGAGTTGATTTAAATGATCCAAGTACAATATTATCTTATGGGCAAGATGTAATAGAAAAAATAGATGAATATGTTTTAAATGCGACAAATGTAATTGAAAATGAGAGAACATTAAACGATGATTTTTTTGGTAAAGTAGATAATTTATCAAATTTTCAAGTGCGACTTGATAAATTAGAAGAGGAAAGAAAAAAAGCTGATAAAAAAACATATAGATTTTTAAGCAAATTATTAAATAAAATACAAAATAAAAAAAATATAGAATTATCTTATAATCAAGAATATATTGATTATGCTCAAAATGTTGATTTACTTGTAAATGATGTTAATATAATGTATGAAAATGCTAAAGATGATTTTGATTTATTTAATGGATTTATTAATAATATAAAACCTTTTGTTAAAATTTTACAAAAAGTATATGATGTAGGGATTGCTGATAAAAAATTTTTAGAAGATGAAATTGCTTATTTAGAAGCATGTGAACAAAATGTGAATTCTGAAAGAGAAATAGCATATAAAAAACAAGTATTAGATATTTTTAATGATAAATTATATAGTATACTAAAAAGTCAAATATCTATTAATAATGTTATTATGCAATGGAATACAAGACAAATTAATGAACTTAAAATGCTTACAAGTTATCAAAATTTCTTGTCGTTAGACAAATCAATTATTAAATTAAATGGAACAGCCCTTGTAGGTGCTAAAAAACAAAAAGAAGAAGCATATAAACTTAATTATTTAATGGATGGAGTTAATAGTGCTTTAATCGAAACTTCAAAACAACAAAATGAAGCGATTAATAGTGTAAATGAGTTAGTTAAAGATGGAAATATAAAAGCTGAAACATATAAAACTATTGATTCATATATTGATCAAGGTATTTCCTTATTAAAACAAGGTTCAATAGAAAAAAAGAAAAATATTTTAAATAATACAAAAGCGTTAGAAGAAATAAAGGAACATTATAGCAATTTTAATAAGGAACTTAAAGAACAATTATTATTAGAAGCATATGAAAGTAATGTCAAAGAAAATGTTAAATTTTTAAAAAAGGAAAATAATTAATGGAAACAATTGATCAAAAAATAGATAAAAATGTAATATTATCTTATGATGAATTTGAAGAAATTATTCCTGATGAAACTTTATACTATATTGATATTTTTTTAGCTATATTAAATGAAAACTTTGATCATCGTTATAATGATGATCCTAAAATTAATAAAAAAATTTATTTTTTGTCATTTTTGTATAGAAATTTATATGATTTAAAAATTGTGTTTGAACCATATATTCCTGAATGGCTTAAAAATAGGTTTGAAAATTATGATTTTGATTTTTTAAAAATTGTAGATAATAAGGTTCAACTTAATGAGCCTTATGAAGATACTATGAATAGACTTAAATTTTTAAAAGATAATGATAGATTGACTAAAAACGGAGAAAAAGAACTTTTAAAATTTATGAGATATAATGAAAACCAATATAACAAATTAAGATTATATAGTGATTTTTCACCATGTTTTTTGTTACATAAAAATAAATATGAATATGCTTCTTTAACAATTGAAGATTTGTTTTATGAAAATTTAATAGATGTAATAGAATATAATGATCATGTTGGTGATAGACAAGATATTGATGTGGTAGCAAAAATAAGATATATTGTAGATGAATCTATTTCTAATAAATGTGATAACTTAAAAGTAGAACTTTTTAAAGGATATGATTCAACAGTTATTAATTATTTTGAAAATGCTAGTAAATTTTTAAAATATAACTTACCTAATAAGATTAATAATGATTTTATATTATGGACCTTATTAAATGGTTTTTATGTAGATAATTGTAGAGATGTTATAAATTATTTAGAAGAATATAACTTAGATTCAGAAAAAATCAATTCCTATATAACAGATAATACATCTATTAAATTTACTAAAATAAATGGTAGAATTGTTAATAAAGATCCAATTAGAAGTAGACACCCTGATATTAGAATTATTTATACATATTACCAACCTTATTTAAAAAATGTAAAAAATGTTTCTGATGTTTTAAAAAAGTTATTAGATAAAAATAATACAGACAATTATTTATTTTTACAAATGCTAGCTTATTATGAAATAGATAATAAAATTTTTGATATATGTCAAACTGATAATGTAGAAAATCAAAAATATATTACTGAGCTATCAACTAAAGATGATAAAACGAAAAAATATTTAAAGCGTGTTTATAATATATATGAAAAATTAAAGAAAAATGATTCTGAATATGATTCTATTAATGTATTTAAAGCTTGTTTTATTGCTAGTTTTTATGATAGTGATAAGTTTTCTTCGTTTTTTGTAAATAATGATGTAACGAAAGAAAAAGTATCATCTTATTATAAAATAGATTTAAATGAAACACAAAAAATAGATGATGTTTCTGATGGAGATTTAGTTTCTATCTTAAAATTTTTTCCTAAAGGATATGATAAAGATTCATTAAAAATGGATTGTATAGAATTTAATGATGTACGAAATGATATTGAAAATATTGGCTCCTGTGTTATAACATCTGATTCCATAAAAAAATATATTGCTGATCTTGATTATAAAAATGAAGTAAAAAAACTTAGTAAAATTTATAATGGATTAAGTGATAAATTAATATCATTTATTAGAATTTGTTCTATGAAATATGATAGTTTAAAGCCAAAATTAAAAAGATTTTATAATGATAATGATATACTAGAACTTGCCATTATATCTTGTTTTGCATATTTAAATTTTGAAGAATCGGATTATCTAGATTTACTATTTAATAGAAATATTAGTTATTATGATTTTGATCATCAAACATTTTATAAAATAGATGATGAATTAAAAGTTGATGAAAGTGAAATAAAAGGTAATATTCTTTTAATAGAAAAAATTTTTCCTAAGTATATATTTGGAGGAGTTAATAGAGATATTGAAAGATGCAATATCAAACCTGTTGACATAGTTAATAACTGCTTTAATAAAAATTTAAATTATAGTAAAAACTTATTAAAAATATTAGAAAACAGAAAATTAAATTATGATATTTTTTCTGGTAATTTTAAATATAATTATATAAGACAAAGAATAAATAAAGTAAAAACTAATGATTTGATAATTATTGATAATTTAAATAAGGTACTTAATAATGAACTTATTAAAAACGGTATAGATGATAATGAATTTGCTAATCAACTTGCAATATTTATAAATACTATTAATACAAATGAAATTATTAATTCTTGTTTTATGGATAATGGTCTAACAACAGAGAGAATATTATCTGCATTAAATATTGATATAGATAAAATTAAAGTTGATGAAACACTTGACTATGAGCATATAAAGAAAAATATTAATGGTGGTTTTTCATTTACATTTTTAACAAAAGGTATTGAACCTTATATTGAAATGGTTATATCAAATATTAATGAAAAAAAATATAAAAATTTATATAATTTATTTAATAGTATTTTAACAACAAATATTTCTAAATTACAAAAAGATTTTGAAAATAGAGATAGGAATGAAAAGATATATAATATGGGGAAAATAAAAGTTCCTACAATTTCTACTATCAATTTTGATACAATATCTTCATTTGATTCTGGACTTAGAAAACAATCTGAAGAAATTGTAAATAACTTTTTAGATTTTACAACTAAAGATGATACAGACAATTTTAATGAAATAGAAGAAGATATTGAAGGATTATATAAACTTGAGAAAAAAAGTAAGTTTAAATCTATTTTTTCTAAGAAAAAAGAAGTAGATACTATAGATAAAAAAGAATTAATTATAAAAATTGAACATTATTTAAAAGAAAAAGAGGAAAAGTTAGAAAAAGGATTGGTAGAACTAGATTATTTAAAAAAAGCAATTAATGTTTATTTAAAAAATGCAACTTTATATTTAGATAGAATAACAGAAGTTAGAAATGAATTAATAGAAGAAGTAAAAACAAAAGAGTATATAGAAAATGATATAGAAATATCAGATGATAATTTAAAAATGCAACTTATTAATGATAAAATAGCATGCATTAATGCAAGTATAGTACAAATGATGCAACAATATAAAAAGGTTGTATTACAAATAAGTACACATGCTTCATTATTAAATTATATTAATGTTTCTAGAAATACAACTATTAAAAATTTATACTTAGAATTTGTATTAAATGATGGAGTAAAATTAGAAAATGATTCAATTAATTATTTAAAATCTTTAAAAGGAATATTAAATTACATGGAAGATTATACTAATAAGAATGTTTATATTAATAAGAATAATATAGAAAATTTAATTAAAAATGATAGTTTAAGCCTTGAAAATAATTCAATTGAATATTTAAAGGTATTAAAAAATTTATTAACGGATAATTCTATAGATCAAAATTTAGATAATTTAACAGAATCTAAAAACAAAAAATACTTAAAATAAAAAATTTAGATATTTCTAAATTTTTTGTTTATAATGAAATTTTGTGATAAAATAATAGTGGTGATTATATGAATGACATTAATATAAATGATTTAAAAATAGAAGAAAATTTAAGAATTGTTTTTATGGGAACACCTGAATTTAGTGTTCCAATTTTAAGAGCATTAAATAGTAATTTTAAAGTATGTGGTGTTGTTACACAACCAGATAGACCAGTTGGAAGAAATAAAGAATTAACTTGTTCTCCTATAAAAAAATTCGCTAATGATAATTTGATACTAGTTTTGCAACCAGAAAATATAAAAGAATCATGGCAAGAAGTAGTTTCGCTTCATCCAAATATAATAATTACATGTGCTTATGGACAAATTTTACCAAGAGAATTGCTTACTTATCCAAAATATGGTTGTATCAATATTCATGCATCTCTTTTACCAAAATTAAGAGGAGGAGCACCAATTCATCATGCTATAATTGATGGTTATAAAAAAACAGGTGTCACTATTATGCATATGAGTCCAAAAATGGATGAAGGGGATATTATTGCATCAAGTGAAATACCTATTAATGATGATGATACAGCTGCAACGCTTCATAATAAATTAAGTTTATTAGGTAGAGATTTAATACTTGAAGTTTTACCTAAAATAATAGATGGTACAGCTCCTAGAATTAAGCAAAATAATGATGAAGCAACATATGCTAAAAATATTAGTAAAGAAGATGAAAAAATCGATTTTAGTAAAACTAAAAAACAAATATATAATCAAATAAGAGGACTTAATTCTTGGCCTGGTGCATATGCTATAATTGACGCTAAAAGAATGAAAATATGGGCAAGTAGAGTATCTAATTATGCAGATCCTTTTAAACTTGATGGTCAAATTATTAATATCTATCCTGATGGAATTGGCGTAAAGGTAAGTAATGGTGAAATTGTTTTTACGGAAATTCAACCTGAGGGAAAGAAGAAGATGAGTGCTACAGAGTATTTAAATGGTCTTCAAGATAAAAATAGTATAATAGGTAAAATGTTTGAATAATATTGATTAAATTTTAAATTTATGGTAAATTATATATAGAGGAGGCAATATGGAAATAGCTTTAATAATCGTATCAATACTACTTATAGCCGTTGTGCTTTTACAATCTGGTAAGGCTGAAGAAGCAAATATAATTTCTGGTGGTAGTAGTGCTTTATTTAAAAATCGTAAAGAAAGAGGAGGAGAACTTTTTATTACAAGACTTACAATCCTTCTTGGAACAATTTTCTTTATATTATGTTTTATACAAGGATTTTAAAAGATATTTTATAAATATCTTTTTTTTGACATTTTATTTATTATATATTTAGTATAATCATGTAAATGGGTGATTGTATGAAAAATAAAATTAAAATTTTATTATTTAATATTGTTTCTATTTTTATAATTATAGAGGTTATATATAATTTGTTTTTAAAAATAAATTTGGTCTCTAATAATGAAGAATTTATAAAAATATTGCTTAATAATAAAAATTATTATGAATTATATTTAAAAGATTATAATACTACATTAAATAAAAGTATTAGATTTCTTACTAATATAGAAATTAAAAATCCTATATCTATATTAGAAAAAAATTTTAAATATAAAGAAAAAAGCGAGAGTGTTATTTATACAACATCATCGGATAATGATTATTCAAATGATAATAGTAAATATATAAAAGATCCTGTTGATAAAAATGTATCTAATCCTAGTGTATATATTTATAGTACCCATCAATTGGAAAGCTATAATAAAAAAGCTTTAGAGGATTATAATATTACGCCAAATGTTATGATGGCTTCTTATTTACTTCGAGACAATTTATCTAAATATAATATAAATACTGTTGTTGAAACTGGTAATATTACTGATTTTTTAAATACAAATGGCTGGGATTATAAATATAGTTATAAAGCTAGTAGATATTATTTAAAGAAAGCTTTAAATAAATATAAAAATTTAAAATTAATTATAGATTTACATAGGGATTCTGTTAAGAAAAATTATTCTACAATTACAATTAATAATAAAAAATATGCTAAAGTTTTATTTGTAATAGGTTTAGAACATAAAAATTATAAGGATAATTTATTAGTTGCTAATAAGTTAAATGATATTTTAAATAAAAAATATCCTAAATTATCAAGAGGGATTATGAAAAAAGAAGGTAAAAATGTAAATGGTATTTATAATCAAGATTTAAATAAAAATATTATTTTAATTGAACTTGGAGGTAATGAAAATAATTTAGAAGAAGTCATGAATACTTCTATTGCTTTAAGTGATGTTATAAATGAATATTTGGAGGGATAGTATGAATGATAAAACAAAAAAGATGCTAACGAAAGTATTTTGGAAGTTTTTTTTATTTATATTGGTTGGATTTACTGCTATTTATATATCAGAAGCAACAGGATATTATGAATTTGAACAACATAATAAAAAAGTTTTAACAGAAGAACAAATAAAAAAATTTGAAAAAGATATTTCTACTGGTAAAAATATTGATATAAATGATTACGTTATAAAAGATACTGAAAATTATGAATCTAAATTATCTAAAACTGGAGACAAGATATCAAAAAAAATAGAAGGTTTTGTTGTTAATGGATTAAATAGTACTTTTAAATTTTTAAATGATGTTTTAGGATAATATTTATACATTTTCTTTACAAAATAATTAATATGTTGTATTATTTATATAGGATAGAAATTATAGTAGAGGATGTGTAATAATGGTAACTAAATACAAAACTATGAAAAGAGTATTTTTAGGAAATACCAATAAAAAAGGTTTAACATTAATAGAACTTTTAGCGGTAATAGTAGTAATTGCTGTTATTGCAGTAATAACTGTACCAATAATAGGAAATATAGTAGAAGGTTCTAGAAAAGAAGCCGCAAAAGATAGTACATATGAATATGTAAAAGCTATAGAAAATAAAGTTGTCTTATCTGCTTTAGAAGATAAGGCATACGAAGATAAAGATGGTTATGCATATAATGAGATAAAACCAGATATGAAAGGATCTATACCAACAGGAGGAATGTATAGTTTAAAAGATGGCCAAATTACAGAGGGACATTTTTGTATAAATGGATATGTTGTTGATTATAAGGATTCAAAGGCAACAATAGATAGTAATAATAGTAAATGTACTAGTGAATCATTAAAATTAGATGGAAGTTTAAAACTATCAAGTAATAGTGGGCATTATACATATCCAGAGGTTGGAACATTTGAAGTAATAGAAAACAAGGGAAACGGAAAACTAAGTTGTGAATCGAGTGATACTAAGGTTGCGACTTGTTTAGTTAAAGGAAATATAATAACAGTAAAATCAGGAACAAAAGAAGGAAGTGCAACACTAACAATAACAAGTGAAGCAACAAGTAAATATAAAGAAGCCAAAGCAGCATACTTAGCTTACACATCAAAAGGATTATTAAGTATAACAGCTAATGGATATAATGGAATATATGACAATAAAGCTCACGGAATAACAGTAAGTACAGGACAAAATGCAACAGTAAAATATGGTGAAGAAGAAGGGACATATGATAAAGATGAGAGTCCAACTTACACTGATGTAGGAAGTTATACAGTATATTATGAAGTAAGCCAAGAAGGATATAATACGGTAAGAGGAAGTAAAACAGTAGTAATAACAAAAGCAGATGGAGAGATAACATTAAAAGAGTCAAGTATAAGTATTGCATATAAAGATACAAAAGAAATTGATGTTACAAAAAATATAAGTGACGGAAATATAAAAGTAGAAGTACTAAATAAAGATATAGTAGAAGCAGAAATAAAAGATAATAAAATAGTAATAACAGGAAAAAAACTAGGAACAGGGAAGGTAAAAATAATAAGTGAAGCAACAAGAAACTATAAAGAAAGTAGTACAGAAATAGAAGTAACAGTAATAAAAGCAAATAATACATTAAAGTTACCAAGTACAAGTGGAAAATATACATATCCAGAAAGTAAAACAATAGAAGTAGAAGGAAACATAAGTGGAGGATTAATTAAATGTGTATCAGCAGACACTAAAATAGCTAATTGTACAGTAAATGGAAATATAATAACAGTAAAATCAGGAACAAAAGAAGGAAGTACAACATTAACAATAACAAGTTAAGCAACAGAAAATTATAATGAACAAAAATTATCATATGTAGCAATTACAGCTAAAGGAACATTAAGAAGTTATACAGTAGCTGGATATAATGGTGTATATGACTCTAAAGGACATGGAATCGTAGTAACAAGTTCAGGTTCAACAATAACATATTCAAAAGATGGAACAAACTATACAAATGAAAATCCAAAATATACAGATGTAGGAGAATACACAGTATACTATAAAATCGAAACAGAAGGATATAATGAAATAACAGGAAATGCAAGAGTTGTTATAACAAAAGCAGAAGGTGAAATGACATCACCAACAGCAAAAACCCTAACTTATACAGAAAGTGAACAAGAATTAATAAATAGAGGAAGCTCAAGTACAGGAACAATAGAATATAAACTAGATAATGGAAGTTATAGTGAAAGTATTCCAAAAGCAACAAATCCAGGAACATATAAAGTATATTATAGATTAGTAGGAGATAAGAATCATAAAGATATAGCAGAAAGTTATATAACAGTAACAATAAATAAAGCTGTATTAAGTTATACAGCAAATGGATATACAGGAGTATATGATTCTAATTCTCATGGAATTGTTGTAACAAGTAAAGGAACAATAAAATATGGTGAGGCAGAAGGAACATATGATAAAGATGAAAGTCCAAAATATGCAGATGTCGGAAAATATGTAGTATACTTTAAAATAACAAGAGAAGGATACTATGATATAACAGGAAGTAAAACAATAGAAATAACAAAAGCAAATAATAATATAAAATTATCAAGTACAAGTGGAAAATATACATATCCAGAGGTTGGAACATTTAAGGTAATAGAAAATCCAAGCAAAGAACAATTATATTGTGAAAGTTCAGATACAAAAGTAGCGACATGTAAGTTTAAAGAAAATATAATAACAGTAACACCAGGAACAAAAGAAGGAAGTACAACATTAACAATATCAACAAAAGGAAGTAAGAACTATAATGCAGGAAAAGCAGCATATGTAGCAATTACAGCTAAAGGAACATTAAGAAGTTATACAGTAGCTGGATATAATGGTGTATATGACTCTAAAGGACATGGAATCGTAGTAACAAGTTCAGGTTCAACAATAACATATTCAAAAGATGGAACAAACTATACAAATGAAAATCCAAAATATACAGATGTAGGAGAATACATAGTATATTATAAAATCGAAACAGAAGGATATAATGATATAACAGGAACTGCAAAAGTAGTAATAACAAAAGCAGCTGGAACTGTAGTGGCTCCAACATCAAAGACATTAACATATACAGGGACATCACAAACTCTAATAAATAGAGGAAGTTCAAGTACAGGATCAATAAGATATAAATTAAATGATGGAAGTTATAGTGAGAATTTACCACAAGCAACGAATGCTGGAACATATACTGTTTACTATAAAGTGGTAGGAGATAGTAATCATAAAGACGTAGCAGAAAATTCTATTAAAGTAACAATAGAAAAAGCAACAGGACAAGTAACAGCGCCAACAGCAAAAAACCTAGCATATACAGGAAGTGCACAAACTTTAATAAATGCAGGAAGCTCAAGTACAGGAACAATACAGTATAAATTAGATAATGGAAGTTATTCAACGACACTTCCAAAGGCAACAAATCCAGGAACATATAAAGTTTATTATAAAGTAGTAGGAGATAGTAATCATAAAGATGTAGCAGAATCAAGTATAAATGTAACAATAGATAAAGCAGTAAATTTAATAAAACTATCAAGTAATGTAGGGACATATACATATCCAAAAAGTGGAACATTTGAAGTAACAAGTAATCCAAGTGGAGGAGCATTAAGCTGTATATCAAGTAATACAAATGTAGCTACTTGTTCAGTAAGTGGCTCAAAAATAACAGTAACACCTGGAACAAAAGAAGGAACTGCAACATTAACAATAAAAAGTGCAGAAACAGCAAATTATAAAGCAGGACAAGCAGCCTATGTAGCAACAACAGAAAAAGGATTATTAAGTGTAACAGTAAATGGATATAATAAAGCATATGATGGAGCATCACATGGAATAACTGTAACAAGTAGTGGCGCAACAATAAAATATGGATTGGGAGTAGTTTTAGATAATGAAAGTATATTTAGAGAATCAGATACTACTATAAATAATGGAGTATATACTTTTGATAATAAAACGTCTGGGAATAGTTTAACTGCATTTCAAATACAATTATGGGATAATTCTTTTAATGAGTATTTAAAAGATATAGCATCTACATCAAAACAAGGATTAGATTCAATTAAATATACACATAACTATGATACTGGTTTATATATGGTAAGAATAAAAGCAAATGGTAATTTGCAAGATTCTAGTATAATTTATAAAAATATATATTTAGAAAAAGGAAAAACATATAATATTAGTTATGAAGTTACAAAGTTAACGACATCACAAATAATAGCAAAGAATATTTTAATTCATACAGATTATTCATTAAATGAAAGTCCAAAATATATAGATGTAGGAAACTATGGGATATTTTATGAAATTAGTCGTGAAGGATATAAAACAGTAACAGGAAGAGAAAAAGTAGTTATAACAAAAGCCAATGGAAAAGTAACGGCACCAACTGCTAAAACCCTAACTTATACAGGAACAGCCCAAACATTAATAAATGCTGGAAGTTCAAGTACAGGAACAATTGAGTATAAATTAGAAAGTGGAAGTTATTCAACAAGTTTACCACAAGCAACGAATGCTGGAACATATAAGGTTTACTATAAAGTAATAGGAGATAAGAACCATTTTGATGTATCAGAAAACTCAATAAATGTAACAATAGGAAAGAAAGTAGATACAATTACAGTAACAGCAAAAACATATATATATGATGAAAATGCAAAAACAGCAAGCTTCAAAACAACAAGTGGCTTAACACCAAGTGCGACATATTATAGTGAGGCAAGTTGTACAACAACAGTAAGTAGTCCAACTGATGCAGGAGTATACTATGCAAGAGCAACTACTATAGGAAATAGTAATTATAGTGCAGGAAGTTTAAGTTGTACAAAAGCTATAACAATAAATAAAGCAGGAAATACATTACTATTATCAAGTAATAAAGGAACATATACATATCCAAATAGTGGAACATTTACAGTAACAAAAAATATAAGTGGAGGAGCATTAAGCTGTTCATCAAGTAATACAAATGTAGCTACTTGTTCAGTATCAGGAAGTACAATAACAGTAAAACCAGGAACAACTAAAGGAACAGCAAATATAACAGTAACAAGTGCATCAACAACAAATTATAATTCACAAACATCAACTCATGTAGCAACAACAGAGGAAGGATTACTAAGTGTAACAGCAAGTGGATATACAGGAGATTATGACTCTAAAGAACATGGAATTGTAGTAACAAGCTCTGGCTCAACAATAAAATATGGAACAAGTGAAGGAACATATAATTTAAATTCAAGCCCAACATATAAAGATGTAGGAAGTTATATAGTATACTATCAAGTAACTAAGCCTGGATATAAAACAGTAACAGGAAGTAAGCAAGTTATTATTACAGATAATACTACTCCATCAATAAGTTTTAAATCAACAATGCCAACAATAATTACTCAAAAAGATAATTATACAATTGGAAATTATTTAGATATAACTTATGGGCCAACAGGTGGATCATATAGTTGTAAATATGGATCAAGTACAATTAGTAATTTATCAAGCTTACCAATAGGAAATAATAAGATAACATGTACTGCAACAGGGAAAAATGGTAAAGCAAGTAGTGCTTCAATAAATGTTTTAACATTTAATCCAGATTATGTATCATCAAAAGCAGGAGATTTAATATGGACATATAGTTATACTGGAAATAAAAGAGAATTTTATAAAGTTAATGCTGGATGGACATTATATTCTTATGCTGCTTATAGAGGAAGTAGTGCAACATGGATAGCACCATTACTTGTAAGTACCGATTCAAATGCAGTAACTTATGAAACAAAAGTTGACTATATAGCAACTATCACAAATAGTACGACAGTTAATTATTTAGGTCATACTTGGTATGTTTCAGGAACAGGGGCATGGTTTAAAGATGATGTAGTAAGTAGTAATGGTACTGCAAGAAAAATTTCTGTGTCAGGTGGAACAGATTTCCCAGATATGCAACAAGCAGCAAAGGAATTTATAGATATAGCTCTTAAACCAACTGTTCCTAATTTATCTTTAGATGTGAAATTAGGTGATTATATAAAAATGACACCAACAATAACATCATTTACAACTGATAAAACTAAAACAAGGGATAGCGAAAGAACAATAAATCCAAGTGAGCTAGATACATGGCGAGTAATAAAAGTAAATAGTGATGGAACAATAGAAGTAGTATCAGAGAATGTATCAAGTACAAAAATTAGATTTATAAGTGAAGTTGGATATAAAAATTTAGTAGGATATTTAAATGTACTAGCAAGTAAATATCAAAATACAAAATACACAATAAAATCAAGACATATGGGATATAATGGACAAACAGAATATTTAACGGATACTGCAGATACAGTTGATTCAAGTTCTACAACTACCAAGGCACCATGGGGATGGTCAACAGGGATTGGAAAAGAAACAGTAGAAAGTAAAGGTGGAGGAGATGAATTATATCAAAATGATTTTGATTTAGTAAAAAATGTTCTAGGTACATTAATTGCAACTAATCCATCAGGTATTGTAACAGACTATATATTAGCATCTCGATATTATGATAAAGATTACTCAGGGTGGCAATATGAAGGACGTTTTATAACTAAAAGTGGATTATTAAATATTGGAAGTTGTCATGATCCAATTAGGATCTGTTATATTAGTCGAGGAAAAACTTCATGTAGCAATAATAATAATTCACTTCATGCACTCCGCCCAATACTTACTTTAAAATCAGGAATCAGTTATACTAATGGTAATGGAACAAGTAGTGATCCATATGTATTACCATAAAAATATACTAATTTAATTAAAAATCTTAATAAAAGAAAGGAAAAAATATGAAAAAGATAGTAACAATTTTAGTTGCAATGTTATTAGTAACAGGACTAATAACAGGATGTGGATGTAAGAAAAAAGCAAAAGAAAATAATAATAAAGAAAATATTAAAGGAGATAAAGTAATAGAAGATCAAATATTTGAAGGATTAGAATTTGTAAATGTAGGAGCAAGCAATAATATAGTAAAAACAGTAGTAATAAATAATACAGGAGCTACATATGAAGGTTCTAAATTCAAAATGAAAATAATGGATAAAGAAGGAAATGTTTTAAAAGAGGTAGAAGATGAAGTAAAAGAGGCTATGGAAACTGGAACAACAAAAAATATAGAAACAAAAGTAGATGTTGATTTATCCAAAGCAGGAAGTATAGAATATAGTATAGTAAAGTAAAAAAGTAGATTTATCTACTTTTTTCATATTATCTTCAAAAAAATATCACTTTTTTTTCACATAAAATAAATATAATTATAATGAAAGGAAGGTAATATGTATATTATAAAAAATGCAATAATTAATATAAAAAGAAAAAAGAGTAGAAATATACTTAATTGTATAATTATAACTATAATAACAATTGGTTTACTTATATCTTTATCTATTAATAAATCAAGTAAAAAAATAAAAGAAAATTATATTAATAGTAATCCTGTAGAAGTATCATTAAGCTTAGATATGAGAAATAAAAGCGATGATGTAATAACTGAAGAAGATATAAAAAAATATGGTTCATTAGAATATGTAAAAAATTATTATTACACATATCAAACTAGTCTTTCATCTAGTGATATTGATCCAATTAATAACGATATAGAACAAAATAATTTTGAAAATGATAAAGAACATAATAGAATGCCAAAAGAAAATCAAGGTGATTTTAAATTTGTTGCATATTCTGATATTTCATATATTAGTGAATTTATAAATGGAGAAAATAAAATAACTTCAGGAAATATATCTGATTCAGAAAATGAAAATACTATTTTAATTTCTTCTAGTTTAGCTTTAGAAAATGATATAAATATAAATAATGAAATAGAATTTTACGATATAAATGACACTTCAAAAAAATATAAATTAAAGGTAGTTGCAATATATGATGCCATAAGTGATGATAACGATAATTTTATGAATATAAATGCCTTAAATAAAGAAAATCAAATATATATAAATATTGAGATTATAAAAAATATATTAGGTGAAAATACAGGAAATATAAATGCTAAATTTTATTTAAAAAAGCAAAATGATATAGAAAATTTTAAAGAAAAGGTAACAAAACTAGGATTAAGTAGTAATTATAAATTAATAGATAATAAAGATTCCATAGAAGAATCATTAAAAATAGTTGAAAATGTAAAAACTTTTTCAATGACATTATTAATAATAATTATTATAATAGGAACTTTAATATTAATTATAATAAATATTATTAATATTAAAGATAGAACATATGAAATAGGTGTTTTAAGAGCAATTGGAATGAGTAAAATAAAAGTTTCTATAGAGTTTTTAATAGAATCATTTATAACTACATTAATATCAATTATTATTGGAGTTATAATAGGTATAACTTTGTTAAAACCAATTACGAATGCTATGCTTAAAAATGAAATAAATAGCTATAAAAATAATACAAATCAAATTCAAAATAATTTTAAATTAAATAATATAGAAAAAAATAAATTTAATAGAATAAATGATAATGTAAAATATATCGATAATTTAAATGTAAATATAGATTTTTATATAATATTAAAATTATTTGTAGTTATAATAACATTAACAATAATTAGTAATATTATAACAATCGTTTTAATAAATAAATATGAACCAAATAAAATATTACAAAAAAGAGTATAGGAGATGATTATATTTTAAAAATTAAAGATTTAAATTTTAGTTATGATAATGAAAAATATGTTTTAAAAAATATTAATTTAGAATTTAAAGAAAAAAAAGTATATGGAATTTATGGAAAAAGTGGGGCTGGAAAATCAACACTCCTTTCTTTAATGGCTGGTCTTTTAAAAATAAAAGAAGGAGATATATTATATGATGATTATAGTATAAAAAAAATAAATAAAGATAATTATAGATCAAATAATATTGGAATTATATTTCAAAGTTATAACTTACTTTATCATTTAACAGCTCTAGAAAATGTTATATTATCTATCGATATAAGTAAGAAAAAAATAAAAAATAAAAAAGAATATGCATTAGAACTTTTAAAAAAAGTTGGTATTGATTATGAAACGGCTAATAGAAAAATATTAACCTTATCAGGTGGTGAAATGCAAAGAGTAAGTATTGCAAGAGCATTATCATATGATGCTAAAGTAATACTTGCGGATGAACCAACTGCAGGTCTTGATAAAGAAACAGAAAATGATATTTTAAATTTATTAATTTCATTAGCGCATAATGATAATAAATGTGTAATTATAATATCACATTCAAATAAAGTAAAAGAACGTGTTGATGTTGTTTATTATTTAGTTAATGGAAAAATTAAAATTACTAATTAAAATATTAAATAAACTTTAATATTTTTTTTAAATTTGTTATAATTAAATTGGTGATAATATGTATTTATATTATGGATTAGAACAATTTTTAATAGATAAAGAAATAGAAATTCTGAAAAAACAAAATAATATAGAAGATATTGATGTAATTAAATATGATTTAGAAAATACTAAAATAGAAAATGTAATTGAAGATGCTTTATCTATATCTCTTTTTGGTAATAAAAAATTAATTATTGTAGAAAATGCATATATATTTACAGGAACAATAAATAAAAAATTAATAGAACAAAATATTGATGTATTAAAAGAATATATAAATAATGGCTCTTTTAATAATATAATAGTATTTACTATATTAAAAGAAAAAATAGATGAAAGAAAAAATATTGTTAAATTGATTAAGGAAAAAGGTGTTGTTAAAGATTTTAATATTTCTAATAATATAAATAAATATGTTTTTGATATGTTTAAAAATTATAAAATATCTAATAATAATGTAAATCTTTTAATAAATAGAGTTGGTAATAATTTAGAAATTTTAAATCAGGAAATAGAAAAAATTAAAACATATAAAGATAGTGATTTAAATATTAGTGAAGATGATATAAAAAATTTGACTTCAAAAAATATTGATACTGACTTTTTTAACTTGATAGAAAATATTGTTATAAAAAATAAAGAAAAGGCTTTAGAAAGCTATTTTGAAATAATAAAATATGGAGAAGAACCTATTAAAATTATAGTAGTACTTGCTAATAAATTTAGACTAATATATCAAGCTTTAAATTTATATAAAAAAGGTTATTCTAGTAAAGATATAAGTACTATTTTAGGTAGTAATTATTATGCAATAAAAAAATGCTTAGAAAATAGTAGAAATTATGATAACAAAACATTACTTAATTGTATACTTAAATTGGCTAATTTAGATATAGATATAAAATCAGGTAAAATAGATAAAAACTTAGGATTAGAATTATTTATTATGACATTATAAAAGACGCAAATGCGTCTTATAATTTGGTTGTATTATAAATAGTGTTGGTGAGTGTAAACCACTACACTATTTTTATTTAATAAAAAGACATAAGTTTGATACAATGTAATTGTT
>CABUNR010000007.1:0-53153 GCA_902492995.1 uncultured Bacillota bacterium | reverse complement strand
AATTATATAACTTGTATTTTCTCTTAAAATTTTCCAACATTTACTTTACTTCATCAGCAAAAAAATATATCAATTTTTTAAAATTTATGGTATACTAGATTTAGTTAGTAGTTATTACTACCTATTATTTATTGTTTATATGGTTGTTCTACTCCAACCATAAGGGCTCCATTTAAAATTAAAACGAACTATTTAGTTCGTTTTTTTATTTTAACTAATACTGGTTTTCTATTGTGATATATTGCAATGTTTTCAAATCCAATACATTCTAAGATATCATAGGCAATATTAAAATTGCTTGCTAAATCTTCTTTTTTATGAGCATCTGATCCAATAGTAATTATTTTACCACCTAATTCTTTATATCGTTTAATAATATCAATATTGGGATGTGGTACTCCTAAACAATATCTAATACCTGATGTGTTTATTTCAATTCCTTTATCTGATTTTATAATAGATAATAATATAATATTTAAAAATAATATAGAATCATCTAGTTATACATTAATATCTGAATTTGCGAAAATGGGATTAGGTATTGGAATAAGTACTAAAGAATATATTGAAGAAGATTTAAATAATAAATTATTATATGAAATCAAATTACAAGAAAAACTACCAGATAGATATATTGGTATTGCTACTTTAAAAAATTAAACACCTAATTTTAGTACAAAAAAATTGATAGAAATAATTGAAAATTAATTTTAAAATAATATATGGTATAATTAATATGGTGATATTATGTGTGGAACTGATTTAATAAAAATTGATAGATTTAATAATTTAATAAATAATAATAGATTTATGAATGATAATTTTAATGTTAATGAGATAAAATATATTAATAATAATATAGAAACATTAGCTGGTATATTTAGTGCGAAAGAAGCACTACTTAAAGCATTAAAAAAAGGAATAAATAATTATTCCTTAAAAGATATTGAAATAATTCATGATGATAATAAAGCTCCATCATTTATATTTCATAATAAGTTAGATTATTTAAATTCATCTAATATCTCATTATCAATATCTCATGATGGTGAATATGCAATCTCAGTGGTATTAATTACTAACTGAGTTTTTTTCATATTTTTGATATGCTCTATACCACGACTTATAATCACTATCATTTCTATGATCCTTTATTAATTTAGTTTCTTTAAGATAGTTTCCAATATAATCGGAAACTTTTTTAGCACCTAAATAATTTAAATGTGCTCCATTATCTTTAGTATCTGTTTCCCAATTTATATTTAAATCTACTAAATTTAAATCAATAAATTCAAGATTATTTTCTTTAGCAACTTTTTCTGCTGTATTATGTTTTCTATAATGCCAAGAATTTTGTGTTGGTAAACTTACTAATACTAATTTAACATCATTTTCTTTACATAAGTCTATTATTTTTTTTATATATGGTAAATTATGTTTGGGTATTTCATGATATTTATTAGAATAAGTCATATATTTTTTATTCTTAGATGATTCTGTAAGTGTAATATATTTATATCCCTTATTAGGATTAACCCATTTTTTCTTAGAACCATCTATATATTTTTTCCAATTATCATGATATTTAGTAATTGGAAAAAATTGTTTAAAGAATATTGCTATTCTCTTACCCATTTTTCTTTTACTAGGGTTTCTAAACATAACATTGGCTTCCATCATAATTATTTTAGGATGTTGATTTTCAATAGCAAATTTTAAATATCTATAAGCATCTGGTATTATTTGAGCTGCTTCTGCACAATCAAATGTAGTATAACCATAATTATTCCATATTTCCATTGGAGATATAGAGCTATATATTAGGCTATCTCCTAGAAATATAACATCAATTGAATCCTTTTTTTCTCCTAATAATTCATAATTAGCTGATTTAAATATTCCATGTTTACGTATATCAATTCCAGAAATTAGTATTAATTCTGATATTATAACTAGTACTACTAAAATTCCGGTAAATATAAATGCTTTTAATAAATTTTTCATACTACACCCCTAAAAATCAGCATATATAGGATCTACTGGAATATAACCTGGTCCATATGCTCCAAAGATAATAATTGATAAAATTAATATATAATATATTATCCATCTAATTATGATATTTTTCTTACTTATTTCGGTTCTTAAATTATGATGTCTTTCTTTTAATAAACTAACAATAAATATTCCAATTAAGGTAATTATTATTATAAAATAATCTTTACCATCTAAACCTAGTGTATATAATTCATTGCTTTTTAATGTATTGTGTAAATTAAAATGAGTAAATATTCTTTTTAACATTCCAAATCCTGCTTTTAATGAAGTAGCTCTAAAGAATAGTTCTCCAATAAATACAAAGAATGTCATCTTTATTGATTGGAATATACGATAAACTATATTTTCTCTATTAATATGTAATTTATGGCAAATATTTTTTATTGTTGGTTCAAATATATTACCAAGTAGTATTAATGTAAATTGATACATTCCATAGAATAAAAATGTATACCCTGCTCCATGCCATAATCCATTTAAGAACCATACAGAGAATAAGGCAATTGCTCCACTTACTAATGGTCCAAATCTATTACCTAATACCTTTCTCATTTTAATAGTAAGTTTCTTCATTTTTTTAGATAAAGATACTGGATAGAATATATAGTCTTTAAACCATAGACCTAAACTTATATGCCATCTTGTCCAAAATTCAGATATGTTTTTAGCAAAAAATGGTTGTCTAAAGTTTTCTGGTATTTTAACTCCAAAGAATTGTCCAATACCTATTACAATATCCATAGTACCTGAAAATTCCATATAAAGCATTACTGTATATCCTATGACACCTAATGCAACAGTTGCTCCATTAAATGCATAATAATTATCAAATACGGTATTTACTAAGAAATTTAGTCTATCAGCAATTATTAATTTTTTTATAAATCCATAGAATATTCTTTGATATCCAAAGCAGAAATTATCATATGTTACTTTATATCCTGCATATAAATCATGTGCTGTATCACTATATCTAGCAATAGGTCCTTCCATTATTTGTGGGAAGAATGATAAATATAAAGATACTCTTAATATATTTTTATCTGCTTCAATTTTTTCATAATAAACATCCAATATATATGATAATGCTTCTAATGTATAGAATGATATACCTATTGGTGCTATAAACTTAGTTAATTTAAAACTATAATCAATATCAAATAAATCTAATAATAAATTTGTATTAGTTGCGAAAAAATTCAAATATTTAAAGAAGAATAAAAATGATATATTAATTAATATTCCTAGTAGTAAAACTCTTCTTTTATATTTTTTATATTTTTCTTTTATTTCTTTTTTATTATCTGGTTTTTCTTGTACTAATATATTTCTTTTTTTATTTAATATGTCCAAATAATTAGATGTAAAATAAATTGTTAAAATTGATAATACTAAAAATACAACTAACCATTTACTAATAAAAATGAAAAAACCAAAACTAAATAGTAATAATAATATTGGCCTAGCTTTTTTAGGTAATAAATTATATATAAATATTAGTATTGGTACTGCGAGAAAAATCAATCCTGCATTAAAATATGACATATTATTGTTCTTGTAATTTTTCGATTAATGCCCAAATACTTTTTGCTGAATTAAAATTACTTGGGATAATTTCTACTGTAGGAATTTCTACATCAAATTCTTCTTCTATTTCGGCAACTAATGAAAGAATTGTAAGTGAATCTAATATTCTTCCATCTATTAAATTATCTGCAGTATTAAAATCTACATCTGGTTGTAATTCTTCTAAAATTTCAATTAATCTTTCCATAAAACACACTCCTTAATAATTTGGATAATTAATATCACTTGTTTTTAAATTATCTCTTACTTTAATAAATTTATTATCTTTATATAAGATAACACTTGGTAAATCTCTACTTAAAAATAAAGAGATACCTTCTGTAGATGAATAAGCACCTACATTTTTAAATATAAATACATCTCCTATTTCTAATTTAGGTGTATTAATATTCTTAACTATTATATCATTTATTGTACATAATGAGCCATAAATATTATAATTTTCTATATTTTCTTCTCTTTTTGGATATATTTCATAATATGGTATTCTCATTGCCATTGTTTGACCATAATATACTAAATGGTTAATACCACCATCTACAATAACATAGTTACCATTTTTATTAGTTTTCATATCTACTACTTTAGTAAAATAATACCCACAACTTGCGACCATACTACGTCCTATTTCAAGAAGTACTTTTTTATTTAATCTATCTAATATATTATTTACTTCTGTTAAAAATTCATCTTCATTAAATTCTTGATCCATAAAATAGTGAATTGGTAGACCTGGTCCATATTCTATTTCATTTATTTCAATATTTAATTCATGTTCTAAATTAGTAACAAATTCGTTTAAATAATCTATTTCTTTATTGATTTTTTTTAATGATGTTTTTTGAGTTCCTGAAAAATATTCAATACCATCTATTATTATATTTTCTTTATTTTTTATAATATATTTTACTTCTTCTTCAGTAACGCCAAATTGATTATTAGATGTTAGTCTTATTAATACGTTTACTTTTTTATTATGTTTTTTACACATATTTTCTAATAATTTAAATTGTTCTATCGATTCAATAGTAAACTTACCTATTTCATAGTTAAACATATCATCTATTGATGGTTCATCTTTATGAACTCCTGATATTACCATTTTACTATGATCGATATTTAATTTATTACATATATTAAATTCTCCATATGAACATATTTCAAATCTTTCTACATAATTTTCTATCTCTTTTGGTACAAATGTATTAGCTTTTACTGCATATACTAGTGATTTATCAATAAACTTAGATTGTAAATAATTTACTCTATCAATTAATTTATTTATATCATATACATATGTAGGTGTATTAAAATTATTAATTACGCTTTCAAACATTTTTTATCACCTTTTAATTCCATTAATTTTTTTCTATCTATTTTACCATTCTTATTTAGTGGAAATTCATCTAATTGTATTAAAGAAGTTGGTAACATAAATACTGGTAACTTTTCACGTAACTCTTGTTTTAAAAGAGCTGGTGTTATATTTCCAATATAAAATCCATATAGTTTTGATTTTTCTTCATCAAATATTGTACAGCTTCTTACTATAAAGTCACATTCATTTATTGCTTTATCTATTTCTTCTAATTCTATTCTATGACCAAGATATTTTATTTGAAAATCTCGTCTTCCATTAAATACTAAATCATTATCAGAATTATAGTAGGCCAAATCACCTGTATGATAAATTGTTTCTAAATAATTTTTATTATTTGGATTTTGTGTAAATGAATTAGATGTTTGTTCTAAATTACTATAGTAACCAAGTCCTAAGCAAGTACCTGATACACATATTTCTCCTACTTTATTTTGTTCTTTTATTATATTATTATCTTCATCTAATAACATTACTCTAATATTTGGAAATGGTTTACCAATTGGTAATTTATCATAATCTTTTTCTTTATCTATAACATAGTATGTACAATTACATGTTATTTCAGTTGGGCCATATACGTTTACAAATTTAGTATTAGGTAATTTTTCCATCCATTTATTTAAATGTTTAATAGGCATTACTTCTCCACTAAAGATTATTTTATTAACATATTCAGGAACTTTATAATCAAGTCCATGGAAAGTTGTAATAAGGCATAATGCAGATACTGCCCATGTCATTGTAGTTACTTTATTATCACATATATAATCTAATAATTTTGTTGGATTAGAAAAATATGAACGAGGAATAATTAATAAGGTTGCTCCCATTTTAATTGATGAATATATATCTTTTACTGATACATCAAAATCAAATGGTGCTTGATTCGCAATTATATCATCACTACTAAATTCAAATATATCTGTAAATTTATCTATAAATTCTATTACTGATCTATGTGATATTACTACTCCTTTAGGAATACCAGTTGAACCTGATGTAAAATTAACATATAAAGGATCTATATCAATGTGATTATTTTTAATAATATTGATTTTATTATCATCTAATTTATATTCTTTTAATTCATTAACATTTATTATTTTTAATCCTCTAAAATACTCTTTAGCTAATTCTATATGTGAGTCATCTGTTACTACATATTTAGCTTTAGTTGTTTTAATTATATTATCTATCCTATTTTGAGGTAATTCAGTATTAATTAATGAATAACAATTATTAGAATAAATACTTGAAAAAAATGTGATTAAAGTATCTATTCCTTTATCCATAAATATAAGTATTAATCCACTTATATTATTATCTATAAAATATGTTCCACCACATTTACTATAATTATTTAAGTCTTTATAATTAATTTTTTTATCTTCTTCTATAACTGCTATCTTATCTGGATATTTTATAGAAGATTGTTCTAAATAATCAATTACATTATACATACTATCCTACTCCTAAAACCTTTGTATATTATATCATTTTATATAGTAATTGTCTATTATAAAAACTCAGAATTATCTGAGTTTATTTATTTCATCTTCATATTCAATTTCAATTGGTATAAATTCCATATTAGTTATTTTATCTTTATTAAGTAGAATATATTCAGTTTTACTTAATACTTTACCTTTTATTAAATCATATCCTTGTTCTTGTAAATTTTTAATTGTATCTTGATTTAATCTTGTGATACCAAACATATCAGAATGATGTTCATTATAATCATATATTTTTAAATTAGGATTTAGATATATTTTTATTATTCCTAAATCATTTCTATTTTTTCTATTATTTTCTTGTTCTGCATAATGATATGCATCTAAAACATTTGATTCATCATACATATAAAAACCTGCATAGCTATTACTACTATTTTGTTGTTTTTCTTCAAATGGTATATTTTCTCCAAAAAATGCTGACCAATAATTTTCAAATGAATTTAAAAATCTATCACTCAATTCATCTCCTAGAATTTTTTTCCATTCATTATCTCCATTTATTCTTGAAGAATTTATAATTTGTCTTAAGCAATCATCATCCATTAACATAGAAACATATTTAACATTCCTCTCATATACTTTAGATCCTACTGCTTTACCAAATATTAATTTAGTAATGTTAATAGCATCATAGTCATTCATGCCTTCTTCAATAGCAGTATGTTTTTCATCATATGTTTCTATACCATTATCAAAGGTTATAGTAGATTTAATTAAACCTGTACTCGTAGTTATTTTATTACCATCAATAGAGAATTTACCATAGTTCATAAATGCATGACAGTATTCATGAATAATTGTTTCATAATATTCATTATTTTCATTAGATTCCATACCTGTATTTTTTATTAATACACTTGGTATCCTTTCTAATTGGTTATTATCATTTATTTGAAATTTTTCTAAATAACCACCAGATGCGACAATTGGCATGTTTTCTACCTTGCTAATACCAATTGATGTATAAAATTTATTCACATCATCTTGAGTTTGATAAAAACCAATTGGAGTGGTTATAAAAGTATTAAATATTTTATCTTTGTTTTCTTCTCCATAGTAAATAATCATACCATTAATTGCTTTGTGTAAGAAATTTAATAAACCTTCATTATAATTATATTTTTCTTTGAGTTTACTAATAACTTCTTCTATATTCATAAGTATTCACCTATCCATTCTAATTTTAACATATTATTGCATAAATATATACTAATTTAACTTTAAAACCAAAATTATACAATTATTTTACATTATAAATAAAACAATATTTGTAAGAGTTATTTTAAATATGATATAATTTTTTTAGATGAGGTGATAATATGTCAGAATTAGAAAAATTACAAGCAGAATTAGAAAGTAAAACAAGAGAATTGGCTTCTTTAACAACTCATGAGCGAACTACTATAGGTGTTGATGCAGTTTTAGATAAAGTAGGTAAAACAGTGGAATATGAAGGTTATAAAGATCCAGGAAGAGCAACACAATTAATAGAAGAAATTAATACTATTAAAAAGGAAATTGAAGCATATCCAATTAAAGAAGAAAAAATTTCTCCTGCAATGGAAGAAAGAATAAGAAAAGCAAATGTTGGTAGTATAATGAAATCTGCAAAAGAAGAATATGATAAGCAAATGAATGAATATATGCAAATGAATTTTTGGGGAAAAGCAAAAACAATGTTTTCTGGTAAAAAACCAATAAAAAATGCTAGTAGTGAACAAATTATTGCAAATTATGGTAATGATGCTAAAAATAAAGAAATGCAAGGAGAATTAAATCGTGCTGAAAGAGAGTTTAATCAACTAGTAGAATGGATTAAAGATTATTATCAAAAACATCCAGAAGAATTAACTATATCAATAGAGGAAAGAATAGAACAAGAAAGAAAATTATATCAAGAAAGAATAAAAAATATTGAAGCAAAAAATGATAGTTATTTAAATGAAGCAACAAATGCAGTTAAAGGAGGTATGAAATTATAAACAAGTTTGATGAATTGTTTAATTCGTTTAAAAAATTAAATGAATTAGAAAAAAAACAAGCAATAATTGAATTTTTAAAAAATAATATTTTTGTTTTACAAAATATAAATAAAGAAATTAATAATGATTTAGATTCAAATGATATTAATACAATAGCAAATGAACCTATCGAAGATCATTTAGATGTAATATATCAATTATTACATATAATGACTGAACAAGTTGAAATGTTTAGTGAAAAAATAGCAAATGACTTTTTTGAATAGACAAATATGTTCAACAATTTTTATAAAAAGATTTACTATTTTTAAAATGGATGCTATAATCAAAATAGTTAGTAAGTTATTACTACCTATTAATACATGTAAGAAAAGTTGTTATACTTCTTTTCTACAGGTGCCGATGACGTAGAAATCTACAACTTTTTTCAGCAATGACGATTCACATGAATCAATCTATATTAATTATAGATTAAAAAAACATATTTTTCAATACATTATATAAAAAAGAAAAAAGAAACCTTAGTTCCTTTAATCCCCATTTCACAAAACTGTGCCATGGAATTCAATTACGTATTAATTATATCATATATGATATATAAATGTAAATACATAATCAATAATATTATATGTTTTTTTATGTAAATTATACTACTTAATTTTATTAAAAAAACTTATATCTATATTTGTATATTCTTTATATTTTTGATTACTTGGAAACAGATCATATTTCGATCCATTCTTATGAAGTTTCATTGAAGAAGCATTTCTTTTTATATTTTTTACTAATTTATTAAGTCTCACTTCATTATTTTTTAACATAGATTTATATGCTAATCCTTGTTCAATTCTTAAAGATATTTCATTAGTTTTTAAATCAAAATTATATAAATCTTCTAAACAACTTATTAACTCACCAAATTGTTCACAATTGTCTATATTGTATTCATATTCAGATAATACAATATTGTATTTTGAATATATTCTTTTTAATTCTTCATACATTTTTGTATTATTATCAATTGTTGAAATGATTTTATAAATAACATATATCATCCATGATAAATCTATATTAACATTTAAATTTCTACTGTTAAATTGATCAATGCCAAAAAATTTTTGCAAATTATACATCATACTTGCATTTATATTATATTGTTCCTGAATTGTTAATTTTTTCTTTGAATTGGATGGATATTCATAATTAATAGATGGAAAATTACAAAGATTACAATCTTTAACATTATAACTATATATTGGTTGATTATGCGCTAACATATTTCTAAATTCTCCAACATAATATAATATTATTTTAAAACTATTAATTAATTTATTCTCCTTATTTAAAATTTTTTGTTTCTTCGTTTTATCAAAAACATCTAAATTTAATTTTGTAAAATGATTAACACATTTTTGAAAAACTTTTCTTTCTATCTCAGGCTTTAAATTACTAATTGCTTTATATGTTTGATTCATTGCTAATTCATTTATTAAAATCCAATAAGGTACAGTAATATTTTGTTGTCTTTTTCTTAAAATTGGTTTTGAATGCTTATTACCTTGCTTATCTATTATCAATTTTAATGTTTCAAGTGAGTTATTATTACTTGCATCAGAAGTATTATAATTATTAATATCAGATAAAAAATTAGCATTAATATTTTCTTCATCGTTAAGAGTTGAGGTAAATATATTTTTCATATTTTCTTCAATTATTAAAGTATATCTTAATAGTAAAAGACGTAATTCATGTTCAAATTTATACATTCTTACAAAATCATTATATTTAGTATTATTAGCATATATATGATGTACATAATTAATTCTCTTTATTTCTGAAACTAGTGTTTTTATTGACATGTCTTTATTATATTCTAATCCATATTTTTTAATTATTTTTTTGCAAATTTCTCTAAACAAATCATTACCTTCAAGATTAGAATTAATATTATAATAATTTTTATATCTATCAATATCAATATTATTTAAAACATTTCTTTTTATAGTATCAATATTTTCTACATCTACTATAAAAAGATTTTTATATGCATTTATAACTTGATAGTAATCATATTTTGTAAATAAATCTTTTTCTCCTCTATCAAAACTTATTCCTT
The DNA here is from genome assembly GCA_902492995.1 of uncultured Bacillota bacterium. GTDB lineage: Bacteria > Bacillota_I > Bacilli_A > RF39 > UBA660 > OMSK01. The sequence continues at coordinate 42,512 of CABUNR010000007.1, read as the reverse complement.
TTCTCAAAAGATTTTTTATTAATTTTGATGTATTATTTGTTTCCATTTAGCACCACCTTATCTAGTTATAAAATATTTTATTAATTGATAAATTATTTTTATAAAGTTTAAAAAAGTCTAATAGTTCTAAAATTCAATAGTCCCTTTTCAACTTATAATATACAACATTTATATATAAAAATAAATATCTAAAAAAAATTATCTTTTATTATCGTAATTTAAAAATTCAATATTCAAGTTTTTCATAATTTTAAATAAATTTAAACGTTTACTTAAAGTAGGATTTTCTAACAACTTTTTTAGCTTTACATCGGATAGGATGGTGTCTTTAAATCCAATAATGTCATCAATGTGCCATTTTGTATCATTTAAGTAAAATAGTAGCCAATGTTTTGATAACCATGAGGCATTCAACCAATTACTATCGTATTTTGATTTTAGTGATAATTTAATATCATTTAAAAAAGCTTTAATAATATCTTTGTTTTCTTCTATCTCATTATTGCGATAATAATAGTTTAAAATCATTACAGAGCAAATTTCACTTTCTTTAATAATTGTTTTAAAATAATCATTTATAATCAAACTCTCTAAATTAAATAAGCATATAATATACGTAATCCATATATCTACTATTTCTTTTGTTGTATCTTTTTTTGAATTTTTCTTTATTATTGCCTTATCTATAAATTGAATCTTATCTATTTGTTCATATTTATCTAATATAGAAATAATTAATAACGAAACAATTTCTGTTAAAATTTGATATTTAAAAATAACATTTAACAAATAATCAATAAGTATCCACATAATATAATCATCTATACCTTCAAAAATATCATTATCATTAACTAAGCTTTTTAAAACACTTAAAAGATACTTAGCATTAGAATGACCATTTTGTAAAGAATTGTTAATTTCCATTATAATATCTTCTACTTTTTCTAAATCATCATCATACTTGTTTGATAATAATCTTTCTTTTAATTGATATACATTTTTTGAACTCTGTGTTATCATTTGTAAAAAAGGAAATTCACATACGGAAGTTTTACTATGATTTACATCTAATTTATATTTTAACAACTCCCTTTCAATTTTTGACAAACATTTATCTAACTCTATTTTATTATCAGAATACATTTCAATATCATCAACATATCTAACATATGAAACATCAAATTTATTATTTTTTATAAAATCTAGCATTTTTCTATCTATTTTTGACATGATTATTTCAGAAAATAAACCAGAAGAATATGGTCCAATAATTATTCCTTTAGTTTCATTATTATTCTGAGTTCTCATTAACATGTCTAAATTATCAAAGATATCTTTTTTATTTTCATTTACTTCCCAAGAAATGGTATGAGTATAAATACTATGAAAAAAATTTGATATATCTAAATATAACTTATAATATTTACCTCTTGATAATATATGTTTTTTCATAAAAGCAGCTTTATATTTTTTTTGAAGAATAGCATCAATACCACTAGATATAAGTTCATTTCCATTATAATCATATTCAACATATATCTCTCCATCTTGATAATAGTATTTTGAGTTAGAACAATATATATTATTATCTTCTATTTGTTCTTCTAATATCTTATCTACATTATCTAATATATATTTATGTAATGGTATTTGTACTAAAGGATGAGCTATAGAAAAAATTCTTGGACCACCACTTGGTTTTTCAAAAATAAAATTTATTGGTTCAACGCCCTTAGTTACTCTTGCAGAAATATCTTGATAACCATAAAATCTTTTAATTTTACCATTATTCCATTCAAAATTTTCAGTTAATATTTCTTCATCATTACTATATGAATTATATATATAATCTAAATTTTCACTAATACTACCATTATAGAAACAAGGCGGTAAATTTTTGTTTGGAAAGATTATACTTTCAAAAGACACATTTACTAAATTTTGAATATCAACCCTATTATCTACTTCATTATCATCTAAATCTATATAATCATACATATTAACTACCTCCTACTAAAAAAGAGCACAGTATTCCTTATCAATATTAATAAGTCTATACTAGCCCTTATATCTATAATTTGTCCTTTTTGCTATGAGTGTTATTCTATCACATATTTTATTTATTTTAAATACATTTTATTAAATTAACACTTATTGTTTTAATTCTTTAATTTTATATAATTCATCATTAATTTCTTTTACCAATCCATTTAAATTACTTCTATCGTTTTTATCTCCATGCTCAATAAAATTGTTCCATTCTTCTAATACTATATCAATATTTTCTTTGTTAACCTTATCATTTAAAATTCTATATGCAGTCTTTTCATAATTCATTATAGTTACAGCAGCTAATGCTTTATAGTATGATTTTTCAGGTATTTTAGATATCTGATAAAAATAAAGTGCTAATTCATCATCTACTTTTCTTGGATTCTTTATTATTATTTTATTGGTTCTATAAATTGTAGTAGCACCATCTAATTTAACATTTTCTGCATCTTTTGGTATTTCTACATCATAAATTGTATCTCCTCTATGTAACCATCTTAAAATACATTCTTCAGCACAATAATTAAAGCCTCCAAAATCTTTTGGATTATCCGCATTTGGATTCCAATTATTACTTACATTCACTTCACCAATTTTATATTCAAAATCACTTTTAGCTCCACTTGTAGTTCCGTACATTACTTTTACATATTTACTCATATAATTCTCCTTTTTATAAAGTTGGATGCTTTTTTCTTATGTCATCAACAATATCATTTATACTAGAATTCTTATCAGCTACTGCATAATGTAACTGCAAAAAATCTTCATATCTAGATTCTTTGCTGATAAATTCCTGTGTTAGATATTCTGCTATGACATATCTTTGAGATTTTCTTATATTTAATACATCAACCAAGTTTTTCCTTTTATTTTTATATTCTTCATAATTTCTAAAAATACTTCCTATCCTTTTAAAATCAAGACTTTCATCTATTAAAATTTTTTTTATTGATTCATCTTTACACTCATTTATTAATTGAATCAAATTTTCATAATTAATCTCTTTACCAGCCATTTTTAATGAAATCAAATTACTTTCAATAATAATATCTCTAGCATTTTCTCTATCACCATTTAATCTCTTTAATTTTCTCATATTTAAATCATTTTCATTCATAATTCCATTTTCTATTAAATAATTACCGATTAACATCTCACCCATAATAGATACGGTTTCACCAAAATAATCTCTTGTTAAATTTTCACAATTATTATGTTCATTTTTTTCTTGTTCATTTAGTTTATGTAACATTTCATGGCATATTATAAAGATGTCATTTGGTGTATTTTCGTAAAAAATATGAACTATACCATCTCCATCAACACAATCATATCCATCTGGATTATCTTTTCTTGATTGAATTTTAACAATATTAGGATTGTTAATTTTTGCAATAAATTCTGATGCTAAATTATGATCAATATCATTTAAAAACATATAAACAAATTTTATGGAGTCAGTAAGAGAAAATTTCCTTGACCATTCCAATTTTTCAATATTTGGATTAGTAGTTTTCACAACACTTACAGCCATAGGATAAACTTGTTCTATCGTATCTTTAAAAATACCAATGTTTTTACAATACTCTAATACTATTTCATCTAATTTTTTTAAATTCATTATAAAAGTCCTCCTACATTTTATAAATATATTATATCATACTTTTTAGCAGTTATCTTTCAAAATCATCATCTCTATTTTTATTTTTGTAATTATTTTGAATCTTTTCTATATCCTTATAATTTAATATATCTTTATAATATAAATCATCAATAATATCTTCATATTTTTCGTCGTTAGAGAAAAATTTATTTTGTAAGAACATTATAAATCTATCCCATATTTTTCTAAAATTATTAACTATTTCTTGGAGTATATCAACTTTATCTTCTAAATCATCAATTTTATCATTTTGATTTTTTATAGTAGTATTTAATCTTTCTATTTCATCATCTCTAACATTTACTTTTCGTTCTAATATATCAACTTCGTTTTTATGTCGTTTTAGATCATTCTCATATTTATTTAATATCGAATCAATTTTATTTGATTCTCTTATATCACTAGTAGTTGATTTTGTTAAATATAAAAATTCTTTTATTTCTTCAACTTGTGATTTTGAAATTATAAAATTATCTTTATTTAATTTACTTGCTTTTAAATTATCAATCATATTGTTTATTTCATTTGTATTATCAGATAACTTATCAGTCTTTTTATTTAACTTATCTAAATGTTCTTTATATTTTTTCTTCTCTTTTTTTACATTTGTATAATTTTCCATATTCAAAACATTAATATCTTCGTTTCTTCCTTGTTCTTTTATTTTTAAAGTATAATTTGTTTCATATACTTTATTGAATGAAACAATACAATGATTTCTCATTTTGTCTTGTATCATTGTTAATGATTCTTTTGTAAATATAGTTGATTTTCCAACTTGTCTTTCTAATCCTCTTTTACATTTATCTTTAAAAGGTACTCCAATAATATGAAGATGTGGAGATGATTCATCAAAATGTATAGTAGCATTCGCTACTTTAAAATTTGGTACTATTAGTTCTAATGCTTCAATTTGTTCTTTAAATACTTTCTCCATTTTAACTTTTTCATTTAAACTTACATTTGACCAAAAATCTAAATCTCCAAGTTCAATAATAATTTCACATGCTAAATCATGTTCTTTATCATTTGATATATGACTAAAATAATCATTTATTTTTCTATCAGTTCTTGTTTGTTTAGAATTATATTTTTCTAGTGATTCATCAAATAATTCATGATATAAATTTCTTGTATCTTCTACTAGAGAAGAAGAACCTTTTATAACTTGTATTAAATTTGTATCATTATCATACTTTCTTAAATTATGTTTATCTGCTTTTGATAATTGCTGTAAGTTTTGAATAGCATTATTACTATATGATGTTGTATTACTATTATTTATTTTTGCTTGTTTCTTTGCATTTTTAGTTTTATTTTTATCATTACCTAAATGAAATGAATAAGATAACTTCATGATTTACCTCCTTGAAATAGGATTTTTTCTTTTGTGTCAAAAGTCCTAACCCCCTATAACTTTCGACATACTATCAAAAGTTGGGGCTAAGGTTTTACCTTAGAAACCTAATTAACTATCACTACTTACAAAAACACTAATGTATTTTCGTAAAGTACCACGTTAATTATTAAATAAACTTTCCCCCACTTTCATCAGCATAGCTGACAAAACGTGTTCGTTTATTTATGATGAAGAAACTTCTTTAGAATTTTCTTCAACTTCATAGTAAGGAACAGGTTTTGATTCTACATATATAGGTTCCTTACTATATACAACATTACTTTCACATTCTGCTGGTATATATTTAAACACATCATCAACATGTTCAAGTAACGTTCCATTATCTTCTCCTACATATAATACTCCAAGATTATATGTATCCATTTCTATGTTAGGATCTATCTTTCTGTAATTTTCAAGTGGAAATACTCTTACTAACGTTTTATTATCTTCTATAAAATTAAAATAGAAAACTTGATTTTTAACATTATAAGTTGCTTCATAATATCCCACATCATAAAATTGTCTTAATCTCATTATTTGTTCTCCAACTTCTTTTTCAGGTAGATATTCGCTAAATCTTATTCTTCCATAAATATTTCCAAATAATGATGGTATATATCTATCATAATAACCATTTAAATATAATTCATTACTGGCATTTACTATACTTTCTCTAAACTTAATATAATCAATATCTGCAGTATTTCCATATTTATCAGTTAATTCTATTTCATCTATATACTTCATTATTAAGTCTGATTTTTCTTCTCTTGTATAGTCATTCCAAAATTTATTTCTATCTTTGTATTTTTCTGGATACTTGATAGAATTGATAAAATCAATATCTCTTTTTACTAATATATCATTAGGAGTAAATTTCAATTTTTCACATACTTCTGTTTTGCTTAATTTATCTTCTAATTCATTAATAATATCTTCAACTTTTTTTCGCTCTTCATTATATTCCTTTAAAGTAAAAACTTCATTGATATATGCTTCACGAATTCTATCAAATTTAGATTTTTGTGTTTTTAATTCTTTTTGTAATTCTTCTTTTGGATTTTCTATCTTTTGTTTTATCATTGGTAGGAAATATTGATTTACTATTGAATCATATTCAACAATAGAATCCATATATTGGTCTATTTGTCTTTCTATTTCTCCTTCTTTAAAATTAATCTTACAATCATTACAATAATAGTAATAATAAACATTACTATTCTTTTTAGTTGTTGCTTTGCCACCTAATATTCTTTTACATTTAGGACATTTTAATTTTTGTAAAAACAAGTAATTTTCTACTCTTTTATAACTTCTAGAATTTTTCTTTTGTTGTACTTGACATTCTTCCCAATATTCTTTACTAACTAATGGTTCAACTACATCTTTATAATATGTAGGTTTCTTTGTTCTTTTTCCATGAATAAAGTCTCCTTTATAAATAGGATTTTCTATTAAATTTACTATTGTTGAATCTCTCCAATTAGTTTTACCAAGTACTTGTTCTTCATTTAAAATATTACTTATCTTCTTATATGATAATCCATCGTGATACATATTAAATATTCTTATTACTACATCTTTTGTTGCATAATCAATTACTAACTTTTTATCTTCATGTTTATATCCTAAAGGTGCTTTATGTGGGATATGACCAACTTTAATTGCTCCAGCAAGTCCTATTTTAGTTCTTTCGCTTGTTCTTTCAATTTCTTGTTGACTAACTGAAGTAAGTATTCTTGAAATCATTTTACCATTTGCATTTGTTGTATTTATATCATCATTAGCACAATCTAGGTAAGCATCATTTTCTTCTAAGAAAGTAAGAATCTTTTCCCAATCAGCAACTGAACGTGTTAATCTATCTAATTTTAATACAACAATAGTATTAACTTTTTTATCTCTTATATCTTGTAATAGTTCTTCAAATTTAGGTCTATGATTACCTGTTTTAGCACTTATCCCACGTTCTTCATATACTTTATATATTTCATAACCTTTGTATTCACACATTGTTCTTAAACGTTTTTCTTGCTCTGGTAAACTAAATCCTTCTCTTGCTTGATCTTCGGTACTTACACGAATATAAAGTCCTGCGATTTTCTTTTCTTCATTCATACTTTATCACTCCTTTTTCTACGAAAAAAGAGGAGACAAAAGCATTAACAAGTAATACTCTTGACTCCTCTTATATTTCTATTATTAATTTTATTTAAATGAAATATGTATTTGACCATAGATGTACCTCGCTTTCTAATAAAAGACGGATACTGCTTGTCATTTATTGGTTATTTATAATAATAGTTTTTATTTTAAAAGTCAAGAACTACGCTTGTTTTATATAGTTTTCAAGTTCAGATAGTTTTATCTTCTTACCTAAATTATTAATATATATTTCATTTGAGTAATTAAAAGCAAGATATAAGTTATCATTAATAATTATTCTATGTGGTTCAATATAAGTAAGATTTGTATGTTCTACTCTTCTAATACTTCCGTTTATTATTGTTGGAGTAGTATTACAAAAATCACATATGATCTTTAATCTTGATTCTAATGATTCTTCAATTTCTATTTTTTCCTTAATAATTTTAATCATATACACCAACCTTTCTTTTAGGTTGACTTTTTCATAAAAAGAAAAAATCAATCATTTCTGATTGATTCTATATATCAAAGTTCGAATAGTTCGAACAGATTCGCCAATGGTGCCTGTGAAGAAGAAGTCGAATAACTTTTTTTACAAACATTAATAGGTAGTAATAACTTACTAATTAATATGAGTATATCACAACTTTATAAAATTGTTACATTTTTTTACTTGTTCGCCTGTTTTTATATTTATTTGATAGTATACTTTCTATAGGAAATATCAGTTGTTGAGTGTCTACCTCTAATCTTTACAGAGAGGAGATTTGAGAGATTTGAAAAAACGTGAATACAACATAAAGTTGCTTCGCTACATATCACTCATTTTACTACTCTTAACCTTACTGGTTTTAGTAATAAAAAAATGACACTCATTCGCTAGAATAAGTGTCGCTGAATAAGTGCCTTAAGGCAATTTATTGGGTAGACATTCAACTTGACGAAACTGAATGTTCCCTTTTTTATTTTATGCAAATTTTCCTTGCTAAATACATATTATCATAAAAAAGAACTTTTTGCAAGTTCTTTTATTTTTCCTATGGTGCGTCAGTTATAGACGTTTGGAAATTTTTTTAAAGATTAATTTCTACAAACATTATATCACAAAGCAACATATTTTAAAAGAACTAATTAATCAATTAGTTCTTAGAATCTTGTTTTTTTGATTTTTTTAATACTGGATTACTTTGTTTTTCATATTCTTCATCTTCAATAAAATCTCTATTCATCCAATATAAGAAATTATCCATTCTTTCTTTTTCTAATTCTTTTTGTTGTTGATCAGAAAGTGCTATAAATTCACTTCTACATGCATAATGTAAATCTTTAATTTGAACTTCTTTTCTAGGATATATTTCACTTTCAAATACATCATCTTTTAATAAACTATGTTTTGATTCTTTAAATGTTAAATATGTTTCTAAATTATTTCCTTGTTTTATTTTATTATATAAATCTTTTACATTATGAACAACAGCATCTAATAGTCTATCAGCATCTGCATAGTAAATATCTCCATTTTCATTAATATGAAAATCTAAATCTATTATTCTTTTCCATTGTTCTTCAGTAATTTCTTCTGTCCTTATTCTACCAATATCATCTAAGATATCAAATAATGTTCTACATTTTTCCTTCAAAATTGATACGTAATTTTTAAAATATTGTAATGAATAAGGTTCAAAATAATATCTAGAAGCAGTAGCCATAGCTCTCATCTTTCTTACATTAGCATCTATCTTTCTTTTATTTTCTTCTTCATCACTTATAAAAGTAATGATACTACTCGTATTTTTCATTGATTTTTCTATTTTCTCATTTAATCCAGGATGTTCTTCATTCATTTTATTATTTAAAAAATCTTTTATTTCTTCCTGTGTAAGTGTAATATTAGTATTTTTTATAAATTTTTCTATTTCATTATATGACATAGATAATTTTAGTTCATCAACTATTGCCATATTTATTAAAAATGGATTAATGTAATAACCACTTTCGCCATAAATTGCATATCTATCTTCTAAATCAACATATCTTCTTATTCCTGTACCCATAATTAACCTCCTAGTTCAATTATAACACATTTTTTTGATAAATTATCTTTTTTACTAATATATTAAATTCTTGTAATCAAAAAAACATAATTATTACTTGAACGATAGTTCTTAATTAATTATGTTTAGGGTTTCAAAAGGGAATATTCCCTTTGCACACACCCTTTTGACTCTGTCAAATGGGAAGTGTGTTACTCTATTGGAAATAGATATCACTGACAAGCAAATGCTTGTCTTTTTCTATCATTTTTATGTTGATTATAGAACAATAGTTTGATATAATTAACTTAGGAACATTTAATGTGAGTGTCGTCCTCCAATCTTGAGAAAGAAAGGAGGGATACAATGAAGAAAAGAACTTTTATCATAAAAGTCCTTCGTCTTATTGCTATCATTTTATTACTCCTTACTATTTTAGTAATAGCAATAAAAATATGACACTCAATAATTGAGTGCCAAATCTGATTTTTTAGAGGCGACATTCACTTACACGATTAAATGTTCCTCTTTTTTATTGTATGAAGTTTCCTTCATCTATATACATGATAACATAAAAACGACTTTTTTGCAAGTCGTTTTGTTTTATACTCGAAAAGTTCGAGTTTCCTATCATAATGGTGGAGATGAGGAGAATCGAACTCCTGTCCAAAAATACGTGAGAAGAAATATCTACAAGTTTAGTTCACTATTTAATGTCCTAAATAATCTAAGTAGTGAACAACTAATCATTTAGTAAGTCTTTTAAATTCATTATTACCTCAAGACTAGATAATAATATATCCTATTTTAATCGAGCCTCTTTAAATTCCAATAGGAAAAAAATTAAAAGAAGCGCATGCCTTTATTCTAATTAGGCGAATGCTACAGCGTTCTTAGTGAACATTGAAGCAAATGCATTTTTTACTTTGTTTGCGTTTATTTTTTTTTGTACTTAAGGCGTACCTTCCACTTGCAATTTAATCCTAAATATTTCTGTCGAAACCTAAGCATCCCCATACAAATAAATTATAACATATTACATTTTATAATTCAATATGTTATAATACAAGTGTGATTAATATGAATGAAGAAAATTTAATAAAATATTATAATAAATTTAATGAAGAAAAAAGATTAAATAGTAAACATGGTCAAATAGAATATTTAACAGCTCTTAAATATATAAACGAATATTTAAAACCAAATGACAAAATAATTGATATTGGAGCTGGTACTGGAAAATATTCTAAATACTTTCATGATAAAGGTTATGATGTAATGGCCGTTGAACTTGTTAAACATAATTTAAGACAAATAGAAAATAAAAATATAAAATGTATGTTAGGTAACGCTACCAATTTAAAAAAAATAAAAGATAATTCTTATGATATTACTTTACTTTTTGGACCACTATATCACTTAATAAGTATGGAAGAAAAAATTAAAGCTTTAAATGAAGCAAAAAGAATTACAAAACCAAATGGCTATATTTTCATTAGCTATTGTATGAATGAATACGCTATTATAGAACACGGATTTATTGATAATAATATTTTAAATGAGTTAAATTTAATAGATGAAAACTTTAAAATAACCCCTAATGATAAAGATTTATATTCCTTTGTAAGATTAGAAGATATTAATTATTTAAAAGATAAAGCTAACCTTAAAAGAGTAAAAATAATATCGCAAGATGGTCCAAGTGAATATATAAAAAAAACTATTAACAAGATGGATAATAAAACATTTGAAATATACTTAAAATATCATTTTAAAACATGTGAAAGATATGAACTATTAGGCTCAAGTAGACACGTATTAGATATACTAAAAAAATTACCTTAATGGTAATTTTTATATTGTTTTTTTATATCTCTTTCAATATCTCTTTTTTTAATAGATTCTCTTTTATCATAAGATTTTTTACCCTTGGCAACCCCTAATAATATTTTAGCTTTATTTTTATTAAAATACAATTTTATCGGTACTAATGTGTAACCTTCTAAGGTAATTTTATCTCTTAATTTAAAGATTTCTTTTTTATGTAATAAAAGTTTTCTAGTTCTAAGTTCATCATGATTAAATATATTACCTTCTTTATAAGGACTAATATGCATTCCAAGTAAAAATACTTCATTATTTTTTATAACAGCATAACTATCTTTTAAATTAGCATTTCCAAGCCTAATAGATTTAATTTCCGTACCTTTTAACACAATACCTGCTTCTATAGTACTAACTATTTCATAATCAAATTTTGCTTTTCTATTGTTGATTTCTATCATATTATCACCTAAAATCCAGTTTGAATTCTACTATCATTTGTTTTATTTATAATTTGCTTATATTCATTATATATACTTTGATATCCATTTAATTTACTATTATCAAGTTTACTAAAAGGAATAACTTTAAAATTCTTATAATTGTTATGATAAGTCCAAATAAGATCACCTTTAACATTATCTATAGTAACAGTTGTTTTACCATCTTTAACAGTTTTATTAATATCTAATGAAGCCATCATACCTACTCTTTTATCAACACCATCTTGAGCAGATATAAAATTACCCAAAGAATAGATTACTACAGTATTTCCAACATACTCAATTGGTTGAATAACATGAGGATGATGCCCTATTATAATATCAACACCTAAACTTGATAAATAAGAAGCAATTTCTTTTTCTTCAGCTGTTGGGACATGTGTGTATTCAGTTCCCCAGTGCATTGATACTATTATAACATCAACCTTATCTTTTATTTTATCTATGTCTTCTTTTACTTTATCTTTATCATATAAATTCCAATAATATGATTCTTCATCCCTTATTGTAAATCCATTTGTTACTGTAGAATATCCTAAAAAAGCATATTTAATTCCATTAACAGTTTTATATTTAGCCTCGTCTCTTTTTTCTTTAGAAGTGTAACTACCAACAGCATACACATTACTTTGATTTTCCCAAAACTTAGATGAATATTTAAGTCCAGCAATACCTTTATCCTTAGAATGATTAGTTGCTAAATTTACCATATTAAATCCTATATCTACTAAATTTTCACCTATTTCATCAGGCGAATTAAAACAAGGATAATTTGATAAACCTAAATTTTTCCCACCAATAATTGTTTCTTGATTATAAAATTTCAAATCATAATTTTTTGTTATTTCAGCAATATCAGTAAACATTTTACTAAAATCATATATATAATATCCATTACTATCTTTTTTATATGTATTAGCATCCATATATACACCATTGTGTATTAAAGCATCACCAACAGCAAATAAAGAAGCTTTATATGTCTTGGTAACAGATTTACTATTTTTATTTTCTTTTTTTTCTACTATTTTATTTTCTTTATCAAAAGTACCATTATAATATAAAACGCCAACTACTATAAAACCTATAATTATTAAACTTAAAAGTCCTAATAAAAATTTTTTCATAACTAACTCCTTACATACATTTTCCTATTTTGTTCTGTATCTAATACAAAATCAACTGTTCTAGCTTCTTTATTAGCCGATTTTACAATTACATTAACATTATCTCCTAAATGATATCCTCTTTTATTTTTCTTTCCAATTAATGATATAGTTGATTCATCAAATGTATAATGATCATCTGTTAAATCATCTAATCTTACTAATCCTTCTACTAAATTAGGAAGTTCAATAAACATACCAAAACTCATAATACTACTTATCATACCACTATAAGTCTCACCAATATGTTTTTCCATATATTCAGCTTTCTTCATATCATCTACTTCTCTTTCACATTCAACAGAATCTCTTTCTTTTTTAGATGAATGTTCTGCTATAACGGGAAGTATTTTATCTTCATACTCAATTACATCATTATTAATTTGTTGTTTAAATAAATATTTTCTAAGTAATCTATGAACTGTAGTATCAGGAAATCTTCTAATAGGACTAGTAAAATGTGTATAACATTTACTTCCAAGTCCAAAATGTCCAATATTTACTGTATCATATATAGCTTTTTGCATACTTCTAAGTAACATAGATGATAAGATATGATATTCTTTTTTATCTTTTAATTGTTCTAGTATTTTTTGCATAGCAACTGGAGTTAAGTCTTTTACTTTTCCATTTACTTGATATCCTAAACTACTTACAAAACTTAAGAATTTATTTATTTTTTCCTCATTTGGTTCACCATGAACACGATATATAAAAGGAAGTTCCATAAAATATATACAAGTTGCTACAGTCTCATTAGCCGCGATCATAAAGTCCTCTATTAATTTCTCACCAGTACCTCGCTCTCTTAAAACAACATCAATTGCTTCACCTTTTTCATTTACAATTATTTTAGATTCATCTATATCAAAATCAATATAGCCTCTTCTTTCCTTATTTTTTCTTAAGATATCAGCTAATTCTTTCATCATTTTAAGCTTATCGCTAAAAGGTTCATATCCTTCTGGAATTATATTTTCTTCTAATATTTTATTAACATTTTTATAAGTCATTTGTTTTTTAGAATTAATTAAACTTTCAAATATATCATATGTAACAACATCACCTTTTAAATTAATTTCCATAACACATGATATTGCAAGCCTATCTTGATTAGGATTTAATGAACAAATTCCATTTGATAATTTATGTGGAAGCATTGGAATAACTCTATCTGCTAGATATACACTTGTACCTCTATCCATTGCTGTTTCATATAATTTAGTTCCTTCTTTTACATAATTTGAAACATCTGCTATATGTACTCCAAGTTTATAATTTCCATTTTCTAATCTTTCTATTGAAATTGCATCATCTATATCTTTTGTATCATCACCATCTATTGTAAATATTACCTCATCTCTTAAATCCCTTCTACCTGCTTTTTCTTCTTCACTTACTGTATCAGGAATACTATCAAGTTCTTTTATAACTTCATCACTAAATTTATCTTCTATCCCAAATTTATTTACAATAGATAAAATATCTACACCAGGATCATTTTTATGACCTATTATTTTTATTATTTCTCCTCTATAATTATTACCTTCTAACTTATTTGTAATTTTAACTAAAACTTTATGTCCTTCAACAGCTCCCATGCTTTTATCTTTATCAATTCGTATATTTAATTTTACTTTTTCATCATCTAATTTTATAAAAATTTTATCATTTTTATAATAAACTTCTCCAACCATTTCTTTAAGTTTTCTATCTACAATTTTTACTATTCTACCTTCTAATCTCATTCCTTTTTTACTAGTTATTTCAACTACTACTTTATCTCCATCTATAGCATTATTAATAAGCATAGGAGGAATAAATACATCTTCATCCCCTTCTATATCTACAAAGCCATAATTTTTCTTTGTAGCCATCATAACTCCTAATTTTAAATTACTATTATTAAATAGCATATATCGATTTTTATTTGTTCTATATACTTTAAGTTCATCTTCTAATCTATTTAATTCTTTAATTAATTCTTTAAATTCGTCAACTGTTTTTAAATTCATCATATTAAATAATTCATCAATTGGATATGAATTATTTTCTCTACTTAATATTTCTAATATCTTATCTTCCATACTATCACCTATTATCATTATAAAGGAAAATTAAAAAAAAATATAGTATTTAAGCTATATTTCTTTATTTTAACCCATATTTTTTATTAAATTTATCTATTTGAGATTCTCTTTTAATTTGTTTTACTTTTAAATAATCCTCTTCTATTAAATTTGATTCTTCCATTTCTTTTAAAATGGGATACATAGTTATAATATCTTTTGTATTCAGTATAGTTATTACCCTGATAAAATTAGTTTGAATATTATCTATACTACCAATATTATAATCATATTCAATATTGTATTTATCTACTAATGTTGATTTATATGGTGATAAATTAGCAATTTTAAGTTGTATCTCTTCAAATAATTTATCAATATTTAAATTTTCATTATAACAACTATGTATTTTTTTAGTATCATTTTCATCTAAATGTAATTTTATATGTTTAATAGCTTCTGTTGAATCATAATTAAGTAATTGTTGATAAAAATAAGTTTTAAATTTCCCATCTTCATCTGTTAATATATTTAACTTATATTTTAAATAAAATTCTATTTGCTTTCTACTAGCCTTACCTAATTTTGGACATTCATCAAGCATCAAATAATAACTATATGCTCGTTCAAATCTTTCATTTTTTATTTCTAAAAACATCAAATTAAGTGCAACTAATTTAATTTTTTCAAAATTTTGATGAAATTTTTTATCATATATATTATTTTCATAAAAATAATATAAAGCTTCATTAAAATAATATTCAGCATTAATTAAATTTTTTCTTATTATTTCTATTGTTGCAAGTCCTGCAAATGATAAAAAATCATATTCTTCTTTTACTATTTCTTTAAAGTAACGTTCTGCAATTTCATAATTTTCTTCAGTACACTCTAATATTGCTAACTCATACATAGCATATTTTTTATTACATGTACCAAGCATTTCTTCTAATAATTGTTTGCCTTCTAATTTTGTTGCTTCCACTTTTATTAATAAACAAGCTAATTCATATTTAATATTTAAGTTATTTTTATCGAATCTTTGTAATCGTTTTAAAATAACTGTTCCTTCTTTAATTTTTCCTTTAGCTATCAAATCTTTTGCTCTTAAAAATTCCTTATAATTTTTCATATTATCTCCCCTAAATACTTTATATAATATCATATTAATAAAAAAAAATATAGTTTATCTTATATAAAAACTATATTTTCGAGATATTTCATAAAAATTATTATCCTTTATAAGTAAATAACCATTATCCGTTAAATTAGATACTCTACCTTCTAATATTTTATTTAATCTTATTAATAATTCTTTATTATCATTAAATATATATGAATTTTTACTATTTATTAAATAGTCATTATATATATTAGAATATTTTGTTAATAACTGTTTTTTAAATATTAATATCATATATAAATAATTTATATTAAAATTTTTATTTTCAAAATTTATTACTAATGTACAAATTTTTGTTAAATCACTTAATATATTAAAATCAAAATATTTAATAAAACTTACATTAGATGGCATATTATAAAGCAAATTTAAATCCTTTTCTTTAATTAAAAAATCAGACTTAAATCCAATATATATAAAATTAATTTTTTTATATTTATTTGTTAATTCATGAATTACTTCAATATTATTATAATCAAAATCTAACAATAATATTTTTTTCTTACGTTTACTTATATTATATTTATTATAAATATCACTACTTGCCTTACTTATATTTATAATTGGAAGTTCACGTTCAATTATAACAATTTCATTTTTTACTTTTTTCTTTAAGATTTGTTTTATTGATGGTAAACTTACTATTATTTTATAACATTTATTTAATATTTTATTTATTTTATCATTTATTTTATTTTCGATTATTTTATCTTCTATTAGATAAGTTATAAATATTATTTTTTTCTTTTTTAAATTAATATTATTTAACAATTTTATTACTTTATTATTTGATTCTGCTATTATTATATATTCATAATCTACTTTTAAATTAGTCGTATAAGAAATAGAAGCACATTCTAAATAACTAATTATTTTTGTTTGTAATTCTTTATTTTCAATAAAAACTAATATCATGATATCACCTAATATTAGTTTTTATTTTTTTTTATTTTTTATTCATCATATTCTATTCTAAGTCTATTAATTCCCATATCAAATAATTTTTTATAATCATCCATTTCTATTTTTTTATAATGATATATATACATTAAATCATCTTTAATTTTTATTTTAAAATTATTTTTAAATCTATCTCTTAGATAATTATCATTATTTGATAAATTAAAATATTTTATTAAATTATATTTTGATACCATTACTTCTGGTGTTGATGATACAATTACCTCTAAATTAGGTTTTTTATTATATCTCTCTTTATAATTCTCTACTATTTTAATTATTTGATCAAAATTTAATTCTAATGATAAAGTAACTCTTTTAATATTATGATTATGAAGAAATGCTACTGCATATGAATTAGCAATATTAAATGAAAAATCACTTATCATATCTTTATATATATTTAATGAGCCATATTCTCCTACTAATACTTTTATATTATAATTAGGATAATTATATATAACTCTTGGTATTTTAAGTGTCACTCTATCATCTAACATTATCTCATTATATAAATTTATATCATCTGTTATTATTTCTTTTGCTACTGCTGCTTTTTTATAATTATCTATATTATTTATATATGCTGTATAACCTACTTCATCACTATATTCACATACCTCATTATTATATTGCTTTTTCACATAATTTATTTTATATAATCTTTTTTGATTTAGTTTTTCTATTATTTCTCTTCTTAATTCGTTTAAGTCTTTTATATTGATAAATATATTATCATCTACATCTAATTTTAAATTATTAAATTCATAAACAGTATTACCTAATTTTTTTAATTGTATTTCTATTCTTTCTTTAGTAGTTGAAGAATTTATACTTTTCTCTACTATTTTACCTTTAATTTCTACTATATTTATAGAATCACTTATTTTTAAATAAATTGGTTCATTAAGTTTGCATTTTATATAACCATTTATTTTTACTTTTCTTTCTTTTTTATTTAATTTTTCATCTATTTTACTAATTAATTTATAATCTGTTGTTTTAATTACTAAATCAAATTTATCTAAATGTAATTTATTTTCAAATCTAAGTTCTACAATATCACCTTTTTTAGCACTTTCTACATAATTATTATTTACTTTCATTTTATATATAGTAGTACCTATATCTTCAAGTTTATTAAGTATTCTAATACCATCTTTTAAATTTAATTCATCTTCTAATTTAATTTTTACATAATTATTTTTAACAGACAATACTTCTCCAATATTTATACCTAGATGATTAGGTCTTTTATGATTAACTATTTTACTATTTTCTTCATTATTTAAAAATCCTTTTGTATATTTTCTATTAAATATTTTTTTTAAATTTATTATATCTTCTCTATCAATTTCTACTTTCTTATTTTTAATATATGAATCTATTGCTTTTCTATACATTTTTGTAACTAAGTACACATATTCCTTACTTTTCATACGTCCTTCTATTTTTAAACTATCTACACCAATATCTATTAAATCACCAATATATTCTAAAGTATTTAAATCTTTCATACTAAGTAAATAATTATCATTATTTATTTTTTTACCTTCATGAATCAAATCATACTTCATTCTACAACATTGTGAACAAGTTCCTTTATTACCACTTCTTCCTCCTATCAAACTGCTCATTAAACATTCGCCTGAATATGATACACATAAAGCACCATGAATAAACACTTCAATTTCTATATTTGTCTTTTCTTTAATTTCTTTTATTAAATTGATATTTGTCTCACGTGCTAATACAACTCTTTTAAGTCCTAATTTTTGTACAAATTTAACACCTTCTAAATTATGTATATGCATCTGTGTTGATGCATGAACTTCTAAATTTGGGTACACTTGTCTTACATAATCAATCATACCTATATCTTGCATAATTAAAGCATCAACATTATTTCTATGTAAAAAATCAACATAATTTATAAATGGTTTTATAAGCTCTTCTGTAATCATCGTATTCATTGTTACATATATTTTAACGCCATATAAATGTGCATATTTAATTGCTTCAATCATTTCCTCATCACTAAAATTATCAGCATAATTTCTCGCTCCAAAATGTTTTCCCCCTAAATATACAGCATCACATCCGCCTTCTATAGCGGCATATAAACATTCCATATTTCCAGCTGGAGAAAGTAATTCTATTTTTTTCATAACACACCTCTATTCTTAATTATTATAGCAAAAAAAAAACTTTTAAAGCAATTATTTAAAAGAATTTTTTCTTTATATAGTTTCTTTCAACATCTTTAATTTTAATTGTATCATCACTTATTCTTTTTAAATATGATAATAATTCAATCAATTCTTCTTTTGTATATTCTCGTTTTAATTTTTCATTTAAAAATTTTTTTATATACTTTTTTAATGAAATAGCATCTTTTTTATTTATTTTTATATATCTTTTTTTATCATCATATTTATAATCAAATATTTCTATTTCTTTATTACTAGTTATATTAACTACTTCATTTTTTTGTATTTTTACTATATCAAAATTATTTATTCTTTGTTCAAATTTTATTTTCTGATTGTAATAATCTATGCCTATATCCTCTTTTACTAATCTTGTTTTAGTATAAGATATTATACTAGGTTTTACAAAATATAAATTTTTAATATTATAAACTTCCATAAATCCTCCCAGTGCGAAATATTATATCACATTATTTTATTTATGTCATCAAGTTTATATCCTTTTTGATATAAATTATTTCTAATTTTATATTTCAATTCTTCATCTTTATATTTTTTACTTAATTTATTATATTGATTGATATACTCATTTTTTATAGCTTCATCATTTGTTAATTCTATATTACTTAGTATCTCATCTATTGCATCCTTACTATATCCTAAATTTATAAAATATTCAACTACCTTTTGTTTTATCATATATGAAGAGTATTTATTTAATAATTTAATTTTTTTATTTATTAACTTTTCTAATTTTTCTTTTATTACTTCATCATATTTTTCTAATTCTACATTTATTTTATTTATATCAATATTATGATTTAGTAAATCTCTTCTTATTTTATCAGGTCCATCACTTGAAAGTCTTACTCTATCTGATATATAAGAAATATAAAAATTATCATCATTTAATATTTTTTTTCTTTTTAAATCAGCTATTATTTTTTCTTTTTCATCTTTTTCTATATTTTGTTTATCTAAATATTTATTTATTTCCATTTCACTTCTAACTTTTGTCATTATATACTTTAATGTTTTATTATATATTTTATAATAATCATTTTTTATATTTATAATATTTATTAAATCATTTGATATTTCTTTTTTAAATAAAATATTTTCTTCTAATATAACATCTTCATATACTGTAATATATTCTTTATTATCAAAAAATATTTTATATTTTCCATTATTTAATTTTTTTATTTTTTCTATGTTCATATAATCACTCTCAACTTAATTATATCATACGAACAAATATTTGTACACAAAAAAATACATTATTTTAAATGTATTAAATCATTTGATATTTCTTCTAATGCTCTACCTATTTCTTTAGTAGATTTATATTCGTTTTCTTTCATTTGATAATTCTTTTTTTCACATATTTCACGTGCTCTTTTAGAAACAATATTAACTAGTAAATATTTAGAACCTACTTGATTTAATAACTTATCTATTGAAGGATATATCATATTATCACCTACCTTAATATAAGAATATAATATATTTTTTTTATCTTCAAGTAATTACCAAAAATTTGACAAAACTTTACAAAAAAAGATACTAATCTTTTTTATTTGTATCTTTAAACATTTCTTCAATTGTTGTACCTATAGTTGCAATATTTTGAAGTTCAGATGGAACTATTATTTTTGTTGCATTTCCATTTGCTACATTAGATAAAGCTTCAAAACTTTTTAATGTTAAAACAGCTTTATCTGCTTTTGCGTCTTTAATTAATTTAATTGAATCAGCCTCTGCTTGTTTCATTTTAAGTAAAGCTTCTGCTTCACCTTCAGCAATTTTAATTTGTGATTCTTTTTTAGCTTCAGCTCTTAATATAGCACTTTCTTTTTCACCTTCAGCAATCAAAATACTTGATTTTTTCTCACCTTCAGCTTGAAGAATTTTTTCTCTTCTTTCACGTTCTGCACGCATTTGTTTTTCCATTGCTTCTTGAATATCTCTTGGTGGTAAAATATTTTTAACTTCAACTCTATTTACTTTTATTCCCCAAGGATCTGTTGCTTCATCAAGTATTGAACGCATTTTTGAATTGATTATATCTCTTGAAGTTAGGGTTTGATCAAGTTCAAGTTCTCCAATTATATTACGAAGTGTAGTTGCTGTTAAGTTTTCAATAGCATTTATTGGATTTTCAACTCCATAAGTATATAGTTTTGGATCAGTTATTTGAAAGTAAACAACTGTATCTATTTGCATTGTAACATTATCCTTTGTTATAACTGGTTGTGGTGCGAAATCTTTTACAATCTCTTTTAATGATACATTATTTGCTATCCTATCTAAAAAAGGTATTTTTACATGAAGACCATTTCTCCAAGTCTCATGATATGATCCAATTCGCTCAATTACATAAGCTCTTGCTTGTGGTACAACCTTAATATTAGGAAGTACTATAACAACAATTAAAACGATTAAAATAACTAAAAATTCCATATTATTCCTCCTCTTTCTTAACTTTAATCTTTACACCATTTATAAGAAGTACTTTAACTGCACTATTAGTGTTTATTTCATTATCAGCATATGCTGTCCATGCCTTTCCATCAACTTTAACTTCACCTGTACCATTTTTTTCTATTTTTTTTGTTACTACACCTATCATTCCTATTACTCTATCTAAATTAGTCGATTCAGATTTTTCACTTATAATTTTTTTTAAAATTGGTCTTGTTGTAATTAAAAGTAATATTCCTAATATTGTAAAAACGGAAAATTGAATTAAAAAGTTGGCTGTAAAAAATGATATTAAAAGTGCGAAAATTCCACTAACTACAAACCAAATTGTAGTTAAGTTAATTGTTAATGCTTCAACTATTACTAACAATATAATTATTATTAACCACATATATCCCATAATATCACCTAATTTAATTATACTATTAAACATTTATAAATACAACAAATATTAAATTTATTATAAAAAAAAGCTTAAATATTAAGCTATCATTTTTAAATTATCTTCTAATTCTTCTTTATCTTCATATTCATCAATAACAGTCTTTAAAACCATTTCTTTTCTTTTTAAATCTTTTATTTGCTTTTCTTGTGATGAAATTATTCTTTCTAAATTACTATTATCTAATGTTACATTTTCTAATTTACTTATTTTAAAATCAAGTGCTTTACTAAATTGTTCTGGTGATACAGCTAAATCTTTTCTACCATATTTTTCACTTATTAATGCATTTGATTTTGCAAGTCTTGATACAATTTCTTCTAATGATAATTCTTTTTCATATTTTGGAAAACTTATAACTAATTCTGGCTTAATAGAATAAAGAACATCTGAATCAATAATTCCTTTTTTTTCACAATTAAATCTTCTAAACTTTTCTGCAACATCGTTATCTATTTGTGACTTTCTTATTGTCATAGGAACTCTTGTTGTATTTTTTCTTATAATTTTATTTTCTAAATTGAAAGGTTTTATAGTAATTAAAACATCCATATTATTCACCTTCCTTAACTATTTGAAACATTACTTTTTTTACAAAATTCCATTCGTCTTCATTATCTAACTCTTCTATGTAATAACGATTTTCTCCATGTTTTTTTAAATTTCCTACATTTATTATTGTTTCATTATTACTATTTAAAAAACTATATACGATATATTTTTCATTAATTTCAGGCACTTCAAAACTTAGTAATAAATCTGCATCAAATTTATGGTTATTCGAATTATATATTGTAACTTTCTTAGACATATTATCCCTCCTGGATTTTATATAAAAATTATAACAAAAAATAATTGATTTGTAAATATTTTTATCTATTCATACACTTTATTTTATCTATTCATATACTTTATTTCAAAAGTTGTTCCCTCATTAACACTTGACTTTACTTTTATAAAACCATTATCATTTTCAATTATTGTATTAGATAGTGATAAACCTATTCCATAACTATTTATATCGCTTGCTTCTCCTTTATAAAATCTTTTAAATATATTTTTTATATCTTTACCTTTCATTCCTCTTCCATGATCTTTTATAGTTATTTTTGTATAAAAATTATTTTTTACTACATCTATATCAATAGAACCATCATTATTAGAGTATTCTATAGCATTTTTTAAAATATTAGATATAGCTTCTACTTCCCACATAAAATCTCCTATAAAATAAATATTTTTATCTACATTTATATTATATTTTATATTTTTTAAATCACCTATATTTTTTAATTTTGATACTACTTTTTCTATTAAAAGAGATGCATTTATTTTTTCTCCTTTTAATTTAATTACATGAGCATCAAAACGAGCTAATTTAAGTAAAGATACAACTAAATAATTAATATCATCTATAGTTCTTCTAATATCTTTTAAAAATTCTTGTCTTATACTATCTTCCATATCTTTATCTTCTATAATATTATCTATTAATATAGCAATAGAAGTAAGCGGTGTTTTTATCTGATGAGAAATATTTGCTACCCCATTTTTTATAACTTCCTTTTCTATTTCTTTATTTAATGCTTCATTTTTTAACATTATTGTTACTTTATAAAGTTCATTTTTTAAATTTGAAAGTTCATCTTCACTATTATAATTTATCTCTAAACTATAATCTTTATTATTAATTTTTTCTATTACTTTAACAAGCTTTTTTATATTTTTATCTCTCTTTTTCATATTTATTATAAATAATAATATATATATTATAAAAATTACTGATATTATTATATTACTTACAATTAAATTATTTTTATATTCTTTATTTAGACTATTAATGCTTGATGAATTATTATCGATTCCATATTTTTTTAAGTTATTATTTATAGTTTCACTATTTATAATTTTAATTATTTCTTCATCTTTTATATTAGGATATTTATCTTTTATAATACCTACTATACCATTTATATTATTATTTACTATTTTATTATATCTATTTTTATAATAATTATTTAAACTAATATTAATTATTATTGATAGTATAAATATAATAAAACTTATTATTATGAAATTATTTGTATTTTTATTTTTCATCTATTACATACCCTATTCCTTTTACTGTTCTAATTATATTTTCATCATTTAATTTTTCTCTTATTCTTTTTATATAAACTCTTAAAGTATTATCATTTACAAAATTACCTGTTTCTCTTTCTATTTTATCAAGTAAAAATTCTCTTGATAATACTTTATTTCTATTATCTAAAAGACTCATAAATAATTTATATTCTAAACTTGTTAAATTAATCTCTACATTATTTTTATATATTTCTTTTTTATTTGTATCTATTTTTAAGTTATTAAATTCTATAATATCATTTAAATGTAAAGCTTTTTTTATTCTTGCCAATAATTCTCTATTTCTAAATGGTTTTATTATATAATCACTTGCTAGTAAAAGTCCATTACAAATATCATCTATATCATCTTTAGCTGTCAAAAATATAATTGGTATTTTATAGTTTTCTTTTATCTCTTTAGCTAAATTAAAACCATCACCATCAGGAAGAGATATATCTAGAAGAATTAAATCATAATTATTAAATAAAATTAAATCTAAAGCTTCCTTATAAGTTGTAGCCTTATCAACTATAAAACCTTCACTTTCCAAGTAATATTTTAATCCTTTAAGTATCATCAAATTATCTTCTACTGTTAATAGTTTCATAAAATCACCACCTATATTATACAATAAAAGGACTTAAAATAGTCCTAAATATTGTCTTTTCTTATTGTTTCTATTATATTTTGTTTATTTATTTTATTAAGTGAATACTTCATTATAAGTCCCACTACTGAAAATATAAATACAACTGATATTATAATTGCTTTAACTGGAAATATAAATCCATAATCAATAGAATTAGAGAAGGCTTTATATATTAAATAAGAGAATATTGTACCTAATGTGCATCCTATAAATAAAGATTTAACACCATAAAAGAAACTTTCTAATAATATCATATTATTAAATTCCCTTTTAGTCATTCCTATACTTTTTAACATAGCAAATTCTTTACTTCTTAAATTCATATTAGTTGTTATTGTATTAAATATATTAGTAACCCCTATTAAAGTTATTACAATAATAAATCCATATAAGAATACCGATATCCATATAACCATGTTATTCATCTGATCTTGATGTTCTTTTAAGTTATCAACTGTAAGTTCTTTTATTTCTAAATTATTAATTTCTTCTGTTAATTCATATGGTTTATTAGATTGAATCTCAAGTCCATCAATCGATTCTACACCAATATTTTTTAACATTTCATCACTTACAAGTAAAACACCTGATCCATATGCATAATTTTCAATTAAATATCCTGTTTTATCTGTTATTTTAGCAATTTTAATTTTATAGTTTTTTTCATTTATTTTTCCTTCTACTACTTGATTAGCTTTAAAGTTATATGCATTTACTATTTTAGAATCATTTAAATAAATACTATTTTTTACATAAATTGCCTTATCTTTTACATCTTCATAATTAAGATTTAATTCTTTTATATATTTTTTATAATTTGCATTTCCAATTGATAAAATATTAATTCCATTACTACCATCTTCAAAGAATTTTTTTCCTTCTTTTGTTAAATATTTTTTATCTAACTGCATATAACTTGTTTTTTTAATAGAATATTCTTTTATATATTTACTTTCTAAAATTTTATTATAATCTTTTTCTGTTTTTATCATATCACTACCATCTGATATTCTTACATTATAAGGCATTTCTTTATAATATCTATTTGATATTTTAAATCCATAATTTATGAATGTTGAAAGAGATATAAATATAGTTATACTAACTACTAATGATATTACAGTTGTTCTATACTTTTTCTTATTTCTTTTTAAATTTTTATATGCTATATCTCCACCTATTTTAAATATTTTTCTAATAAATTTAGGTGATTTAATTTTTTTACTTTTAATTTTTATTTCATTATTTTCTTTAATCGCCTCTATAGGTGATATTTTACTTGCTTTATAAGCTGATGCAATTGATGATAAATAAATAGTTATTACACCTAATATTATAGAAGAGAAAACAGCACTTATTGGTATATAAACAACAAATTCTAATTCATTTATCATTGAGCCTAACATTATATTTGAGAATAATATAAGTAACCATATTACAGCAAATCCTAAAATTATTCCAAGTGGTATACCAATTATTCCTAATATAAATCCTTCATATAATACAGATTTTCTTATTTGTTTTTTAGTTGCTCCTATACTAGATAACATGCCAAATTCTTTTAATTTTTCTGTTATTGATATTGCAAAACTATTTCTTATTACAAAAACACTTGATAAAACAATTACAAATATTATAATTAAAACTATCCATTTTAATGTTTGTATCGTATTGTCATCTTTCAAAACAAGTGACCATCTAAGTAATTCTGAGTTATAATTAACTTCATATTTTTTTTCATTTATTTCTTTTGTTAATTTATAAGTATCTTTTATATTTTTATATTTTACTAAGACATTTGCTTTATTTTCTACTTTATCTAAATTAGATATTATTTGTTTTGTTTGATAATTATTTTTTTCATAAATATAGCCTACTACTTTATATTTTTTATAACTATTATGTATTAGATTCAAATTTCCATCTTCATCATATATATATTGATCAGGATCTTTTAATTTTAATAGTTCTAAACTAACTTCACTATTTAACTTATAATCATTTTTTAAACTTTTTGAAACAATTATCTCATTACTATTATTAGGAAGTCTTCCACTATCTAGCTTTATCATATCATCTAAATAACTAGTATTATATGAGTTTATTTCAGTAAAACTTTCATAATCACCTGGTATTTTTATATAACCTAAATTTTCACTTAAATATGTTTTTACTACATTTCTATTTTCTTTTATATACTTTATATCTGATTTATCTACATCAACAAACTTGGCATGATAATCTCCTGTTTCTTTAATTACAGCATTTACCATTGTTTTTCTAAATGATTCAAACATACCAGCTACTGTACAGATCAAAGCAGTTGATAAAATTATACCTATTATTGTAACAATGCTTCTTTTTTTATTTAATTTGATATTTTTGATTGTAAATCTTTTTAATATATTCATGTTAATTCCTCAAATCTTTTATAATTTTACCATCTTCAACAGTTATAACACGATCCGCAATAGAAGCAATTTCTAAATCATGAGTAATCATTATAATAGTTTGATTATATTTTTTATTTGAAAGTTTTAAAAGTGATATAATTTCTTCACTAGCTTCACTATCCAAGTTTCCAGTTGGTTCATCAGCCAAAACAATTGCTGGATTATTTATAATAGCACGTGCTATTGCAACCCTTTGTTGTTGTCCTCCTGATAATTCATTAGGTAAATGATTTTTTCTTTTTTCTAAATTTAGTACCTTTAATAATTCGTCTAATCTTTTATTATCAACTTTATTTGAATCAAGAAGACAAGGTAATGTAATATTCTCACATACATTTAAAATTGGTATTAAATTATAGAATTGATATATTAAACCAATTTGTCTTCTTCTAAATATAGAAAGTTCATCATCACTCATTTTATATATATCAACACCATCTATAAATACTTTACCACTTGTTGGTTTATCAACTCCACCAATTAGATGAAGCAATGTACTTTTACCTGATCCACTTGCTCCTACTATGGCAACAAATTCACCCTTTTCAATGCTTAAAGATACATTATCAACAGCATTTACTTTATTTTCTCCTTTTCCATATGTTTTACATAAATTTTCTATTTTTAATATTTCCATTTTATCCCTCCAATAAAAATATATTATTTTAATGTGACTTTAAAGTGACAAAAAAAGGCTATTATAACCTTTTAAATTAATATTCATCTAAAAAACTTTTATATTCTTTATTTTTCTTAGTACCTAAAACACAATTTAAATTAATATTGTCCATACTTTTAAAAATATTATCATCTACATTTTTATTTACTTTTTTCATATTTTTAATTAATTCTTTAATTTCACGTCTTTTACTTGTTCCATCATTTATTAAGGAACATCCTTCTGTAAATCTACAAGCACAATTTATAAATGTTAAATCATTTGAATTTTTAAATGCTATAATATCTTCTTCTTTTACTAAGTAAAGAGGTCTTATAAGTTCAAGACCAGGAAAATTATCACTATGAAGTTTTGGGAGCATTGTTTTAACTTCTGAACCATAAAACATTGAAAGTAAAGTTGTTTCAATAACATCATTAAAATGATGCCCTAAAGCTATTTTATTACAACCTAATTCTTTTGCTTTACTATATAAAAAACCTCTTCTCATTCTAGCACATAAATAGCAAGGACTTTTATCTATTTTTTCTACTACATCAAATATATCACTTTCAAATATTTCAATTGGAACATTTAATAATTTAGCATTTTCTATTATAAAATTTTTATTATATTCATTATATCCTGGATCCATTACAACATACCTAGCATTAAATTTTACCTTACCATGTCTATTTAACTCTTGAATACATTTAGCAAGCAAAAATGAATCTTTTCCACCTGATATACAAACCATTATATTATCATTTTCTTCTATAAGCTTATACTCGCTAACAGCCTTTATAAAACGACTCCATATTTCTTTACGATATTTTTTTATTATTGATCTTTCTATTTCTTTATATCTTTCCATTTTATTTAAACCTCTCCATTATTTTATTAAATGTATCTAAAAATTGATTTACCTCTTCTTCTTTAGTTAAATAAGATAAACTAATTCTTATAGAAGATAAAGCTAGGGATTTATCTTTAGTTAATGCATAAACAAGTTTAGAAGGGGTACTAATAGGACAACAAGAGATTTTTGTAGAAACATAAATACCTTTATCTTCTAATAATTTTTGCATATTTAAAGCTTTTACATTTTTTATACTGAAATTAATTACATTTGGAATTGAATCTTCTCTATTGTTTATATAAATATTATCATATTTTTTTAATTCATTTTTTATTTTATCACTTAATTTTTTTATATAATTTTGTCTTTTTTCCATATTGGATAAAGAAATAAAAAGGGCTTTTTCTATAGATGCTATAGAGGCTACATCTGGAGTTCCACTTCTAAATACAGTTGTGCTTCTTCCTCCATTTATTTGTGGTTTTAAACTAACTTTTTCACGTTTTATTAATATTCCAGTACTAAGTAATCCTCCAAATTTATGAGGTGCTACAGTAATTAAATCAACATCTTTATAATCTATATTAACCTTAGAAATTGCAGCTGTTGCATCTGTATGAAATATTAAATTAGGATAATTTTTTAAAAAGGTTCCTATTTCTTCAATTGGTTGAACTATTCCAAGTTCACTATCAACTGAACATATACTAACAAGTATAGTATCATCTCTTACTAATTTTTTTAAATTTTCTATATCAACTAAACCATTTTTATCTACAGGTATTAATTCTACTTCAAATCCAAGTTCTTGCATAACTGATGCAGATGCTACTATAGAATTATGTTCTAAACTACTTATTAATACATGTTTCCCATAACATTTATATCTTTGGCAAACGCCTTTAATAGCTAGGTTATTTGACTCACTTGCTCCACTTGTATATATAATTTCTTCTGGTTTAACATTTAATTTGTTTGCTATACTTTTAGTACAATCATCTATTACTTTCTTCACTTCCATACCTAATTTATGATTTGAATTAGGATTAGCATAATATTTTTTATTTATATTAATAAATGTATCTAATACTTCATCTTCTACTTTACTACTTGCTGCATAATCTAAATATATCATAAAACCACATCCTTATTTAATTATAAAAATACTCTTTATTTAAGTCAATAAAAATCAAAAAAAAACTTTATTAGAATTTAAATTTTATATTCTCTAACAAAGTTTTCTTTATGTTTTTTCTTATTTAATACTTTTTTTGCTTCATTTAATTTTGTTATATCATAATCCATATATTCACATATATATTTTTTAAACATATTTAAAAACAAATTAATATCTATGTTTTTATCTTTATATAACTCATTTAAGTATTTATTACTAGCAACAAATTCATCAAAATATGTATCTACTAAAAATAATTTTATTCCCATATTAAAGTTATTTCTATTAAGTGCTAATAAACTATCATAATCTTTATTTGTATAAACATATTCATCAAAATCAATAATACTAATTTTACCATTACCATACATAATATTATATAAAACATCATGAGTTTTAATTTTATATTCACTAATCTTTACTACATCTTCATCTACTTTGGATACAGAACTTATAAATTTATCTAAATTTATATTCAAAGGATTTATTTGATTAATTATTTTTCCTGGTGCTTTCTTTTCTATATAACCAACAGCTATATCATTTAATAAAATTGCATCAAAGGCAAATACATATGTCTTATTAAGGCAATCTTTAAATCTTAAAACTTCATAAGAAGTTTTTGTACAATCAGCTAATTCTCCATCTAATGCATCATGATATATTTTAAAAACTTTATTACTATTTATATCATAAAATGTTTTACCTTGTGAGCCATATCCTAAAATTTTTAATTTATTTACAAAATTTAATAATTCTTCTAAACTATTAAATTTCATACTTATCTTTTTAATACCTTCCCATTTATTTTAGGTGAAGATGTAACAGCATAAAAATAATTACCATTAAATTCATATCCATCCATTCTTGATTCTCTTACTAATTTTTCTGAAAAATTTTTTAACATTTTCAATTTTTGTTCTTTATCCTTGTCAGTATTCTCTCCATAAACTCCAACAGTAATATTGCACTCATTCATATCATGTAATAAATTAAAGTCATGAATAGAAGCTTCACTATATGGATTTTGTGTCATTATATTTCCAATCTTTATTATTTTTGGTTTATCTTTACAAATAATAAATTGTCTACCTTTTAAAGAAATAAATTGATGACTAACTAATGGATTATTTATTTTTTCTTTTATATATGGTGTTATCATGATTGTTGAACCATTATTTAAAACAATTGAATCATATTTTCCCTTTCCAACTTCTGCCATTGTAAGACTATTATAATCAACATTTAAAAATCTAAGTAATTCTATGTAACCATCTGATAATTTAATTCTCAAAGAAAGCCAACTTTTAAATTCTTGTATAAAATTTTCACTATTAATATCAATATTTTTTGTTCCTGTAGAATTTACATATTGCATAACTAAATTCTTCATATATTCTTTATCCATAAAAACCCCTCTTTCAATATTCTTACATATTATACAGGAATT
Organism: uncultured Bacillota bacterium; assembly: GCA_902492995.1. Classification (GTDB taxonomy): domain Bacteria; phylum Bacillota_I; class Bacilli_A; order RF39; family UBA660; genus OMSK01. Next base: position 10,997 of record CABUNR010000007.1, on the reverse strand, counting down.
TTTTTATTTGTCAATAGTTTACCCGAAAAAACGTTCATATAAAAATATGTGTAAAAAAAACTACATATAGTAGTCTTTATAGATTAATTATTTTTTAACATTTCTATTAAATCTTTTTCCAATTTTGAGATATCATTTGGACTCATAAAAACATATACAGCATCCTTTTCCTCATATAATTTATTTGCTTCATCTATATTAATATGATATCCATTTTCAAGTTCATCTATTATTATATTTGATGTAACATCAGGATAATCTTCTTGTCTTTCTCTTGCAGGATGAATATCCATAATAAATGCTTTATCAACACCACTAAATACCTTTACTAAATCACTTGCAAATTCTTTTGTTCTTGTAAATGTATGAGGTTGAAAAATTGCTACTATTTTTTTATTTGGATATTTTTGTTTAATTGCCTTAATTGTTGCTTTAACTTCATTTGGATGATGTGCATAATCATCTATTATTATACTATCATTAACTTTTGTTTGTGAAAATCTTCTCTTAGCTCCTTTAAATGTTTTTAAAATTTTTGAAACTTCTTTAGCTTCAATTCTCTCATAATAACAAACAGCTATTACTGCTAAAGCATCTAAAAGCATATGTTTACCATAAATTGGTAAATCAAAAAATCCATAATAATTTCCTTCTACTTCTACTTCAAAGCTTGTACCATCTTCTTTGTAGTTAATATTTATAGCTTTAATATCATTATCATCATCTATACCATAATAAAATATTGGTGGATTTATATCCAAAGAATGTGTATAAGAATCATCTCCACAAGCGATAACCATTTTAGATGCTTTATTTGCAAATTCTCTATATGCATCTATTACATCATCTATATCCTTATAATAATCTACATGATCTAAATCAATATTTGTAATTATAGCATAATATGGGCTATATTTTAAGAAATGTCTTTTATATTCACATGACTCTAAAATGAAAAATTCATTTGACTCATTTGCATATCCTGTACCATCTCCAATTAAATAGTTAGCACCTTTTATATTATTTAAAACAAGTGATGCCATTGAAGTTGTTGTAGTTTTTCCATGACATCCTGCAATACATATTGTTTTAAATTTTTTTGTTAATTTTCCTACCATTTCAACATATGAATAAATATCTAGACCTAGCTCTTTTGCTTTTACAATCTCTATATTATCATCTTTAATTGATTCACCTTTTACAATTTTCATATTTTCTTTTATATTATCTTCACTATATGGAAAAAATTTTATATTATTTTCTATTAATCCTTGTTCTGTAAAAAAATGTTTATCGATATCACTACCTTGTACATCATAACCTAATTTTTTCATTATTTGAGCTAAAGAACTCATTCCAGCTCCTTTTATACCAACAAAATGATACATATATTCACCTCTACTATAATGTTATACTTTTATTTAATTTTTGTCAATCAATCTATTATATTCTAAATTTAAATAATCATCTGTCATCCCAGCAATATAATCTATTACGATTCTTTCATTTGTATTATTACATTTATATGAATCGTCCATTTCATCTAAAAATACTTTGTATATTTTTTCATTTTTATCATTCTTATTTAATTGTTCTAGATATGTATTAAATAAAAAGTTAAATTGTTTTTCATATAATTCTATTTGTTCTTTTGTATTTGCTTTTGCATATATATTTTTATAATTAAATTGTTTTAATGCTTCTATTGCTTCATATATTTCTTTAGACATTGTAATATATTTCTTATTATAACTATTTTTTATAATATCTAAAACAATTGTATTAATCATTTCACTATTATTTATTCCAAGTACATCTGTTATAGAACTTGGAACTTCTTCCTCTTTTATAATTCCAAGTCTTATAGCATCTTCTATATCTCTTCCAATATAACTTATTACATCGCTTATTCTTACAACACATCCTTCAAGTGTTATTGGTCTCATTTTTTTATTTATACTTTTATCTAAATAACTAGTATTATATTCATCTAAAAATTCTTTTTTAGATTTTTTTACTGGTTCATATCTATCTTTTACAATTTCTCCATTATGACACATAATTGCATCTAATACTTGTAAAGTTATATTACTTCCAACTCCTCTATTTTCAACATACATAAGTGTCCTAACGCTTTGAATATTATGATTAAAGTATCCTTCATTATGTTCTAAACTTATTTTATTCAGTATTGCTTCTCCTGTATGTCCATATGGAACATGTCCTAAATCATGTCCTAAACTTGCTGCTTCTATCAAATCTTCATTTAAATTTAATGCTCTTCCTATTGTGCGAGCTATTTTAGAAACCATTTGAACATGTGTCATTCTTTTACTAATATTATCATTATTATTATTTGAAAATACTTGTGTTTTATCTATATATCTTGTATATGACAAAGAATATATAATTCTATCTATATCTCTAAAAAAAGGTGGTCTTATATCAAATTCATCATCTTCATTAAATCTTATTGCTTCACTATCTAAGCATGCATAGCAACTTAAATTATTTTGATTTTTAGTCATATTTTTTTTTATTTCTTCTATCATATTCTTCACCATTTATAGAATATCATAAATTTAAACATAATTAAAGAAATTATAAAATATTTTACATTTTATCAAAAAAAGACTAAATTAGTCTTTAATCTAAATTTGTTTTTTCAACTGTTATAACAGGTCTAACACCATTAATATTTAAAACTTTTTCAGGTCTATAATCTATTGAACCACTAGATATAATAGCCATTACTTCCCCTTTTATTATTGCTAAATTACTATTTAAATCAGAAGCAACATAATATCCACCTTGCCAAAAACCATTTGTATCAAATGAATCTTCATACATACAACCTAATTTATTTTTTTTACAGTCTTGTGTATAATCATATAACCAATGATATTTTGAAATATTTGTATCTGATGCTACTTTTGTATGCCATGTTGAATCTGTTCCAGATGCTCCATCTAAATAAAACCAACTTCCTGTAGTCGCAGTAGAAAACTTATAATTTAGTGCTTTATCAGCTCCTGTTATTGCAGCAACTTCATCAACTGAGATTATTCTTGGTGTATTTTTCCAACTATTTTTAGTAACTAATCCACTTAAGTGTGTTTTTACATCTGAATCAATATTAGAACCAGATATTGAATCCATTGTTGAATTATGATCAAGTATTAATGAAATATTTTTGTTTGCACTTGAATCATTAGTTGTTATAACATACCATTTTAAACAACCTGTTACAGTTGAAGTCAAACTTTGACCATCTGTATAATTAGTACATTTTTTTCCTGTTTGAGGATCTAAATAAACAACTTGTCCTGCAGAATAAACGCTATGAGATGTCTCACCACCTTGCGTTCCACCGCTTCCACCTGATGTTCCACCTTGACTACCTCCAGAAGTACTTTCTGTTGTTCCAGATGAACTACCATTAGTTCCACAGCTACCTGTAACCTTTGATTTACTATTTTCATAACTAACAAGGTATTTATCTATACATAATTCTGCACTTGTAACTCTACCAGATTTTATGGTAACTTTTCCACTTGTTGGTACAGTTCCTTTTAAATTAATCTTACTTAATGTTGATAATGCATCTATATCTACACCATCTTCAATTTTAGGATATTTTTTATCATCTAACATATTCATTTGATTTTCATACTCAACTGCTTCAATATATCCATATGAAGAATCAACTGCAGAACTTTTTCTTGCATCATTTATCATATTTAATATAATTGGTGTTGCAATTAAAGCTATTACTGCAAGTATTACTATTACTGCTAAAAGTTCTATTAATGTAAACCCTTTTCTTTTCATTCTTTACCTTCTTTCTATTATAAATAATACCAAAATAATCTATTTATTTCAATATTTACAAAAAAAACTGTACAAATCTCTTAATTTATACAGTTATATTTACTAATTAATTTTTTCTAAATGTGATAATTTATATGTTGGTCCATCTAATATAAATACTACCTTTACTTGTTCAAATCTTTCTTTGTATTTTTCAACAAATTCTTCATCACTATTATAAACCTTTCCTTCAATTGTATACTTATTAGTTTTTTCATCAAAATAAGTAGTTATAATTTTATTGTTCTTATCCTCAAGTGTTGTATTAGTTCCATCAGAATATCTTTGAGAACTTGCAACAGAAAATTCCAACTTATTACCATCTTTTTCTATATTAAATACTACTCTAGAAATACCTGGACCACCTGCACAACCATAACCTCCACCTAATTTTTCTATATCAATTAAAGCATTATTTGAAGATGAATAATAATAATATGTGTAATCAGATGAATCTAAATATTTGTATTTGTCTGAAGATAAATATGATTTTTTTATTGTATATTTCTTATAAAATTTGTTATCTATTACTTTTTGTAAATCTTCAATTCTTTTACCTTCTACATAATCGCCATCAATTTCATCTGCATATTTAGGAAGACTTGAAGAATCTATTTTTATTGTTTCTGGTGTTGTTCTAAATGCCATACTAATATAATAATCATCAGGTATAACATTATTTTTATAATCATAAGAGGAAATTATATCATAACATAATCCATCATATTTATTCAAAATTTTTACATACTCATCATACTTATCTTTTGATATAACTTCTTTTTTATTATTACCTTGTTGTTCTTTGACACTCTCATTTACTTTTGTTTTATCATTAGTTTTATTATCTTCATTTTTTAAATAAAACATAGTAAATAATCCAACTAATATTAAAATTATAACTATTAAAAGTATAATTACTACATTTTGTTTTTTATTATTTTTTTCCATAACATAACCTACCTTTATCTAAATTATACTTATTATCTATATTTTTGTCAATTATTCTTAAATGGATTTATTACTATTTACACTTTTATACAAAAAAATGAAATAATATAATTATTTCATCTTTAAATTATAATAGTATTGCTTTTATTCTTCTAACACCTGCACTACTAGCTTCTTCTTTTTTTATTTTAAATGTACCTAGTTCATTTGTATTTTTTACATGTGGTCCACCACATAATTCTATAGATACAACTCCATATTCCTTATTTCCTATAGAGTATACAGTTACTATATCAGGATATTTTTCAATAAACATACATTCTGCTCCAGATTTAATTGCATCTTCTTTTGTCATTTCTTGAACAGTTACATCAAGGCCTGCATTAATCCATTCATTAACAAGTTTTTCTGTTTTTTCTTTTTCTTCATCTGTTAACTTATGATCACAACTAAAATCAAATCTTAATCTTTCACTTGTAATATTTGAACCCTTTTGATGAACATCTTTACTTATAACTTGTTTTAAAGCGGCATTTAATAAATGGGTAGCTGTATGATACTTAGTTTCAATTTCACCTTGTCCACCAAGTCCACCTTTAAATTGACCAGCTGATGCTGTTCTTGATTTTTCTTGATGTTCTCTAAATTTCTCTTTAAAGCCTTCTGTATCAACTTTTAAATTTCTCTCACTAGCAAGTTCCTCTGTAAGTTCAATTGGAAATCCATATGTATCAAATAAATGAAAAGCTTTTGTACCATCTATATTTTCATTATTACTTGTTAACTTATTAAATTCCTTTAATCCTTTTTCTAATGTTCTATTAAATTTAATCTTTTCATTTTTTAAAACTTCTAATACTATTTGTCTATTATCTTTTAATTCTTTATAATATGTTTCATACATATCTAAAATTGTAATAGCAATTTGTTGCTCCCAATCACTATTAATATCAATATTTAGCTTTTTAGCATGTCTTATAGCACGTCTAATAAGTCTTCTTAAAATATATCCTTGTCCAACATTACTTGGTTTTATTAAAGTAGGATCTGCACTTATAAATACTGCTGTTCTAATATGATCAGCAATAATTCTCATACTAATTTCATTACCCTCATATTTTAAATTTGAAATTTGTTCAATTATATTAATAACTGGCATCCAAATTGATGAGGCATAATTATCTGTTTTACCTTCTAAAATAGCGGTTGTTCTCTCAACACCCATACCTGTATCAACATTCTTCTTAGGTAATTCTGAAATAGAACCATCCTCATTATGATTATATTGCATAAATACATCATTCCAAATTTCAACCCATCTATTATCTTCTGGATCAAATTTTTCTGGGATAGGATCATCACTACGCCAATAAAACATTTCAGAATCTGGACCACATAATCCTGGCATTTCTAAATTAGGCCACCAATTATCATCTTTTGTTGCACAAATTCTATCTTCTTTAATTCCTAATTTCAACCAAATATTTTTTGAATATTCATCCATAGGTGCGATTTCATTTCCGGCAAATATAGTAACAGCCAATCTTTCCTTTGGAATTTTTAATACTTCTGTTAAAAATTCAAAACTCCATGCAATTGCTTCATCTTTAAAATAATCTCCTAAACTCCAATTACCTAACATTTCAAAAAACGTGTGATGATATGTATCACCAACTTCATCCAAATCATTTGTTCTAATACATTTTTGATAATCGCAAAGTCTTGTTCCATATGGATGATTTTTTCCCTTTAAATATGGTATTAAAGGTTGCATCCCAGCAGTATTAAATAAAACTGTATTATCGTTTTCTGGTACAACTGGTGCTGATGGAATTTGTTTATGACCTTTACTTATAAAAAAACTTATATATAAATCCTTTAAATTCATTTATTTCACTCCTTTTATTATACTTACTATTTCATTTACTACTTCATCTAATGTCATATAAGTAGTATCAATATATATTTGATCATTTGTTTTCATTAAAGCTCCATATTCTTTATGAAAATCATTATAATCCCTTGCTTCCATATTATTATACACTTCTTGGTAAGGAATTTCTATATTTAATCTTTCATTTTGATTAAATCTTCTTTTTGCTCTAACTTCTAATAAAGCGTCCAAATATATTTTAATATCTGCATTTGGAAATACTAATGTAGTTGTATCTCTACCTTCTACTATTGAATTAAAATTACCAGCCATTCTTCTTTGAATTTCTGTTAAATTTTTTCTTACATCTATTATATTTGAAATAGAAGATGCTTTATTAGAAACTTCATCTGTTCTAATATCTAAAGTTACATCAATTCCATCTAAATATATTTTTTCATTTTTTTCTTCTACATTTAAATTTTTAGATAAATTTATAATATCTTTTTCATTCGTAATATTATTTTGTATAACTTTTAATGCTAAACATCTATAAGTAACTCCTGTATCAACTTTTTTAAAATGCATTTTTTTACTTATTATATCTACTATTGTACTTTTACCTGCTCCTGCTGGCCCATCAATTGCAACTACCATTTTATCTCCTCCATCATTTTTAGTACATTTTTTTCTAGATCAGATAATGTTTTTTTATTTTCTATTTTAAAATCATAATCATAATAATTATCAAGTGCTACTTCTGTTATATGTTTTTTTTGCAATTCTGTTAAATTATTATCTAACCCTTCTATATGTACAACATCAACGTTTGTATATTTTTTTTTAATACAATTTATTTCTTCTACAAATCTTGCATCACTTATTATTATAACATCAAAATATTTTTTATAAACCTCTATATCTTGTAACAATCTATTTATTAAAAAGTTTTTATCAATAGATTTTACATAATCACCTAATTCTTGTAAAAAAGTTCTAGGTTTTGTATTATCTACCCCATCCCAATTTAATATATTTTTGGCATATTCTTTTAAATAATAAGCATATGATATTGTTATTGTTTTTTTATCTAAATTTTTTTCTATAATACTTGCGACTTGATTTTTTCCACTTCTAGCTTTTCCTGTTAAAATAATTATTTTCATATAATTCTCCTTATAAAAATACCACGTTCTTTTCTAGGAACGAAAAGCCGTGGTACCATCCTAATTTTTTCTTAATTAATATAACGGTTAGACCGGTAGTTTTTACTACACTAAAAGATAGCTTTCACTAATTATTTATGTTAATTCACACCTACCATTAACTCTCTTTAAAAAATATATTAGTTACTTATTCTTTATTATTGTTTTTCATAATTTAAAATATTATATTTTTCATCAAAGAATAGGAATAATGCTTTACAAGCACCAATTACAGGCGTTGATATTGCCATTCCAATTATTCCAAAGAAGTGTCCAAACACTAAAAGTCCTATTATAACTGTTACTGGATGCAAACGTGCTGATTTACTCATAATAAGTGGTTGAATTAAATTTCCCTCTAATGTTTGAATTACAATTATAGATATTAATACAACGATTCCTATTTTAGGTGATTGAGATAAAGCAACAATAACCGCTGGTGCTCCCCCTATATATGGCCCAGCATATGGAATTACATTTGTTATTCCACAAAATAAACCAAATAATAATGGTGCTTTTAATCCTGCTATTGCAAAACATATAGAACTAATTACAAATACCAAAGTACAATCTGCTAATGCTCCATTTATAAATCTTCTAAAAGCTGTATTTATTTCATTAAATATATCTCTTGTACTATTTTGTATTTTTTTTGGAAATAATGTAATGATTGAATCAGATACATTATTAAAATTAATAAGTAAGAAAAATCCTATTATAAGTCCTACTAAAAAGTTACCTACCCCTGAAAATAATGATTTTAATAAATTTATTGTCAAATCAGGAAGTGATGATGTTAAATCAATTCCAAATTTTTCTACCCTATCAAATAAATTAATCTTTATATTTTCAACATCTAAATTTTCAATATTATTCAATTTATCAAATAAACTATCTATCCATAATTTAATATTATCAAATACTGTAGGTATTATTTTTACAAAATCATTTATTTGATCTCCTAATAAAGGTATAATTGATCCAATTAAAACACCAAGTATTCCAATAAATACAATATAAGTTAAAAGGGTTCCTATAGTTCTTCTTACGCCTTTTTTTTGTAAATATGATACAATCGGATCAAAAAGCCATGCTATAAAAAATCCTATAAATAATGGTAAAATTATTTTTAATATTGTTAATATTGTTTCCCTAACTTTAAGTTTTTCCATTATCATTATAAATATATATATACCTATTATAAATAATAAAACAGTTACTATCTTAAGAATTGTTTTTGATAAAGATACTGCATCATTTATATTTGATATATTTAATTCTTCTTTTTTCTTTTCATCTTTTTTTAAAAGCATATTATCACCACTTATAGTATATCAAAATTTATTTATATTTGCTACATTAAATTCATTATTTCTAAAGTTACTATATCTTTTTCTACATCATGTGATATATATTTAGTATCAAAACCCTTTTTTATTATTTTATTTAAATCATTTTTAGTCAAATTATATTTGAGACAATATTCTAATAATTCATCTTTATTTTTTTGTTTCATTATAATAAGATGTAAATTCCAAGATATTTTTTTTATTATATTTATATCATAATTTTTATATATTGAATAAAACTTAATTATATTATTTAAATTTCTCCTACTAAATCCAATCAACAAACCATATTTTTTTCTAAGTATATCTTCTACTTGATATACAGCATTATAATTTTTTTTATCCAAATACTTTCCTATCATAAAATATACTACAATAATTTCTTCTTTTACATATAAGTAATCTTTTTTATCTTCTAAAATTTTATTTATTTTATTTAATATTTCTTCCATATTACTCCTTCTTTTAGAAAAAACAAGTCTACTAGAAGTATACTATAAATTGGACAAAAAGTGAATAATTAGAATTAAAAATAAGTAGAATTTTCTACTTATTTTTAGAATAATAAATCAAATATTTTACTTTACTATACTATATTCTATACTTCCTGCTTTGGATAAATCAACATCTACTTTTGTTTCTATATTTTTTGTTGTTCCAGTTTCCATAGCCTCTTTTACTTCATCTTCTACCTCTTTTAAAACATTTCCTTCTTTATCCATTATTTTCATTTTGAATTTAGAACCTTCATATGTAGCTCCTGTATTATTTATTACTACTGTTTTTACTATATTATTGCTTGCTCCTACATTTACAAATTCTAATCCTTCAAATATTTGATCTTCTATTACTTTATCTCCTTTAATATTTGCTTTATTATTATCTTCTTTTGTTTTTTTCTTACATCCGCATCCTGTTATTAGTCCTGTTACTAATAACATTGCAACTAAAATTGTTACTATTTTTTTCATATTTTTCCTTTCTTTTATTAATTACTACAAGGCATAATAGTTATTCTAGCATATCCGTTTCCTTGTTTTGAGCAATTAGTTGTTGGAGTTTCAGAAGTACAAGTCGTATTTATAGTTTTAGTTGATACATCATCTGACGTTGGGCAATTATAACAATGCATAGCTTTATTAGTAAGATTAGAGTTTCAAATATATCCAGAACCTCCACCAGCAGATCCTGCATAAGATTGGGCATCAGAATTTTTTCCATGTCCTCCATATCCACCATAATATGTATACCCAGACCCAGAACCTGATGTGCTACCTCCTTGAGCCCCCAAGTTTCTAGTTTATAATTTCCATTACAAGTAGTTGTATATACCTGTTCTCCTCCAGTATAATTATAATTTACTATTCTACCTGCAGTTAATATATTTGATATAGAAGAACATGATGTATTTCCTACCTTACTTGTTATACATTTTTAATAATAGTATGTTGTATTAGATGTTCTTGATGGTGCCACTACAATTTCTGCAGCTATTATAACTTGCTTACTTCCTGTTACTGTTTTATATCCAGGTTTAGTTACCTGATAATATATTGTATATGTTCCTACATCTCTATATGTTGGGCTTGAATCTAAGTTATATGTTCCTTCACTTGTTCCACATTTTATTGTTGCTCCACTACTTGTTACTACAATTCCATGAGCTTCCCCATCTTGTTTACCTTCATATCCACTTGCTGTTACACTTAATAATCCTTTTGATGTGTAAGCTAAGTATGCTGCTTTTGTTTC
>CABUNR010000006.1:0-54309 GCA_902492995.1 uncultured Bacillota bacterium | reverse complement strand
ATAATAAAAGAGTCTTAAGAATTCATTATAAATACCCAAAACTCTTTACACTAAGTTCGTTATTTTAATTTTTATTATGAATAATTAAAAAGATGCTAGAAATTTCTAAAAATCTTTCAATATATATATAATAAAATTTTTATTGATTAATTTAATATTTTTATCTTTATTTAAATTTATATAATATTAAAAAACAACCATAGTTGTTTTTAATCCAATCTTGGTGTTAATATTTCATATCCATCTTTTGTTACTAATATAGTATGTTCATAATGAGCAGAAGGAAGTCCATCATCTGTTTTAATTGTCCAATCATCATCCATCATATATATTTCTCTGGATCCTAAATTTAACATTGGCTCTATACAAATAACCATTCCTTCTTTAAGTCTTGGACCTGTACCTTTTTCGCCATAATTTGGTACATCTGGATCTTCATGCATATCTGTTCCAATACCATGTCCACATAATTCTCTTACTACTCCTAAATTATGTGCTTTTGCATATTCTTCAACAGCATTTGATATATCTCCTATATGATTTCCAGGTTTTACTTGTTTTATTCCTTCATATAAAGCTGCTTCTGTATGTTTCATTAGGTATTTCTTTTTAGGACTAACATCTCCTACTTCGTAAGTCCATGCTGCATCTCCTTGATATCCTTTATATCCAATTACCATATCTATTGTTACTATATCACCATTTTTTAGTTTTCTCTTTCCAGGTATTCCATGTACTACTTCATCATTTACGCTTACGCATAGTGTTGCAGGAAATCCTTCATATCCTAAGCAAGATGGAACTCCGTCATGTTCTATAATGAAATTATATGCTAATTCATCTAATTCTTTTGTTGTTATTCCTTCTTTTATAAATGGTTTTAAATATTTGTGTGTTAATGATACTAAGTATCCTGCCTTTCTCATTAATTCTATTTCATGTTCACTTTTTATACTTATCATATAATCCTCCCAATTACATATTAATTTTAATACAAATTATTAAAAAAAACAACTAATTGTTATTTATATATGATTTCATTATATTATCTATTTAATGTTAAAACCTTAACTTTTACATCTTTTTTTCCTTTATTATATCCACCAGTCATTATAAATCTACTATTCGTTTGTTCATCTAAGTAGTTTTCAATTAATTCTCTTTTCTTGTAAGCTATTAATTGTTCTTTATATTTTCTTAAATTATTAATTTGTTCTTTTATTGTCATAAAACTCCCCCAATCATTTGTTTTCAATAAAATAATAACACTCTAGTTAAGTAGAGTGTCAATATTTATTAAATAAAATTTTTATATAATTTTTTCTATATCAAAGTATGCTTTATTTATTTCTTTAATAGTTGGAAATTCACTATAATTTCCTTCTTCTATTACATCTGTTTCATTTTCTACATTTATAACATTTTGAAATTTATCAAATACATATTTTCCATATTTATTTTCTATTTCCTCTAAATTTCTTACTGCTACACTTACTTTTATATTATTATAAGTTGCATCTTTAATTAAATCGTTTAATGATAGTATTCTACTATAATTATCTAAATTATCTAATATAAAATTAAATTTTGTTAAAGAATTATTTACTATATATGCTACTTGATCTAATATAATATTTGCTATATCGGATTTTCCTACTACTATAATAGCTGTTTTTTCTAGGCTTTTTGTTAAATCTAAATCATTTATGCTTAACATATTAAGCAAGTTTTCTTTTATATAAATTAAATTTAATTTTTGTCTTATAACAGATATAATTGATCCTTTTGTTTCTTTAGGTGCAAATTCTGTTGTTGATAATAATGTATATATTGGATTTGCTATATCTATATTATTTAGATAATGACTTAATAATGTTTTACCATCTTTTTCAATTAGCCCTTTTGTAAGTAGAGTCCCAATACTACCTAAATTTATTTCTTCTATTTTTGCTTCTTTAAATAGTATAAGTATTAAACCTGTAACATAATCAGCTGATGTATTTGACCAAAATGGATCAGCATTTAAATTATCTTCTTTAAATAATTCTAATGTTAGATTTTTTAAAACATCCATACATTTATCCATATTATTATTTTTATAGTAATAATATGGTAAAACTAATGGGTTCCATCCATTTGATTTGATTGAATCTTTTACATTTATTACATATGTATTGTAATTATTATCTTTTAATGTTTTACCAAATGTTTTATAGTATTCTCCTCTATCATCTAAAATAAATAAATTTTCATTGTTTTCAATTAATTTTTTTGTTTCTTTAAATAAAATTCCTTTTGTTTTTCCACTATTTATTTTTCCTATTATTAAATTTGTATCTTTCATAATTTCACCTTTCTAAAATAAAGTTTTTGCTTTATTTTTATCTATCGTCTTTCTATTCATATTTATTTTACCACCGACTATATTATTTCTTAAATAGTCGATTTTTCTGATTTTTTCATTAAATTTTTCTATTTCTTTCATTAATTCTTGTTTTTTTCTTAGCATTATATCATTATTAAATTTATCCCAATACATTTTTATTTCTTCTAGAGAAAATCCACAGTCTTTTAATTCTGATATAATTTTAAATTCTTCTATTTGTTCTTCACTATAATATCTATAATTTGTAAATAAGTCTATTTCTTTAGGTTTAAATAAACCTATTTGATCATAATATCTTAATGTTCTAATAGAAGATCCTGTTATATTAGAAAATTCTCCTATTTTATATAACATAGTTTCCCCTTTCATAACTACATTTTTATCTTACATTTATATTTTATCATAAAAATTAATATTTGTTTTTTAAAATGTAAATACATTGCAAATTAATCCTAGTATTATTAAAATAAATAAAATCATAATGTAAGTACTAATACTAGTATTATCACTACTATATTTTGTACCATCTATATAAATTTCATCTTTATCTAATGTACTTTTCATATAATCATATGAATAATTTTCACATCCATTTGAACTTCCATTAACATATCTTTTATATTTAGTACAATAGTAACATGCGCCACATTCACCTTCTTTTCTATCACTTTTTTTAAGATATTTACAACTATTGCATCCCATATCTTATCCCCCTTCGGTTATAAGATATCACTCTAGTTAAGTAGAGAGTCAATAGTTTTTTTATTCTATTATTTCTATATCAATTATATCTTTTACTTGAATGAGTATATTATTTATTAATATTTGTTTTTTAATTTTATCTATTTTTGTTATTTTCCCTGATATTTTATTATAATTACCTTCATCTTTATTTTCTTTTATAAAATAAGTAATTATTATTTCTAAATTTAAATTATTTTTTAATACTTCTAATTTATAATCTAATATATCTTTTTGTTGTTCTGTTAATTCGATTTTTTTATTTAATATTTTTTCTTGTTTTTTTATTTCTTCATTAAATAAAGAAAGTGCACTAAATGGCATAAATTGGACTGCTCTATTTGTATTTGTTTTTTTAAATGGATATTTTATATTTATAATATCACTATAATCTTTCATTTATTATGTCCTCCTATTTGATTGTTTCTATCTCTTGCAGTCGCACATTCTTCTAAATCCATTCCTTTTAAAATAGAATTTTTTCCATATTTATTTTTTATATTTATTAATATTTTTTGAAGTTTAGAATCTGTTTTTTCTTTTTCTATTTCTTTTAGAATTTCTTTATTTTTTTCTTCTATATTAGAAAATAAATCTATTTGTTCTATTCTTTTTTCGTTTTTTATCTTTTTTTTATCAAATGTTATTAAAACTATATTTATTCTTTTTATTAGTAAGGTGTTATCTAATACTCTATCATATTCTTCTATTACTTTTTTTCTTATTACATCAGGTGATGATGTTTTGTGATCAAGCTTAACATTTATTGTTTTGGGTTTTGGTATTTTTCTTCCATAATGATCTATTTTATATTCTCTAATGTAATTATTTATATCAAAGCCTATTACTACTACTAATTTATTTGTTACAAGACTTTTAAGAGTTAATTCTAAACAGACATTGTCTATCATTTCTTTTACTATTATTCTGGCTTGGGTTTTATTATATGAACAGTGTAATACTTGTCCAGTTGAAATAGAGTTAGTTTTTGGTTTATATTTTTTTATATCTTTCATAGTACATGGCTCATATCCCCATGCATGATCTATTAAAAATTCTGCATTAACTCCAAATAATTTATATAATAATTTTTCATTATTAATAGAAGTTCTTGCGATATCACCCATTGTATAAATATTATTATTTTGTAGTTTTTTTGCATAACCTTCTCCAATTCGCCAAAAATCAGTAAGTGGTTCATGATTCCATAAAAGTTTTCTATAAAGATTTTCATCAAGGTATGCAATTCTAACACCAAATGAATTAGGTTTAGAGTGTTTAGCTACTATATCCATTGCTACTTTAGCAAGATACATATTTGTTCCAATGCCACAGGTTGCAGTTACTTTAGTTTTATCATATATATCCTTTATTATCTTTGTAACTAATTCTTCTTTTGTTAAATTATAATATTTTAAGTATGATGTTATATCACAAAATACCTCATCAATTGAATATACATGAATATCATCTTTATCTATATATTTTAAATATATTTTATAAATTTCAGTACTACATTTAATATAATCACTCATCTTAGGAGTAGCAACTATATAGTCTAATTCTAAATTTTTATTATTTTTAAGTTCTATATCATTAAATGATTTTTTTGTAAACTTATAATTACAAGCTTTTTTCTTTCTTTCATAATTTATTTTTTTTACAGTTTCGATTACCTCAAATAGTCTTGCTCTTCCTTTTATTCCATATTGTTTTAATGATGGTGATACTGCTAAACATATTGTTTTTTCTGTACGTGATAAATCGGCTACTACTAAATTAGTAGTTAGTGGATCTAGTCCTCTTCTAACGCATTCTACTGATGCGTAAAAACTTTTTAAATCAATACATATATATGTTCTATTCATGTTATCACCAGTATAATTATAACACGAATTTTTGTTTGCTGAGATATTATTTTTAAATTTACAAAAATTAACAAAAAATAATTAATTTTTGAATTAGTTATATTCATATGGTACGAATAAATAGTATATCTGAAACTTTAAGGATTGTTTATAAACAGCTAATAACTAAATATAGTGTACTATAAATATTCTACATCTCAATATTTTTTAGATAAAATAATACGAAAAAAAGGAACAGCGTTCCTTTTTCTCCCTCTCGATAAAAGAGGCATTTCATTACATAATCATAGTATTACATTTTATGATCAATGTAAATATGTAACACTAATATTTTATTTTTATCTTTTCTTTAAGTTCTTCGTTTGAGTCAGTATATTTTAAACTAATACCGTATTTTTGACATATGCTTATTAGTATTCTTTATTATAATTTTATTTATTTCAATATAAGTTAAATTAGTTTTATCCTTCTAATACTTCCATCAATAATTATTGGTGTTGCTTTTGCAAATTCACATATCAGTTCTAATTTCTTTCTTAATTGTTCTTTCATTGGTAATTCTTATTTGATAATAATTACCATTTTCACCATTCTTATCTTTTGTATAATTTTTTGTGTTTACAAAAAAACTAATTCATTTTTGAATTAGTTTTATTTCATATGGTAGCGAGAAAGAGATTCGAACTCTTGACCTATCGGGTATGAACCGATTGCTCTAGCCAGCTGAGCTATCTCGCCATATGAAGAACAAACCAATTATAACAAATTTGTTCTATTTTGACAATACTTTTTTTTAACTTTATAAATTATTATTTATTTTTTATAAAAAATTATACATTATTTTAATTTTTTGTCTAATAATTTTTTTAATTTTTCTATTTTATCAAATTCCATACTATGTGTTACTTTTATAATTGATTTATATATCATATAGAATCTTATCATAACACCTATAAATGTTAAAAAGATAATTAATGTTCCAAGTAAATAAAAATCTATTATTAAGAAATATATTCCTATTGAAAAGCCTACTAAAACAATTAAAAATAATATTAAAGCAACAAGCTTATTTTTCATTTGTACTTCTAATAAAGTTACTTTTGATTTTAAATATTTAATTTGATCTTCTTTTCCTAAATTATCAATAATATTGTTATATACTATTTCACTTTTACTTGATTCATCACCAGTTATTTTTAACAAAATTTTATCATCCATACATAATCCCCCTAAACTTAGTTATTTATTATAACATATTTTTTTATAATTTCAACTATTTTATTTTGCCAAATTTATTAAATGGGAAAAGTGCGAAATCTACAGTTCCTTCTATATCACTTTTTTTAATAAATCCTATTATTCTACTATCTGTTGAATTATCTCTATTATCTCCCATAACAAAGTAAGTATTTTCTGGTATTGTTGTTTCATTTTCACTTAATAAAGATTTTATATCAAAATCATCTGTATCTGTATTTTTACTAAAGTTTTCTTCTACTATTTTATCATTAATATATAATTTATTATCGGAAAATTTTACAGTTTCACCTGGAAGTCCTATTATTCTTTTTATTAACTTATCACTTTTATATTTAAGTACAACTATATCAAATCTTTTATAATTTTTATCATATTTTTTTAATAGTAATATTTCATTATCTTTTAAAGTCGGATACATAGATAATCCATCTACTTGTACTGGTGTTATTATAAAGGTTCTAATTAAGACAACTGTAACAATTATTACAACATAAGGTATTAATTCTTTTATAATTTTCATATTAATAAAAATAAGGTGCATTAAGCTACCTTATCTCTTCTTTCTTTGATTTTTGGTTGGCTAACTAAGTTTCTAATATAACCTAATTTAGCTTGTCTTACTTTACCTTTTCTAACAACTTCGATTGAATCAATAAGTGGTGTATTGATTGGAAATGTTCTTTCTACTCCAATACCTTGTGATTTTTTTCTTACAATAAAGTTTTTAGAAATTCCTGATCCTTGAATAGCCATTACAAGTCCTTCAAAAGCTTGAATTCTTTCTTTGTTTCCTTCTTTGATTTTGTAGTTAACTCTAACAGTATCTCCTACACGAAATTCTGGAAGATCAGTTCTAATTTGGTTTTTAGTAATTTGTTCTACCTTATTCATATTTACGCTTCCTCTCTATATATTTTTGTTTACATGATCATATGATTACACAGCGGATCAACTACCTAATTTTAACATATATTTCTTTTTATTTCAACTAAATTTAAGATATTTTGTTAATTTTTGTAAATTGATGCGATTACTTCTGCTAATTTTAAACCATCTATAGCTGATGTTGTTATTCCACCAGCATATCCTGCTCCTTCACCAATTGGATAAATTCCATCTATATTTGATTTCATTAATTCATCTCTCTCTATTCTAACTGGAGATGATGTTCTACTTTCTATAGCAGCAATTATTGTATCGTCATTATTAAATCCTTTTATTTTCTTATCAAAATTATCTATTGCTTCTTTAAGTGATTCATTTATGTATTCTGGAAATATTTGATTTATGTTTGCTAATTTATAATTTCCTTTTATAAAAGGATCATAATTTAATTTTTCTGATTTTTTATTTTCTTTATAATCTTTATATAATTGTACAGGTATTAAACCATTACCTACATTATAGGCTTTTTCTTCTAGCTTTCTTTGGAATTCTATTCCATCTAAGGGATTTGATCCAAAATCATTAGTATTTACTGTAACTACTATAGCACTATTAGCACATTTTGTATCTCTTTTATGATTACTCATACCATTTATAGCAAGTCTTTTTTCTTCACTAGATGCATTTACAACATATCCACCTGGGCACATGCAAAATGAGTAAACTCCTCTATTATTAGATGCTTTATAAGTTAATTTATAACTTGCTGTATCTATTGAAACACTTCCATATTGATTTTTATTTATCATTTCTTGCGGATGAATGATTCTAATTCCTATAGCAAATGGTTTTGGATTCATTACTATTTTTTTATCATATAACATTTTAAATGTATCACGTGCAGAATGTCCTATAGCAAGCACTAATATATCCGTACTAATTTCTTCCATATCATTTACTATGATACTTTTTATTTTATTATTTTCTATATTTATATTAGTTAGTGTTGTATTAAATCTAAATGTTCCACCCATTTCTATTATTTTTTTTCTAATATTTACTATAACACTTCTTAATACATCTGTTCCTATATGTGGCTTATTTTTATATAAAATACTAGGATCAGCACCATTTTCTACAAATATTTTAAATACAGCTTTACATCTGTTTTCTTTATCTTTTATAAGTGTATTTAACTTTCCATCACTAAATGTTCCAGCTCCACCTTCACCAAATTGAACATTAGAATTTTTATTTAGTTTATTTTCACGCCAAAATTTTTCTACACTTTTTACTCTATCTTCTATTTTTTCTCCTCTTTCTATTATGAGAGGTTTATATCCTAATTTAGCTAAATAATAGGCTGTGAAAAGGCCAGCTGGTCCACTTCCTACTATAATTATTTTATTATTTATTTTTTTTGTTCCTGTAATTTTTATTTCATATTCTTTTTCTTCTATTTTAAAAATATCATTTGATTTATTATATTTTAAAATATTATTCTCATTTAATACTTCTATATCTACTTCATATATAAAATATATATCGGGCTTTTTTCTTGCATCAATGCTTTCTTTATTTATATTAATTTTTTTTATTTCTTCTAATTTTATATTTAATTTTTTTGATACTTTTTTCTTAATATTTTCTATTGTTCTTTCATTATATGGTATTTTTATTTGTCTTATTCTTATCATAATTTTCTCCTAATATTATAGCTGATAAAAAAGCAAAACTTAAATTAAATCCTCCACAATCAGCATCTACATCTAATAATTCACCTAATATATATAAGTTTTTTTGTATTTTAGATTCCATAGTATTTATATTTATTTCACTTAAAGGAATTCCACCACTCATTACTTGAGCTTCATTATATCCTTTTGATCCTGTGATAGTAATTTTAAATTTTTTGAAGGTATCTTTTATTTTTTCTTTATCACATATATTTAAATTGTTCCAATATCTATCTTTTTTTATTTTTGCTTCCTCTAATAAAATATCAATTAATTTATTATTTAGCATTCCTTCAAATAATTCTTTTATTGTTCTATTTTTTATTTTTTTATTTCTATCATTTATATATCTAACAAAATCATTGTATTTAATATAAGGCATAAAATCTATTTCTATTTCTTCTTTTGATTTTCTTAGTAATCCTCTATTTACTCTTCCACTTAAATCAAATGTACATATTCCACTTATTCCGTATGAAGTAAACATTGCTTCTCCTTTTGATTTTGCTATTAAATTATCATTTTCATATAAAGATAATTCTACATCACTTCTTATTCCATCCCATTTTTTTAAATAATTAGTATTTGCAACTAATTTTACTAAAGCTGGCACTGGTTCTATTATAGAGTGCCCTATCTTTCTTAGATAATCAAGGCTTAAATTTTCTTTATTATTGGTACCAGCATTTGAACCTGTTGCAATTACTAATTTATCACATATGATTTTTTTATCTTCTAGTGTTATTTCATATTTTTCATCATAATCTATTTTTTTTATATTTGAATTACATATTACATTTATATTTCTATTTTTTACTTCATTTAATAAAGCATTATAAAATGATACTGCTTTATTTGAGTATGGATAGTAACATCCATTTTTTATTTTAGGAATTATTCCTATATTATCAAATAATTTTAATAATTTATTTTTACTTTCTTCTGTTATTATTTGTTTTAATATATCTATATTACTACTTCTATAATGACTTATATTAAAATCTTCATTGAAATAATTACATCTACCATTACCAGTTGCTAGTAGTTTTTTTGCTAAAACTTCATTTTTTTCTAATACAGTAACATTATTATTACGTGATAAATATATAGCGGCTACAAGTCCACTTGCGCCTCCTCCTATTATTACAATATTCATAAAACACCTCTTTTTATCAAATTTAGTATACTATTAAATTATAAATGTTTCAATTATTTATTTTTATATTGCATTACTTTTGCTGTTGTATCTTTAAAACTATAGAATTTATAATTTTCTTCTAAAAATAATTTTTTTATATTTTCATTTATATCAAAAAAGTATGTTAAAATAGTACCATTTTCTTTTAAATTAAATTTACTTAATAATTTTCTATATTTAATTTTATCTACATAATTTATTATATTTGATAAATATATCAAATCATATTTATTTTTATATAACTCTTCTAAAGTGAAAATATCACTATTATATATATTTATATTTACTTTATCTATCATGTCTTTTAGCTTATTATAATTTTTTTCTTTTAAGTATATATTTTCCTTTTCGATAAAACCTATACTTTTTTCATCGCTTGAAAATAAATAGGAATTATATATATCATACCAATCAAAATAGTCAAATAATGAATCCCAAAAATCTTTTGCTTTTTTATTTAAGTCTTTTCTTAATGTATAATACATATCATCATATTTTTCATCATAGGTAAATATTGCTTCAAAAAAGAATTCTATATATTCATCTTTTGTTAAATTTTTAATTGCGGCTAATTTTAAAAATAAAAAATATGATGCAAAACGGCTTATATCAAATGTATCTATATTTATTGTTCCATTACAAATAAAGTTTAATATTTGATCCCCTGATGCAGTAACTGTTAATATATCTTTTTTTTCTTTAGTATATTTATTTATTTTACTAAGCATTTCATTTGAGCTTTTATATACAGAAGAATATTCATGAAACATAGCTTTATTTGATATATTTGAATAGGTATTTCCTACTATTTTTTGTGCAACTATAATATCATCCATAAAACCACCTCGGGCTTATTATAACATATTTTTTTATAATTGACATTTTTATTTATTTTATATATATTTATATTAGATATTGGAGGAATATTATGTATATAAATAATAAATTATTAATCGGTAAAAATAATGAAAAAGAAGTATTTATAACTCCTAAGGTAGCAAACAGACATGGTATTATTACTGGAGCTAGTGGTAGTGGTAAGACGATTACTTTAAAAGTTATGGCTGAAAGTTTTTCTGATGCATCTATTCCAGTTTTTTTAGTAGATGTTAAAGGTGATTTAGCTGGGATGTGCATTAAAGGTGTAGAAGATGAAAAAATAAAAAAAAGAATTGATGATTTGAATTTAGAAAATTTCTCATTTAAAAGTTTTCCTACACATTTCTTTGATGTTTATCAAAAAAATGGTCACCCTATTAGAACTACTATATCAAATATTGGTCCTAAGCTTCTTTCTCGTATGCTTAATTTATCTGATGCTCAAGAAGGTGTTTTAACTATTATCTTTAAAATTGCTTTAGATGAAAATCTAGAAATTGTTGATTTAAATGACTTAAGAGCTTTAATTAACTATGTTGGTGAAAAAAGAAAGGAATATACTTTAAAATATGGTAATATTACTTCACAAAGTATAGGAAGTATTTTAAGAAATTTACTTTTTTTAGAGGAAGATGATGGAAATTTCTTTTTTGGAAAGCCTGAGTTTAATATAAAAGATTTTATAAAATATGATGCTTTAGATGGTAGAGGTTTTATAAATATATTAGACGCTACTACTCTTTTTAAAAAGCCTACTTTATATGCTTGTTTCTTGCTATGGATTCTTGATTCTCTTTATAATGAAATGCCTGAAGTTGGAGATCTTGAAAAGCCAAAGCTTATACTATTTATAGATGAAGCTCATTTACTTTTTTCTGAGATACCTAGTCATATGATTAAAAATATTGTAAGTATTATTAAATTAATTCGTTCTAAGGGTATTGGTATTTATTTTGTATCTCAAAGTCCTAGTGATATTCCAGATGAAATATTGTCACAACTTGGAAATAGAGTTCAACACACTTTAAGATATTACACTAAAAATGATGAAAAAGCTATCAAAGTAGCTTGTAATTCCTTTAGAGAAAATCCAAATTTTAATATGGAAGATGCGATTAAGTCATTAGAAACAGGTGAAGCATTAGTTTCATTTTTAACAGAAAATGGTGAACCAAATATAGTTGATAAAGTAACAATATTGCCTCCACAAAGTAAAATGGGTACAATTAGTGATGATATAAGAAATAATGTTATAAAAAATAGTATGCTTTATTTAAAGTATGAAAATAAAATAAATACAGAATCTATTTTAGAAAAAATTAATGATAATAAGCTTTTTAAAGAAAAAGTTATAAATAATGATAACCATGTATTAAAAAAAGATGATACTACTAATAAAAGTGTTAGAAAGAAAAAAAGTAATCTTGAAAAAGCAAGTGACAAAATTACTAATTCTGCTTTAAATACAATTGGTAGAAAAATAGGAAATTCAATTTTTAAGGGATTATTTAAATAATCTTTTTTTTTATGAACTAATTAAATGCAATTTCTACGTCTATATTTTGATCCATATAAGCAATATACAAAAATATAAAACCACTTACAGCTATTAAAAGTGATCCGATAAAAGATAAATATGTTAAGTTTTTCTTTTTAATCGAATCATTTTCTTTTAATTTTTTATAATCATCATAGGAATCTTTTACAAAATATAAATATACTAAAATTAAAATAGAAAATATGAAAATCATGGTTTTTCTATATTTTTCTTTACTATTTAAATCATTATAAATAAAATAGTTTTTTTCTAATTTGTTTGAATAGAAACTAAGTGCTATTATGCCTATATATATAATCCATATAAATTCTTCTATTTTTAATTGTTTTAATTTATCATTTAACTCATTATTCATATTTAATTTTATGATTTTATACAGAAAAAAACCTCTAAATGAGGTTTAATTATTTTTCTTTTGTTTAATTATATTTAATATTAAATTTATTAATACAAATACTAAAGTTATTCCTAAAACTATAATTAAGTTTTTAGTTAATAAAGAACTTTCTACTGATATAATTGATTCTTTTATTAATCTTATTGTATATGTCATAGGAAGTATTGGATTTAGGAATCTAAAGCATTTTGTTACTGTTTCAATTGGGAATGTTCCCCCTGCTGCTGCAAGTTGTAATACTAAAACAATAAGTCCTATGAATTTACCTACATCACTAAAGTTTTCTATTAAGAATTCTAATATTGCTAAGAAACAATTAGATGTTAATGCTATTATGAAGTAATATAAGAATATATTTGTTATTTCAAAATCTAGTAATACTTGTAATAAGAATGCTAATAAAATTCCTGATATTGTTGCTAATAGATGATATGCAAACATTCTTTTTACACGTTTTGAACTACTAATTGATAGTAATCCAAATCTTTCATTTTTATCATAGTAAAGCACTATAAACATCATTAAGCTTCCTACCCATAATGCTATTGATATAAATAATGGTGCAAATGCTGTACCATAGCTTGATACTTTATTAACTTCTTTTGTTTCTAATTTAACTGGTTCTTTAGCATAATCTGTTAATGATTCTACTTTCTTTAAATCATCTTTTGTATCATTTATTTTATTATCTAATTCTATTTTAGAATTTTTAACGCTGCTATTTAATGTTGTTACTCCATTATATAAT
The DNA here is from genome assembly GCA_902492995.1 of uncultured Bacillota bacterium. Classification (GTDB taxonomy): domain Bacteria; phylum Bacillota_I; class Bacilli_A; order RF39; family UBA660; genus OMSK01. The sequence continues at coordinate 40,653 of CABUNR010000006.1, read as the reverse complement.
TTATGTGTTCCATCACTTAATGATAATGCTCCATTATTTAATTCACTTGCTCCACTATTAAGTGTTAAAGCTCCACTTTCAAGTTCATTTATTCCACTTGATAAAGTAGATAATCCATTAGTTAAATTTTTAGATCCAACGTTTAATTTATATAATCCGTTATTTAATTCATTTAAACTACTACTTAATACTTCAAGTGAAGAAATTGATTCTTTTATTGATGTTTCTTTTGCTTTTGTTGCAACTTGTTTTGCAACAGTTGTACTTACAATACTTGCTGTTTGTTCTGAAGCACTAACTGATGATGTTACGGCAACATTATATATAGTCATATATATAGTACTTTTAGGATTGTCTAATTCTGTTAATAATGCCTTTAAACTTTTATAATTATCACAATATGTTTTAAAGCTTTCACTTACATTATCACTAACACAATATGTTGTTGCATTTATTCCATATTGTTTTAATCCTTCAACTATTTTTGTTAGGTTATTATTATATGTGTTTTTAGTACTTTCTATAGCACTAATTCCTATTTTATTTTTGTATTCTTCTGTAAATGTTTTTTTAACAGTATCTACAGATGTTTCTTTAATATTATTTAATGTTTCATCATCTATTGCACTACTATTATCATTTTTTAAAGAAGTTATTTTTTTATCTAGTTCTTCTTTTATTTTTGTGCTTCCTAAATATGCATTATTAATTCCTGTATTAAGTTCAGTTGAACCACTTTCAAGTGTTTTTGAACCGTTTTTTAATTTACTTATTCCACCCTTTAATGATGTAGTTCCATTTTTTAAGGTATTTGTTCCTTTATAAAGAGTTAATGCACCATTATCCAAATCTTTACTACCATTTTCAAGTGTTGTTGTTCCATCACTTAATTTAGAAAATCCTGTACTTATTTGATCTAAATTATCAGGTACTTCATTTATAGATGTTGATAGGCTATCTACAATTCCTGAATTAATTTCATTATCTAAACTTTTTTCTACAGTAACCATTACTGTATTAATTATTTGACTAGATAAATAATTTGATTTTTGATTTGGTTGATATGTAATTGTTGGATGTACTTTATTAGTTGTTCCAGCACTTTCTATATCTTTTGTAAAATCACTTGGGATATTTATAATAGCGTAATATTTACCATTATTAAGTCCTTCTTCTGCTTCTTTTTTATCTAATATACTTAGTTTAAGTTTTTTAGATTTTTTGATTGATTTTATTAATAAATTTCCTTTATCGCCAGTATCACTATTGATAACTGCTACTGGTAAATTATCTATATTTCCTTCTCCATATGGATTCCAATATGCTTTTAAATAGAAGAAACTATACATAAAAGGTATTATTAATACTGCTATAATTATAATATTTCTAAATAATTTATTTTCTTTTTTCATAATTTAAACCTCCCTATTTAATTAAGCCATTTTTTAGAATTGAAGTTATTTCACTTGCTACTTTTACTTCATCTAGTTCATACTCATATTCAAATAATACAGCTACAAATACATTATAAATAATAAATGATGTTAATTTCGTATCACACTTTCTTATATTACCATTTTTTATTTCTTCATCAAGTAAGTTACTTATATATTTTATAATATCATTATCATATAATTTCAAAAATTCTATACTTTGTAAATCATTTTTATTTTTAATTAAATTTTTTACAATAGGACTTTCTTTTCTAAGTTTTAACATTGTTATAATACTTTTTGTTAAACTATCTATAAATGATTCATCATTTATTTCATTGTCAATCTTATTTTTTATATTTAACAATTCTTCTTCTATAAAATATTTAAATAGCTCTTCCTTATCTTTGAAATATGAATAAATGGTTTTTTTAGTAACATTTGCTTTTTTAGCAACTTCATCCATTGAAACTTTTTTGTATCCATATAGATTAAAAAGTTCCCTTGCTTCATTTATTATTTCTTCCTTTTTATTCATAACTCCACCTTCTATACTACTATACCAATTCGGTATACCAGTATAGTATATGCTTGTATTATTAAAATGTCAAGTAAATAATAAAAAAATAAAGATTTTTTTCTTTATTTTTTATTATGTTATTTTATTATATTTTTTTGACTACATCTTTTTTTAATGATTTCTTTACATCTATCCAATATCTATATTCCATAATTCCTTCATACATAGATTTAACTAATGTATCTGAATGACCAATAAATTTCTCCATTGTCTTTTTAGAACCAATGTTATTTTCTCTGCATGTTATTAGTGCCTTTTCTATCCCCATTTCATCCATTTTTTCTAATAATAATCCTAATTGAATTTTAGCATATCCTTTTTTTCTTTCACTAGGTCTAATTGCATAACCAACATGTCCGCCTATTTCAAACAATCTTCCTTTTAATTCATGTCTTAGATTAGTGATTCCATAAATATGATTATTTTCATCTTTTAATACATATGTCGTTTGGTTAGCAAAATTAGGGTTAATTCTATCTATATGTTTATTTTTTTCTAAATTATTATAAAACTCTTCAAATGATTGTTCTAATACTTTTTTTAAATCACCAGCACCTTCAAAAGGATGTTCATCATTAGCATTTTTAAATTCTAATGCCATTTCTTCTATTTCTTTTTTATCAGTTTCTTCTATTTCTCTTAAAAATAATTTCATATTTTCACCTTTTTCTTCTTTTATTTCTTATTCTAAATAATTATATCCCATATTTTTTAATATTAAAAACACAGAATACTTACTTAAAAAATTAAGTAGGTACTCCATGCGTTTCATGTATAATATTTCTCTTTGTGTAGCTTGTTTTTTTATACACTTACTATTTCATATAACTTATAACTTTTTCTGATTCTTTAGTATGACTATCAAATATTAAAGCCTGCATTCCTAATTGAACAGTTTGATATGTATAATCTGGTTTTGCCTCACCAGCAAATAAATTTTCACTTATAGCTTTATTTATTTTTCTTGTATCAATACTATCAAATGCTTGTTTCATATAAAGCATAAATGTTTTTCTTCCAATTTCTAGATAATCAGAAGCAACCCATAAATATAAGTTTGAATCAAAATTATTAACATCATCATAAATTTCATTATATGATTCTATTGTTTCTTCTTTTTCTTTTAATTGTTCCTTTACTTCCATAATTAATTCTTTATATAAATAAGTTCCTAATTTATCCATTGGAAAACCCATTCCTTCAAGTAATGCTAAAATGTATATATCTCCATAATCAGATTTTTCATCACTTTTATAAATTCCTGCTTTATATTGTTCATATTTTTCTTTATCTTTTTTTGCTATCGCTTTAGCGAAACTAGTTCCATCTAATACTTTAATTAAATCTTCTTTGCAATCTAAAATTACTTTTTGAAATTGTTTTGAAATTTCTTTATTTTTTTGTTGTCTTTTCATATTTTAACCTCTTTCTTATTTAATTTTTTTAATTAATATTTTTTTCTTTATTATTGATGGATCATTTAATAAAATTGTTCCATCAATTTTTAATTTTTTTATTTTTCTTAGTACTTTTTACCTTAGTAATTTCACTTCTAATACATATTATACCTTTTATATATATTAAATAATCTTTAATATCTTCATTTGAATCTTGTGCTAAATTATTTAACATTAAGTATGTATCAGCAATATTACTTTTTTCTTGAATTTTAATATTTTTACCAGCAACATGACAAGAATATAATGATAGAAATAATAATGCTCTAAATAGTCTTTTTTTAATATTAATGGATTATTTTTCTTTTCAAAATTTTTCGTTTTTTCTTTTCTATCTTCATGTTTAAGTAAAAAATCTTTTTCATCTTTAATATATTCTAAAAGATTTATTTTATGATATTGTAATTCAATATTATCTAGTAATGTTCTATTATATAATAGATTATAATTAAAACAATGATAATTTTTTAATCTTATATCATAATTAAGATAATTAGATAGTTCTATCTTTTTATATCTATTCACTATATTCCTCCTTTCATATTGTTCGTGCAAGATATAAAAAAACCACGAACAATAAATATTCGTGACTCCAAGTATCTTGTGTAGGCTTCAATAATTTTAGCCCGGGATAGCTCACACTAATGCTTATATCCCCTCACTTGCTTAATTAATATACATGAACAAATTTATTTTGTCAAGTTTTTTTATTAAAAATTTAATATTTCAACGTTAGAATATAAAATACATTAATAAAAAATCTATTAATAAATTTATAAATAGTTTTATTTTACTTTTAAATTTTAAATTTTTTTCTTTATATTTTTTTATCTTTTTTTTATCTAATGCTAAACAGATTTTATTAGAAAATAAATAAAATTGTAACCTAACTATAGCAAATGTTAAAATAGTAAATACAAAAAAGCCAATAATATTAGAAAAAATTACTAATTTATCTAAATAATAATACATACCTATAAATGCAATTATTTCAAGTACTTCGGAAATTATACCTAAAAATAAATAATTTCTATATGAAAAATATAAATGTCCTATTAAAAATGGAATATATCCATTATCATTATGAAACATTAAATCAAAATCTTCGTTATAATTTCTATATTCATCATATTTTGATATATTTTTTTCTTTTTTTATATAAACATTATTATCCATTAAACCACATTTTATACAACATCCATTATAAATTATACCATTACATTTTGTACATCTTTTTATACTCATACAATCACCTAAAATACTATATTTTTTATTGGTTAAATATAAAATAGCACTTACCTTTAAAAATAAGTGTTATTTAAAATATTTAATATTTTAATTTTACTTATTGCATCAAATATTCTAATTTTTATTTTAATTATTGCTATATACATAGTAACATATATTCTAAATATTTTAAATTATTATTTACTATATCTACTTATATTAAGTATAATTCCCATACTACATAATGTTATTAATAAACTAGAACCTCCATAACTTAAAAATGGAAGTGTAACACCTGTAACGGGAATTAATCCTGTTACAACCATTAAATTTAAAAGTGCTTGAAATGATAGTCCAAATACAATACCAAATGCTAAAAACTTTCCAAATGGTTCTTTTATATTTTTAGCTATTTTAAATCCTCTAATTATTATTATTAAAAATAATGTTGATACAATTACAACTCCCATAAATCCAAATTCTTCACTTATTATTGAAAATATAAAATCTGTTTGTGGTTCTGGAAGATAAAAATGTTTTTGTCTTGAATTTAAAAATCCATATCCAAAAAGTCCACCTGGTCCTATTGCATATAAACTTTGAATAATTTGAAAACCACTTCCTAATGGATCCGTCCATGGATTTAGAAATGAGAGTATTCTTTTTAATCTATAAGGTGCTACTACTATAAGTCCCGTTATTCCAATAAGTCCTATTAAAAATAAATAGATAAAAAATTTTAAATTAACTCCTCCTACAAATAATAGACCAATTATAGTAACTAAAATAATAAATCCTGTTCCAAAATCTGGTTGTAACATAATAAGTGCAAATACAAATAAAGTAATAAATAATATAGGAAATACACCCTTTTTTATATTTTTTAGATTTTTATTATTATTACATAAATATTTAGATGTAAATATTATTAAAGAAAGTTTTGCAGCTTCACTAGGTTGTATTCCAAATGATCCTATTCCGAACCAACTTCTACTTCCGTTTCTTACTGTTCCAATACCTGGTATCGCTACTAATATTAATAAAATTATTGCTATTATAAACAGTAGATTAGATTTTTCATAATATATTTTATAATCTATTTTGCTTACTATTATCATTAAAATAATACCTATTATTAAAAATAAACTTTGATTTTTTACAAATTTAAAAGGATCATTAAATTTATATTCTGCCCAAACATACGATGATGAATAAACCATTATAACGCCAAATATACTTATAGTTATAATAGCTATTAAAATTAATATATCAATTTCTTTTTTTTTCATAACCATACTCCATATATAATAGATAACATAGATCCTATTAAACCTACTATCCAAAATAATTTAACAATATCTTTTTCATTCCAGCCTAATTTTTCAAAGGTATGATGTATTGGTGTCATTGGAAAAAGTCTTTTTTTAGTTAATTTATAATAGTATCTTTGAATTAAACATGTAAGTGTTTCTATAACAAATACAATTCCTATTAATATTAAAAGTAACTCATGCCTTGATAAAATAGCAAGCGTACCTAATGTTGCTCCAAGTGCTAATGATCCTGTATCACCCATAAATATTTTAGCTGGATTGGCATTAAAAACTAAAAATCCTAATATTCCGCCAACTAGTATAAAACAAAATAAAGCAATTTCTTCATATCCTTCTAACCATCCTGTAGCATACATAATTATACCAAACGTTGTAATTGCAATTGCTGATAGACCTCCCGCTAATCCATCTAATCCATCTGTTATATTAACTGCATTTGAACTTGCTACTAAAATAAATAAGATAAATAAACCATAAAACCAACCAATATCTAATTTTAAATTAAGTGAATGTATCCATAATAATGGTTCATTATCCGCTTTTAAAAACAAATAGAAAAAAATTATTGCTACAATAATTTGTAATATTAATTTTTCTATTTCAGATAATCCTTTATTGTTGTTTCTCTTTATTATTAAATAATCATCTAAAAATCCTATAAATGCATATGCAATAAAAATAAATATTACTATTAAAAAATTATAAGTTATTTCTATTCTATTTGTTATATATAAGATTAATAATGTGAAAATACTTGAAAATATAAATATTAATCCTCCCATTGTTGGAGTATGTGATTTGCTCTTATGTCTAATCTCTAAATACACACTTAATCTTTGATTAGCCCTTTTTTTTAATATAGGTATTAATATAATTGCAAATGTTATTGCAAGTAAAAAGGATATCATTAAAGCTAATACTGATTTTGTTAATATTAACATATTTAACCTCCTAACATTAATTTAACTACTTCTCCTTCTAGTATTCTTTCACCTTCCTTTGGAGATTGATATATTACTTTATCTCCAGTTCCAGTATATTCTACTTTAAAACCTTTAAGTTCTTTTATAGCATCTTTTAAACTCATACCTTCTACATTTGGAATATTTATATATTTTTTATCATTATAATTATATTTTTTTTCACTTGATCCAGTTGGCTTTTTTATATTTAGTATTCTAATAGAGTCTGTTAAAACAGCTTTAGCGATTGGAGCTGCTATTGTTCCACCATACTGAGTAATTCCTTTTGCATTATCTATTGCTATATAAACAACTACTTCGGGATCATTTGCAGGTAAAAATCCTATAAATGATACAATATAGTTTCCAACCATATATCTTCCATCTTTTACCTTTTGGGCTGTTCCTGTTTTTCCTCCTACTCTATATCCATCAATAAAAGCCGTTCTTCCTGTTCCGTTTGTTACAACGCTTTCTAGTGCATATCTTACCTTTTTACTTGTATCTTCACTTATTACTTTTCTAATTATTTTACTTTTATTTTCTAATATTACAGAATTTGTCTCTGGTTCATTTATACTTTTTACAATATATGGCTTATAGAGTATTCCCCCATTTATAGCAGCACTTACTGCTGTTATTTGTTGTATGGGAGTCCAATAAATGAAACTTTTTACCTAAATTATCAGAAGTAGTATATATGCTTTCTCCTGTCTTTATGTAAATATCTAATTTTATTTGTTTTTCACTTTCTTTATAAACTATTATTTTTTCTATTAGTTCATTAAATATATCACTATAACATTTATCATCTTCTAAACACTTTTCTAATGAACTTTTAATCTCATTAATTTTATTTTCAATATAGTTTTTATCTTTATTATTACTTTCTAATTCATTTATTTTATTTTGATATATACTTAAATCCTCATTTATTAAATCTACTTGTTTTTTATAATCATCTTTGGATAAATAATTTTCCATAACAAGTTCTAGTAATTTATCTTTTTTATTATTTAAAACTATTATTTTAGATTCTAAATTTTTTATTTCTATTTCATTATTATTTGTTTCTAAATAATTTTTACATTCACTTAATATTTCATTAAAGATAATATTTCTTTTCTTAAATAATTTATTAAACATATCTTTAAATACTTCATCAAGTTCTAGTTCAAATACTCTAGGATTAGAGCATCCTTTAAGTGATTCTTTTCTATATACTTGGCATTCCCATACAGGATTATTTTTTCTTTTTCCAGCACTTGATCTGTGATATGTAAGATTATGGCATCCACAATATATTTTTCCTGAATAAGTATATCTATTTTGAAATACTGCCTTATTAACTGCACGATTAGTAAAACTATCTTGTCTTTGTTTTAATTTAATATTAGCTCTTTCCCATAATTCTTCAGATACTATTGGTGGAACATTATCATAGTCCTTATAAACAATCCAATCAGATTCATTTAATCTTTTCTTTTGTTTAGTACGATAGTCTAATACTTTTGATTTATGCCCACAATAATATCCTTTATATTTAGGATTTTCTATAATTCTAGTTAGTATTGTAGTATCTATTCTTTTACCTATTCTACTTTTATATCCCAAACTAAATAAATACCTTGATACTTTAGATAATCCATCACTCGTATTAGCATATCTATCAAATATTATCTTAATCATTTCTGCTTGATTTTCATCAATTACTAGTTTTCCTTTATCTTTTACATAACCATAAATATTAGAGGATCCTAGTACAACACCATTATCAATACTTCTTTTCATACCAAATGAAACTCTTTCAGATAATCTTCTAACCTCATCTTGAGCAATAGATGACATCATTGTAAGTCTAAGTTCAGAATCAGGAAGTATTGTATTTATATTATCATTTAAGAAATAAACACCAACACCATTAGATAAAAGTTCTTGTGTATACATAATACTATCTAGTGTACTTCTTGAAAATCTTGAGATTTCTTTGGTTAATATTAAATCAAATTTATGTCTCTTAGCATCTTCAATCATTCTTAAAAATTCTTCACGTTTTTTAACCTGTGTACCACTAATACCTTCATCAATATATGAACCTATAAATTCCCAGTTAGGAACTTTACTAATATAATCATTAAAGAAAGATATTTGACTTTGTAAAGAATGTAATTGTTCATCTTTATCAGTTGATACTCTTGCATAAAAACATACTCTTAAATTTAATTCTTGTAGTGGAACACCTTTCATAATATTATTCCTAACTGTATATAAGTCCATAATCACACCTCCTAAGTTAATAGTTTATAATTATTCAAATCATTTATATATTCATCATTAATTTTACTTTTTTCTATTTCAATTTTATTTAATAATTTATTAATACAAAAATTATACATTCCATCATCTATAATATTTCTTCGTTTTAAATATTCAAGTAGTTTAATACTTGTTTCTATTTCAATTATTTTAGATGGAACTTTATTCATGCTTTCCATATACTTTGTCCTTTCTTTTAAGTTTATTTTTATAAAAACTAAAAAAGAACTTAAGGTATTAAGTTCTACAAAAAATTTGAAAACTTAAACACCTCAAAGGACAAAATTAGACTAAATCATCATTTGAAATAAATTAAGTTTTCAAATAACAATTTAGTTTTTAATATTAATATTTTAAAATTCTTCTAGCTATTTCATAGCCATCAATACTATCAGGTAAAAATTCATCATATTCTAATATCAAGAATAATTCTGCAAGTACATCTTTCTTTTCCTCAAATGATAGTCTTTCAAATACTGGTATTAATTTTCTATATTCTTTTGGATAAAGTCGATAAAGATTATATTTATAATTCCAATACTTTTTAATCTCAATTACTAAATAACGATAATCAATACTACTTCGATTAAATATTTCTATATCAATACTATCATCAAGTAAATTAGGATTAACCTCATTCAAACTATTAATTTGATTTTTATCCCATAAATCAAAAATATAATTAATAAATTTTAGTTTATTCTCTTTATCAAGCTCATTTATTTTTAAAACTAATACTTTTACTTCATTACTTTTATTTTTTAAATACATATTAAACACACTCCTTCATTTTCAATTTAAGCCATTTTAAGAGACTTTATTTTTTTATACTAATAACTGATTAAAATTAATATCAAAGTCTCTTATTTCTTAAATTAAGTATCAATAAATTAAAATTTAGTTTTACTATTTATCACTTAAAAAAATGAATTTTGCAAGAGGTTTTTTATAAAAAAAATTAAATGTTTTCATTCATTCTTTAATATGTAGAGTAGCCACTTTTCACTTTTTTCAGGTATTTTTTAGGTAAAAAAACTAGCATTTTTTTAATGGGCATAAGGTGAATACCACCCAAAATCATTTAATTACTTATAAATACAAGGATAAAATGGGTGGCACAACTATTTTTGCACTTGCAAAAATGACTACTTTTTAAGTAGTAAGTGGCTACTTTTTTAAATAAAAGTGACCACACTATACTATTTCATTAAAAAAATGCGCTTCCTTTAGTTTTTAATTTATATAACACCTTCTTCCAAATTAAAAAGAAAAGGACACATAGTTCCTCTCCACATAATTTTTTCATATCATACATTATTATAACTATTGACAAACACGGGTCAAGCTCATTTAATGTACAATTTATGCCACAAAAAAACATGCAAGTTTTCTTCATAGTTCTTGCATATTTTACTATATTATATCACTTGACAAAACTAATTCAAGTTAAATTCAGTCCGTTTTTAGTACGAATTTGGACTTTTTTGATACGATTGTAGAATTCTAATATGTATCAAGCTTTATTCGATAAAATAAGTTTTTTTAATTTTCTTGATGACTCTGTAATATTTTCATTTTCTAATATAGGCCTAATCATTGCATAACCAGAAATATTATAATTTTCAAAATTAGGAATAGTATTTTCATTTATTCCTCCGATAACAACTATAGGAATCTTACAATAATTTAAAATTTTAAGAAATTCGTCATGACTAACAATTTTTGCATCTTTTTTTGTTGTTGATTTATAAATTGCACCTACTCCTAAATAAGTTGCACCTTGTTCAATGGCTCTTTTAGCCTGCTCCAACGTTGTTACGGTAACACCAATAATTTTGTCTTCTCCCAAAATTTTTCTCGCCTCTAAGCAAGAAATATCATCTTGCCCTATATGAATACCATCTGCATTAATTTTTAAAGCCACATCTACATTATCATTAATAATTAAAGGAATACTATAAGCATCAGTTACCTTTTTTATTTTTTTTGCTATTAAATACATTTCTTCTGTTGTTTTATTCTTTTCACGCACTTGAACAATAGTCACCCCACCAAGTATTGCTTGACGAACACACTCTTGTATATCATAATTCCTATTAATACCACTATCCGTGCATAAATATAAGCTATAATCTATCATTTTAACAACACCTTATTCTTAGATTCAAAATCGGAAAAAACAAAATCATAATAGGGATCATTATATGCTGCAAACACTTCATTTTGTTTATTATTGAAAAACTCATTTTGTAATTTTTTGACCTTATACAAATCTAAATACTCTTCAAATTGTGAACAATCATATATATCTTTAGATCTATTTCCAATTTTACTTAAATATAATGCTTCAAGTGTTATCGCAAAATATTTTATATTATTATGATATTTTGGTTCATCAGAAAAACTTAAGTTCACAACTAATGGAGAATTATAAATTTTTTCTATATAAAACTTACCACCATCTATAAAATAATCATTTTGTTCAATAGTATTATCTTCTCGTCTTACATACATAAAAAGTGTAATTGGAATTTCTAATGCATTTTCATAATACATTTTTAACATTACTCTTTTCGTTCCATCATTTCTATCGCCAATTTGTCTTTTAAATGTAAATCCATAGTTACTACAAACTTGCTCTAATTTTTTTAAATCATTCATATTAACAAATATGTCTAAATCATGATGATAGCGCTGTAATTCTTTATTAACAAGAATATAAGACAAAATACCACTCGTATAATAATATTCTATATTATTTTCATTGAACATTACATTACATTTATCAAAAATTTCATATATGCTTTGATGATTTTCATTTAAATGTATAACATTTGGATCAATATTCATGTTTTTTAACCATAAATATCTTTTTTCTATATCATTGTAATCTAATTGGTTAGATTTAATAAAATTATAAATTTTTTCTTTTCCAATTGAATAACTAAAATAATTATAGATTAAAATATCTATTTCATCATTAAAACTATTATTATTCATATTCTTACCTCCTATGGAAACGGATGTGGTAAAGTTGTTAAATCATTGCTATGTTTTAATCCTAATTTTTTAGGTACAACAAAAAATCTTTTAGCACCAAGTCTTGGATAAATATGACTTTTATTTAAATCAATTAACGATGGTGCAATAACCTTAACAACTTTAATTCCTGTATCTTTTATATCTTCAGTAGTTAATTCTTTAAAATAAACATTAATATCATTCTTTTTTAAATTAATCAAAACATCATCAAACGAAATTTTTTCTTTTTTATATTTAACTAATTTACTATTAAATAACAACTTGTTAAAATTGTCACCTTGATAATATAAAAAATGTTCATATAATGTTTTGATCTTGTCTGGATTTTTTTGTCTTACGTCCATAATATTCAAAGAATAAAAATATGTAAATAAACATTCCTTTAAAGATTTATTAATTGCATAATCTGAATCTAAACTGGCGCAAGCACCTATTCCATAATGATTTTTATTATTATCTATTTTATATATTATTGATAAATAAACCGGAACATTAAAATCAGAATATAATTTATAAATCTTTATATTATAATCCTTCATTATGCTATTAATAATTTTTTTATTTTTTCCAAATATTGTATTAATATCGATTTCAGGTGGATTAAGACGTTGCATAAAATTTATCATTAAAGCGTCTCTTTCTATTAACTCCATTAAACCGCTCATTATACATTCATCTATAGAAAAACCTGCGGCCATTCCTGTAGAGGTTGTTTCAGCTACAACTTTATTAATATCAAACGGCAGATAAATTAAACTGGCAGGCCAAAACATATATTTTTTCCTATCTTTAATATCATATATTTTTGTCCATTCTATAACATCAGAATTTGGATTTAAAAAATTATCAAGCATTGCATACTGTTCGTTGCTATACGTAGAAAAATCAGAAAAAACATATTTTTTATTAAGATTATCTTTTTTACATGAAATTATTTCGTTTTTAGGTATATAAGACATGCAATATCTTTCTAATGCTTCTGCTAGACAACTTGTCATTGCTGCAGTTTTATCTTCGTTAACTCCTAATCCACCGCTTGAAACATCACGGCTAATATCAAACAATTTTTTTGTATTAGCACTTAAACATTGATACATATATAAACCATACTTATCTAATTCATGACGTTCCAACATTGCATTTACAATACCAAATTTATCACTAAAAATATTTGATAATCCCGCATATTCTTTTCCTAGTACATTTAATATTTCTTCTCTATTTAAAATCAACTTATTTCTAGTCATTATTATCACCTGGCAACTTTATTATTTTATGTTTAATAATATTTCCATCATTAAATATTTCAATAACCTCATTATCAGATAAATCATTCTTGTATGTGTCAATCAATTTTCTACACCTAAAGCCAAACATTTTTTTATAAATCTTTAATGAATATATACTGTTTGATGTTAATCGCTTATAAAATGAATTACTATCAAAATTTTGATTTAGTAATGGTCCAATTAGATAGGATATTTTAGTTTTAGAAATAAGTATTTCCTTCTTAGATAAGCTTTTCCCCTTTAAATATTGTGAATAAAATAAATAATTATTTTTCTCCATATTTTAATCTCCTAATTTTATCATCGGATTTCATCATAATATTAGCATCAGCACTAAATTTGTCTAAGTTAGATAGTAGTTCATTCTTACTTTTTGATTTATTATTTACAGAGATAAACCATTTTCCAATACTTGTATCCATAAACTCATCTAATTCTTCAGCAGTTTTTAGTTGTTTTGCTTTAAATAAAGGATCACATACTATAAATTTATTATCATCATAACCAGATATCAAAATTGCATGATATCCACCTGGAATTTCACCAGCTACAATAACAAGATTTCCTTTTGTTAATTCTTTTCTTATTAATTGCGAATTAATTTTAATCCCATTAACAACATTAGTGCCTGTCAATTTTGCTCTATCTAACATTTCTTTATATTCTGACATTGCAAATTGAAAATCTTCTTTACTTAACACCCCTTTATCATTATTAAATAAATTCAAATCTTCATGATATAGTGTGGTATCTAATCCATTTTTTGAAAAATGAAATGCTAATGCAGAAAATGGAGTACCACTCATATATTTCGAACCATAAATTTTATAATATCGCCTTTCATCATACCAATTTGCTTTTTCCATTATATGAAAATATTCCAATGCCATCATCATACATGCAATGGCACATGTATCCCCTCTTTGCTTATAAAGCCTAACATTTTTTTCCATTTTTAATGTCCTTTCACTTTGTAACTTTTCAAGAGATGCAATAATTGTTTCTTTATTGTATTCGTATATATACCCATTATTTGGTAAAATCATACTTTCATTTAAATATTCTAAAATTTTTCTTCTTAACAAAAAACCAGATATCCCAATTAAGTTACTAGCAATTAATTTTTCATTCAGATTATCAAAAACAATTATGTCTCTTATTGCTTTTCTATCAGGATGTTCCAATGTGAAATAAAAATGTTTAATTTTATATTCATCGGAAATAGAATACTTTTTAATATCATCTAATAGTTGCTTTGCTGTTATTGTTGAATCAAGATAGTTTTTAAATCTTTTTGAAAATCTAGATTCAAATATTTCAACATCATTAGCATGATATTTATTTAATAAATATTTTTTAAACTCGTTTGATTTATTGTTTTCAAACTTTAATAAATATATGTAATATAAATGGTCAATCTGATATTGAGCAAAATATGTTTCAACAGGTGGAGTTATTAAAAGATGATTAGATTCTTCTAATTTCATATTCTCATCTGTCGTAGAAATAAATCTACAATTATAATCCAAATACTTCTTTATGGCACCAGACATAACAAGCGTAGCTTCGTCAACAGCACATGAGGTTGAATATATTTTTATTAGATTTTCTATCTCATTAGGTGATAATTCCATATTATCATTTCTTACTATGTCAGAAAATGCTGGTTCTAATAACTTTTCATAATATGAATTATGCCAATTCCATCTATCTATCAATTTCTTTAAAAAAACTTCAGGTCCATTTAATAATTCATTACTCATTAATTGACTAATATTTGGATTAGATTCTGCATAATATCTATTTGCATTAAATAATTGTTGCTCCAAAATTTCATCTATATTTTTTTTCATGGTATTTGGAATAATTTTACTCTTTATATTTTCCATTTATTAACCTCCCTTTAAAGTCATAGCGTATTAACTATGACATTTGAAATAAGAAATTATGCAGTGCAAAGCATATCATATTTTCTATTAAATTTTTTCATTAATTTTCTCATATGAACACCTCCTTATTTCTTTTTAGTTTTTTTAATGAGATCACTATAAACTCAATCTTTTATTTTTTATTAAATTCTTTTATTTTTCTTTTAGCCTTTGTTGTTTGTACCTTATCTATCCATTCTTCTCTAGGTCCATATGACATTATATCAGTAATAATTCTAACTCTATCTTTATTATGAAGCACATAATCAGGATCTACCATTTTATCATTTACTACTGCTGATACCATTGTATTTCCAATATCAGAATGAATTCTATATGCAAAATCTATTGCAGTTGAACCTTTTGGAAGTTCTATAGTTTCACCTTTTGTTGTATAAACATATATTTTATCAGAAAATAATTCTGACTTAACTTGATATACAAATTCTTGGTTATCTGCAAATACTTTATTTATTTCAACTAGTGATTTAAAAAATTGATATTTATTTTTCAAATCTTCTTGCATAACATTTCTTGCATTTCCTTTTTCTATATCCCAATAAGCAGATAATCCAAATGAAGAAATCTTATCCATATCGAATGTTCGAATTTGTGTTTGAACAAGCCTATCTTCTGGTCCAAACACAGTCGTATGTAAACTTCTATACATATTTGTTTTTGGATTACAAATATAATCTTTAAATTTATCATTAATTGGATGATACTCTTGATGTATTAATCCAAGTGTTTGATAACATGTAGCTATATCATCTACCATTATCTTTAGGGATAATAAATCATGAATATCTGATATTTTATGTCCTTCATTTAATCTCTTGTATATTCCATATATATTCTTAGTTCTAACCTTTATTTCATTTGGAATATTTTTATCAGTTAAAATATTATTGATTGTAGATAACATTTTTTGTAAACAATTTCTACTATCATTTTCTATTTTAAATTTTATTTCTTCTATTCTTTTATACTTGTCTGGATATAAATATTGAAGAGATAAATCTTCTAATTCTGATTTTATTCTATATGCTCCAATATAATAAGCAAGTGGAACAAAAATATCCATTGTTTCCATTGAATTTTCTTTTTGTTTAAATTCAGATTTAAACTGTAGTGTTCTCATATTGTGAAGTCTATCAGCAAGTTTTATAATTATTATTCTTGCATCAGTTGTTAATCCTGTAATGATTTTTCTAGTATTAGCCATGTTTTGATCATTTTTTGTAGAAAAATTTAATTTACTAATTTTTGTTACACCATCCACTAAATTAGCAACCTCTTTATTAAAATCTTCGGCAATTGCCTCTTTAGTTATTTCAGTATCTTCAAGTGTATCATGTAATAAGCCTGCACAAATGGTATCAGCATCAGCATGCATTTCTGATAAAATGTATGCTACATTTAATGGATGTGAAATATACGGCTCACCACTTTGCCTAAATTGCCCTTCATGTAATGATTCAGCATAGTGATAAGCTTTTTCAATTTGTGGTATTTCCAGCTCATTATATAACCTTACATTATTTAATAAATCAATCAAAGAAATTTCATTCATATATTACACCTCCAACAAAATAAAAAGCGCGCAAATTTCTACACAAGAAATTAACGCGCTTCATCTACTAATATTTTATTTGAAAGGTCAGAAAAAATCATCATATCTAAACAGCATGATTTTAACATATCAATTGTTTTACCAAAATATTTGAAAAAAGTATTTAAACAATTCATATATAATCCCCCTTTCAAAATAATTATCGTTAATATACTACTTTTTTTAATAAAAATCAAGTATTTTGATATATTTTATTTTTTTCTATAAATAGATATAACATATAAATTCATACAATCAGAGTTTTTATCATATATAACATTATCAATAATTGGAATCATATGATAATAATCTTTCTTATTCCAACAAAACACAATATATGAATTATCATTCAAATTTAAATCTTTAATCATAATATCTTTATCATAATCAATATTAAAAATATTATTATCTTCCATATATTTTTCAAATACTGGTATATCATTAAATGAATCACACTTTAAATCTTCAGCAATTTTGCATAAGTCATTATAAACATCATTATATTCTTTATTTAAAATCTTACATAAACTTCTTATCACACAATTACTTTTACCATTTTTATCTGATATATAAAATTCTTTAAATGTCATATTAATCTCCAATCTTCTTTATCTTTGTATGCATTCTAGCATGATAACCATTTTTACCATAAAATTTAATGGCATTTTCATTATAAGCAAATACATCTACTAAAATATATTCACATCCTGCTGATTTAAAATATTCTTCCATTTTATTCATAAGCATATTTCCTATGCCCTTACTTCTTACATTTTTAGAAACTATTAATTCAGTTATTTCCCCTTCTTTAGGACATTTATAATCTAAATAATCATACTCATCAAATTTAATTATTGTTCCCATAATTAATCCTACTGCTTTATCATTTTCAATTGCTATATAGCATTTACCATCATTATTTTTAACTTCTTCTAAATCTAAAATAGCCATCTTCTCTCTATATTCTGGATGTAGTTTATCTAAATTATCTTTATCAATTGATACAATATATTCTTCTAGTTCAACTAATAAATCTTTAACATCTTCTAGATATTTATCTTCATATTCTATTATTTTCATTATTAAAATAACACTCTCTTGTCAATCCATATTTAGAAAAAGTTAATATTCCATTATAAAATGTATAAGGTGATTCTTCTTCTATTTCACCAATCTTATTAAATCCTAATTTTTCAAATATTTTACAAGACGCTAAATTATCTTTTACAGCACCAGAAGAAATACCGTTTATTTCTACTTCATTAAACATATAATCTATCATTGCTTTTGCAGCTTCTGTTGCATAGCCTTTTCCTTGATAAGCAGGATCCATATACCAACCAACATCACGAATAGTAATATCCTCTCCATTTTCTTGAGCAGATACTTGCCCTATTACTTCTTCATAACCACTATTTGTATATTCCGGTTTTAAAAACACACTCCATACAAATACATCATTATTATCTGCTTTATCGACTTTAGATTTATAAAATTTTTCCTGATTATCCCAAGTCCAGTGACTAGGATTATTTGTATGCTTTTTAGCACCTGTTAAATACCATTTATTTACTTCTGGTATCATTAGTATCTCCCACAATCTTTTTTGCTCTTCTATCTTAGAACTTTTTAAAATTAATCTTTCAGTTTCTATAGTTCTACTACCGATTAAATTCATTTAACATATTCCTTTCTATTTTTATACACGTGTCTTACCCCACCAATCAGGTATTAATTCTTCTAGTTTTACTATTTCTTTAGTATCAATATCTTTTAGTATCTCAATATCCTTACTATTCTTAGAAAGTTGCATCATATATTCTCTACAAGCACCGCAAGGTGATCCAACATTACCTTTAGAATCAACACATACTAATTTTATAATTTCATTTTCTCCATTCGTAATCATATTAGCAATAGCATTACGTTCTCCACACATTCCTAATGTTGATGCTGTATCAATACATACCCCTGTATAAATATTATGATTTTTAGTAAGTATTGCTGCTCCAACTTGTCCTGCACTAATCATACCTGACACATCTCTTGGATTTCTTACATTCTTAGCTTTTTCATATAATTCTTCCCAAATAGTGTTTTCACTATATAAATATTCTATATGAATAGCATATACACCATTTTTCTTAATAGCTTCTTGATATCCATCTAATTTGCTTACATTTTTAATTGCTTCTTCTTTATCATTAGTAGATGAAGTTGTATATCTTGTACCCTCTAAAGTAAATAATTCTTCTAATGAATCATAATGATTTACTTCTTTAACTTTAACATAAAATACTCCTAAATCATTACTAGTAAATTCTATAATATCATTTTCTTTTAATTTACTATAATCATGATCACTATTTTCTTTGTTTGCTCTAATTTCTACTCTCTTAGTATTATTCTTAATAGCTAGAGCTGCTCTATCATTAATATTTAATTTCATTATCATTTCAATATCCTCCTAACAAAAAAATTCTGCATTATGCAGAATTAATTCTATAATCTAAAAGAATATTCCTAAAAGTTTAACAAATTAGGAGTAGTGATTAATTCTGCATTATTAATAACTTGTAAATTTTTCATCTTAATCACGCTCCTTTCTTTGAATAATTTACACTTATAATATATCATACTTTAATCATTTTGTAAATTACACTTACATTTTTCTTTAACTATTAAAACAAATCATTTTTATTTTTTAGGAAAAACTAATTAATATTCCTAAAAAATGTCAATTAATTGTATTAATGTTACTTATTTAATTATTATTTTGATATTTTAGTTTTAAAAGTAACATTTAAACGATTATTCATTTGAATTATCTTCAATTTGAAGTCTTGTTCCTAATAAAGATATTGCATCATGAAAATTCATTCTATAAATAGAATTATTTTTATCAAATATTTGCTTATAATAACCGATAATTACATCAATATAATCTCGTTCAGGATTACCAAGTAATTCTTTTATCCAATCAATCATTTCTTTATCTGTTTCACTACCTTTTATAAATTCTCTTATAATATTATCTCCTTTATTATTCATAAATTGTTGATATAAATCTATATGTTTAATTTTTAAAGCTATTGCTAAAGGCAATAAGATACTCGAAAATACATAATTTTCATTTCTATGAAAATCGGACTCAGTTTCTATATAACTACTAAGTAAGTTATATATAGTAATAAACTTATTACATTCCCTAAGTGAAAAATTATAATATTTAAGTATTAAATATGACATATCATAAGGAAGATAAGTTCTATTACAAAAATTCAATTGATTTTGTAAATAATGTTTAATATCTTTAATTTCTAGACTAATTACAGCATCATAAAATTTATTTAAATACCCACACCCATCAAATTCATAGCCATAAAACTTTTTAATGGTGTGTGATAGTTCACTATTATTTGTTACTACAATAATTGTAATTTTATCATTATCATAAAAATGTTTTAAAGTTTCTAACATTTTAACCGCAAAAGTTGGTTTACATCTATCCAATTCATCAACAATTAGAATTAATCTTTGATTATCAGTTAAAATTTCATTAACTAATTTATTAAATGAATCTTTCTTCTCCTCAACAGTAATAATAGACGAAGTAATATCTTCATAACTTTTCATTTCATCAAAATGTTTCATATCTATTGTTTCAAGACTAGCAACCCTTATTACATCCCATATAAATCCTTTAACAATCTTTTTGTATTCCTTAAAATCAATTAACTGTTTCTTTTGATTAGGAAATTCATTTAAAATAGCATACATGATTGATTCTAGAGGGTCATCATGATCATCATTTTGCCAAGCATTATAGTAAATAACTAAATTATTATCTTTTAATTTTCTAAATACTTCTTTATTGGTTTCAACAAATACTTTATTGTCTGGAAATTTATCTATATTCTTTATTAAATATTCAAATTGTTTAATAAAAAATGTCTTTCCGGATCCCCAAGTTCCATCTAATGAAATCATAACATTTTCATTTTGATTTAAAAGCATTTTACCCAACATTACTAAATTAGCATTTCTACCCAATATATTACTTTCAATCGTTTTTTTTATATTATCTTCAGTTAACTCTAATTCATACTTTTTCATATAATTACCACTCCCTTTAATTATCAATATTATACCACGAAAAAACGCACATTTCTGTGCATTTATCTATATTTTTATAAAACAATTATAAATAAACTCAACATCATACTTTTTCGCATATTTACTAGTAATTCCTCTAGTTATACTAAAGGTATCATTTATTAGACAGTAAGGTGTATTGGTGTTACTGATACACCTTGACCAAATGCTGTTGTAGCAAGTTCTACTGGTCCTACTTTATCTAAACTGAAAAGTATTCCTGTACTTTCTCCATTTAAATCTATTCCCGTTTTTTTACCAAATCCAAATTTGTTTATATAACTAAATAATTTTTCTTTTCCAAGTTTTTGTCCTATTGTTACAAAACCTGGATTACAAGAATTTTCCACTACTTGCAAATATGTTTGACTTCCATGTCCACCATGTTTCCAACATTTGATTCTTGCATTTTCAACTTTTATACTCCCAAAATCATGGTAATGATCATTTTCTAAATCTATTAATTTTTCTTCTAAAGCACTCGAAAGGGAAATTATTTTAAATGTCGAACCTGGTTCATATGTCATCCATACTGGTAAATTCCTATTTGTTTGTTCGACTGTGTAATTTTTATATTTACTAGGTGAAAAATTTGGTCTTGATGATATGGCAAGAATTTCTCCAGTTTTAGGATTCATAGCAATACCTAATGCTTGATCTGGATTGTATTTTAATACAGCATTATCTAGTTCTCTTTCAAGTGATTCTTGTAATTCGTAATTTATTGTTAAAGTCATATTCATACCATCTTGTGGTTTTTCATAACTTTCTTCCAACTTTAATTTATTTCCTTTAGCATCACTTGTATATTTTATTGATCCATATTCTCCTGTTAAATATTTATCATATGTAAGTTCTAGTCCACTAAGGCCTTGATTGTCTATACCAACAAATCCTAATGTATGTGATAATAATTTATCATATGGATAATATCTTTGTGATTCTTTTACTAAATATACACCATCTAATTTCAAATTATTTATTTTATCTGCTATATCAAATGATAATCTTCTACCTTGTGGATGAACTCTTTCCATGGATGTTCTTTTATTAACATGTTTATACATTTCTTCATATGAAACATTTAATATTTTAGCTAATTCTTTTGATACTAATTTTTTATTTTTTATTTGGTTTGGTACTAATACTAATGATACAGTTGTTTTATTATCTGCTAAAACTTTCCCGTTTGTATCATATATTTTTCCTCTATTAGCTTCAATTGGTAGATTTCTATTCCATAGTGAACTTGCTAATTTATTTAACTTCTTATAACTTATTACCTGGATATAAAATACTTTTATTATTACTAGAAAAAACATCATTGTTATTAGAAATCCAATCATTTTAATCCTAATATGTATATTTTTATAAAACATGTTATCACCAGTTAATTATATGAAAAAAAAGACAAACTATTATTATATATATTTGTCTTTATTGTTAAAATTAGTTATTAATATGTTGATGTGATGTAAATGAATCACTAGATAATGCTTTAAATGTATATCCTCTAGCTAGTCCTTCTTTTATAATTGATTCAACAGCATCAACACTAAATTTTTTTACATCATGTTGAAGTACTACTAAGGTTTTATTGCTATTCATACTTCTTACAACATTATTAATTACAACCTTAGTATTTGTAGTTTGACCTGCATCTCCACTTGTAACATTCCAATCAAAATAAGTATATCCTTTATTTGTAAGTTCATTTGTTATATCAGTCATAATACCTTTTTTATATTTTCTACTTACTGTATTAGAACTTCCTCCAGGTAATCTAACCAAAGTTGTATATGAACCAGTTTGGTTTTTTATAATTTCATTCATCAAATTTAAATCATTAAAATAATTATCTAAACTGCTATAAATTTTTTTATAATTATGTGAATATGAATGTATAGCTACAGCATGTCCTTCTTCGCTTTCTCTTTTTATTATATTCTTATATGAAGGATATTGATTTGTTACAAAGAATGTAACTTTTACATCATATTTTTTTAATATATCAAGTAATTCATTTGTATATTTATATGGTCCATCATCAAATGTAAGATATATTATTTTTTTCCCATTATTCATATTATTTTTATTTACAACTTCTACAGTTCTTTCTATTTCTACTTTATTTTTACTGCTATCTTCTACTTCATATTTTATTTTATATATTCCTTTTTTATCTGTATTAACATTTCCACTTATTTTGATTTTTTTAGTTATGTCCTTATCACAATTATCATATGCGGTTGCACCTTTTTCAATATATTTTTCATTTAATAATATTTTTTCATTATTAATTCCATTTAATTTAATAGTTGGTTTTTCAACATCTTTATATAAAACATCTATTATTTTTACTTTTGAATTATTATTTGAATCAGTTACTTTTAAAACTAATTTATTTCCTTTTAGTTTTTTTTCTACCTTTTCGGTTAAATCTCCATCATAGTTATCAATTGCTTTAACATTTAAATTTACATATTCACTTCCAGGACATATATTTAGGGGTTCTTTTACATCAACTTCTATAATTGGAGATGTTTTATCTACAACTTTAATCTTTTTTATAAATTTAATTTTTTTGTTTTTATATTTTGCTTCATATTCTATTTTATATGTTTTAAGTTTAGTTGTATTTATTTTATCTTGTTTTATTATTTTTATATTTGATACTTTTTTATACCCTAAAATTTTATTACCATATTTAATATCAATATTTTTATCTTTATATTCTTCTTTATATTCTATTTCTTCTAAAATGTTTTTTGGTAATAAAAAACTTTGTTTTATTATAAAAGAATATAATAAATATATTAAAATACATATACTAAATAATACTAAGCTAAATACTATATTCTTTTTAATATCCTTTTTCATAAAACGCACATCCTAACTACATTATTATTATAATATATTTTGCTTAATTTTAAACAAAAAAATAGATAAATTTATCTATTTTTGAAATTGTGAATTGTAAAGTTCTGCATAGAAACCATTTTCTTTAATTAATTCTTTATGATTTCCTTGTTCAATAATATTACCATCTTTCATAACTAAAATTAAATCGGCATTTTTAATTGTAGATAATCTATGTGCAATTATAAAAGATGTTTTACCTTTAGTTAATTTATCCATTGCGTTTTGTACTAATTCTTCTGTTCTTGTATCCACATTTGATGTTGCTTCATCTAGTATCAAAAATGGAGCATTTTCTATCATACCACGCGCAATTGTAAGTAATTGTTTTTGTCCTGCAGATATTGAATCATTTTCTTTTACTACTGAATCATACCCATTTGGAAGTGTTTTTATAAAGTGATCTAATCCAACAATCTTACATACTTTTTCTACTTCTTCATCTGTTATATTTTTCCTATTATATATAATATTTTCTTTAATAGTACCATTAAATACCCAAGTATCTTGAAGTACCATTGTAAATAATTCATGGATATTTTCTCTTGTTAAATTTTTGGTTGATACACCATCAATTTTTATATCTCCACTATTTATAGTATAGAATTTCATAAGTAAATTTACCATAGTTGTTTTACCAGCACCTGTTGGACCTACTATAGCTATTTTTTGTCCTTTTAATGCTTTAGCACTAAATCCATTTATTGTTGGTTTAGTATTACCACTATATGTAAAGACTACATTATCAAATTCAATATTTCCTTCTACTTTATCTTTATCTAAATGTATTATTTTATCATTTTCTTCTTCCATTTCTTCTTCATCTAAAAATTCAAATACTCTTTCACTTGCTGCCATAGTCGATTGAAGTGAATTGAATGCTTGAGCTATTTGTGAAAGTGGTGATGTAAATAATCTTACATATGTGATAAATGCAACAATTACACCAAAACTAATATTACCATTTAATGCAAGAAGTGCTCCAACAATACATACGGCAACATATCCTAAGTTTCCAATAAAATTCATCATTGGCATCATAAGACCAGATAAAAATTGACTTTTACGATTTGCTACACTTAATTTTTCATTTAATTCATCAAATTTTTTATTAGCATCTTCTATTCCATTATATGTTTTAACTACATTTAATCCTGAATAGATTTCTTCTATATGTCCATTTATTTCTCCAAGTTCTTTTTGTTTTAAAATAAAATATTTTTGAGATTTAGATAAAACTTTAAACATAAAGACAAAACCTATTAAACTTGATATGATTGCTGTTAAAGCCATTATTACATTTGTATAAAACATCATTATTATTGTTCCTACAAAAAGTGTTGTTGCACTTACTAAAGTTGCCAGTGAGTTATTCATAGTTTGAGCTACTGTATCAACATCATTTGTAACTCTTGATAAAATATCTCCATAACTATGTTTATCAAAATATTTAAGTGGTAATTTATTTATTTTTTTAGATATTCTACTTCTTAAATTTCTTGCAAATTTATTAGCAACATCTGTCATAGAAATTGATTCTATATAAGTAAATAAGGCACTTACAAGATATAATATAACAAGTGTTAAAGCAATATTTCTTATTTTTTCTATATTCATCGTTGGTGATATTACTTTTTTAATACTATCTGGCATTTCATCTATTTTAGAATATATTTCTTCTTTTTTTGTGTCTTTTTTTATTTTACTCATTGTTGTTAAAAATTTTACTTGATCAATACTTGATATTTTTGTATTATCTATTTCTATTTCATCAAATATAACTTTACTTATACTTTCTGGAATTTTAATATTTTTAGTATCATTAAGTGTTTTTAATAATTCTATTTTATCTTCTTTTGTTATTTTTTCATCATCGTAAATTGAATCTTCAAATAACTTATTTAATATACTATCATCCAATGATTCAATATTTTTTAAAAAATCATTATTATTTTTTAATAATTCACTAAATTTATTTTTTTGTTCATAAGATATATCATTATCACTCATTATTTCTTTAATAGTATTTTCGTCTAATTTTATGTTTAAAATTTTTTGAATTTTTAATTTAGTTGCATCACTATTTATATTATTTGTAGTTACTTTTGTTATTTTTTCTATATTATTAGTATTTACTACAAGTCCTTTACTAATTTCATCTGTTAAATCTGATAAAAGGTTAGGAGCAAATATTGATAAAATTGATCCTAATGCTGCAAGTACTAATGAAATTACAATTAAAATTCTGTATTTTTTTAATTCTTTTATTAATCTTTTTAATGAACCTTTAAAGTCTTTTGCATGTTCTACTACTTTATTTGGTCCATGATGTCTAGGAGTTTTATTTTCATTATTCATCTTCTAATTCCTCCTTTGATAATTGTGATAAAGCAATTTGTTTATATATATCACAATTTTTAAGTAATTCTTTATGAGTACCCATACCTACACAAATACCTTTATCTAATACTATTATTTTATCAGCATTCATGATTGTACCAATTCTTTGAGCAACTATTAAACAAGTTGCATCTTTTGTATAATTTTTTAAATTTTTTCTTAAAATTGCATCTGTTTTATAATCAAGTGCACTAAATGAATCATCAAAAATATATATTTCTGGATTTCTTGCGATTGCACGTGCTATAGATAAACGTTGTTTTTGACCTCCACTTATATTTGTACCTCCACTTGCAATATGTGAGTCATACTTTTTATCCATTTTATTTACAAATTCTGTTGCTTGAGCTACTTCTATAGCATCTTTTACTTGTTTTAAATCTTTTTCATTTTTACTTTTTCCATATTCAACATTTGATTTTACTGTACCACTAAACATTACAGCTTTTTGTGGAACATATCCTAATTTATTATTTAAAAACTCTTGTTTATATGCTTTTACATTGATTCCGTCTATTAATACTTCACCTTCTGTTGCATCATAAAATCTTGGAACCAAATTAATAAGTGTTGATTTACCACTTCCTGTTGATCCAATAAATGCAACCGTTTCTCCTTTATTTGCTTTAAATGAAATATCTTTTATAACATATTCTTGTGCATCTGGATATTTAAATGATACATTTCTAAATTCAACAACACCTTTTAAATCATTTGTATCACTATCTATATCTCCATCTATTATAGAATTTTTTGTATCTAATACTTCATTAATACGTTTTGCTGATATACTAGCTCTTGGTAGCATCATAAAAATCATAGCTAACATTAAGAATGACATTATTACTTGCATTGCATAACTTGAAAATACTACCATATCCCCAAATAGTGATAATTTAGCAACCATTAATGCATCTTTTATTAAATATGCTCCTATAAAATATATTGATAAAGTTAGAAAATTCATAACTAAATACATTATTGGTGACATAATTGCAAATGTTTTTTGATTAAATGTTTGTTGTTTTGTTAGTTTTTTATTAACATCTTCAAATTTTTGTTCACTATATGCTTCAGCATTAAATGCCCTAACTACTCTTATACCTGTTAAATTTTCACGAGTAACGCCATTTACTTTATCAATTAGCTTTTGAACAATTTTAAATTTTGGCATTACAATTATTGTAAGTATTCCTATTACAGATAATAATATTATAATTGCTATTGCTGTAATAATGCTCCATTCAAAACTTTTGTTCAATATTTTTGTTATTGCCCAAATTGCTGTAATTGGTGCTTTAATTATTAGTTGTAATCCCATACCCATTATCATTTCTATTTGTGTTATATCATTTGTTGTTCTAGTTATTAAACTACTTGTTTGAAAGTTTTTTACTTCTCCTATAGATAATGATTCAACTTTTTTAAATATTTTACTTCTTGTTATTTTGGATAAATTAGATGATATTACAGATACAATATATCCTACTATTATAGCAAATATCATGCTAAATAAAGCACATAGTAACATGTATCCACCATTTAATAATATTTCACCCATCTTACTACCTTCAGTTTGAACAAGTACAGTTATTTTTGACATATAATCAGGTAGTTTTAAATCTAACCACACTTGTAAATAAATAAGTATAAACATTATTATGATTAAAAAATAATCCTTTTTGTTTATATTTTTAAATAATTTTATCATAAACATCTCCCTATTCATTTATATTTTGTTTTATTTTTTCTATAACATTTAAAAATATTTTCAATTCTTGTTCACTTATATTAAATGTTAATTTTTCTTCATAATTAAGTGCATCTTTTTTTACTTTTGTTATTTTATCTTTACATATATCAGTCAATTCTATTTTATTTATTCGGTCATCATTTTCTGATTTTATTTTTTTTATTATATTATTTCTTTCCATAGTTTTTAATATACCTGATATTGTTGATCTTCTAACTTTTAAGTATTTTTCTAAATCACTTTGAAATGTTTCTTCATGATTTAGTATATACTTAATTATTTGTAATTGTGTTGGTGTAACTAAATTATTAAACATATTTTTATGTGTAATCATTAAATCTCTGTCTATTAAATTACTTAAAGTTTTTATTTCATATACTACGTGTTCTTTCATAAAATCTCCTTTTGTTAGCTACCGAACAAAAAACATTTTACCAAATATATTATATGAAGTCAATGAAATATATGTGAAAAAAGTTTATAAATTATAATAAAAATAATAGTTTTATATAACTATTATTTTATTTATTCATTATTACTTCATCCTTTAAATTAGCATTATTTAATTTTTCTAGTCCTAAGGAATTAAAATATGTTACTCCTAACATAAATACAATAAACAATATTACAAATTTACTTTTTAACATTTCTTTCATACAATCACTCCTTAATGTAATTCAATTATATATCAAACACTTGTTCGTGTCAATAGCTTTTACGAATTTTTGTTTGTGTTTTACATTTTTTTAAATGCGAACAAATATTTGACAAACAAATGAATGTGTGATACACTATACATAGTTTAAAAAGGAGGAGTTATTTTGGTAGAATTAACAAAACGTCAAAATGATATATTAACATACATAAAAGAATATATGGTTAAACACGGATATCCACCAACTATAAGAGAAATTGGTGCTGCACTTGGTATATCAAGTCCTGCAACAATACATGCACATTTACAAAACTTAGAAAAAAAAGGTGTTATAAAAAAAGGTGGTTCTAAAAACCGTGCATTGGAACTACTTGTAAAAAATGAATTTGATATCAAAAATGATTTAATAGTTGATGTCCCACTGCTTGGTAAAATTACAGCCGGAAGTCCTATTGAGGCAATTGAAAATCCTAATGAGTATTTTTCTCTACCTTCATATTTAGTACCTAAAAATAAGGAAGTTTTTACTCTAAATGTAAGTGGATGTAGTATGATTAATGCTGGTATTTTAGATGGTGATATCGTTATTGTAGAAAGAGCCAATACTGCAAGAAATGGGGAAATTGTAGTTGCTATGACAGATGAAAATGAAGTAACTTTAAAAACATTTTATAAGGAAAAAGATCATTTTAGATTACAACCTGAAAATGATACAATGGATCCTATTATTTTAGATAATGTTACTATTCTTGGTAAAGCAATTGGTCTTTATAGAAAACTATAAAAAGAAATCTTTAAGATTTCTTTTTTTGATACCACTCATATATTTTTTCTTTATATAAATCTTTTACGATTTTCATATCATTTATAGAATTAGAAGTACCTTCTTTTAATTCTTCTTTAGCTTTTTTAAATTCGCTATATTTTTCACTTCCAAGAGTATTTAAAAGCCAACTATCAACATTATATTTTAAATCATCATATTTATCTTTTATAAAATTTTTTATTACACTATATTTATATTTTATCTTTTCTTTATAATTTGGAATTTTATTTTCTATTTTTGAATCAACATTATAATATATATTCTTTACTTTAGTTTTAGCACTACTTGATAATTCATTATATGTTACACCATTTATTTCTTCACCATACCATATAAAACCAATCATCGTTGCTACTTTATCTCCTATTTTATCTAAAAATGTTGATGATTTATCATAAATATTATTATTCACTTCTTGTTCTATTTTTAAAAATTCTTCAATAACATTATCATCTTTTGATTTCGTATTTATTTTTGATGTTTCTGTCACTTTCGATTCGTTATTTGTTTTTGTTTCTGTCTTTTTTGATTCATTATTTGTTTTTGTAGTTTCTGTCTTTTTTGATTCATTATTTGTTTTTATAGTTTCTGTCTTTTTTGATTCGTTATTTGTTTTTATAGTTTCTGTCTTTTTTGATTCATTATTTATTTCTTTTTTATCTTCTTTTATTTCTAATTCATTATTATTTTGATTATTTTTATTATTTATTTTTGTTGTTGTATTTTTTGATTCATTATTTTTTATAAAAAATATAATTCCTATTAAAATAACTATTATTACTATTAAAATAGTGATTATAATGTTTTTTTTATTCATTTATATCACGTCCTTTTGAATAAATACATCCACAATAATTTTGCCTATATAAGTTATATTTATGTGATAATTCTATTGATTTTTTATAACCATCTTTCTTTTTAAAATCAGCATATAAATATTTAATATCAAATTCTTTTTCTAATTCTTCACCTATTTCATTTAACTTTGCAGCGTTTTTATATGGACTAATTGATAAAGTAGTTGTGAAATAATCATAGTTTAATTTTTTAGCTAATTTAGCTGTTTCTCTTAATCTTAGATTATAACATTTAAAACACCTAAATCCGCCTTCCTTTTCATTTTCTAATCCTTTTACCTCTTTTTCCCATGCTTCTTTATCATATACCCCTTCTATAAGATTTATTTTATTTTCTTTATTTATTTCATTAATAAGTCTTATTTGTTCTTTTAATCTCTTTTCAAATTCTTCCTTTATAGTAATATTTGGATTATAATAATATATTGTTATATCAAAATATTTAGTTAATAAAGATAAAACATAACTACTACATGGGGCACAACAACTATGTAATAATAGTTTTTTTGGTTTATCTATTTTTTCTAATATTTCCTCCATTTTTTTTTGATAATCTATTTTCATAATTACACTTCCGTATCAACAAATAATTTCTTTATATTTTTTTTAGGTAGTAATATTTTTATATTTCTCTTAATCTTTATTTCAAATGTATTTGTATCAAAGCTAAATTTTTCTCCATCTAAACTCCAATCAGTATTTTTATTCATCGTTAATTTTAATTTGTTTGTTTTATAAAAATAAAATCCTTCGGCTTTTGTAACATCTGATTTTTTTAAGAAATATAGACCCTTTGCAATAGCTAGTTTAGCAGTTGCATCACATATTAAAACTTCAAATGTATTATCATCTAGTTTTATATTTCTATAAAAATTTGTTATTCCACCTATTCTATTAGCATTTGATATAAGAACAATACTAAATTTACCACTTATCTTCTTTCCATTTATTTCATAAGTTAAATCATACAACTTAGTTTTATCATTAAGATCCTTAAATGCTCCTGCTAAATAGGCTAAATAGCCATATTTTTTTTTTAATTCTCTTGGTGTACTATAAGATACATTTACAATTTTCCCAAATCCTGCAGAATATGTAAATGGTTGATCATTAATAGTACATATGTCAATATTTTTTATTGTTCCTTCTAATAATAATTTTAAATTTCTTAAAATATTTTTACCATAACCATACATTGCACCAATATCGTTTGCTGTTCCAACTGGTATGTGTGAAAGTAAAAGTCTTTTTTTTCTTTTAAAGTTTCCACTTATAGTTTCATTAAATGTTCCATCTCCACCAATTGAAATAACTAAATCAACATAATCTAAATTTTCTACAATGTTTGTTATATGACCTTTATACATAGATTTATATATTGTTCCGACGTAGTCATATTGTTTTAATATTTTTTCTATTTTGGATAAAGTTTTATCATCTATTCCTTTACCACTATTTGGGTTATAAATAATTACACATTTTTTCATAATATCACCAGATACTTAATATTATACATATTTTTTTGTTTTTTTCAAGAAAAAAGAACAGATAACTCTATTCTTCTTCATATACTGCTTCAATTATTTTATCATTTTTCTTTATATCCTTGTTAAATTTTTTTACTGTTCTTTTTAAAGTGAAGCATTCTATTAAATCTAATAATGAATAAATTATTGTAAATATTCCTATTAATTTAGTTAATACAACGGCTCCACCGAATGGATTAAATATAAGAAGTAAACCACATATTAATATTATAATTGATATCATAATTGATATAGTGGCATTGCTTTCTTTATTTAAAGTTATAGAATATGATAGTTTTATAATACCATTTATAATCATCCATGTTCCTACTAAAAATGGAATTATGCTTCCTATTATATTAGGATTTATCATTATAATAATTCCAAACAAACATGAAAATACACCACATATAAAACTAAATTCTAAATAACTTTCTTTTTCTTTATTTGTTATAAAGGTAATTATTGGGATTATTCCCCAAACTATTAATATAATTCCAATTACATATGATATAGCATGTAATGTAACTTCTGGTTTTGAAAGTAAAAATATTCCTATTAAACATAATATAATTGAAAAAACGACTGAAGTTCTATACATACTTTTAAATTTCTTTTTTATAAAATCCATTTTATTCCTCCTTATGATAATAATCATATCATAATATTAAATATTTTTCAAATTAGTGTTCTATTTTTTTAAATTCTATTATTTTTCCTAATTTATCAAATTTAAATTCTTCATCATATTCATTATACTTATTTTTAAGTATTTTTAAAATTAATTTTTTTATGTTTAAATAATGTTTTAATTCTAAGAAACTAAAATTTCTTTTGTTTATATCATAATTTAATTCTTCTTTTAATTTTAAATAATTATAGTCTTCATCATATGAAAAATATTTTTTCATTTTATCTTTTATATTAAGTTCATTTAATATAAGTTCTAATATTTCTTGTTCTGTATAATTAATTTCTAAATCATGTTCTTCTATATATTCATGAACTTTATCAATTATTAAGAAACATTTATCATCTTCTTCTTTTTTTATATAAAAATTCCAATTTTTTTTAATTTTTAATAATTTACAATCTAATACATCTAAATTTTCTATATTAACTTTTAAGTAATTTTCTAATGATTCATCATAATTTCCTATAATATTAAGTAAAAAATTATTTTTCCCATTATACATAAAATCTTCAAATGTTTTATATTTTTTATGTATTAATTCTTCTAAATTTATATTACTAAAAATATTCTTTATAAATTCTTTTGCCAAAAAATTCATTATTATTTCACTTGACCCATACATTGTATAAAGAATTATAAAACCTTCTTCAAATATTTTTTTATCTATTTTACAATCTTCTAAATCAACCATTAAACAATAGTAAAAAGCAAGTATTTTCACATGATATTTAAAAAATGGCTCACTATCTTTTAAATTACTCATCATTATATTTAGTTCTATTTTTTCTATTTCATTTGTTGTATTTTCTAAATAATAATCTACTATTTTTGATATAAATTTTTCATCGTTATTAAATGTATTAATTAAAAATTTCAAAAATTTATAGTTATTTTTTAAATTTGTAGAACATAAATTATAAAAATTTTTATCTTTACTATATACTATAACTGACGTCATAAAGTTATAATCATCTTCAAGTTTTTCAATATCATATGGATATATATCATTACCCATTATATAATCATATACTAATTTTGGATTATATTTTATCATAATACACCTCTAAATAATAAAGTTTATTCTATCATTACAGCATATTTATGTCAATTATTTTTTATCATTTTAGTTATTGCGAAATTTTCTAAATTTAAATCATTTATCATCTTTTTATATTCATCAAATGATTGTGTTTCTATATCTTCTATACAATCTAGATTAAAATAATTATATTTTATTATATTGTCAAAATAAGGTTTTATCATATTAAATAGATTATCTTCTCTAAGAATTATTTCAATAATTGATTCTTTTTTCTTAAGATTAAAATCTTCTAAATCAACCTTTTTTTGTTTCATTTCCTCTTTTATTTTCTCTATAAATTCTTTATGATTATTTGTATATGTACCTATTGTTATGATATAAAAATTATCTATTTTATTAAAACCATAATCTATATTATAAATACATATCTTCTTTTTAACTAATTCACTATAAGCATTTGATGAATCATCAAATAAATATGATAAATAATAATCTAGATAATATCCTAATTTTATTTGTTCAAAATTATTTAAGTTTTCTATGTTAATTTTATAATTTATTCTTACATAATCCATATATGTATCTTTTTTTATTTCTTTTTCTTTTATGTTTACTTCATTATTTTCTTTTGGTTTTATGATAGAATAATCAATTGTTTTTTTATTTATTTTTTTATATGTTTCTTCTACTATTTTTTTGATTCTTTTTAAATTAAATTTTCCTGATATTACAAGTATTTGATTATTTGGTGAATAAAAGGTATCATAACACTTTTTTATATCTTCATAACTTATACTTTTTATATCATCTATTTCTCCTAGTACATTAGGATATTCTATTTTGTTAAACAAACATTCATAATCTAATTTATATAAAGCTTTAAATTTATTATCTTCATCCATCATTCTTTCTTTTATAATGGCACCTCTTGTATTTTCTACATCTTCCCTAGTAAATTTAGAATTATTTACAATATTAATTAATCTAATTAGATCCTCTTCAAAATCAGATACAGAATTTATATAGTATTCTGTTCTTACGTCACTTGTAAAACCATTTGAGTGTGTATGTTTTTTATTAAACTCAAGTAGTGAATTACCATATATACTATGTTCTATAAGTAAATGTTCTATAAAATGAGCCATTCCATTTTTTATTTTTTTTTCTTTACCATTAATAATTATATTTTTATTATTACCACCAAATCTTACAAATAGATTAGCAATTGTACAATGCTTTGTATTATCGCTACAAAGGATTAATTTTAATCCATTATCAAGTGTATACTTAGTTATTTTCATTAAATTCACCTCTTAAATAATATACTGTATCTAGTACTAATCTATCTATAAAATTAATTAGTTCATCTATATCTATTTGTTTATATTTTTTTATTAATTCGTCTACTGTATATGCCATTTTTAATTTTTTATTAATATAATTATTTATTTTAACACTTCTACTATCTTTTTTTCTTATTGATTCATAATATACATCTTCTATTAATTTATCTAAGTATTTTTTTAAATAATCTTTATTTTTTAATGATTCAATCAATTCTTTTATACTTTCTATTACTTCTTTTTTTGATACATTATTTATGTATGACTCTATAACAAGTAATCCTACTCTAATATTACTCCATGTATGTGATGAATATATAAGATTTTTTTCTGTTCTAAGTTTTTTAAATACTAAATCATTTGAACCGGTTGCTAATATATTTTTTACTATATTTAAATATATTTTATCTTCCTTTTTCATATTTTTTACTTTATATGCCATATATATAATTGATTCATTATAGTTTGATTTTTCTTCTATATCCTTCATTTTTTTAAATGGTTTTAAGTAGCAATCATAGTTTATATTAAATTTAATTTCTTCTTCATTTATTTTTATATATTTTTCTATTAATTTATTTATACTTTCATCTACATTTCCATAAACAAATATTATTGGTTTATTATTTTTTATTACTTCTTTATATATATTATATAATTCAATATTATTTGCCTCATCTATTAAATTCATATTATTATATATATTATCTTTTAGTATTCCATTATCATCTACGATATTTAAAAATGATTGATATGCCCTATTTTTTACTTTTTTTATTGATTCATAAATATCTGTTTTTAAAAATTCTTTTTCTCTTTCAAATTGCTCTATATCAAATTCATCATTTATAACATTTGGATTATATATTGTATCAATAAAAAATTTAAATGCTTTTTCTATATTATAATCCTTTACTTTTTTAGGATCTGGAACTACTAAAATAAATTCAATAAATAAGTTTTCATTATAGTTATACGATCTCATATTTAATGATATTATCATATTATTTTTTAATTCTTTTCTATATTCTTTTTCTTTTTTATAGTTTTTTGATGTATTAAGTAATAATTGTTTAAGTAATGGTAAATAAAATATATATTTTTTTAAATATTTTGCTTCAAATATTAAATTAAATTGTATTGTACTAAATTTATTGTTTTTTATTATATAAGGTTTACTATTAAATTTTAAAATCTTTTTATCCATAATTTCCTCCACTATTTTGATTATAACATAGTTATATCATCAATACAATTAGAATATTTATATTATTAATGCATATTTTTTATTATGAAGACAATTATACATGATTTAGATGATTTAAATTTAAGTGGCGATTTATATATATTAGATTACAAAGATAGTAATAATTGTATTGGATGTTTTAACTGTTGGTTTAATTCAAAATGTATTTATAATGATAAATTTAATTCAAGTTCAAATACTATTTTAAAATCTGATACTTTAATTATTGTAACTAAAAATAATTATGGAACATATAGTTCTAAAGTCAAAAAAATATTAGAAAGAAATATCAGCATTGTATCTCCTTTTTTTGTCATAAGAGAAAACTCTATTCATCATAAAACAAGAATAAACAATAAATTAAATTTTATTGTTATAGTTTATGGAAATATTAATGAAAAAGAAAAATATTTTTTTAAAGAATTAGTTAATAGAAATAGAATTAATTTTAATTTAGATAAACCATCTATATATTTTTTAGAAAATAAATGTGATGTAAGGAGAAAATTAAATGAACTTATATATTAATTGTAGTCCTAAAATTAAAAATAGTAATTCAGCCTATTTTATTGATTTAATAAAAAATAATAATGATGATATTTTATACTTATATAAAGATAAAATTAATATTAAAGATTTAAAAAAATATAATAATATTATTATAGCTTTTCCTTTATATATAGACACATTTCCATATAAACTATCAGAATTTTTTGAAAAATATAATAATTTTTATAATAAAAATATATATGTTATCTGTAATTTAGGTTTTTTAGAGGTAGAACAATCTAAACTAGCTATTCAAAATATTGAATATATAATTAATTTAAAAAAAGGTCGTTTTATGGGATATTTGAATATAGCAACTGGAGAAATAATTGGAATTACAAAACGTAAAAAAATATTAAAGTTATTTTGTTTTGATTTTAAAAGAAAAATTAGAATATTTAAAAAATGTATTAATAAAAGAAAAAAAATTTATTTAAATACAAATATTAAATTGTTAAATAAAAAATTATTTTGTTTAATTAGTAATCATTATTTTAAAAAAAGGCTTAAATAATTTTACATATAACCTATTTAGTGTTAAAATACATCTAGGAGGTTTTTATGAAACAAAGAAGTGATTATATTAGTTGGGATGAATACTTTATGATGGTTGCTAAAGTGTCTGCTTTTAGAAGTAAAGATCCAAACACACAAGTTGGAGCTTGTATTGTATCAAGTGATAAAAAAATTATTAGTTGTGGATATAATGGTGCACCAGTTGGTCTTCATGATGATGATATGCCATGGGGTCGTGATGGAGATTTTTTAAATACTAAATATGCTTATGTATGCCATGCTGAATTAAATGCTATTTTAAATTCAAATGCTGATCTTAGAGGGTCTACTATATATGTTGATTTGTTTCCTTGCAACGAATGTGCTAAAGCTATAATTCAGTCAGGTATAAAAAAGGTTATCTATCAAAGCGATAAATATAATGGTACTGATTCTAATACTGTATCAAAATTATTATTTGATAAATGCGGTGTTGAATATATCAAATTAGAAGAAAAAAATAAAACATATTCTATTAAGTTATAATTTATTTATAACTTTTTATTTTAATGTTATAATTAATTAGAGGTGTTTATGAAGAAGTTTGTTATTTTAGTTATTTTAATTATTTCTTGTTTTATCTTGTACCATATTTATAAAAATAATAGAATTAACTTTTTTTTTAAAAATATTGAAAATGATAAGATAAGTGTTGATAAATATTATATATATGGTAATCATTTAAATATAGAAGGTTCTATTAATAAAAAATTTATTGATTTAAAAGATGTTAAATTAATCGTTAAATCTACTTACAAAGAATATTCTTATGATATTAATTATGATACAACAAGTAATTTTAAATTTAATATTAATTCCAATATAAATAATGGAATTAATTTAGAAAAATTGGATAATCACAGATTTTATATTTTACTTAAATTTATATATAATGACAGTGTTAAATACTATGGTTTAAAAAATAAAACAAATTATAAAAATACTATTTATTATAGTTTAAATAATTATAAAAAAACGATTGGTTTTAATAATAATATGTTTATTGATTCCAAAATTGATGATAGTTTTTATGATATTGTTATTGATCCGGGTCATGGTGGAGTTGATTCTGGCGCTACTAATGGTAAGTACTACGAATCTAATTTAACTTTGGATTATTCTAAAGCTTTAAAAGAAAAATTAAGTGATTTGGGTTATAGTGTTAAATTAACAAGAGATAGTGATATAAAAATTAATAATTATGGTAGTAATAGTAGAACATCTATTATTCATGAGAGTAAGGCCAAATACTTATTTTCTATTCATTTTAATAGTAGTGAAAATTATATAAGTTATTCTGGTTTTGAAATTTATTTGCCTAACAATATGAATTTAGAATTTGCAAGTAAATTATCTAAAAATATGAGTACTATATTAAATTATTCTAATAATAATTCGTTTAAAATTAAAAATGGTATTTATGTTAGAAATATGAGTCAAAGTGATATTAATAGCATGAAAGATGAAGCAATTAAAAACAATTATGAACCTTACAAAATAAATACTTCTACTCCATATTTATTTATATTAAGAGAAACCGGTGGAATTATTACAAATGCTTTTGTTGATGGAAGGCATAATAATAAAAATTTATATTATAATTCTAATATAGGTCCTGAATCATATTTGTTAGAGCTTGGTTATATTAATAATACTAAAGATTTAAAAATAATTTTAAATAATAAAGATAATTATACCAATGTTTTAGCAAATGCTATTGATGAATACATAAAAAACAATTCAAATTGAATTGTTTTATTTTAATAATTTCTCATTTTTAAAACCCACTTGATGATGTAACATATTAATATCATTATTGTTTTTTTAATAGATTTTTAACAATTTATATTGTTTATTATGCTCTTTTTCTTTTAATAACTAGTACGCAAGCACCGAACGAGCCGAATTGTTGCTGTTGGAATTACCAGTGTTACGGCCTAAGCTAAGCACACCTGCTCCGGTACCATTGTTCCAGCTACCACCACGTTTGAAGAAAGGGTACGTAGGAGAAACAAAGTTCGCGTTAATCGATTTATTACCTATCTTATCAACTGATAAGATTTAATTTGGTCCTTTTTTCACCTAAAAAAGGGGTGAAAAAAGGACATATTCTAATTATATTTATTGCTCGTTTTTATATCTTTATACTAACTAATATTACGATATACAGGGCAGTCCTACGGACTAGTACGCAAGCACCGAACGAGCCGAATAGTCGCCGTAGGAATAACCAGTGTAACGGCCGAAGCGAAGCATACCTGCTCCGGCACCATTGTGCCAGCCACCACCACGTCCGAAGAAAGGGGACGCAGGAGAAACAAAGTGCGCGTAATCATTAAACCATAAACCTCTATCATTTGATGAATTTGTTTTAGTGTTTGCGATTTCTTTTGTAGCATCCCCTAGTTTTCCACTAGTATATTTATACCAATTATCTGTACCTACTGCATCACTACTTACATAGGAATCATAGTATTTCTTATCTGGAAAATCTAGTCCACTTGTATTTGATCCACCTGAATTACCATATAATCCCTTAAAACCACTATTATATGTACTATTTTGACCAGAATATAAATTTCCATTAGAGTCCTCTAATACTCCCATGACATATTCCCAAGCCCCTCCACTCATATCATATATTCCTGTTATATTTCCGGTTGTACTTGCTAAATATCCTTTAGTTGTATTATATTTATTTGTACAATCACTACTATTTGATATGTAACTTGCTGATACAGTATCTCCTGCACAACCTGTTATAGTCGCTCCATATTCCCATTGTCCAGAAAAAGCTGCACTTTTTCCACGATATCCTGTATTTATATTATTTATAGTAACTTCTGTACATGTAGAACTATTACATCTACCATAATTTGAATATGTTAGGTATGCGGCTGCTCCCCACTCCATATTTGTCATCATATGACTATTTAAATTTGTATGACTATTT
>CABUNR010000005.1:0-60644 GCA_902492995.1 uncultured Bacillota bacterium | reverse complement strand
ATATCTCGTATTTTCTTAATTAAAGGCATTATAAAAGGATGATTTTTCATCATCCCTTATAATCACAATTCATTTATCAAATTTATTGTCCACCAACACTATTTGACAAAGAACCTATAATTTTATTTCAAGAGAATCTAATCCTTTTAATATGTCATCGACATTAAATTTTTCTTTAGTATTATCAGTAGTAGTCGAGTTTTTAATATCATTTGAGACTTCTTTTGTTTTTTCATCTTTAGAATTAGTTATTTTGTTATTATTTGCAATATTTGTTAAATCAAGAGCATCTTTTAAATCATATTCTCCTTCAATAACTTTATCATCATTATCAAGTTCAATGATTTTTAATATTTCTTCTACAGTTGTTTCACCATTAACAACTTTTTTTAGTCCATCTTGAAGTAGGGTATCAACATCACTTTTATATACTAATTCTCTTAACTTATCTTTTCTAAGATTACTACTAATTGCATCTTTTATTTCTTGATTAACAAGCAAAACTTCATGTATTGCAATACGTCCTTTATATCCATTAGAACATTCATCACAACCTTCAGCTGTATATATTTCTTCTACATCTTTATTAAGAACTTTTTTAAATAAATCTTTTTCATAATCATTAGTAGGTCTTTTTGTTTTACAATGGGAACATAATTTTCTTGCTAATTTTTGTGATACAATTCCTGTTAAAGCACTAGAAAGCAAATATCTTTCAACATCCATATCAAGTAAACGTTCAATTGTATTTAAAGAATTGTTTGTATGGATTGTAGATAAGACTAG
The DNA here is from genome assembly GCA_902492995.1 of uncultured Bacillota bacterium. Lineage (GTDB taxonomy): Bacteria > Bacillota_I > Bacilli_A > RF39 > UBA660 > OMSK01. The sequence continues at coordinate 59,858 of CABUNR010000005.1, read as the reverse complement.
GTGTCCAGTAATAGACGCACGTACAGCTATTTTAGCAGTTTCTGTATCACGAATTTCTCCTATCATGATAATATTAGGGTCTTGACGTAAGATTGAACGTAGAGCATTAGCAAACGTAAGTCCAATTTCACTATTTGTTTGAACTTGGTTAACACCTTCAATATTCATTTCGATAGGGTCTTCTACAGTAATTATATTTGTATCTTCTTTATTTAATCTTTGAAGAATAGAGTAAACAGTTGTTGATTTACCACTACCAGTAGCACCTGTAACTAAGATAATACCATTAGGGGCGGAAATCATTTTTACTATTTTCTCATAGTTTCTATCAGTAAATCCAAGCGATTCAAGTCCTGCTTCACTCATAGTGTAATCCAAAATACGAATAACTATTTTTTCACCATTAATGGTTGGAAGGCAAGAAACACGAAGATCTAAATCAATATTTTGCAAAGTAGTTTTTATCGCACCATCTTGAGGTAATCTTGATTCTGTAATATTCATACCAGAAATAATTTTAATACGTGTAACTAAATTTTTCTTGATATTATTTGGTACTTCAGCATAATCGATTAATGATCCATCAATACGTATTCTAATAAGCATAAAATCTTCATGTGGATCAAAATGGATATCACTTGCATTTCTTTTACTACTATCTACTAATATATCATTTACAATTTCAACTACAGGTACTTTATCAAAATCAAATTTTTTTAACATTAAAAATTCAACTCCCTTTTATTCTTAAATTAGGACTAGCTTTTATCCTAGATATATTATATAATATATTTAAGATAAAATGCAAGGATAAAGGTGTTAAATTATGAAAAAAAGAAATAAGGGGTTCATATTAATAGAAACATTAATTGTATCAACTTTTGTTATAAGTACATTAGTTTATTTATATGTTCAATTTGCTAGTTTAAAAAAAAGTTATGATGTTAGTTTTAGATATGACACTATAAACGGATTATATAATGCAAGAGAATTTGGCAAATTCATAAATAATAATTATGGTTATTCTGACTTTTTTATAGATGTAGAAAAGGATAATAATAACTATATTGAACTTGTAAATAATTCTACATATAATCTTTTATATTTTTCAAATAATAATGACTATATAAATAAATTAATAAAAAATTTAAATATTAAAACAGTTTTACTATCTAGTTCTAATTTAAAAATTAAAGATGCTTTGAAAGAAAATAATCCTTATTCTAATAATTTATATTTGTATATTAAAAATATTAATACAAAGAATTTGGATGATTCTTATATATTAATTACTGAATTTAATGATAATACTTTTTCATATGTTAAAATTAAAAAGAATGTAGGTGATACCAATGAATAAAAAAGGATTTACTGTAGTAGAACTTATGACTACATTTGCTCTTATATCTATAATATCTATTTTGCTTGTAAAACTTACAATTACACTAAAAGAAATATATATTAATGGCGATATAAAAACAGCTCTTTTAACAAAACAAGGAAATATGACAGATAAAATATATAGCGATTTGAAAGAAAATAAATTAACAAGTTTACAAAGTTGTGGTGTAAATTGTATTGATTTTAATTATCAAAATGAAACAAAAACTTTGAAATTAAATAATGATAAAAAAATATTAACTTATGATAATTACTCGATTAAATTAAATGAAGGTGGAAGATTTGGTACTGTAAATATAGAATATTATGAATCTAGTATTGGAATACTTTTTAATTTAAATATACCAATTTATCATAAATTAGTTAAAGGCGATTATGGAATTAATATAAATTATCAAACAGATACACTTCAATATGATAATTCAATAATATTTGATACGAAGGATAGCGAATATTATAAAGAAGAAATATTAAATGGTGCTGATCCAGTTATAAAAGATGAATTAATACCTGTTATAATTGATGATGATGGAACTGTAAGAAAGGCTAATTTAAAAAAAGAATGGTATAAATATGAAGATAAAAAATGGGCTAATGCTGTCATTTTAAAGAAAAATGGAAAAGTAGAAAGTGATAATACAATAAAAGAAGAAAGTATAAAAGAATATTATGTATGGATTCCAAAATATGCTTATAAACTATGGAATATTAATAGTAATAGTACAGTAAATATAAAAAAACCTATTGAAATAGTATTTGGTGGTAAAACAACTGGAGAAAATAATGGCGATACATATATTCATCCAGCATTCTTAAATTTTAATACAAATGGTTTTTGGGTTGGTAAGTTTGAGGTAAGCTTTGATGACGAGACATATATAAATAGTGATTTATTTTTAAAGAAAAATCCTATTTCAAATACTAGTGATAAAGATAAAATAATAATTAAGCCTAATGTTAGAAGTTTAACAAATAAAAATTTAAGTAGTTTTAATACATTGATTAAAAGTAGTCATGAAAATTTAAATAGTCATGTAATAACAAATATGGAGTGGGGTGCAATAACGTATCTTACATATTCTATATATGGAAGATGTAATAGCTCTTTATGCACGGAAGTTACTATGAATAATATTACTACTGGTTATTATGATGCAACTAAAAAATTTAATGATGAATGGCAATATGGAGCAACAATAACAGGATGTGCTGCATCCAATATAACTGATAATGCTTTAGCAAATGTTAATTCTTGTAATAATAAATATAATAAAACAAAAGGATACCTAGCTAGTACAACTGGAAATATAAGTGGAATTTATGATATGAGTGGTGGAAATGCTGAATATGTAATGGGCGTTTTAGAAAATAAAAATGGACAATTATATTCAGGAAGTTCAACCACTATAAATAGTGGTTTTAAAGGATTGTACGGAAGTATAGATGGCTCTTTTACTGATGGAATTGATTTTCCAACAAATAAATATTATACTTCATATAAAAGTAATGATGATATTAAAACAGATATTTGGTATAAATATACTAGTGGCAAACTAGGAGATGCTACTAAAGAAATTGCTAATACTAAAAGTGATAATTCAAATGACAAGGGATTATGGTTTGATGATTATGCTGAATTTATTACACCATCTAATCCAATATTTATACGTGGTGGTTCATGGAGTAACTTATCTGGTGCTGGATTATTTAATTTTAGCCATGCTGGTGGTAATAATAATACAAATTATTCAACACGTGTTACTTTATCATTTTAAATAATAAAATCAAATAAAATATAAATTAATATACCTGTAATAGATGAGTGAATAAGTCTTGCTATTAAATATGGTTGATATTTAATTTTAGTATCAGCTATAATACTTTTTACTTGCATATGAACACTTATTCCTCCAAAAGAAAGTATCATACCGATAATGGTACTTTTTTCTTTTAAAGAAATAGGTAATATACTTATATTACTTATGCCTCCAGTCATTTCTAAAATACCGCTTAAAATACCTTTTAAATAAATATTTAATGATAAGTATTTATTAAATAATTCTGTAATTATTAAAAATACAATAATAGTACCTAATATTAAGAATAATGTACTAAATGCGTTTTCTATAGCTTTTGATAAAACTTTGGCAAATTGGGATGTTTTTATATCATTATTTATTTTTGTATTATTAAAATCAACTTTTATCATATTTCTGAGTAAAAAACCTACAATAAAATTCGATAAATAATGAATTATTAATATTAATAATCCTATTTTTTTATTATTTAAAAATGTAGTGGATATCGCACCCATTATAAATAAAGGATTCGAAAAATGAGTAAACATCAAAACTTTTGTTGCTTCTAATTCATTTATTTCTCCTTTTAAATATAAATCCTTTGTATATTTAGAATTGCTTGGAAAACCTGAAATCATACTCATTACAAGAATAAAAGCACATTTAGAATTTATTTTAAATATTTTATTCATTAATGGTTTAAATAATTTAGATGTAAATGAAACAAAACCATAATTTATTAGTAATTCTGATATAATAAAAAATGGAAATAATGAAGGAAATATACTAGTTTTAAATATATTTATAGCATTTATTGTTGTATTAATAACTATGGAAGATTCATTTAAAATTAAATATGCTAGTACAATTAAAAAAAACATAATTACTTTTTTCATAAATTCACCTTACTAATTATATGTGATTATGATATAATTAATTAAGAAAAACATATAATATTTTTGAGAGGAAAAATATGAAAAAAACGATAAAAAATAATTTACCATTTATTATATTTTTAATTGTTTTATATTTTTTATTATCATTTAAACTTCCATACTATATAGATACTTCTGGAGGATTAATTGATTTAAAAGATAGATACAAAATAGATAATGAATATAAGATTAAAGGTAGTATAAATATGACATATGTATCTGAATATAGAGCAACACCTATAACATTTATTATGTCTAAATTTAATAATAATTTAGATCTTTATAAAAGAAATGACGTAATGCCTTCTAATGTAACAGAAGATGAATATAATTTTTACGGAGAAAAATCACTTAAAGAGGGCAGCGATAATGCAATTATAACAGCATATAAAAAAGCTTTAAAAAAATATAAAATAATAAATGATAAGGAATATGTAACTTATATTTTTGAAGATGCTAAAACAAATTTGAAAATTAAAGATCAAATAATTAAAATAGATGGAATAACTATAAATAAAAAGAAAGATATTTATGATATTATAAAAGATAAAAATGTTAATGATAAAATTAATTTAACGGTTATTAATAATAAAGTAGAGTATAATAGATATGCATATATTTTAGATGGCAAAATAATAGGTATAATTGTATCAAGTGATAGGAAAATAGAAACATATCCTAAAATAAAAAGTAATTTTGAGGATAATGAATATGGATCAAGTGGTGGACTTTTAACGACATTGTCAATATATAGTAAGCTCCTTGATTATGATATAACTGGTGGCAGGAAAATATCTGGAACAGGAACTATTGATGAAGAGGGAAATGTTGGAGAAATTGATGGTGTTAAATATAAATTAAAAGGTGCTGTTAAAGAAAAAGCTGATGTTTTTTTTGCACCAAGTGGTGATAATTATAAAGAGGCAATTAAAATTAAAAATAAATATAATTATAAAATAGATGTTGTTGAAGTTAAAACTTTTGACGATCTAGTAGAGTATTTAAAAAAGAGAAATTAATCTCTTTTTATTTTGCTTCAATATAATATTCTTTATTATATGTGTGTTCATTATCTTTTTTACTTTCAAGTTTTATTGTATCTAACATATAATAATCATATTGTAATATACTTTTTCCTGTATTAGTTACTGGATCATCCCAAGTTAGGTCTAAATGTTTCCAAGTATTATTTATATTAACATAGTTCCAAATATGATTTTCACTTGAAATTTTATAGTTTTTAATATGCATTTTTTCTAGGAATAATTGCATAGCATCTGTATAGCCACCACATAGACCAACATGTTCAATTAAAGGACCATACGCTGTATTTGATTTATATAAATGTTTTTTTTCTTTTTCTTTTGTCCATATTTTATCATAAGCAGTATTATTTATAATATAATCGTGAAATGTTTTTATTTTTTCCTCATCTGTCATTTTTTCGTTAGCAAGCTTATTATAAATTGTATTAACAAAATTATTTATGATAATTATATCTGCTTTTGTATATAGTTTAGTAATATCTACTGTAATTCTACCAAAATTATTCATATTAACACTAATAGAACTATAGCTATTAAAGGGGTGTACATAATTATTTATTATTGATAATATTTCATTATTTGGATCAATTATTTCTTCTATATCTTTAGCACAGTTTTTATATTCTTTACCACAATAAAAGGTAAAAGAATCTTCACCATTATTTAAAATTGTATAAAAAACATTGTATAATTCTTTTTTATTATTAGGGAAAAAATTATCAGTTCTTTGTACAAAGGAAAAGTCATAATCTCTTGTATATTCATTACTAGTTGGTATAGAACTTTGTTTTTTATATATAAAATTAGCTGTGATGTAATTTATAATATCATTTCTATAATAAAGAGTTGCACCTAATAATAAAATAGTAACTAATAAAGAAAATACCTTTTTCATATGATCACCTAATATAATTATAACATATTAATATGTTTAATCAATAAAAAAAACGCCTTATGGCATTTTATTTCATATCATTTACTTTTTTAGTTAATCTTGATTTAGTACGCGCTACATAATTATTTGTAACAACTTTATTTGATCCAGCCTTATCAATTCTTTTAATTGCAACTTTTAAAGCTTCTAATGCTAAATCTTTATCTTTACTTAAAACAGCTTTTTCAACGTTTTTAATAGCAGTTTTCATACTTGCTTTATAGTTATTGTTAATAATTCTTTTTTTCTCAATAGTTTTTACAGCTTTTTTAGCATTTTTCATATTTGGCATAATTTCACCTCCAAGTCATTAACATATACATTTTATCAAAAAAACAAAAAAAATGCAAATAAAAAGTATAAATTTGGTAAAAATATTAATGGTGAATATAATGAGTCATGAAATAGATTTAAAAAAATATGAAATAAGAACTGATTTAGTTGATGAAGTAATTGAAAATAATAACTTAAATGATATAAAAATAAGTACAAAAGAATATGATGATATAAAAGTTCAAGAAATATATATTGATAAAAAAAATAGTAAAATTATAAATAAAAAAAAAGGAAATTATACAACAATAATATTTGATGATATAACTGATTTTGATAATAGAAATAAAGTTAAAGAGGTTTTTTCTAATGAACTTAAAAAATATATTGATAAAATAGGTGTTAAAGCAGATTTATCAGCATTAATAATTGGACTTGGAAATGAAAAATCAACGCCAGATGCTTTAGGGCCTTTATCTGTAGATAATATTGTAGTAACAAACCATCTTTATCAAATAAATCAATTAGATAGTGGTTTTATGCCTGTTTCAGCCTTTGTACCGAATGTAACTGGGGTTACTGGTATAGAAACTAGTGAATTAATTAAATGCACTGTAAAAAGCGTTAAACCATCATTTGTAATAGCAATTGATTCTTTAGCTAGTGGTTCTATAGATAGGGTAAATAAAACAATTCAAATAACAGATACTGGAATATCTCCAGGAAGTGGTATTGGAAATAGTAGAAAAGAAATTAGTTTTAAAACACTAAATATTCCTGTAATAGCAATAGGTGTTCCAACAGTTGTTGATGCTACTGTTATAGTCAGTGATACTATAAATTATATTCAAAAACATTATGCATTTAATAAAAAATTTCAAAACAATCCAATGAGTAAATTAACTATTAGTAGTAATGTTAATTATTTAAAAGAAAATGTAGACATTACTATAGAAGATAAGAAAAAACTTTTAGGACTTATTGGATGCTTTAGTAATGAAGAAATAAAAGAATTAATATTTGAAGTATTAAATCCAATTGGTTATAATTTGATGGTAACACCAAAAGAAATAGATTTTATAATAGATAAATTAAGTGATGTTATTGGAAATGGAATAAATCATGCTTTACATGAAAATATATAAAAAAACTTATATGTTATAACATATAAGCAAATATTGAAGCAAGTATAGATAAAGTTATGGCAAGCAGCATAAATATTGCTAGTATTCTTTGTCCATTACTTGTTTTTTTCTTTTTACTCATATAATCACCTCTAAAATATATATTTAAATTATAATATATTTTTAATAAAAAAGGAATATTTTATTATAAAATAAATATAATTTTTTAGGGTGATTATATGAAATTATTGGACAAGCTAAAAAAAGAATTAAAAGTAAATAAAAAAGGAATAACATTTTTAATAGGAATTGCAATTATTGGTTTCATATTTGGCAGCATTTTTATAACGATAATTAATGATAGTGATAAAACACTTGTAAAAAATTATATATTATCTTATATAAGTAACATTAAAAGTGATAACATAAATTATATAGACAATTTTAAAGATATTTTTTTATCTAATTTTTCTTTTATTATAATTGTTTGGTTGCTTGGAATGAGTGTAATAGGTATACCTATTAATATATTTTATTATTTTATCACTTCATTTACACTTGGTTTTTCAATATCTTCTTTTATTTTAACCTATAAAATTAAAGGAATTCTTTTTTCTATTATATATGTTATACCTCATAGTTTAATAAATATATTTATATATACTTATCTTATTTATTATACAATTAATTTTTCTTTAATACTGATATATTCAATATTAAAGAAAAAAAGTATTAACTTTAAAAATATTATAAATAAGTATATTAAAATTTTAATTTGTTCTACTTTAATAATTTTATTTACAAGTATATATGAAGCTTTTTTAATTCCTACTATATTTAGTAAATTATTATTTATTTTAAAATAATAATTGCTTTTTTTTAAATTTATGGTATTATAAAAGCATTAAAGGCGTGATTGTATGGAGTTATTATTTTATGAAAAGATAAACGTTTATAATTTTGTTTGTGATTTTTTTAATATTTTAAGATATAAAAATATAAATTCTATTGATTATATGGAATTTAAAAAAATTATTTATCATTTAAAAAACACTACTAAATATAAAAATGTTTTTAAGGATATTGATGTTTCTAATTTAGATCAAACAATTAGAATGTTGCAAATAACTAAATTTATAAACGTTTTTAAAAATAATCCTAATACTTTATATATAAAAGGTGATAATCAAATAAATGCTTGCAATAACGAGCTTAGAAAATTACTTGAAGATATAGTTGATTCATATATATTTATAATTAAAAATAATAAAAAGTATAATAATTTAAATATTTATTTATGTGATCAAAATACTATAAGATATAAATTAGTTAATGGATATAATTCTTCTATAAAAATTAAATGGAATATAATAACTGATGGAGTTGTTTTAAATAATCCTAATATAATGATTAAAAAATTTTATCCATCTATAAAAGATGAAAATATTATATTGTTTTTAAATAATGCGAAAATTAAAAATGTATTAATAAATAATTCTACGTTTGTTTTAAATCAAGGAGTAATAAATGAAAATATTGTAAAAAATGAATTATATGTTAATGTTTTAAATGAAGAATTTATAAATAAATTATCTAAATATTTTGAAAATGAAAATATAGATAATGAAAAGGTAAAAAGATTAACTTTAAAATAATTAAATATATACTATTTAATTATTTTTTGTTATAATTTAATAGGATGTGATTTGATGAAAAGAGTAGTAGTTGGTATAAGTGGTGGCGTTGATAGTAGCGTATCAGCATTGCTTTTAAAAAATCAAGGATATGATGTAATTGGTTTATTTATGAGAAATTGGGATGCTAATTTAAATAATGATACATTAGGCAATCCTACTTTAAATAATGATATTTGTCCACAAGAACAAGATTATAATGATGCACTAGAAGTTTGTAAAAAAATAGGTATACCACTTAAAAGAATTGATTTTGTAAAAGAATATTGGGATTATGTTTTTATGTATTTTTTAGATGAGTTAAAAAAAGGAAGAACACCAAATCCTGATATAATGTGTAATAAATATATTAAATTTGATATGTTTTTAAATAAGGCAAAAGAGCTTGGTGCTGATTATATTGCAACTGGACATTTTGCTAGACTTAGGGATGGAAAACTTCTTAGAGGAATAGACGATAATAAAGATCAAACATATTTTTTATCACAGGTTACAAAGGAACAGTTTAAAAATGTTTTATTTCCGGTAGGGGAGTTAACTAAAGGTGAAATTAGACAGATTGCTAAAGAAAATGGCCTTATAACAGCAACTAAAAAAGATTCTACTGGTATTTGTTTTATTGGAGAAAGAAATTTTAAAAAATTTTTAGAAAATTATTTACCTAATATTCCTGGTGATATAGTTAATATTGAAACAAATGAAGCGCTTGGAAGACATATTGGACTTATGTATTATACGATTGGCCAAAGAAAAGGTTTATTAATTGGTGGTAATACAGATAGAATGTTTGTTGTAGGTAAAGATTTAAATAAAAATATTTTATATGTTGCATTTGGCGATGATAATGATTATTTATATACTGATTCATGTATTATTAATAATGTTAATTTTATAAGTAATGAAAGGCCAAATAAATGTAGTGCAAAGTTTAGATATAGGCAAAAGGATAATGATGTAGAACTTGAATATTTAGATAATAATGAAATTTTAATCAAATATAAGCAAGGTGTGAAAGCTGTTACTCCAGGACAAGCATGTGTCTTATATTTAGGTGAGGAATGCTTAGGTGGGGGAATTATAAAGGAAGTTAGAAAGAACGAAAAAAAAGTATGGTATTTATAATACTATACTTTTACTTTACACTTGACATTTGACAAGTAAATGGTAAAATGATAATAGGAGGTCTTAAGATATGAACAGATTAAATGAAATTCTACATGAGTTAGGTATATCAAAAGTTAAATTAGCAAAGTTTTTAGGTGTTTCTAGACAAATGATTTATAATTATTTAGAATTAGATGATATTAATAAATGGCCAAAAGATAAGAAGGTTTTATTATTAAATTTACTTGGTGTAAAATCTCCTGAAGAAATTAATAATATTAAAGTAGATACAGATTATATAGTTGAAGTTGAATCAAGAATTGAAACTTTATTTGAAAATAATACTAAAAATAGTTTTAATACTGATGATATATATAATGGCCTTAATGATAAAAATAAAGAATTATTAGCAAATATTATCGATTTATTAAAAGAATACTTAGAAGATAGTGATAATAAAGATAATTATAATATATTACTTTATTTATATCATTTTCTACAATCTATATCTAGCACAAAAGAACTTAAATATATTTTAGGATATATTTCAAAAGCAGCTGGTTTTACAAAACCTTTAGAATTTGTTTTTGATGAAGAAGAACAATTTGTATTTGAAAGTATTATGTTCTCTGCTATGACTCTTTATAATGGTGGGGGAGTATCAAGTAATAAAATAGCTGAAGCTCATAAAAGATTTGTTGATAAAATCGAACAAAGAATGGAAGAAAAAATTGGTAGAACATTAGCTTTAAATTCATTAAAAATACAAGCTTTAAAAGAACTTGGATATACAGAAATAAATGATTCTAATGCAGCAGAAGTTTTAGAAAAAATTGCTGAAATTGAATCTAGAAAGATATCATAGTTTATGGAGACAAAAAAATATTCAACCCCTATTGGTATTTTATTAATTACATTATGGGGAGTTATATTAGTACTTATGATGTTACATAAAATTAAATCTTTTGAAAAACAGTATATAAGTGATAATCAAACAAACAATCAATATAATAGTATATATAAATAAAATTAAAAAATATTCATATAATTAGAATGTTTTTTTTATTATTATTAATATAATGTAGTAATTATTAATTGATTTATATAAATAACAAAGATAATAACTATAAATTGTTGTTTATTTAATAATATTATATATAATTATATAGCAGAATAGTACATTAAAAAGTAAATATGCAACTTCCTATAATATATATTATGTTAACTTTGATGATATAAACAAAAATAGGCATTATATATACCTATTTTTTAATACTATCAAGTTTTAGAGAATAATCTTTATAATTTCCAACATATTGTGCATCTGAAATTAAATTATCTACAACACTTACATCATTATAATTTGGAACAAAATTACTATTTGCTATATATCCTTGAAATAAGTATCCTGATTGCTTTGAATCTATTATATACCATACAACAGAATAACCATCAATTGTTGCATCACCAACTACTACTTTTTTACCATTTATTTGTGTATAATGTAAATTTTTAATATTTACTCCTTCAGCTTGATATGCAGTTTCAAGTGTTTTTAGACTTGTTATTGAGCTTAATGATATATTATTAACAACTACACCAATATAGTATTTATCATTTGTAATAATTAATGAATTACTATCTGTATCTGTTTCATAATTATAACCTGATACTTTATTAAATTTAAATCCATTAGATGTAATTGTATTTGTACTAGTTGTAGTCGTAGTTGTTGTACCATTGGTACCAGTGTTAGTACCAGTATTTATTGGCTCATCATAATCATTTTTGTTGTGTGATTTATTATCTTTGTTTAAAAATAATAAAAGTACTGCAACTATAACTAATAAAACAACTATTGTTCCAAGTATTATATATGGCATATTATTGTTTTTATTTGTATTAGCTGATGCATTAGAATTTAGATTGTTATTAGGTACTCGATTTATATTTTGATTATTTAAATTATTATTCATACTTATTTGATTAGGGATAGCGTTATCCCCTACTCTATTTTCATTATTATTTATAATAGGTTCACCACAATTTCTGCAAAATTTTTCTCCTTCAAAAACTTGTGAACCACATTTTTTACAATTATTCATTTTTATCACACTCCTATTTCATTTTTATTAATTTTGAATAATATATTTTATTGTTTGTATCTCTGATTGCAAAAACTGAGTAATAATCATATTCATCATCAAAACTTTGAATTTCAAAATCTATATTTTTTACATCAACTTCTACACCTTCATATACACCATTACTGTTCCAATTTGTTTTATAATTACCTTTATCATCTAATATTTTATATTTAAAACTTCCAAAAGCAACTGTTTTGTATTTGTTTAAATCAATACTTGTTGAATTAGGCTTTAAATCTTTTTTTGTATTTAAAACGACATTATTTATTTCTATTTTATTTGTTTTTCTATTTAAAATTAAGTTTATTTTAGCATTATCCATTTTATAATTTTTATAATCAGTAAAATTATTTAAGATAACATTTGTATTATATTTTATGTAATTTTCTTCTGCTTCACTTTCTATAAGTGTTAAAATATATCCTTTTTTATTTTTACTTTTTTTATCTATTACTTTTAATTGTCTATCTTTTATGTTAGCACTCAATGTATTTCCATTAAGTTTTGTTTCGGTTCCCATATATATTGGATGATAATATCCATCTTTATTGTCTCTAAACACAATATAGCTTGCTTTAGCAAATCCTCTTTTTTGTTCTTCTGTAAGTTCTAATTTGAAATCTGCCTCTTTATTATTTTTATCTAATTCTATTTTATTACTATTAAATGAATAAGTAGCATTTGAATTGCTTTGTATTTTATAAAATTCATTTATAAAATTATAATATTCTTTTAAATTATTAAAATTTTTATAAATTTCTAAAAACATTTTTTTATATTTATCTTGTGCATTATAAGGAAAATAAATGCTTATACCTCTTGAATTATTATTAGTTGCCCAATTATATTCTACTATATTTGTTATTTCTTTTAGTACCTTATCAGCGTCTTTTTCGTTTAATGATCTTAAATTATATACTAAATTATATAAATCGACCATGTCATATTCTGAACTATCTGATTGCATATATGCATATTGATATAAATTACTTCTAATCTTAGCTATTTCATTATAATTACTAACAACATCTATATTTTTAACAAAGTTATTTAATTCATTTGTAAGTTTATTTATTTTAGATAAATTAATTATAGAATATGTTGAATAAATATTACTATTTTCTGAATAAACTTGTTTCATTTTATTAATATGTTCTTTATATGATTCAATAAATTTATATCCCACATCGTATCCGTTATCCTTGCTATCAATTTTATTTATAAAATTTAGTACACTTGTGAATGATGAACCATATGTTATCTCTTCTGATGCCACTAAATAATTTGAATAATTTGATAAAGTATCGGCAACTTCTAAAGTACCATTTAAACATGTTCTAAATATAATTGTTTCAAGTTTATTAGAACTAAATTTTGAATTTTTTAATCCATTTTTCATTTCATCTAAAGATAAAACATCTTCACTAATTTCATCCATTTCGCTTCCATATATAGCTCCTCCATGGTTCCAAAATACTAGATCATATTTATCCGTTTTATAATTATCATAAACATAATCTAAATATTCTTTAAATACATTTTCATCTCCCATGTTTTTGATATTTTGTGTTTTTACTTTTTGAAAACCATTTTCTTTTAATTCAAAAATAGATGTTTCATCTTCACTAATATATGAATTATTCCATTTAATTGATCCACCAGCTATTAAAACAACTTTTATATTTTTATTATCCATTAATTTATAATCAATTGAATTTAAATCTGTTGTTGCAAGACTTGATTTACTTTCTAAATCAGCACCAACCATATAAATCATTATTGTTCTAGATATATTTTTGTCTTTTTTTAATATATTAAACGTTAAAAAACATGTTATACATATTAAAATAAATATTATTCCAAAAAGTATTTGTTTACTTTTTTTCATTAATACACTCTCCTATCTTAAATATTATATCATATAAAAAAATTTTTTTAAATTATTTTTTTATTTAATTTTTTTATTTCCATATTTTACCTATTATATTTTTTTAATATTTATTTATAATAAAAATGGGTGATAAAAATGAAAAAGAATAAAAAACAATCAAATATTACTGATAAAAGTAATAACAAAATAACTGATTGCAATTCAAAAAATGTTTCAAATAAATCTAATAATAAAGTAACAGATAAAGAAAACATTGGCTTTACAAATGATTCTAAATCTTTTAAATTAGATGATAATGATGATCATTCTTTTGAACTTAGATAACCCAAAAAAGAGATTTATTCTCTTTTTTATTTTTAAAATAGGATTTTACTTATAATTACAAATAATATTCCAAATATAAAAAATATTTTTGTTAATTTATTTTTATAACTTAATGATTCTTTTAATAGTTCAAATAAAGAAATATGCATCATAATACCCGCTATAATAGAAAACAAGGTTCCCATTACAAAATTATTTATATAAGGTTTTAAAAATATATATGTTATTATTGCACCAAATATTTCTGATAGGCCAGATATAAATGTATATAAAATAGCTTTAAATTTGCTATTTGTCGAATAATAAATGGGTACTGCTATACTTATACCTTCTGGTATATTATGGAGTGCTATGGCTATTGTAAGTGATATTCCAAGACTTATATTAGTATTACCTGCCATAAATGTTGCCATACCTTCTGGTATATTATGCATTATAATAGCAAGCATTGATATTAACCCTACTTTATATAAATTATCTTCTTTTTCTGGTATATATTTTTTAATATAAAATGATAGTATTATTCCTATATTTATATTTATTAAAATAATTACAATAAGAGGAATTGTTTTAAAAATATTTTTAAAACAATTATATGATTCTGGTATTAAATCTGTTATAGATATAAATAACATTACTGATGATGCGAATGCTAATGAAGATATTATTATTTTTTCTTTATTGTTATTTTTTATAAATATTACAATGCTTCCTATTAGTGTAGAAAGTCCTGCTATTATAGTAAGTAAAAATGAAAATAAAGTTGAATTCATAAAGTCACCTATTTAAATATATGAAAAAAATATTAGAATTATCTTTTATTTTTTAAAATTACAGTTCTTATTGATACATTTAGATTTACCATTATTACTTAGTAAAATTTCACCACAATTCGGACATTTTTCTACTATGTTACATTTTTTAGGATATTCATAAATTAACTTGCACTTATTACATGTATATAGCCATGTATCTGTATTTTTATAATTAAACATATACAAATTGCTACTATTACATTTAGAACATATATATTTTGTTTTGATTTTAGTTGTACATCTTGTAATATTAGGATTTACAAAAACATTATCATGATTTTTTATTTCATTTATAAAATTTGATGTATGGGTACTAGGAACAACCATATATATTTTGTTTTTGGTTCTAGTAAGTGCAACATAAAATAGTCTTCTTTCTTCAGGATAAAGTATTTCTTCGTCATATTTTGGTTTTAATATACTAATAATTGGCTCATCTTCAATCATTGATGGAAATCCATATTTTTCATTGGTACAATTAATTAATATGCATTCATCATATCCAAGCCCTTTAGCACTATGTATTGTTAAAAAATCTATTTTAGCATTTGGACATACTTTTGATCTAATGGTTGATTTATTTATTTTGTAAAATAAATCACTATTTAGTAGGGAATTTACATCACTTTTATATCTACCCATTATAAGTATTGAATGACTAGGATTTTCATGATAAATTTTTTCAATTATTTTTGATACTAATATTGGTTTTGTATAATTTGATATTCCAAATTTTGAATCATCATACATAGATATATATACAGGATTTTTAAGATGTTTATTTGATACTAAATATTTCTTTATTTGATGCTTATTTTTTAAAATAAAATCACTTGCTATATCAACTAGTTCTTGACTACTTCTATATGTATTAACTATTGGAATACTTTTTGCTCCTTCTAAGTATTTTTGAAAATCAACTATTAAATCTATTTTAGAACCAGAAAATGCAAATATCGCTTGATAATCATCTCCTACTGCCATTATTTTAGCATCAAATAAATCTGATATTCTTTTTGTTAAATTATATCTTTGAAGCGATATATCTTGATATTCATCTATTATAATATATTCATAATCAACACCTAAATCTTTTTCTTTTACTTTAGGCATTATTCTATATGCTTCATTTATCATATCTTCAAAATCGATTTGATGATTTTTCTTTATTTTATTTTCATAATAAATATAAAATTTTTCCATTATTTCTAATTTTTCTTTTATATCGTTATCTTTTATATTATTTTTCAATTTTTGAAAATCGTTTATACAATAACCATTTTGTTTGAAAAATGATATAAATGGTATTAATATTTTACTTATAAATTGACTAAAATATGTATCTTCTGATGTATCTCTTAATCTATCATAAATTTCTTTTATATCTCTTTTTGCAAATTGGTAATTATTTTTTTCTAATTCTTCTTTTAAATGAATTAATAAACTTCTATTATCATTGTATGAAGAAAATGTTGTTATAAAATATTTATAGTTTTCTAGACTATTATGAAATTTTATTTTTAATTTCATATTATTTAAATATTCTCTTAATTCTTTTTCACTATAATTGCTATTTTTATAGTTTTCACTTACTCCAAAATGTTCTATATAATTGTTTTTATCAAGTTGATGAATATAAAAATCAGGTTTATAACTTTTTTTATCACCTACAGCTTTTTCAAATTGTTTTTCATATTGATAATCTATTTTATTTAAATATAAAAAATTAGCTATTTCTACTTCTTGCTTTGATTTTACGTATTCGCCATTTATAGTTTTTAAATTATTTTTTCTTTTTTCTATTTCTGATTTTATGTATTCTTTTAAATCAAATTTGCTTTCTTCGAATTTTCTTTTATAAGAATTGTCATGATATTCTTTAAAATTATTAAAATTTTTATAATCTTCGTCAAAATATACTTTATCATTGAATGATTTATTTAGTTTTTCAAAAAATTCTAAATCTTTAAATACATAATTTTTGATATAATCTGAAAATAATATATATTTTCCTTCATCTGGTATAATGCTAATTATACTTTTGTTGTAATTTCTTAATATTTTTAGTCCTAATTTATGAAAAGTATAGATATCTACATCTTTATATCCAAAATTATTTTGAATTCTGTTTGCTATTTCATCCGCAGCTTTATTTGTAAATGATATAACAGCTATTTTTTTAGGGTCAACATTTTGTTTCTCGATTAAATATTTTACTTTCGCAGCCATAGTTGTTGTTTTTCCACTTCCTGCTCCAGCTACTATAAGTAAATTATCTTCATCTGCTAAAATAGCTTTTCTTTGGTTATCGTCTAATAATATGTTTTTATCAATATCCTTAAACATATTATCAAAATATTCTTTTTCTTCTTCAAGCTTTCTTTTTAAATATTTGCTATTATGTCTTGCTAACAACATTTTTTGTTCTTCATATATTTTAATAAATTTTGTTAAATCAGAGTTATCTATTTTTTTATCTTTTATTTCTAAATATAAATTATTATACTTTTTCTTCTTTCTTTCATATTCCTTTATCCCTATATATTTATCTTGATTTAAAAAAATAGTAAATTCTTGTACTGCTTCTTTATATTTATCAAATAAATCTATCATAAGCACCTCTATTCTAATAATATTGTACCAATTATATAAGTTTTAGTAAAGAAAAAATATTAGAATTTATCTAATATTTACTATCAATTCCTAAATATTCTTCTAGTGTGATCCAATTACCATTATTATAAAGTTTACTTGCTATATCAATTCCTACATATCTTATATGCCATGGTTCATATATATAGCCTGTTATATCTTCTTTTCCTTTTGGATATCTTATGATAAACCCATATTTATAGCAATTTTCATTTAACCATTTACCTTCTTTGGTATTAATAAATGATTGTTCTAGACTATTTATATCTGCTGCTAAGCCTGTTTGATGTTCTGAATGACCCGCACGTGCTGAATATGTATCTGCAGCTGTTTTGCCATCCCTTTTTACATAATTATTGTATAATGATACTTGTGTATTGTATGATCTAAAACCACTTCTAATATTTAAATTAATATTAGCATTTTTAGCAGCATCTTTCATTTTATTAAAATTGTTTGTAAATGTACTTAAAAGACCTCCTGGATTATAATTTTTTGGAAGACCATAGGTTTTATTTGCTATTAAGATTCCATTAATATAATATATTCCATTTTTCTTTTCTATTTTATATCCTTTAGTTGTTGTACCTAGTGTTTTATTTTCGTTTGTAGTGTTATTTTTTTCTTTTTCCTTTACTATAAGCTTAAACTCCTTTTCTGCTTTATTGTTACTTTTATCGGTTGCTATATATTTTAATTTATATTCCCCAATCTTATTAACATTGTATGTTCCTTCTACTTTAATTTCTACTTTATCATGACTATTATCATTAACTTTTATGTCTTTTAATAAATTAATGTTATTTCCTTTATATATTGTTATATCTTTGACTAAATCAATAGTTGGAGCTGTTTTATCAATAACATTTAGTACTACAGTTATCTCTTTTTTATTAAATTTAAATGTTCCTTTATATGTTCCTGCATAATATATTTTATTCTTATCAATAGTCATTTTCTTCCATTTAATAGAAATATTTTTAACTTTATATAAGTCATTTTTATCAACGTAATCATCTATTTTTGGTACTTTATCACCAACACTAATAGTTATTTCTTTTTTATATTTTAGTTTATTTTGTTCATTTTCATATTGTATTTTTAAAAAACAGGCAATTATTATTAATAATAATGCTAATAAAATAAATAATATTTTAACTTTTTTCATATATATACACCTACTATCTTTAGGTATTATACAATATTTTTTAAAAAAATTAAATACTTATTTTAAACTTTCTTTTATAATCCATGATTCTTTTTCAAAAAAATTTAAGTTATTATTTAAAATATTTAATGTATAATAATCATTTTGTTTTGTATAATAATTTATTAAATCAATTGTATAGTCTTTTAAAAAGCTTATATCATTATCTAAAACTTCCATTACTTGTAATCCTGTATAGCTCATACTTTTCATTGATTTTATACTAGATATTTCTTCTATTTTTAATAAATTCATTGTTGGATATCCACCTAACATTTTTATTCTCTCTCCTACACTATCATAAAAAGAAGCTATTTTATTATAATATTCTTCTAGTTTTTTATGTATACTTAAAAAACTGCTTCCTTCTACATTGAAATGCATATTATATAAATTATTATTAAACACTTTTAAATTTGCCATATATTCATTTAATATTTCAATATTTTCATTCATTTAAATCACCTAGTTTATATTATGAAAAAAATTAATTTAGGCAACAAAAAATAGTATTTTTATACTATTTCTTTATATATATTTTCCATATTATTATTTAAATTAAAGTTTTCTAATATTGTATAACCTATATTATAAAAACCTTCTAAATTTTCAAGACGTTTACTATTTTTAATATTTTTATGGTAAAAAATTATTGGTGTATTTTCTCTTGTATGATCTGTTCCTTTATAGGTTGGATCGTTGCCATGATCAGCTGTTATAATAAGTAAATCATCATCATGTAATTTTTCTATTATTTCTGGAATATAATTATCAAATTCTTTTAATGCATTTGCATATCCTACAGGATTTCTTCTATGACCATATTTTGAATCATAGTCATTCAAATTAGCAAAGCATAGTCCTGTAAATTCATTTTCTTCTTCTTCTAATATTTTATTTATTCCATCTAAATTATCCTTAGTTTTAGTACTTTTTGTAATACCACAATTGTTAAATACATCTGATATTTTTCCTATTGCTCTTACTTCATAATTATTATTTTTAAGTATATCTAAAACTGTTTCATGAGCTGGATTTAAAGCATAATCATGTCTATTTGGTGTTCTCTCAAAATTACCATTGCTTCCTATATAAGGGCGAGCTATGATTCTTCCAACTTTCCATTCATCTTTTAAAGTAATTTCTCTTACCTTTTTGCATATATCGTATAATTCAGTAAGTGGAATAACATCTTCATGTGCGGCTATTTGAAGAACTGAATCTGCTGATGTATAAACAATTAATTCTCCTGTTTTCATTTGTCTATCTCCAAGTTCTTTTATAATTTCTGTTCCACTTGCTGCACAATTTCCAATTACTTTTCTACCACTTATTTTTTCTATTTCATCTATTAATTCTTTAGGAAAACCATTTAAAAATGTTTTGAATGGTTTTATTGTTACTACGCCCATCATCTCTAAGTGTCCAGTTAGTGTATCTTTACCATTACTTTTTTCTATTCCTTTTGTATAATATGATATTGTATTATCTGCTTCATTATTTGCTAAATTAAAAAATCCTAATTTTCTTAAATTTGGGTATTCTTCTTTTATACTACTTGTTGCATGCATAAATGTATTTGTTCCTAAATCATCATATTTATCTGCGTCTTTTGCAGCTCCTACTCCTACAGAATCTAATACTATTAAAAATACTCTTTTAAACATAATCATTCCTCCTATCTTAATTTTTTACTTATTTCATCTTTTGCTTCTTCAACTAAGTTTTCAAATGGTATATCACTAAACCCATATCTTTTTTTATCTTGTAAATATAATCCAATATTATTCTGTACAAAATTATCACTTAATAAACTCATATCTATATTATTTATATTAACATCACACCTTTCATTGCATATTTGATCAAAATATTTGCATACTAATTCATCATTGTAATCTGTTTGCAATAAAAAATGCAAATCATAAAAATCTTTTAATCTTCTTGTTTCTTTACTAACAGATAAATTTCTATCTGCATTTCTAAGTAGAATATACATTTTAGTAGCTATATGCTTTTCAATTGGGTATGTTGAAATATCAAAAGCTATATCTTTTTTCATAATAATTGGCAGAGATTTTTTAATCATATCATTTGATTCTTCTTTTTTTAAATCAATTTTAATTAAATGTTCTATATGATCAAAATTGCATAATATTTTAAAATTTATTGTATTGTTTTTGGTTGTAAATTTGTCTTTTATTTTAAATTTAATTTCATCTTCATTTTTACTTGCTTCTTTTTCTATTAAATATGAAGAATCTAATATATCAAGATTACTTGATATATCAACATCAGTTATTGCTCTAGTTAATTTAACAGTATGAGAAAGTTGTGAAATACTTCCTTTAACATTAAAAACATCTTGATTATCTCTGTACAATCTTTCTAAAAATTTTCTTATAAAGTAATATGTATAAGCATAATTACTATGTATATTTAATCTTTTACTTTCATTATATAAATATCCTTTTAATTTATTTCCATTTTCAAATTCCATATTATCTCTCCTAACTATGTGGATGAAAACTATAATTTTCTTCTATAAATTTATTTGATACATTTGTATATATTTGGGTTGTTGAAAGGCTTGAATGACCTAAAAGTTCTTGTATTATTCTTAAATCTGCTCCATTTTCTAACATATGTGTTGCAAAACTGTGTCTTAATGTATGTGGTGAAAATTCTGTTTTGATATTTTTTTCTTGAGCTATTTTTTTTACTATTTTAAAAAATGCTTGTCTTGTCATAATAGTTCCTCTACTATTTAAAAATAGGTAATCTGTATTTTTTCTTATGAAATATGTTCTATAGTTATCTATATATATTTTTAAATATTTAAGTGCAATATCACCTACTGGAATAATTCTTTCTTTTGAACCTTTTCCCATTACTTTTAATGTACAATTATTTATATTTAAATCATGTGTTTTTATGTTTATGAGTTCTGATATTCTTATTCCTGTTGAATACATTAATTCTAGCATTGCTTTATTTCTATAATCATATTTAGTATTTAATTTAATATTTAATATTTTATCTACTTCTTCTACTGATAACACTTTAGGTAATGTTTTTCTTAATTTAGGTTGTGATATTGATAATACGGGATTATTTTTAATTATATTTTCTATTTCTAGATACTTATAAAATCCTCTAAATGTTGTTATAAAATGTGATAATGTTTTAGAATTTTTATCTTTGTTTTTTTCTAAAAATTTTAAAATATCATCTTTATTTAAATAAATTATATTTTTATTATTACTAAATAAATATAATTCTTTTAAATCATTTTTATATGAAGCAATTGTATTACTACTATATTTCTTTTCAATAAGTAAATATTTTAAATATTCTTCTATATATTCCATATTATCTACCCCTTTAATTATATCAAATTATTGATTATTTTTTAAGCAATTTTGACATTATTAATTAAAAATATGTTAAAATGTGTATAGGTGATTTAAATGGAACCCTTAGCAATTATTATGAGACCAAATAAATTAGATGATGTCATAGGTCAAAAGCATCTAATTGGAGAAAATAAAGTAATAAGAAATTTAGTAAATAACAAAAAAATATTTTCTATGATTTTATATGGAAATCCAGGAATTGGTAAAACTACGCTTGCTCTTTCTATTGTAAGCGAACTTAATTTAAAATATAGAATGCTAAATGCTGTTATTAATAATAAAAAGGATTTTGAAATTGTTGTTGAAGAAGCTAAAATGTATAATGGTATGGTTCTTCTTATGGATGAAATTCATAGATTAAATAAAGATAAGCAAGATTTACTTTTACCATACTTAGAAAGTGGTTTAATTACTTTAATTGGTATGACCACATCTAATCCTTATCATAAAATTAATCCAGCAATTAGAAGTAGATGTCAAATCTTTGAACTTAAATCTTTATCATTTGATGATGTTGTTTTAGCTATTAAAAAAGTTATAGAAAAAAAATGCTTAGAAAATTTAAAAATAGATAATGATTCAATCGAATTTATTGCTAAACTTTCTAATGGAGATATTAGATATGCATATAATTTACTTGAAGTTGCATATTATTCTACTAATGATTTTAATATTACATTAGATGTTATTAAAAATGTTAATAATAAGCCCGTTTCTTTTTATGATAATTTAGAAAGTGGACATTATGATGTTATTAGTGCCTTTCAAAAATCTATTAGAGGAAGTGATGTTAATGCCTCACTTCACTATTTAGCTAGACTTATAGATGCAGGTGATTTAGACATTATTTATAGAAGAATGACTGTTATTGCATATGAGGATATAGGACTTGCTAATCCATCAATTGGTCCTAAAGTTGATGCGTGCATTAATGCTTGTGAAAGATTAGGTCTTCCTGAGGCAAGAATCCCTTTAGGTGATATGATAATTGAAATGGCTTTATCTCCTAAATCTAATAGTGGTCACACTGCTTTAGATGCTGCTTTAAATGATATAAATAAAGGAAATATTGGTAATATACCAGATCATATTAAAACAAATTCTGTCACTTATAAATATCCTCATGATTATCCAAACAGTATTGTTAAACAAGAATATTTACCGCACAATTTAAAAGGAAGAAAATATTATATTCCTAAAGAAACAAGCAGCTATGAAAAAAGTTTAAAATCAGTCTATGAAAAAATTGATAAAATACTAAAATAAAAACTACTATTAACAGTAGTTTTTTAATTTTTAATTAATTTATTAACGTCTATATCATAAATAGTAGTGCCATCTGCTAAATTTAACTTAAAGTTATAAATTCTACCTTTAAAATATTCGGAATCTGTCCAACTTGTTTTTGCAATATAATTATTATTTCTATCGATATTTGCATATTGTTGTGATGAAGAAGTACTATAAAACTCATTCCCATTAACAAAATACTTAATATCGTAGTTGTCTGAATTTTTTATGCATTTTACTTCTATATTATATGTTTTATTAATTTCAACCACATTATTGGATACGTGATCTTTGTAGTCTGTCCCTAAGTACATATATAATGCAATGTTACCAGTTCTATGGTAATTTTCAAAACCAATATTATTATCACGTGGAGATCCATTGCTTAATTCAAAAATTCTTGAAAAATTTTTAAATTCATCCCATCTAACTTTAAAAGTAACTATAAAACCAGATTTTATATCAATGCTAGATGATAAATTTTCTAATTGAATATAGTCGTCAATTCCATCAAAATGAAAATAATAATCATTGTTTTCATCTTTTTTTATTTCAACACCATTGTTTAATGATTTTATTTTTTGTTTTTGTAATCTTTTATTGAAAGCATCATACATATCATCACTTGATTTAATTTTATTATATAATTCGTTTAATGCATTTTCTACTGTGGTATTTTTATATGTTACCTCACTAGCTAAATATTTGGTTGTTGCATATACAGTACTAGATATACAAACAATTGCTGTTATGGCAATTATTGTTATTGTTTTAATATTTTTCATATTTATTCTCCATATAAAGAGTCTAGTGCCTCTTCTACTGTTGATACTTTCCAATTAGAATCAGATGGTGTAAATGAAACATCTTTTGAGTTAATTTCTACAATTTCTGCAGCACAATCACTACCTTTAACAGCTGCTTTTGAACCATCGTAAATTACTTTATAACTATTTATACATAAATCAGCATATGAAACACGACCTTTAGTAATTTTTACTTTACCACCATTTGGTTTTGTTCCTTTTACATTTACATTTATTTGTGATACAGGAATACCTTCTTCTGTTGTTGTATCTTCTATTTTTGTATATTTTTTATTCATTTCTGCCATTGTATTATTATATTCAATAGCTTTTATATATCCATATGCAGAATCAACTGCAGCTGATTTTTTTGCATTGTTTATCATATTTAATACAATAGGTGTTGCAATCAATGCTATTATAGCAAGAATTACTATTACTGCTAATAATTCTAATAATGTAAATCCTTTTTTATTTGTTTTCATTTATTTTCCTTCTTTCTATTATTCTAACCACATTGCAGAAACTTCGATATCTCCATTTTGACACCATACCTCTATTGAAGCATATGAAGTTGAAGTAACACTTGAAAGGTCAGCGACATATTCTGTTGTCTCTTCTACTTTTTTTGTTACTTGTAATAATTTTGGTTTATTTTCATTATCATAATTTGTACCAACAGGTCCCTTATAATTTACATATTTCATATTAAAATTCACAGTTGAGCTATTAACTATGATGTGAAATTTAGAATATTTAGTAAAATCATATTTCAAAAATGATGTTAAACCTCCAACACATCTAGAATTTGTAACTGTATTTTTTCTAGTAAGTGTGAATGTTTTTGGATTATATGTTATATATGCAGATGCATTTTGTTCACCCCATACATCAAGCCCATAAGGAGTATATCCATACCAGTATAATGGTTCAATTTTGGTATTATTATAATAATATTCTAGTTGATCATTTTCGTTTCTTTTGAATTTTAACCCTTCATATTCAGTTTTTAAAGTATTAGCGTATAAATCATTTAATGCATTTTCTACAGTAGTATTTTTATATGTAATATCACTTGACGAATATTTATTTGCTGCATACACGGTTACACTACTTATTATAATTCCTATAACTAAACCGAATATAAATTTATTTTTCATATTTTTCTCCTTTCTTTCGATAAAACAATAATATTTAATTATAATAATTTTTTATACTTTCCAGCATCTTGAAACAATTCCACGAGAACCACTTATTGTGAATTTCACTGTATTACTTGTTGTTTTGATGTACGCAACTTCTGTAGCATATTTATAATCTAAATATCCACCATGATAATTATAAAAAATTAACTCAGCACCATCAACGCTTAAATTATTTACGTCATTTCTATACTGTAAAAAACATAAATATTTTTTATCTTGCTCAAATTTGTCACTAGAAGCATTATTCCCTTCACCACCTACTATTACATCGTAAGTTGTATTTATAGTTCTTTCAATATGTAATTCATCTAGTGCTTTTTCTACTGTTTTATCTTTATATATAACGTCACTTGCTAAATACTTAGTTGTAGCATATACTGTACCAGATATACAAATAATTGCTGTTATAACAATTGTTAATATCATTTTAATGTTTTTTTCATTTTTTATCTCCTTTATTTTATTGTAAGTAAATTAATTAAAGTGTTAAAATCAAATTTAGTCAAAACAATTATAATAGCAGATATTGCTAAAAAAGGTCCAAATGGAATTTCATGACTATTATTTTTTTTAAGTAAAATAAGTGATATAGGAAGTCCTATAAATGATGCTAAACAAATACTTATACATGAAGTTGGCCAACCAAGTACTAAACCATATATAAACATTAGTTTAATATCTCCACCACCCATTGATTCTTTTTTAAACATAAAATCTCCAAATTTTTTTATAGTAAACATTATAATAAACATTATAATTCCGTTTAATATTGATTTTAATACGAGTGATACCCCACCTTTTATAAACAATTCTATAACAAGTAAAATTGTTGTTGTAATTAATAATTCATCTGGAATAATCATTGTTTGATAATCACTAATTATAACAATTAAAAGCATTGATATAAATGTAATTGAAATTAAACAAGATATAGAAAATCCAAATACTAAATAAGATAATGCAAACATAATTCCTGTTAAAAATTCAAAAATTGTATAAAACCAAGAAATTTTTGCTTTACAATTTTTACATTTTCCACCTTGCAATAAAAATGAAAAAATAGGAATTAATTCGATTGCTGATAATCTATGATTACATTTTGTACAATGAGAAGGAGGAAATGCAATTGATTCCCCCCTAGGAAGTCTATATCCAACCACGTTGTAAAAAGACCCAAGTATTGTACCAAATATAAAGAACATAACTGTAAAATATACTTCCATAAATTCTCCTTTACTCCATATCTTGAACTGCAGAATACATCTGGAACATAGGGACTATAATAGATAAAATTATAATACCTACACCAGCAGTTAAAAATATTGTTAAGATTGGCTCAATAAATGTTTTAAGCCTTGTAACTGTGTTTTTATGTAAATCCTGATAGTAAAGTGAAACCTTCTCCATCATTTCAGATAATTCTCCCGTTGCTTCTCCTGTTACAATCATTTCATATGCAGGGACTGGAAATGCCCAGTGATCTTTAAAGGCATCAGATATTTTACCACCTCTTGCTAAATTAGATATTGTATCTAAAATAAGCATTTTATAAATCTCATTATTTGTAATTTTATTTAATATTTCCATACAATCTGTTATAGGAACATTATGAGCTAGTAATGATGAGAATGTCTTAGTAAATAATGTTACTTCATTATATATGATAACATTTTTAAATACTGGCATTTTCATAACCATCCATTGACATAATGTTCTAAATATTTTAATTTTTTTATAGCAATAAATTAATAATATTATAACTAGGACTATACATAATAAAAGCCAGAACCATTTTTTCTTTAAGAAAGCACTCATTTTAAGTATAACAACTGTTATAGTTGGTAATTCTGTATCCATTGACTCATATATTTCTACAAATTGTGGTACTACGAAAACCATTACAAATATCATAACAGCTATTGCAAAAACAAATACTAATGTTGGATATGTCATAGCTGTAATCATTTGTTTTCTAGATGCTTCTACTTCAGAATAATAATTTGCCATATCATCTAAAACTTCTGGAAGTGATCCAGTCATTTCAGCTGTTTTTACCATATTTATAAGTAATTTAGGGAATGCTACATCTTGCATTTCCATTGCTGAACTAAAGCTTTCTCCAATTGTTAATTCATATATAACAGCTCTAAATATTTTTTGATATTTTTTATTTTTATATTGTCTTGCTACTATTCTTAAAGCTTCTACTAATGGGATACCTGCTTTAATATAAGTAGATAGTTGAGTTAAAAAGAATATTAAATCTTTATTTTTAAATTTTGTTTTATTTGTACTAGTATTACTATGTAATATTTGAATCATTTTGTTTGTTTTAATGCTATATACTTCATATCCTTCACTTAATAAATAAGAATGTACTTCAACTTTAGAATAAGCATTAAAATAATCTTTTACTATTTTTCCATTTAAATCTTTAGCAACATATTCATATAATACTTTTTTTTCACTTTTAACGGCATCTGCTCCTTCATAATCAATTAAAAGTGTTTGTCTTTTCATATCTTTTTTATTTCTTATATCTTTAGAAAAAATGTTATTTTTAAATTTTTTACCTATTTTTGCAAATAATAATGGAATAATTAATAAAACTTTTTTTATTTTTTTACTGAATGGTTCTTTTGTAATTTTAACATTTTCATTTACATAAGCTTCTGAATCAAGTTTTTTTCTTAAATTTCTTTTTAAAGCAGCTTTCTTCTTTTTTTCAGCTTCTTTTATATAATTTAAAACTACATCATCAATTACATTATTATTTATTTGTTTTATATTTATATTCTTTTCTTCATTAATTAAATTTTTTGGTTCATTTTTTTTAATTTCTTTTTTTTCTTCTTTAGATTTTATTTTTTTATTTTTTTCTTTTTTTTCTACAACTTTAATATCTTTAGTTTTCTTTGCTTTTTTCTTTTTTGAATTATCTTTATTTTTAATTTTAAATGGTTTTATTATTATATGAATTATATATAAAAATCCATCTTTTGTCTTTTTTAAGAAATTTACATTAATATATAATACATATAATATACCCGTAAATATATATTTTATAAATTTAAAAAATAAATTAGCAATAAAAAGCAACCCTACAAATGGATAAGTTATAATTTTTGCAACAGAAAAATTATCTTTTTTTAAATTATTTTTTTGCATATTTATATACACCATCCATTCTCCTTTATTATTCTACTATTAAAATTATAACATACTTTTTATAAATGTAAAACATTTTTTTTAAATATCATATAATAATTTAGAAAGGAGGGCTTATGAATTATTATAATCCGTATTATGCTTATCCATATATAACAAGTGCTACATCAAAACCAGGTATTTTAAGAGGATTATTTAGCGGCTTAAAAGGAATTAATTTTTCATCTATTTTATCTGGAACACAAAAAACGCTTGGTATTGTAAACCAAACTATTCCTTTAGTAAAACAAGCAACTCCTGTTTTTAAAAACGCAAAAACAATGTTTAAAGTGATGAATGAATTTAAAAAAGTTGATATTCCAGTAAAAAATAAAGTAAATTTAAATAACAAAGAAAATAATATTAAAGCAGAAGTAAATGATTATGTTAATGATACTAAACTAAACGAGGGACCTACATTTTTTTTATAAGAGAACTAAATGTTCTTTTTTATATTCTTTTATTTAAGTAATTATTTTCTATTTTTATTTTTATTTTTTTTATTATATATTTATTTGGTATTTTATTATAAATAATATTATTTTTGCTTATTAAGTATTTTATGTATTCTTTATTATCAAAATTAATACCACATTTATAATCAAAATAATTATATTTTTTATAACCCTTTTTAAATTTAATTATAGTGTAATATTTAGATTTATCTTTAATATTAACTTCTTTATCTATAAAAAAACCTAATTTATTTATTTTTTTTCTAATATTATATAAATCGTTATTTGATTGAATAATTAAATTATCTATTTTTTTATATTCACTTTTTTTTATTATATTTAGTATTGTATTAGCACCCATACCACATATAACAATTGTGTTATTTTCATCTATAAAAACATTAGAAAGGCCATCACTTATAATGGTTTTAATATTATTTTCTAAATTATATTTTTTAATATTATTTTTAGCACTTTCTAAAGCATTATTGTTTACATCAATTGCTATACAATTGTTTTTTTTATTTAGTGTTAAATATATATCGATTAATGCGTGATCACAACCAATATCATAAACAGTTGTTTTATCATCTATTAAACTTACAATTGTATTTAATCTTTTAGTAAGCTTCATTAGTCACCCATATAATCTTTTAGTTTTCTAGAACGTGAAGGATGTCTTAATTTTCTTAATGCTTTTGCTTCTATTTGACGTATTCTCTCTCTTGTAACACCGAACATTTGACCAACTTCTTCTAGAGTTCTTGATTTTCCATCTTCAAGTCCAAATCTAAGTCTTATTACTTTTTCTTCTCTTTCTGTTAGCGTTTGTAGTACTTCTGAAATTTCATCTTTTAGAAGTTCATTTGTTGCATATTCTTCTGGACTTACATTTCTCTCATCTTTTATGAAATCTCCTAAGTGAGAATCATCTTCTTCTCCAATTGGAGTTTCTAGACTGACTGGTTCTTGACTGATTTTATATATTTCTCTTATTTTATCTACTGACATATTCATTTTTTTAGCTAATTCTTCTTCACTTGGTTCTCTATTAAGTTCAAGTGTTAATTGTCTTTGAATACGAGCTAATTTATTTATTGTTTCAACCATATGAACAGGAACTCTTATTGTTCTTGCTTGATCAGCTATTGCTCTTGTTATTGCTTGTCTAATCCACCAAGTTGCATATGTTGAAAATTTGTATCCTTTTGATACGTCAAATTTATCTACGGCTTTCATAAGTCCAATATTTCCTTCTTGAATTAAATCTAGAAAAAGCATTCCTCTTCCTACATATCTTTTAGCTATACTAACTACTAGTCTTAAGTTTGCTTCTGCAAGTTCTGCTTTTGCTGTTTCATCTCCTAGAAGTATACGATCTGCAAGTGCTAATTCTTCATCCATAGAAAGTAATTTAATTTGTCCTATTTCTTTTAAATACATTCTAACAGGATCATTTATTGTTAAATCTTTTGTTAAAATATTATCATCAAGTAATAATCCACCATCTGTTTCATCGTCATCTTCTTCTTCTGATATTATTTTAATCCCATTTTCATTAAACAAATTATATAATTCATCTAATTCTTCATTTGTAAGTTCTAATCCTTTTAATGAATTAGCTAATTCTTCATAAGTTAAAGTTCCATTCTTTTTACCATTTTTTAATAATTCTTCTTTTCTTTTTTCAAATGTTTTAATTTCATTTACCATATTATTCCCCTACCTCACAATTTATTTTATTTATTTCTAATATTTTTTCAGCATATTCTGCTTTTTTTAATGGATCTAGTTCCATTTTCATTAAATCTTTAAGTCTTTTACTTTCAACTTTAATATTATAATTTTTTATTGTTTTTATATAATCTAAGATTTCTTCATTTGTATATTCATCTTTTAAATTAAGCAAATTTATTTCTTTTATTGTATTTATTAATTCTTGATCATCTTTAAGTGAAATCATTAAATCTGAAATATTTATATAATCATTATTTTTATAAAAATAAGTTATTTCAAATGCTAATTTTCGGTATTTATCTGTTGGCATATATCCAATATTATTTTGATACATTTTAATTACATTAGTACTTTCTAACATATAATATAAAAGATATTGTTCAGCTTTTATATACATATTAGTTTTTGGTAATTTAATTGTCTTTTTTATAACTATATTTTTTTCTTTATTTTTAATTTTACTTCTTAAAAATTCTATATCAAGTGATGACTCGTTACTTAGTTTTTTTAGTGTTACTTCTCTTAAAACATCATCTTCTATATTGTTTAATTCATCTATAATTAAATTAACATAAGAAGACATATCTACTGAATTATTTAAATCTTTTCCTTTTTTTAAATAATTTAATTTAAAATCCATTATACTGATTGGATTTTCTATTTTATTTATAAATTTTTCTTTACCATATTTTAGTATATATTCATCTGGATCTAAATTTTCTTCTAACCTTACTATTTTAGGATTAATACCTAACTTCATAAGTTCATTACTACATGAATATGTTGCTTTAGCACCTGCTTCGTCTCCATCAAAACATAATATTATATTTTTAGCCATACGTTTTAAGAGATTTGCTTGTTCTTTTGTTACAGCTGTTCCCATACTAACTACAACATTTTTAACACCTATACTATAAGCTCTAAACAAATCCATAAATCCTTCCATAATAATTACAGAACCTTTTATTCTTGCTTCTTCACGAGCTAATTTATAATTGTATAAAATTTCACCTTTTTTAAATATTTCTGTTTCTTCTGTATTTTTATATTTTGATGGTTTATTATCGTAATATTTTTTATATATTCTTCCGCTAAAACCAATTATTTTATCATTTAAATCTGTTATTGGAATCATTATTCTATCATAGAAAGAATCATACATATTAAGTCCATTTTTGATAACTAAACCACTATTTATTAATTTATTTTCATCATATTTTTTATGTTTTAATAATTTTGTTAAATTATTATCTTTTAAGGCTAGTCCAATTTTAAATTGTTTAATTATATCATCTGTTATACTTCTATCATTTAGATATTTTTTGGCCTCAAGTCCATCTTCTGTATTTATATTATTTTGATATAGCTTACTAGCAACTTCATACATTTCATATAATTCATTATCTTTTTTCTTTTCTTTTATATTTGATATTTTAAGGTCAATTCCAGCTATATCAGCACACATTTTTAAAGCTTCTATAAAGCTTATATGTTCATATTCTTCTAAAAAGGTAAAAACAGTTCCGGTTGCTCCACATGAGAAACATGTATATATTTGTTTTTCTCTTGAAACACTCATGCTTGGATTTGTGTCATCATGAAATGGACAAACACCAAACAAGTTTTTACCTTTACCTACTAAAGGAATATATTTAGATATAACATCTACTATATCAACACTGTTTTTTATTTCATTTATTTTTTCTTGATCTATTTTTTGTCCATTCATAAAAAACACTCCCTAATATTAATATACGACAAAAAATTTAAAAACCCTTTTTATTTTACTAAAAAAGTTGTAGAATTTACAAATTTGTAATCTGTTTTATATTTTAATTGTCTTACTAGTCTAAATAATGCATCATCTTTTCCTTTAGCTTCTAACATAATATCAAAATCTCTATCTATAAATTTTATCTTTTCTATAAAGTTTATAAATTCATCACAATCTATATATTCATTATGACTTCTTTTTTCTTTTTTGCTTTTAGGACTTGAAAAATGTATTTTAGGAGTACTTGTCCATGTATCAAATATTTTTTCTATATAATCTTCTATTTTTTCATTATTTTTATTGCATTTATAGTGATGATAATCAAGTACCATAGGTATATTTAGTGTATTACATATTTTAAGAACATTTCTAATATTATAAATTTTATCATCATTTTCTAATATAATCATTTTTTGTATTTCTTTATCTAGTAAATTAAAATTATTAATAAATCTTTTCATACCTTCTTTTTTTCCGTTAGTTTTGCCTCCAACATGTAAAACTAGTTTAGAATTTATTTTCATAGCATCAAACATATTTTTTGCATTTTTAAGTATACTAATACTAGTATTTATAGTATCAGGATTTATACTATTTAATACACAAAAAGGATCTATGTGCATATCAACTCTTAAGTTATTATTTTTTATAATATTTCCTATTTCTTTAAACTGCTTACTATATCTATTATATACCTCAAAATCTACATTAGGATGTGTTATTAAAGGTATTAAATTAGAAGTCATTCTAAAAAAAGAGATATCATTTCTAATATTATAATTTAAAATTTCTTTTAATGAATTAAAGTTTGAAAGAATTATTTTATTTAATTTATCATTTATATATGTTTTTTCTCCTCTTTTATAATAACTATATGTCATTGTTTTAGATGAAGTAGCATTTAATGCATTTGATATACATGCATATCCAAGTCTTATTTTCATATTATCACCATTTTTAATATGGTTAGAAAGGATATTTTTAT
Organism: uncultured Bacillota bacterium; assembly: GCA_902492995.1. Classification (GTDB taxonomy): domain Bacteria; phylum Bacillota_I; class Bacilli_A; order RF39; family UBA660; genus OMSK01. The sequence goes on along the minus strand of CABUNR010000005.1, from coordinate 25,637 downwards.
GACTTTAAAAAAAATTAAATTTATTAGTGTTATAGGAACATTTTTACTTTGTTTTTTAACTCATTTTATTTATGATAAAATGCCTAATACTTTATTTTCTATATTTTTTCCTGTTAATGAAAGTATTTGGGAACATATGAAAATGCTTTTTACTACTATACTTCTATTTGGCATAATTGAATATATTTTAATAATTAAATTCAATATTAAAGTAAATAATTATCTTTTTTCTCTTTTTATAGCAGCTATTTGTTCAGTGCCAATCTATTTAATTATATTTATGCCAATTTATAATAGAATTGGAGAAAATATGCCTATTATTTTTATTATTATGATAATTACTTTTATAATTTGTAATTTTATTAGTTATAAAATAATGAATTTAAATAAATTTAAATATATAAATTTAATTAGTATAATATTAATTATTATTTCATATGTTATTTTTGGATATTTAACATATAATCCTATTAAAAATTCTTTATTTTTTGATACTGCTTTAGAAAAATATGGTATTAATGACTACGATATTTAATAATTTTTAATGTATTTTATTGTTTTTTTGTCTTCAGATGTTTTATCGAAAATATTTTTCTTTAATTCATTAGATATTAAAAGATTATTATTTAATATAACATTGTTATATTTTTCTTCTAATGCTTTTATATCTTCTAAATCTAGATAATTTAATAATGTTCTTATATATAATTCTTTTAGTTTAATTAGCAATTGATTATTTTCTGTTTCTAAGCTATTTATCATATATTCTATTGTATTTAAACAATAATCCTTTAAAAATTTATTATATTCTATTTTTACATTATCGTATAAATTATTGTATAAATTATCTTCATTTTTTATATATTCATTTACATTAACTGCTTTGACTGCATTTTTTAATAATTTTTCTTCTAAATAAGGATTTACATAAAGTGAATTATTAATAATGCTTCCTTTTGTAAAATCATTTATACTTTGATCAGTAATTAAGAAAAAGATGTATTTTGTTTCGATGTTTGCTAGTATTTTTTCATCTAATTCAGAAAGTGCTCCTGCTATATTTTGCATTACAATTATTTTATCATTTGATACTCGGTAAATTTCTTTTTCTATTTTTCTATTTTTTTCTAAATAGTATGTCCTATTAAGAGCTTGATTAATTCTATTTAAAATATGTCTTATAATTAATTTATCATTTATATTCGGTGAAATTTCGATATTTTCATATCTAAAAGAATCTAATTTTATTTCTAAATCCTCAACATATTTTACAAGTTGATTTAATTGTTTTATACTTAAATTTTTATATATAGAAATTTCATAATCTATACATTTTTTTACTTCTTCAAAGTTATAATCATAATATTTTTCTAATAGTATTTCACTTATAATATTTAATTCATTTAAAATGTTTAACATACTTATCACCTATATTCTTTTTATTGAACCACAAAAATGTCCATTAGAAAGCTTTATTGCTTCATTAAATAATACATATTGTTCTCCACCATTTATATTTCCTTTTATCATATTTTTTTGTAATTTATTCTTTATTTCTTCTTTTAAAAATATATCCACTTCGTCTATAAATGGATCATTTAAGTATCTTTGAATGCATGATGTTGATAAATTAAGTTCATCAGCTATATCTTTTATATAATAATTTTTATTAATTAATAATAAAATTGCTTTTAATATATTTATTTTTTTAATTATGTTTTTATATTCTTTATCGGTTAATGTAATATCTTTCTTAATTTCTTTTTTTAATAAAATACTATTAGTTTCACTTAATATTTTAATTGATTCATAAATTTTTATTCTTTCTTTTATATTTTTTTCTTGTTTTTCAGTCATATTATTCCCCCTCTTTTAGAGGCATATAATAACAAAAAAAGACGAAAATTGCAATAGTTTTTTCAATTTTCATCCATTTTTAAAACTGATAAAAAGGCTTCTTGTGGTATTTCTACGCTACCTACCATTTTCATTCTTTTTTTACCTTCTTTTTGTTTTTCAAGAAGTTTTCTTTTTCTTGATACATCTCCACCATAGCATTTAGCAAGTACATTTTTTCTAACGGCTTTTATTGTTTCACGTGCTATAACTTTAGATCCGATTGTTGCTTGAATTGGAACTTCAAATTGTTGTCTTGGAATTAATTTTTTTAAGTTTTCTACTATTTGTTTTCCTCTTTGATATGCAAAATCTTTATGTACTATTATGCTTAGAGCATCTACTATATTTCCATTTAATAAAATATCCATTTTAACTAGGTTAGATTCTTTATATCCTATAAGTTCATAATCAAATGAAGCATATCCCTTTGTATAACTTTTAAGTTTATCAAAAAAATCATATACTATTTCAGATAAAGGAATTTCATAATGAATATTTACTCTTGTTTTATCTAAATATTCCATTGATACGTAGTTTCCTCTTTTATTTTGACAAAGTTCCATTATTGGACCAATATATTCACTTGGAACAAATATATTTGTTCTTATATATGGTTCTTTTATATTATCTATTTTTACTTTATCTGGCATAAGAGATGGACTATCTATCATTATGTGTGTTTTATCGGTTAAAGTAACATCATAAATAACTGATGGTGACGTTGCGATTAAATCTATATTAAATTCTCTTTCTATTCTCTCTTCAATTATTTCCATATGTAAAAGTCCTAGAAAACCACATCTAAATCCAAAACCTAGTGCTTCACTTGTTTCTGGCGTAAATTCTAGTGATGCGTCATTTAATTTTAATTTTTCTAAAGCTTCTTTAAGTAATTGAAATTTAGTTGAATCAATTGGATATATTCCACAAAATACCATTGGTTTCATTGGTTTATATCCTTCTATTGCATCAACACTAGAATTAGCATGCGTTATTGTATCTCCAACTTTTACATCTTCTATACTTTTTATACTTGCGGCTAATACTCCAACTTCACCAGTTTTTAATTCATCTACTTTTTGTTCATAAGGATTATGTATAGCAAGATAAGTTACTTCATATGTTGCATTAGTTGCAAGCATTTTTATTTTATCTCCTACTTTTAATTCTCCATCTACTACTCTTATTGATGATACTATTCCTCTATATGCATCAAAATAACTATCAAATATAAGTGCTTTTAATTCATTATTTTTATTTCCTTTTGGAGCTTTAATTCTATCTATTACAGCTTCTACAAGTTCTTTTATGCCAATTCCACATTTAGCACTTGTTAAAATTATTTCTTCTTTTTTAAATCCTAATGTATCAACAAGTTCTTTTGTTACTTTTTCTACATCGGCATTTGGTAAATCAATTTTATTTATAACAGGTATTATTTCTAAATTATTTTCTAAAGCTAGGTATAAATTAGCAAGTGTTTGTGCTTCTATTCCTTGAGCTGCATCGACTACTAATATAGCTCCTTCACAAGCAGCTAGACTTCTAGATACTTCATATGAGAAATCAACATGTCCTGGTGTATCTATTAGATGAAGATAATATTCTTCTCCTTTATAATTATACTTTAATTGAACGGCATTTAATTTTATTGTGATTCCTCTTTCTCTTTCAATATCCATATTATCTAATAGTTGTTCTTTTTTTTCTCTTTCTGTTATGGCTCCTGTAATATCAAGTATACGATCTGCAAGTGTACTTTTACCATGATCTATATGAGCTATAATTGAAAAGTTTCTTATATTTTCTTGTTTCATTTTACCACCTAACTTATTATATCATTTATATAAATAAATTTAAAATAGAAAGTATATATTTTATTTTTTTATTTCAAAATAGAATTTTGTACCTTTATTTTTAATAGATGATACCCCATAATCAAAATTATGTTTTTCTAATATATTTTTTACAATAGATAAACCTAATCCTGTACCAATATTATTTCTTTTATATTTTTTATCTATTTTATAATATTTATCCCAAATTAAATTTATATCTTTTTTATCTATTCCTTTACCATGATCTATTATTTCTACTCTAACATTTTGTTTTTCTTCTATTTTAATTATTATTTTTTTATCTTTTCCAACATAATTAATAGCATTACTTATTAAATTATATATTACTTGTTCTATTTTCTTTTTATCTGCTTTTACCATTATATTTTCTTTTTCTTTATATTCAAATATACATATATTTTTTTCTGTTAAATAATTAAATCTTGAAATAATATTTTTAATCATTATATTTAAATCAAATTCTTCTATTTTTAATTGTTCAACATCTGATTGTATTTTAGATAATTCTAATATGTCATTAACAAGTAAATTAAGTCTTTCTGTTTCATCTATTATTATATTTAAATTATTTTCTCTTTTTTCTTTATCATTGTAGGTTACATCTCTTACCATCTCCGCATATGCTTTAATCATTGTTAAAGGTGTTTTTAAATCATGTGAAACATTTGCCATTAATTCTCTTCTTAATTCTTCTGTATGTTCTAGTGTATTACATGCTGTATTAAGTGTTTTACTAAGTTCATTTAACTCTTCTATATCATTATTTGTATCAAATACAACATTATAATCTCCTAAACTCATTTTTTTAGCTTGTTTTGTCATTTTACTTATTGGACTAGATATTTTTTTTGAAATAAAATATGATATAAAAAATGATAATATTAATACAATAAATGTTACATACATTAATTGACTTGATAATATTTTTATTGTTGAATCAAGCGGTTGTAAGGAAACATTTACAAATGCATATAAATTATCATTTAATTTAATAGCACCTAATAATGTTTTATTTTTAAATTTTATATTTCTGATTTTATAGGTTTTATATTCTTTACCACTTTCTATAAAATTCGATTTTATATTATTAGTTTCATATGTAGTTTTATTTATACATCCTCTTGAATAACTAGTTGATGAATATGTATTTTCATTTCCATCAACTATTTCAATACATACGCCCTTATCAAAGGTAATATCATCTAAAAGATCTATAAAGCCTTCCTCATTATAATTATTTTTAATTTTGCTTAAAATTTTAGTCATATCTTTTGTTTTGACTAATTCATAATATGAGTTTAAAAACAATACTTGAAAAAACCATAAAAAACATAGAATAATAATTGAAAAAGTAATTAAGCTTTTCCATATTTTATTTCTAAGATTACTAGGCTTCAAATTTATATCCTACTCTTCTTACTGTTTTTATTAAATCTCTATATTTTCCTAGATTATTTCTAAGCATTTTTATATGTGTATCTATTGTTCTATAATCTCCATAATAATCATATCCCCATATTTTAGATAAAAGGGTTTCTCTTGATAAAGCTATATTATTATTTTTTATAAAATATACTAATAATTCATATTCTTTTGGTGTTAAATTAATTTCTTTTTCACCTATAAATACAGAATGTGCTTTATAATCTATTTTTAAATCTTCATATATAAACATATCATTATCCATATTTATTCTTTTTGATATAGCCTTTATTCTTGCAATTAATTCTTTAGGACTAAATGGTTTTGTTATATAATCATCTATTCCTAAATCAAAACCACTTAATTTATCAAGTTCTGTATCACGAGCTGATAACATAATAATTGGTGCGTCGCTAATTTCTCTAATTAAAGAACTTGCTTTAAATCCATCCATTTTTGGCATCATTATATCCATAATAATTATATCTACATCATTATGTTTTACTATTTCTATTGCATCCATTCCATTAGAGGCCTCTAAATAATCATATTTTTCTAATTTTAAGTATTCAATTATAACATCTCTTATTAATTTTTCATCATCTACAACTAATATTCTCATAAAATCACCATAGTTATATTATAACAAATATATGTATTTTTTGTGAAAAAAAATAAAGTTAATACTTTATTTTGCTTGTTTTAGGGCATTTTCTGTTGCTTTTATATATGTATCAACACTTATAGTAACATTTGAGATTGAATCTAGTTTATTTTCACTATCATATTTTACCCAATCCAATCCTTGATTTTCTACTATTTTATCTTCTATAACTTTTATTTGTTCATACCATTCTTTTCCACCTTTTATTTTTCCTATATTTTTTGATGTTTCCTTCATTCCATAGTCATCTTTTAATACCTTTTTTGTTGTATTAATGTTATCTTTTATATATGTTGAATCAATATAACATGATTTTATAGCTCCATTACTATCTACATATATAACAGATGTTGTTACATATTTTTTGCCATATGATTCATATATGTCATAACCCATATATGTTCCTTCTTTATAACTTCCATATGCGATTTTCTCACATCCTGTTAACCCTATTATACAAATTAAAACAATTATTATTTTTTTCATAAACACTCCTTATATAATTTGTTTTGTTCTTTCTAACACTTCTTTACAAATTGATCCTATTATAACACCAGTTATTACACTAAAAATAATTAAATATGGTAAATAATAGATTAAATTAAATGTATTTAATAATACTACTGCTACTAAGACTTGTGTTGTTACATGAACACTTGCTCCTATTACACTTACGCTTATAATAGAAAAATTTAATTTTTTTATTATATTCATAGCTATTATACTTAATATAGCTCCAGCTAAACTAAATATAAAGTTTATACCAAATCCATATCTTATAAGTGCCATTAATAATACTCTAAGCATGGACATTTTAATTGCTTCTTTAAAATTATATCTATATAATACAAATAAAACAACAATATTTGCTAATCCTAATTTTACACCTGGTATCATTCCATTTATAATGGGTACCATACTCTCAAAGATAGATAATACTATTGACAGAGAAAGCAACATTGAAAAATTTATTGTTTTTTTTATATTCATTTTATCTCACCACAGTATCCAAATCACCATTTATTTCTATAACAAATTTATTTGGTAAACATACAATTGATTCATTTTCATGACTTATATATCCCATTTTAGAACATAAATGATAATTACTTGTTTCTTTATCAACTTTAATCTTTTTATTTTTAACTGTTACATAAATTTTTCCTTTGTCACCATCAAATACATATGATTTATCTATGTTTAAATCAATTTCTTTTATTAATTTATTATCATGATATACAAAAGCTTTATTTGCCTTTTTTTTATTCATATTTATTAATAATATGCTTAAAAGTGATATTATTAATAAACTTGATATTAAAATAATATTCTTATTTATAAATATATTTTTTTGCTCCATTTGAAAACTCTACTTTATTATCACATGTATACCATATTGCCTCAACATCAGATAAATTATTTACATATTCTTTTCCTTTATCTACTTCCATTAAAAATAGGGCTGTTGATAATGTATCAGCAAGTGCACTATCTTTAGATATTACTGTTACACTTTTCATATAATTTTTAGGATTAAGAGTTGTAGGATCTATTATATGATTATATTTTTTTTCATCATACTCATAATATCTTTCATATCCTCCACTTGTTACAACGGCTATATTATTTCCTTTAACTACTTTAAATACATCATTTTTATTATCAGGATCTTCTATTCCTATTTTATAATATCCTTTTTTATAATAATCTCCTACTAAAACATTTCCACCAGCATTTATTAAATATTCATTTATATTCATCTTTTTTAAATATTTTCCTACTTCTTTTGTTGTATATCCTTTTGATATAGCACCTAAATCAATATTTACATGATTATTTTTAATAGTATTTCCGTCTTTTAAAATAATGTCATCTATACTATTTGTTTTTGACTTTTTAAGTTCATCCATACTTGGTATTCCATTTTTATTTTCAATATATTTTTTCCATATATCTATTACATTTCCCATGCTTATATCTAAAAGGCCATTTGTTTTTTTGTATGCATCTATTCCATACTCAATAATATTATAAAGCTTTTTATCTATTTTTATATATTCATCTTTTGAATCATTATTTTTTATATAATATATATTATTTACATTTTTATAACTATTATATTTATCTGTTAAAATATGATAGTTTTTATAAATATTTTCTACTTCATTTAATGCTTCATTCGCAAGTTTATTATCGCTACTATATATTTTTACATAAATATATGTATCCATATAATAAAACTTTTTTACATATTCTATTTTTTTATTTTTATTTATTATTCCTATTATTATAAATATTATTATTAATACAGGAATTGTTATCCATATTATTTTGTTTATTTTATCTTGCAATATATCACCTACTATAAACTATTTTTCTTCTAATACTTCTTTATATACTTCTATTAATTCTTTTCCAACTTTTTTTACATCACGAGATTTAGCTACTTCATATGCCTTATCTGTTAAATCTTTAAGTTCATTATTTAATATTTTTTTAATTTTTACTTCAAAATCATCTACGTCTTTAGCTTTATATACATTTACTTTATCTTCTAGCCATCCATCAAATACTGGAATATCTCTTATTATAGCTCTTTGTTTACATGCGCAAGCTTCCATTATTGGAATTCCTTCTGTTTCTTCTAAGGTTGGAAATATATATAAATCAGCTCCTGATAGTGCAGATTTTATAGTAAGAGGTTCTACATAGCCTGCGAATGTTAAATTCGGAAGTTTTGTTGTCACCGCTTCTCTTATTTTTTTAGGAACTATTTTCAAATCAGTATATCCAAACCATATAAATTTATATTCTTTAAGTCTTTTTGCTAATTCAACAAAATCAAGTATTCCTTTTCGCTCTAAATATAATCCTATTCCCATTATAACTTTATCCTCTTTTTTGTATCCATATTTTACTCTAAATATTTCACCTAAATTATCATCTTTTTCAAAAAATTTAGTATCAATTCCATTTGATATTGCAGTTATATTAGTTAATCCATATCCTTCTAATAATTTTTTTGCATATGGTGTTGGGGTTATTATATGATCTCCAAGACTATAACACTTACATATCCACCACTTAAATAATGGAGCGAGTTTATTTGAAAATATAAAAGAATTTCTAAAATCTTCTTCTGTAGAATGAGCATGATATATAACTTTTTTATTTTTCCTTTTTGCTTTTTTAGCCATCAAATATGATTTAGGACCATAAAAATTTATATGGACTATATCATAGTCGTCGCTTTTTTTTGTTGTATATTCAATATTATTGTCTTCTAAAGCTCTCATTTGATGTTGTATTGCTTTACCAAGACCTGATTTTCCAATTTGCTTTTTAAATTCTGTATATAATAGTACTTTCATTTTACCACCTAATTTATTATACCATAATAAATAATTTATCTGCAACATGAAAAAAATATCTAATATTTAGATATTTGTATCAACTAAAATAACATCTTCACCTATTTTTTTTATTTGATTCCATTTTATTTCATCATCATTGTTGTTTTTAAAAAAATTTATATTAAATTTATTTTTTTGAATTATCAATGATATCATAAATCCATTATTATCAATTGAAACATCAACAATATTTCCTATTTTTTTACCATCTTTTATATTTACTACATCTTTGCTTTGTAATTCTGATAAGTACATATTACCACCTATTTAATAATATGTTTTTTTATTTTCTAAATTCTTCTTCTTTTATTTTAATTTTTCTTTCTTTATATGTCATTTTGTTAAAAGAAGAATCTTCAATTTGATTTAAATAATTCATATTTGTTTCATATTTGTTTGCTTTTCTTTTATTTTTATATGCTTGTTCTATTTTATATAAATATAATAAACTTTTTGATGCTTTTTCTGCTCCATTTAATATATATATATTTAAATATCTTCTAGCACATTCATAATCTTTTAATTTGTATGCGATTTTACCTACATAATAATTAAATACATTATCTTTTGTTGTTGTAAGGGCTAAATAATAAACAATTAATGCATATTTTAAATCAAATCTATTATATGCTTCATGTCCTTTTTTTAAATAATAATCTACCATATCATGTTTCTTCATTTCTTTTTCTTTTATTTTATTTTTTAGGTATTCTAATTTATATTCATCTATATTTTTATATTTACAAGTAACTTCATTTAATAATTTCTTTGCTTTTTCTAAATCTTTTTCTATTAAATAATTTATATCTTTTAAATAAAAATCGCATGATCCATAATTTAAGTTATATAAAATATATGTATTTTCAATATATTTATTTAAATCATCATTTTTTAAAGCCATGTCTTTTTTTATTAATGCTGTAGCTATTTTTTGTTTTGCTAATTTTTCATCTTTTTCTATTAATTTTGTTAATAATTCTATTTCTATAGAAAAATTAATATTTTCAATTTTCATACAATCTTTTAATTTATTTAATGCTTGTTTATATTGTCCAGTTTCTAATAAGTCAATAAATTTATTATATTCTTCTATTAAGATTCCATCCTCTTTTATAAAAAAATTTCTTATTAAATTATTTTTTATTATTTCTTCTGGAGTTTTGTTTGTTAATTTTTCTAACATATATATTAAAACACTATAATTTGATGAAGCATAATTTGCTTTTTTTATATTTTCAAGTGCTTCTAAATATTCGTTTGAATAAATATTTACAATAAATAAATTATAATAAACAACTGTTTTTTTTGGATTAATTTCTTTAGCATTATTTAAATATTGTTTTGCAGTTTCTAATTGTTTTTTCTTAGTATATAGTTTTCCTAATAAAAGGTTATTTTTAAAGTTATTTTCATTTTTTTTAACTATTGCAATTGCTTTATCTATTTCATAATTATTTGAATTTTTGTTTATTACAAATTTAACGTAATCATTTTCTTTCATAGTATGCTCCTTTTTTTAGAGCTATATTATCATATTTTAAATATTATTTCAAGATATTAATTTTTTAATATTATCAAGTCCGCTTTTTTCAAGTCTTGATATTTGAGCTTGTGAAATATTAAGTTCACTCGCTAATTCAAGTTGTGTTTTTCCAACTAAATATCTCTCTTCTAATATATATCTTTCTTTTTCTTTTATTTTTGCCAAAGCATCTTTTAAAGCTATTTTCATATCTAAACTATATATACTATTTTTTTTATCATTTAATTGATCTTCTAAATATATTGTATCTCCTCCATCATTATAAATAGGTTCAGACATACTTATTGTATCTTTCATTGCATCAAGGGCATTTGAAACTTCAAATTCTGTTATATTTAATGCTTCAGCTACTTCTTTAATACTTGGTTCTTTTCCTAAATTATTTGTTAATTCTTCTTTTATTTTCATTATTTTATATGCTGTATCTTTTATACTACGTGCAACTCTAACACTTGATGAATCTCTTAGATATCTTCTTACTTCACCTAGAATCATAGGAACAGCATATGTTGAAAATTTAACATCAAATTTCAAATCAAAATTATCTATTGCTTTTATAAGCCCTATACACCCTACTTGAAATAAATCGTCCATATTTTCTACTCTATTGTTATATTTTTTTAAAATTGATAATACTAGTTTTAAATTGCCATTTATAAGTTCTTCTTTACAACTTAAATCTCCATCTTTTAATCTTTTAAATAAAGTAGTCATTTCTTCATTTGTTAAAACTTTAATATTCGCAGTATTCACGTTACAAATCTCTACTTTGTTACGTGACATAAAAAAATCTCCTTTCATATTTTTTATGATACAAAATGAGATTTTTATTCATATATATAGATTATATAGTTTTTTTAATATTCATTTTTACTTGATGTCTTTTTAAAAAATTAATTGTTTCATTTAATATTTCTTCTTGTTTAATATCTTTAAAAACTCTATGTGATAATCCTTTTACAAGTAATAATTTTTTCTTATTTGATTTTATTTTTTCAAATATTTTAATTGAACTATGATATTCTACTATATCATCACTTAATCCATGAATTATTAGTATAGGAATACTTATATCTTTTATTTCTTCTTGATGACTATCAACAAGTTCTCTAAATTCTTTAATTGTTTTTTTAGGTATTTTTAAAGCTCTTGATACTATTTCTTTTAATCCAGTAAATCTTTTTAATACAGATATTCCTTGTTTTATTGATGCTTTAAAACCATTTAAGGTTTTATCTTTAAAAATATATTCAAATGCTGGAGCTGCAAGAACTATTTTTTTAATTTCTTTATGATTAACTGCAAGATATGATGCGATTACACCACCCATACTATGGCCTATTAAATAAATTTTTTTATAACCTCGTTTTATTAGTTTTTCAACCATTTCATTTGCAGAATTTATCCAATCCTCTTTTGTTATATTGTCTACTATATATTTATCATGACCTGGCAAGGTAAATGAATACACATCAAATTTTTTTATTAATTCAAGACGATTTGCTAAATCTTCTTGATCATATATTCCACCACCAAAACCATGTATTATTAAAATTGCAATTCTTTTCATTTTAGTCTCCTTACATTTTAATATAAATATCTAATGTTTTATTTTTTCTATTTCTTTATTTATTTTATTTTTTAATTCTTCTAGTCTTTCATTTTTATTTTTAATATTTGGGAATGCTTTTATAAGACGTTTATATAAGAAATTACGTTTAAGTAGTACTTCTTTAACTTTTTTAGTTATTTCTTCTGTTCCATCTTTTTCAATTGTTTTTAAAGTTCCTTTAAATCCAAACATTATTGTTAATGATAATATATTATCAATTAAATAAATAACAAATATTATAAGCGCTATTACATTTAAATTATTAACTGGTATCTTAGATATGATACTATTAAAAAATGGATTTACAATATATAAAACAAAGCACCCTAATATTCCAAATGGAATCATTGTCTCTGCACATATTCTACCATTTATATTAAATTTTCTTCTTGTATAGTCCCACCATCTTACATGAAACATTTTCTCCATTATATAACTTGTTAAATATTCAATGATTGAACATATAATTATTGCCATAAAAAATAAAATAATTGGATCACTTTTATATTTTGATAATAATAATATGATTGCTAAACATCCAAATCCATATATAGGACAAATAGGTCCAATTAAAAATCCTCTATTTATAAATCTATGTTTTTCTATTAATTTTCCTATTACTTCTATGCTCCATCCAATAAATGAATAAATTATAAAAATAATAAAATAATAACATATATTATTAATCATACTAATTCTCCTTTTCCATAACTTTGTTTATTTCTTTTATTACTTCTTTTAAATCGTTTAACATTTGTTTACTTTTATCACTTAAATAATTTGAATTTTTAAGTAATCTAATTAATTTAAAGTAATTTTTCTTTACTTCTGATATATCTTTAATATTATTTTTTTCTATTACATTAAAAATATCATTTACAAAATATTTTCTTGTTTCATAATCATATTTATCTAACCAGTTTATTACTATTTTATCTAGTTTTAAACTATTTTTTGATATTTCTCTTCTAACAAAGTGATCATCTTCAATAATCCAACTTGAAATAGAATGTGAAAGTATCATAGGAAGAGTTGAATCAATTATAGTTGAATCACAAAATGGTTCATGTCTAAGTAAAATACCTACAAATGAATTATAAGGAATAATATGATTGTATTTATTATATATTTTTTTGTATCTCATACTTTCTATTTCAGTTTTTCTTAATCCTTGTCCATCATTACTATAAATTTTTATTATTTTTCTTCTAACTATTTTATTAGCATACATAGATGCTACAAGAGCTAAATTTCCACCTTTAGAATGTCCTCCAACTATTATTTTTTTATTTTCGAATGTAAAATTTTTATTTAAATATTTTATGGCATCTTTTTGAGATGGTACTTTAAATTTATAAGACATTGCTAAATCTTCATGCCATCCACTTATAAGTTTATCTGTTCCTTCAAAAGCAACATATGAAAGCTTTTTATTAATAATAAAAGTTATTGCAGAAAATTGTTCTTTATCGTTTCCTATATATTCATAATTACATAAAATTACATCTTTAAATCTTTTACTATTTTTTAAAAGATTTAATAACTTATTTGCTCCTTTAACTGCAGACATATCATATCTATAGTCACTTTTTTTATATAATCTATCAAATATAATTGAAGCATCATATAAAGTTATTTTATTTTTTACTATATTTTTAAAATTAACATAAGCAAGGCATGAAAAAACTAAATTATCTACCTCGTTAAATTCTTTTTCTTCAAAAGTAAAATCATATTTTTTTATATATTCTATAATATTCATATATATTCACCATGAATATTATATCATATTTTTTGAATTTAAAAAGATTTAAGATAAAATCTTAAATCCTATTAATAATTTTCTGCTTTTATTTCAAAGAAACTTTGTGGATGGTTACATACAGGACAAACTTCTGGAGCACTTGATCCAATTACTACATGTCCACAGTTTCTACAAATCCAAATTCTATCGTTATCTTTTGAGAATACTACACTATCGTTGATATTTTTAAGTAATTTTCTATATCTTTCTTCATGATGCTTTTCTATTTCTCCAACCATTTTAAATTTGTTTGCTAATTCAACAAATCCTTCTTCTAAAGCAGTTTTCGCAAATTCTTCATACATATCTGTCCACTCATAGTTTTCACCATCTGCTGCTTCTTTTAAATTATCTATTGTCGATTTTATTTCTCCACCATTTAGTTCTTTATACCACATTTTAGCATGTTCTTTTTCATTATTTGCTGTTTCTTCAAATATTGCAGCAATTTGTTCATATCCGTCTTTTTTTGCTTTTGAGGCAAAATATGTATATTTATTTCTTGCTTGGCTTTCTCCTGCAAATGCAGCCAATAAATTTTGTTCTGTTTTACTTCCTTTTAATTCCATATTAATTCTCCTTCTTACAATTATGACATATTCCATCTACTAATATATTAATTCCATTTACAATATAGTTTGTATCATTTCCTATTATTTTATTTATATTTTTTATATTTTTTAATTCAATATCATATACTTGTTTACAATTATTACAATAGAAATGATAATGATTATATAGAGTTTTATCAAATCTATCAATATCACTTGGAATTTCAATTTTTTTGACCTCTTTATTTAGTACCAAAGCATTTAAATTTCTATAAACAGTTCCTAAACTTATATTTGAAATTTCTTTTTTACATCTTAAATATATTGTTTTTGCTGTTGGATGGTCATTTGAATTTCTTACTATTTCTAATATTTTATCTCTTTGATAAGAATATCTCATGTTTCCTCCTAAGTAGTAATCATTACTACTTAATAGTATTATATTATTTATTTTTTTTATTGTCAATACTTGCTTTTATAAATGAGTCAAAAAGAGGATGTGGTTTAATTGGCCTACTTTTAAATTCAGGATGAAATTGACACGCTATAAAGTGAGGATGTGATTTAATTTCTACTATTTCTACTAAATCAGCTTCTTCATTTATTCCTGATATAGTCATACCATTTTTTTCTATTATTTCTCTATATTTGTTATTAAATTCATATCTATGTCTATGTCTTTCTTTAATCTCTTTTTGCTTGTAATCTGAATATGCTAATGTATCTTTTTTCAAGGTACAATTATAATTACCAAGCCTTAATGTACCTCCCATATTTACTATACTTTTTTGATCAGCCATTAAATCTATTATTGGTTCTTTAGTTAGTGGGTCAAACTCTGTTGAAGTTGCATCTTTAATACCACATACATTTCTGGCAAATTCTATTACTGATAATTGCATTCCAAGGCATATTCCTAAGTATGGAATATTATTTACTCTAGCATAATTTATTGATTTTATCATTCCTTCTATTCCTCTACTGCCAAACCCACCTGGTACTATGATTCCTTGAGTATTTTTAAATATTTCTTCTAAATTTTCTTTTTTTTCTAATTCTTCAGAATCTATCCAATTTATATTTATTTTTGTATTATATTTATATCCTGCATGTTTTAAAGATTCAACTACTGATATATATGCATCATGTAATTCTGTATATTTTCCTACTAATGATATTTCTGTTTCTTCTTTTAAATTATCAACTGTCTTTATTAAATCTTCTAAATATTTTAAATTTGATTTATTTAGTGGTAAATTGAATTGATTTAATACTATTTCATCAAAACCTTGTTTATGATAATTCATTGGAATTTCATATATATTTTTTACATCCACTGAATCTATTACATTTTCCTTTGGAACAGAACAAAACATGGATAATTTATCTTTTATATGACTTCCTGTATCAAAAGGAGCTCTACAAACTAGTGCATCTGGTCTTATTCCCATGTTTCTTAAATCTCTAACACTATTTTGCGTTGGTTTTGTTTTAAGTTCATTTGATCCAAATATATAAGGAATTAATGTACAGTGTACAAAGAATGTATTACTGCTACCTTTTTCATATTGAATTTGTCTTAATGCTTCTATAAATGGTTGGGATTCTATATCTCCTACTGTTCCACCTATTTCTGTTATTACAATATCAGCTTTACTTGTAACACCAGCTTCATATACTTTATTTTTTATTTCATTGGTAATATGTGGAACCATTTGAACTGTAGCTCCTAAATATTCTCCTCTTCTTTCTTTTTCTATTACTGTTTTATATATTTTACCACTTGTTATATTTGATGTATAATTAAGTTCTTCATCAATATATCTTTCATAATGTCCTAAATCTAGATCTGTTTCACATCCATCACTTGTTACATAAACCTCTCCATGTTGGATTGGATTCATTGTTCCTGGATCTACATTAAAATAAGGGTCAAATTTTTGCATAAAAACTTTATAGTTTCTAGCTTTTAATAGTAAAGCTAAGGAAGATGCTGTAATACCCTTACCAAGTCCTGATACAACACCACCTGTTACGAATACATATTTTGTCATAATACCTCCATATACAAAAAAAATCTAAGAGAACGTTTCTTAGGCTCTCTTAGATTATACCACTTATTTAATTTTAATTAAATATATTTTTTTAAATTATTGAAAATAAAAATGCTACTAATGTTCCATACATATATCCCACCATTACTTCTAATGGTTGATGTCCTAATTGTTCTTTCAAATTTAGAGGAATTTTTTCTTTTTTTAAAAGTATGTTTATTGCGTTTGCTTGATTGCCACTTTCTCTTCTTACACCCATTCCATCATATGCAATTATAAATGATGTCACAAGAGCAAGGGCAAATATTGGAGTATTAAATCCTATTTTAAATCCAATTAACATGGTAATTGATGATATAAATGTTGTATGAGTACTTGGCATTCCACCATTTCCATTAATTAATCTATATATATTTATTTTTTTATATTTAATTAGTTCTCCTAAGAATTTTATCAATTGACATGTTATAAGTGCTATAAAAGGACATTCTATATATATCATAAACCCTCCTATATTTTATTTAAATTTTTTAAAAATGTTTTTGTTTTTAAATATAACCCTGTATATTTATCATAATAGTCATCTAAAAAATTATTTATTTCTCTTTTTATTTTGTCACTAATTTCTAATTTACTTATTTTAGATATATCTACATAACAAAACATTCTAATTAATTTAATTGTTTTTTCATCAACTATAAATTCATTCGTTAAGCAATTATTGCAAATATATCCTCCACTTCTACCTGAAATAGTCGCGATTGATTTTTTAGATCCACATATACTGCATTCATCAATTATAGGCATTACTCCTAAATATTTTAAATATTTAAGTTCTAATATATTTGTTATTATGCCAGGATCAAAATTTTCATCTATTTTATTTAAAGCTGCTATAAGTAAATTATATATATCTGAGTCTTTATTTTGCCTCATTACTTGGGTTGCAAGCTCTATTAAATATGATGCATAGCTTACCTTTGTTATGTCTTTTTTTATATTTTTATAATAATTTATTATATCTACTTCTTTTAGTGTTGATAAAGTATCTTCTTTATAATACATATTAAATATACCATGTGTTAATTTTGTTGTAGTATTTCTAAGATCACTTTTCATTTTTCTAGAACCTTTAGCTATTAAACTAATGATTCCTTCATTAGTTATTATTTTAATAATTTTACTTGATTCTTTATAATCTTGCTCACTTATTACAAGTCCTTCAATTTCTTTTATCATTTACAATCCACATACCTTTTTTATTAAAAATAATTACTCATTTATTAATTCAAATCTATATTCTTGATTTACTTCTGGATATTTTTCTTTATCAACTTTGCTTATAAACATATTATATGGTCTTGCCCATACAACATTATCATGTTCATATATAACCATATCTTCTAACGTTTCAGAATTTTTAGCTACTGTAATAACTTTACATAATCCACCTTTAAAATGTTTATATGTTTTTCCCACTATTACTTCCATTTTTATTCTCCTTATATTTTAAATAATATTCTATTTTTCCTGTTTTTTTAAATAAATCCCATAATAATTCTTTTTTCATTATATCACCTATTTTATAATGAGAATTATTTTAAATTTTATTCAAAATCATTAAAACCAAATTCTTGCAAATACTTTTCTTTATCACGCCAGTTTTTGATAACTTTAACAAATATTTCTAAATAAACATTCTTACCTAGTAATTCTTCTATTTCTTTTCTTGATCTTATTCCAATTGTTTTAACCATATTTCCTTGTTTTCCAACAATTATTTTTTTTAGTGATTCTCTATCTACTATAATAGCAACATTAATATAATAACTATTATTTTTTTTCTCTATATTTTCTACTATACAAGTAAGTGAATGTGGAACTTCCTCATGAGTTAAATTAAATACCTTTTCTCTTACTATTTCTGCTATCATGAATGTAATTGGTTTATTTGTAATTTGATTATCACCATAATATTTAATATCATCTGTTAAATAATTTTTTATAACTTTAATAAGTTCTTTTTTATTACTATTTTTAAGAGCTGATACTGGTACTATATCATTAAATGGATATAAATCTTTATATTCAGTTATTTTATTAAATATTTGTTCTTTTGTTAATTTATCAATTTTATTTAATACTAAAATAACAGGTTTATTTATATCTTTTAATTTTTCTATAATAAATTTATCTCCACCACCTAAATCTTCACTTGCATCAACTAAAAATAATATTGCATCAACATCATTTATACTATAAAATGCTTGTTTATTTAAATAATTACCTAATTTATGATTTGGTTTATGAATACCTGGTGTATCAACAAATATTATTTGTGTTTCTTCTTCATTGTAGATTCCTTGTATTATATTACGTGTTGTTTGAGGCTTATTTGATGTTATGGCAATTTTTGTACCTATTATGCTATTTAATAATGTGCTTTTACCAGCATTTGGTCTTCCTACTAATGTTACAAATCCACTTTTCATAAATCTTCTCCTGAAAAGGCATATACGCATAATTCTTCTACTGTTTTTTTACTAGTTTTATTATCAAAATAACAAATAATTTCTACATCTTTATTTAAATAATCTATCAAGGTTTGTCTACATATAAAACATGGTGTAATTTCTTTATTACTTTCTGCCATCAAATGTATTCTTTTAAAATCATCTTTATTTTTACCATTTGCTATAGCATTATATATAGCACATCTTTCAGCACATATTCCAGCAGCTGGGCTAGATGTTTCTATATTTACACCATTAAAAAGTGTTTTATCTTTACACTCTAAAATTGCAGCAACTGGATAATGAAAATAATTTGATTTTGAATTTTCAAGTAATTTTTCTAATCTTTCTTTCATTTTATCACCTCAATTATTTTAGGTAAAAATATCATTATACCTATTAAAAATGCAGAAAAGGCAAATACAAGTACTGCTCCTGCAGCTGTATCTTTGGCAATTTTTACATAACCATTTTCTTCTTTTGTTACTAAATCACATAAATTTTCTATACTAGTATTTATTAGTTCTGCTGCAAACACTAGTGAAATCATAACTAAACATAGTATCCATTCTACTAAACTTATTTTAAATATGAAGGCTCCTATAATTACAATTGTTGCTACTGTAAAATGAATAAACATATTTTGTTCACCATTTATACATATTTTTATTCCATTAAATGCATATTTAAAGCTATTTCTTAGTTTTTTCTTATCTATTGATCTTGGCTTCATTTAATATTTCCTCCTGTAAACTAAACATAACTTTTTCATCTTCTTTTAAAATATGATCATATCCTAGTAAATGTAAAAATCCATGAACTGCTAAAAAACAAATTTCTCTTTTAAATGAGTGTCCATATTCTATTGCTTGACTATGAGCTTTATCAACACTTATATAAATATCTCCAAGTACTCTATTTTCTAGTTTAGGAAAAATTTTATCGTCTTCTAATGCAAATGTTATTACATCTGTTTCTCTATCTATATTTCTATATTCTTTGTTTAATTTATGAATATATTCATTATCTGTAATTATTACATTAAATTCAATATTTTTTAAATTCAATTTTTTAATACCAATATTTAAAACCTTTTCTATATCCTTTGTATCTATTTTTTCATCTATTTCATTAAATATTTCAAACATATTTACCTCTTTTCTATAACTATTATAATATAAAAAAATTTTTTTTACAATGAAAGAAAAAATGATTATAAATCATTTTTTATGTATTCTTCCATTTCTTTTAATTTATCTCCTCTTAAAGGTCTACATTTTTTATAATTTTCTATATCTTCTAGTATTTTTTTTGCCATTCCACTACATGAACCATATCCACATGCTCCACAATTGTATCCAGGAAGGTGTTTTAGTATTTCTTCTGTTTTGTTATCTTTTTTATTTATAAATAGATCAGTTAATACTAGTATAGTACCTAGTATTAAAGAAGTCATTGTAAGTATTAATATTCCTATCATTTTCTATCCTCCTTATATAAGCATCCTTTGCAATTTTTACAATCCATTTTACAATTATTTTTACTTGTTAAATATATTGTTAAAATAGATAATAATATTATTAATATAAATGGCAATAAAATCATTGATATCTAGAAAATAATAAGGCCATTATGGCTGCTGTTATAAAGGCAATTGGATAACCTTTAAATGATGATGGAATATCACTATTATCTATCTTTTCTCTCATACTAGAAAATAAATATATAACTAAAGTAAATCCTAAACTACTTGATACACTATAAACTAACATTTCTATAAAATTATAATTATTTGTTATATTTAAAAGCACTATTCCAAGTACAGCACAATTTGTTGTTATAAGAGGCAAATATATTCCTAGCATTTTATGTATATTTTTGAAATATCTTTTTAATATAATTTCTAGTAATTGTACAAGTGAAGCAATTACTAAAACAAATAATACTGTTTTTAAATACTCAGTATTTGTTGGTACTAATAAATAATGATATAAGAAAAATGTAATTATACTTGACAAAGTTACAACTAACATAACAGATAATCCCATTGATATTGCACTACTTCTTTTATTTGAAGTACCAACAAAAGGACATATTCCTAAGAACTTTGTTAAAACTATATTTTCAGTTAATAAGGAAGTTATAAATAAATTAATTAGATTCATTTTTTTTACCTCCTTTTAAATAATTAAATAATGCTATTAATAAAGCTAGTGTTATAAAAGAACCAGCGGGTTTTACTAAAATATTAATTGGAAATATATTATTTGGAGTAAAAATTCTATAAACAACTTTAGTTCCAAATAATTTACTTGTTGAATCAATAAGTGTTAATGTATTATTTCCAATTACTTCTCTAAATAAAGCTATAATCATTAAAACAAATGTATATCCAAGTCCTATTCCAATAGCATCTAAAAAGCTAGTTTTGACATTTTTTTTAGATGCAGTTGATATTGCTCTACCTAATACTATACAGTTAACTACTATTAATGGAAGATATATTCCTAAAACATCGTATAAAGGTTTTATATAATGTTCTAATAGTAATTCAAGTATAGTTACAAATGTTGAAATTATAAGTATATATACTGGCACTTCTACATTTTTAGGTACTATTTTTCTAATTAATGATACTGTAACATTTGAAAAGATTAAGATGGTTATAACACATATTCCCATTAAATAAGCATTTTCAAAGTTAGTTGTAACAGCAAGAGTTGAACATAATCCTAAAAGAAGTACTAAAATAGGATTTTCTTTTATTATTCCATTTAAAATTATTTTCATCTTTTACTCCTTTCTAATATTAAATCACTTATTGTAACATCTATTTTATTTATATCACTTTCATACATAAGTGAACCAAAATATCTTTTTATGTCATTATCATCTACTTTTGAATATCCATATTTTAATAAATTATCTAATAAGATTCTTCCTTCAGTACTACTATTTAATATATCTACAGGGTAAATCATATTAGGGCCAAATTTTCCTTTATCCATAAACTGACTATAAGTTGGATCTATTAAATAATAGTTAATATTTTTATCAACAACAATTGATGACATAACAAATTCATGCTCATACATATCATAAATATGTTTTGTATTTATGATTTTAGAATCAATATTTTCATTTTTTAATTTATAATTTATATTATTTGCCATAAATTTACAAAGTCTATCTAAATTTTCATATTTTGTTTCATATTCTTCTTTTTCTTCTTTTATTATTTTTTTTAATAATTCTTGATAATCTTTTTCTTCTAGTGTTTTTTTTCCTATATTTAATAAATTATAATAAAAACTATCCACTTATTAAATTCCTTACTATAAAAAGAAGAATTGAGCATATAAGAGCAGTTAGTGTTAATACTAAAATTCCACTATATTTTTTCATATTACCCCTCCATATCATCTAATACGTTAGTAACCATTTTTTTAAGAGCAGTTGATGATATAGTTGCTCCTGATACTGTATCTATATTTTCAATATCCATCTGGTTATTTATTAATTTATTTATATAATTATTTTTTTCTACTAAACCATAATATGATGGTGTTTCATTATTTTCAAGTATTTCTATTTTTGTAATTTCTTTATTATTTATATATAGTTTGGCTTTTATCGGTCCACCATTTCCTTTTTCTGTTACTATATAGTAATCATTTGTTTTTTCTAATATTTTAAAATTAGAATCAGTTCCTTTTTTATTATACTTATTTCCTATATTTATACTTATACTAATAATTAAAATTGACAAAATTATTAATGGAATTATTATCTTTTTTATAGCATACTTATTACTTGATCCCAGTCTATCTAATAACATTACAAACATATTCATTGTAAGTATTGCTGTTAATACACCTTCTGGTGCACTTGTTTGATATCTAAATATAACAGTAAGTATACCAAGTGACATAGCGTATATAATTTGTCCAACACAAGTTATTGGGCTTGTTACTGGATCAGTTGCCATAAATACAGCTCCAAATAATAGTCCTCCACTTAAAACATTAAAGATTGGATACCATATTCCAAGACCATTAATACTTCCAATTATGTATGTCATAACAAAGACAGTTGCTACATATATAACAGGTATTTTCCATTTTATTACTCTTTTATAAACTAGATAGAAGAATGCTAATATAATTAAAATTGAACATGTTTCTCCTGTACTTCCTGGAATGAATCCAAATAAAAAGTCTTTTAAATTTCCATATGGTTTTACTAATGTATCATATGTCCCAATTGAATCAGTTAACTTTACATTTGTTAGAGGTGTTGCACTTCCTATCGTATCTAATTCATATTTATTTATATATCCACCGTTTAAATTTATTATTTGCGAGTACATGCTAATTACAAATAAACATCCTATTAAAGCTGGATTAAATATATTTTTTCCAAATCCTCCATATAACATTTTTCCAAATATAATTGCTATAATAGATGCCATTACAAGTATTTCTAGTGGTGTATTTAAAGGTAGTACTAAACTTACAAATAATCCAGGTATTATGCTATAAGAATTTTTTATATAATTTTTTAATTCTTGTTTTTTTAATTTTTTAAATATATATGCATATAGTAATTCTGTTATATAACTTGTTATGGTTCCTATAAATATAAATATTAAAGGATAAAGCATTCCATATAAATCTACTTTATTATTTTGATATGGTATAATTCCATTTTTATAAAATGAAAATATTATTATAGGTAAAAGTGCTACTAATAAATTATTCATTATTTTATTTGTATTGTTTTTACTTTTTATGAATGGTCCTTTTAATATACTAAATTTCATTATTTCACCTTTTTCTTTGCATCACGCATGAATTCTCTTAAATTTATTTTAGCTGGACATAGATATGAACATATACCACATTCTATACATCTATTAACGTCTAATCGTTTTAACTCTTCTATATTTTTTATATTATCTTTTACAAGTACTGGAGATATTTTAACTGGACAATTATCACTACATTTACCACATCTTATACATGGTGTTTCATTTATTTCTTCTTTATTTAAAACAATAACTGAATTTAAATTATTTGGTATTATAAAGTTATCTGTTTCGATTGCATTTCCCATCATAGGTCCACCTGCTACTATGGTAGCGTCTTTTACTAAATATTTTTTATATATTTTTTTTAATTCACTAAATTCTGTTCCTATTTTTATTTTTATATTTGTTTTATTTTCAACTTCTCCTGATACGGTTATAATTTTTTCTATTAATGGTTTATTTTTTGTTATTGATTCATATATAGAATAAATAGTTGATACGTTACTAATTACTATATTTTTTTCTATTGGAAGTTTTTTATAATCAGTATGTTTTATATATCTAACTAGTGATTTTTCCCATCCCATTGGATATAAATTAGGTACTTCTACTAATTTTATTTTCTGATTTGTATATGGAATTATTTTTTCTTTTAAAAGCCTATTATTTACTTTTATAGCTATATATATTTCGTTTAAATTATATATTCCATCTATTATATTTATAGAATCTATTATTTCTTTTATATTATTAAATAATAAATTATAATCAGCTGTTATGTATGGTTCACATTCAACTGCATTTATAATTAATGTTTTTATATTATCACTATTATATTTTATATATGTTGGAAATCCTGCTCCGCCAAGTCCAACTATTCCATTGTTTTTTAAATTTTCTATAAATTCTTTTTTATTTAATTTTTTATTAATAGGTTTATATATTTCTTTTTCTTTAAAATCATTTTCTATTTTTATAAATGATGATTTGTTATTTTTATAATCTATTTTTTCTACTATATCTATTACTTTACCACTTACACTACTATGGATAAATGTATCATATTTAGTTTTAAGTATTTTTTCTCCTTTTAATACTTTAGCATCTTTTTTTACTAGTAATTCATTTTCATCTATTTTAAAATACACATATTTTGGATTTAAATATTCGCATATTTTATTCATTGTTTCTTTTTTATGTTTTTTAAGTTTAATTCCAATCATAAATTTCACCCATATTAATTATACTCTATAATAAATAAAAAAATCAATCTAAAAGATATAAACAAAAAAATAGAAATTATTTTAATTTTTCTATTTCTTCTTTTGATAAACCAGTTACTTCTGAAATAATATTTATATTCATATTTTTATTTAACATATTTTTTGCTATTTCAATGGATTTATACTCAATTCCTTTTTTCATTCCTCTTTCAAGGCCTTTTTTCTCTGCTGATGATATTCTAGAATTAAATATTTTTCTTTTGTCTTCCT
>CABUNR010000004.1:0-61261 GCA_902492995.1 uncultured Bacillota bacterium | reverse complement strand
TTCAAACTTTTTTATAAAATTTATCATTTTAGACTTGACTTATATATAGTTGTCTTAATTATTAATAGATTATTTAATATTTGTTAAAGTATTTACTCAAAAAGATTTTAATGTATTTATATTATAACACTTTCTAACAAAAAAACAGATATATAAATCTGTATTATAATAATTTATCTATATTTTTTTCTTTTTTACATAACCTATTACAAATTCTTCTATAATTTCATCCTCTTCTAGATTATTTTTATAACTATCTGTTTTATAAATAATCCCTTCCCAATTTTTTTCTATTAAAACTGCAAACTTAAAAATTGACTCAGAATAAAATAAAGGATAACTTAAATATGGAATTATCCATAAAGTTTCATCTTTTAAATACAAAGAATCATCAAGAATATCACTAAATTTAGTTATTCTATCAACAGGTATATATCCTTTAGGTGTTTTTAAAACTAAACCTCTTGATAATCCACTATCACCTAATTTTTCATAAGTAAATGTTGGAATTTTTGATTCATCAGGCGTTACATAAAAGTCACCTTTAAAATCTTTTCCTACACTATTTTTATCATATCCACATCTATTATATAAATCTTTTTCACTATATTTAAACATACAAAACCTCCCTAAACAGAATAAATTGCAGTATATTATAACATATTACAATTATTATTTCTACTTATATTTTATTATTTTAATGTTTCTTTTTATTTTTAATATGTATGTCCTCCATCAACAGCTAAGTTTTGAGCAGTAATATTACTTGCATCATCACTGCATAAGAATAAAACAGCTTTCGCAATGTCAATAGGTTCTTGTGGTCTACCCATTGGAATATCTTTTGTAAATTGAGCAAACACTGTATCTTTTTTTGATACGTCTCCTTCTGTCATTTCATCTAATGCCTTTTCCCATAAAGGTGTTCTTATAATACCTGGAAGTACACAATTTATGTTAATATTATCCTTTGCATATTCACGTGCTAAACACGCCGTAAGTTCTAAAACAGCTGCCTTAGTAGCTGAATAAATAGCTGCACCACTTCCACCTAATTTAGCAGCAATACTTGACATATTAACAACTTTACCATATTTTTGTTCTTTCATAATAGGTAAAATTGCTTTACATCCATAAACAGTTCCATTTAAATTTACATTAATCAATTTATCCATTTTAGATACTTCCATATCATTAAACATTTCAGCTACAAATATCCCAGCATTATTGACTAATATATCTATGGTTTTAAATTTTTCTTTAGCAAATTCTGCCAAAGATAAAAATTCATTATAATTTGAAACATCTATTTTATATGTTTCAACTATACCTCCATATTGACTTAATTTTTCTTTTGCTTTTTCTGCTTCTTCTATATTTATATCTGCAATTATTAAAGAGGCACCAGCTTTAGCAAATTCTAAAGCAATCGCATATCCAAGTCCCATACTTGCACCTGTAACAATTACATTTTTACCTTTAAAATCATAATTTATCATTGTATCTCTCCTATCTTTTATTATTTTATCATATATTTTTTTTTGATACTTTATTTTTATTTAAATTTTACATTTCTTAACAAAAAAATGTAATAAATTACATTTTTAAACAAAATAAACACTTTTTAATTATATTTTTTTATTAATTTTTCTATTGCTTTTTCTTGCCCTAATTCCATAGCATCAAGAAAAAATTTATTCTGTATATCATAAAATGTTTTATCTAGTAAATAATTTTTAGGAAATATAACTATATTATTTTTTTCGAATTCTTCTCTTTTAGATACTGGAATTATCATTGTACTATTAAAATTATATTCTTGTAATTCTATATTACTATATTTACTATATAAAGCATTTTCACTATCATAATTTACTCTTGTACCCAAACTATCATTAATATCATTTTTAAATGTTCCTGTATATACATATATATTATTTGTTTCTGTAATATTTACCCTGTTGTAGCATAATTTAAGCATATCAAAATCATTCAATCTTTCCATATGGGTATATTTGTGATCTTTATCACTTTCTAGTTCTTCCCTTAATTTTAAATATTCTTTTACAAATGGATTTTTTTCTAAATCTTCTATTTTTTTTAATTTATCTATTATTTGTGTTCTTAAATTTAATAAATCTTTATATTCACTTCTTATACTTTCAAGTTCACTATTTTTCATAAAAACCTCCCTTTATATTTAAAACGTTTATTTTTTCTTTTTCTAGTTCTTTTATTAAATAATGAAATTTAGGATTTTGTGCTTTTATATCACTTGTTTTTAAATTAAATAACATTTCTAATTCTTCATAACTAAAATTATTTAAAAATTTTAATAATTCTTTATTTTCTAATTTAGATATATTTATACCATGATAATAAATTAATTTATATGCAATATCAAATATTTTTTTATCAAAATCATTTGTCTTACTAAACTCTTCAAATATTTCTAAAGATTTTTTATAATGACCATAAAAATGTCCAACATTATTAGTATCTACTGTATATGTATAGGGTTTTCCAATATCGTGAAACAAAGCTTATAATCTCAAATAAATATTTGAATCAACATAATCAACAACGTGTAAAATATGTTCATAAACATCATAAATATGCTATTCATTATTTTGATTAAAGTTTTTACATTTTTCAAGTTCTTCGATTAATTCAAATATAAATATTTCATTTGTTTTAATTTCTCTACTTGGTATATCCGATAAAAGAATATTGTATAATTTTTCTATTTTTTTATTCACATTTAAGCACCTTTCTTTTACATACTACGTCTTCTTTAATATGATTAATATCATTATTATAAAAATTAACAATAAGATTTCCTAAATCTAAAGTTACATCTAAAAAGCCTGTCTCAATATTATCAGGATTATCTAAAATCAGAGCTGGTAATCTTATATCACTAGCCTCACTATAAGCTCCATAACTATGTTTATGACCATAAATTTTAAAATCATATTCTAATTTTGGAACAAGATAATTACACGTTTTACATTCATGTTCAACTTTAATAATACTATTATCATTCAAATAAATATATGAATTTTTAACACCTATATACTCTAAATTTTTTAACTCCTTTAGATATTCTTTAAAATCAACCTTATCATAATAATAACAATTAAAATCATGATTTCCATATAAATAATATGTTTTTACTAAATCATTAGGATAATATTTTATAAAATTTTTTATTTGTTCATCAATACTTAAATTTTTCATATAAGGATTACTCTTCCCTTCTACTAAGTCTCCTGCATGAATAATTGTATCTATATTATTATTTATAGCATAATTATATATTTTATCCATAAGATATATATCGCATTTACTTCTACCAAAATGTGTATCGGAAATCACTAAAAATCTATCTTTTTCTATTTTGAAATTTTTGTAATATTCTTCTATTACTTTTATATTATCTTCTAAATTTAAAGATAAAGAACTAATTAACAAATCTCTTTTATTATAATCTAAATCATATATCTCCATAAATCACCTATTTAAAATTTACATATTTTACACCTAAACTTTTATATATATCAGAAGCTCTTTTCAAATTAAATATTCTTGCTACTAAAAGATTATATATTTCATCCATTAAAAATATAGAACAAATTGAAATACTAATAATTAAAAATAATTTTTTATCTAATTTATTAGCTAAACTGAAACAAATTGGAACAATTAAATATATTAATAATAAAGCCGATATTCCAAAAAATAATACACTTCTTAAACAAACAAATCCATCAATATTTAAAAAATTAAGTATTTCTGTATTATAATCCCAGCATCTAAACCCATTACCTACTTTATATAATAATAATCCACCAATATATTCAAGTATTCCTGATGTAATCATACTAATTAAAAATACTTTTATAGGTTTCTTTCTATATTTATATGTAAAAAAATATATAAATACTGCTCCTATAGCATAGATATTTATCCAAGGCAGAAAGTTACCACCTCTATAATAAAATTCCTTCATCCCGAAATTAAAATAATAAAATATAAATTCATAAATAAAGCCAAAAATACCTGATATTACTATTATTAAACAAATTATTCCAAACATTGTTAATTTTTCAAATGAATGATCATATTCTATATAATTTTTATATTTTTCTCTCATATTACTCCTTTATTTTTATTTTATTTTTTCCTATTTTATTTACTTCTTCTAAAGTTGTTTCTACTTTTAAATTTTCTTCTAAAAGATCTAATTTCATTTCATCTAATCCAACTAATAGTTTTTCTTTTTCTGAATTATTAATATCTATTTCATTTAATTTTATTTTTAACAAGTCTATTTGACTTATTGTATCTAATAAAACATAGTTAGTATTTTCTAAGTAATTTTTTCTATCATTTAAATTTGCTAAAATATTCTCATATTCTATAAAAGCAACTTTATCACTATTTGAAATAATGGAATTCATACATCTTATTCTATTATTTAAAATTATTCCACTTGTTAATGTTGCTAGTAATTTATTTTTAAATATTCCAAATGGAATTAAACTTATACCAACATTGATAGAATATTTAAAGAAATTAGATAATCTTGTTATTAAATTTGGTTTTTTATAACTAGTAGGAATTCTTAAAATATCTTTCTTTATTTTTTTTATTTCTCTCATACTCAAACTAATATCTTCTTTAATGCTAGTTTTAGCAAGCATTATATCATTAACTTTTTTCTTTTCATTTAATAAGTCTTTTTCTCTCAAGGCTTTTTCTTTTTCAACTTCATCTATTCTATTATTTAAATAATCAATTAAATCATCTATTGATTTGTCATGATATACTAAATGATTTGAATCAATACTATTAATCTTATAATCATCTTTCAAATATATAAAATCATCATATCTAGTTAATTCTATATATTTTTGTTTTAACTCTTCTATTTTTTTCTTTTTTTCTAATAAATCTATTTCATTATTATTGTCTCTTACTTCATTATAAGTTTTATTAATTATATTATTAAATTCTATTATTTCTTTTTTTATATTATCATTTTTATCTAGTTTTTCTATCTTTTTTTTGGTTTCTTCTTTTTTTATTTTGACTATTTTATTTAATAATAATGTTCCACCTATTAAACTTGCATTTTTTATTTTTTTCAAACCTTTTTTTGATGTAATTACTACTTTTTTTAAATTAGTATCTACTTTATTTTTTATTACTTCTTTATTTATTTTTTTATTATTATTTAATTCTACTTTGTTTTCTGTTTCTAAAAATTTTTTCTCTTCTTTATTTTTTATTTCACTTTTTACTTTGTCTTTTTCTAAACTACCTATATTAATTAATTTTTCTTCTATTTTTTTATTTAGATTTAAAAGATGCTCTTCTTCTTTTTTTATTTCTTTTATTTCTTCTCTTGTTTTAATATTTTTTATTTTCTCTAATTTTTGTATTTTTTTATTAATTTCTTTTTTATATGTTTTAAGTACAAATGGTGATATTTCATTTTCTATTTCTTTTTCTATATTAATAGCCCTTTTATTTATTTTTTCTATTTCTTTTAATGGTTCTTTTGGTTTTGCTATTAAATATCCAACTACACTACCAACATATGAAAAAAATCCTATCAAAAATATTTTAATTTTACTTTTTTCATTTTTTTCTTTTTTAATATTTATCTTATTTTTTATTTGCTTTAAAAAACTTTTTATTTTATTTATAAATATTTTTATATATTTAATTATTAAACTAAGATATTTTTTTATTATATTTATTATTTTTCCCATATAACCACCACTTATATATATTTTATCACAAAAAAATTAGAAACTAAAGTTTTCTAATTTAATATATTATATATTTTAGTTGCTACACTTTGCAATAAAGGTGTCCTATACAAAAATTTATCATTTTCTATTGCTTTTTCTATTTTATTTACAATACTTTTTAAATTATTTTTTTCTAAAAAAAACATTAGTAAATTTTCTCTTAAACGAATTAATTCTAATTCTTCTTTAAACAAATTATCGAAATTACTATCATATTTATTATCAAACATATACTTATTAAATCCTGTTTTATACATTCCAGGTTCTATTAAAGCTATTTTAACGTTACTATTAAGTATTTTAAGTTCTTTATTTAAGCATTCGCTTAATTTAATAATACTTGCTTTAGTAGATGAATAAGATCCTAAAAAAGGAATTGGAATTATGCCTGCAAGAGATGCCATTATTATTATTTTACCTTTATTTTTTTGATTCATCTTTTCTAATATTTTTTGAATTAAATAAAAATTTCTAAAAACATTTACTTCATAATTTTCCTTTATTTTATTAATATCCATATTAATAATACTTCCACCATATCCAACTGCTGCATTAGATATAAATACATCTATATCTAATTTATTTATTTTTTCTATATCTAAATCATTTTTTATATCTAATTTTAAACATTCGATATTTTTTTCCATTTTATAATATTCTTTTATATTTTTAAGTTCGTTTTCTGTATGAACTGTTACATAGATAAAATATTTGTTTTTGATTTTTTTTATTAATTCTCTCATTATTCCAGAATAAGCTCCTGTTATTAATATTTTTTTCATAAAAAATCACCAGTATTATTATTTACTGATGATATCGTTTATATTCATATTTAAGTAATTAGCATTTTTAGTAAGTCCTGGCATTGTTAAGATATTTCCCATATAAACTACTATTAACTCTGCTCCATTTAATATTTTTATATCTGTTACCTTCATTTCAAAATTTTTAGGATATCCTAAAATATTTTTATCATCGGTTATAGAAAAAGGTGTCTTAGCAATACAAATTGGATAATTTTCTTTTATTTTTCCTAATTTATTTAATGCATCATTACTATAAGTAATTTTATTGCACCCTAAATGATTACATACTTTTTTTATTTTTTCTTCTAATGTATCAGTTAAATCATATAAATAATATTTTTTTGTATTTTTTAAATTCAATATTATTTTAGCAAGTTCTATACAACCTGTATCACCATCTTCATACATTGTTGAAATTACAAATTTAACATTTAATTTTTCTACAAAAGATTTAACATACTCAATTTCACTTTCTAAATCATCATCAAATTTATTTAATGATACTATTACATTATCATTAAATTTTTGCATATTTTTTATATGAAATCTTAAATTTTCTATTCCTTTTTCTAAAGAATTATCTCCATTATATTTTAAACTTTTAATAGTAGCATTTATAATTACTACATCAGGATATATATTATTAAGTCTACATTTTATATCAAAAAATTTTAATGCTCCCATATCACTACCAAATCCAGCTTCTGTTACAACATAAGAAGCTAATTTTAAAGATGTAAGTGTTCCAATAATACTACTACATCCATGTGCTATATTAGCAAATGGTCCACCATGCATTATAACAGGATTATTATATAAACTTTGAACCAAATTTGGTTTTATAGCATCTTTAAGTAATATTGTTACAGCATCCTCACATTTTAAATCTTTTACATAAATTTTCTTTTCTTCTTTTGTATAACCAACTATTATATTAGATATTCTATTTTTTAAATCATAAATATCTTTTGATAAGCATAGTATAGCCATTATTTCACTTGCTGGTGTTATATTAAAATGTTCTATTCTATTACTTAAATTAATTGTTCTAAGTGCCCTATCATTTATATCTAAACATCTATTAAAAACCACTTTATCTATTTTAAGTTCATTTTCTTGATATATATGATTATCTATTATAGAGCATATTAAATTATTAGCACTTTCTATTGCATGAAAATCACCATTAAAATGAAGATTTATATCAAGCTCTGGTTCTACTTTTGCAAGTCCACCACCACATGCTCCACCTTTACTTCCAAATACAGGTCCTAAAGATGGTTCTCTTAAAGCTGCAATAGATTTTTTACCAAGTTTATTTAAAGAATCAGATAAACCTATTGATAATGTTGTTTTACCTTCTCCAAATGGTGTTGGGTTAGTAGAAGTTACAAGTATTAATTTTCCATCTTTATTATTATTTTTATAATCATAATTTATTTTAGCTTTATAATTACCATAAGTTTCTATATCTTTTATATTAAGATTATTAGCAATATCAATTATTTTTTTCATAGAATAACCTCCTATTACATTATATCAAAAAATAAAAGAAAAGAACACATTGTGTTCTAATTTGAAAGTAATCCCCATCCAGTAATTACATATCTTCCACCAGTTTCTTTTGCACCACCTGCTGGATTATTTACAAGTTCATTATTTATTATTAAAGTTGCACTAGTACCACCATCTAAATTAGCAGCATTATATGCACCATATTTTTGTAAAGTTCCTATCATATCTTTAAGTGATGCTCCAAACAAATAATTTTCTCCATCAACAACTAAGAATAGAACAACTCCATCTTTTCTTTGAGCAATTGCAACTCTTGGAGCCTTTCCCCAAGGATCACCAACTATTTCAAGAGGTTTTCCGTTAACGATTAAGAAAGGTCCAAATTCAAGTGCATCTCTTAAGTTTTTATTTTTAATAGCATTTTCTGCTGAATCAGTTGTTAAAAGTAATTTATTATCATATGTAAATCCAATAAGTTCTGCTTTAGAATTATATCCATCAGACCATATAATTTTACCATTCTTTACAACATAACCATTTGGTATTCCACTACCATATCCTTTATCAACAAATCCTCCACCATTAATACAAACCTTACCTTTATTTCTCTTACACATAGTAATAACTCTCTCACCGTATTGTGTACCAAGTTGTTCTTTGCTTATCAAGTGTACTTTAGAAGGATCATATATTGCAACTAAATGTGCATTAGCGCTTCCTACTTTAATATTTAAGACCTTATAATCATCATTTTTATTATCACGAGTTAATATGGCTTTATCATATTCATTATCATATGTATTTTTTTCTTTTGTATCAATCACTATATCATTAATATCTGTTGTATCACTTATTCTTACAAAATAATTACTATTTTTTATATGTTCAACAGTTGCTTCACTATATAAAACATAAGCAAAATATTTATGATTCATAGTTTTTAAAGCTGTATTTACAAATAAATTTCTAAAATACCCAATTGGTCCATATGCTAGAAAAAAGCATACTACTACTAAAATATCTAATAAAATAATAAAATATGTTGATTTCTTTTTTATTCTTTTTTCCTTCATACTACACCTCTAATTCGAATGGATTTGTTTTTGTTCCATTACCTTTTAATTTAGTATTTTTATCTATACAAATACTAGTTCGTATTTTATTAATTGAAGAAATATTTGTATCATTATTTTTTACATAATAAATTTTATTATCTAATTTATTTAAAGTAAAATAATCGGTTAAATTATTATTTAAGTTTAAATCAGCAATTGATAATAATCCAACTTTAGATATAACTTTCCCTTTATAGATATTTTTATAATCATAATTTGTTAATTTATTATAATCACCTGTATAAAAAGTACAATCAGTTAAAATATTTTTATATGATAAACTATTATAATATTTATTATTTAAATAATAAGCTATAGATGATGTAACTTTAGAATCAAAATTTTTATTATAATAATTAATACTTCTAGAAGTTATATCATTAATTAAAGTCGTTGAAACAAGTTTAATACTAGATGAATTAATATCATTTATAGTATATAAATCATTACCTAATTTAACATATTTATTAAATGAAACTTCATTATCATCTTTTTCTATTTTATAAGGATTATTTAAAGATCCATCTCCAGATATACTACCTATAGTATTTTTTAAAGTAATAACAGCTTTTACTCCATGCATATTAAGTGTTGACCCCTTAAGTAATTTACCATTATTTATATACCAAGCTTTATTATCACTAGTTTTATTATAAAGCCATAACGTATCAACATTATTAATATAACTATCACTATTTTTACTATTTAAATAATCACTAACACTTAATAAACTAACATACATATTTGTATCTTTATTTTTACAAGTTATCTTTTTTATATTATTAACATCATCTAAACACAAAGTATTTTTAGTCAATAATTTTTCTTTATTATTTAATATTGTCTCAAATATTCCTGTATTTTCTAAACTTTTATTTAAATAATCATTAATATTTGATTTTAAATAAGTACTATTTGATACACCATAAGCTAAGTCATTAATCTTACTATCTGTTACTAAAACAATTGAATTATCACTATTAACTTTTACAATACGCCATAAAATATTAGAGTAAGATAAATAATTGTTAACATTTTTACCCTTATAAATTAGTTCACCACTATTATTATAAAGACCATCTCCACTACTTACAATTCCTTGTTTTTGAATTGTAACAGCAAGTACTTCACTTTCTTCTGTATTACTAGATTTTTTATTATATTTCATATAATAATATCCAAATCTTCCCCCATAATAAATAAAACATCCTATTATAAATAAGATACTTATAATTCTAAACTTCTTCTCCATTTTTACTCTCCTAACATAATAATTATATATGAGATGTAATCATTTATCAAGATTTTTTTCGACAAATTTTATAATCTAATTGGATTTAAATCACATTCTAAATTTACCTTTTTAGTTTTATAAAGATTATCTATATATATCAATTCTTTTTTTAATTCATTTGTATTTTTATATTTTATAACAATACTAACATAATAAATATTGTTAATTTTTGGAATACTAGAAACACTAGGTCCAAGTATTTTTGTATTAGCTAAATTTTTACTTTTTAAATAAGATACAATCTTGTTTCCTTCTTTTAATAAAGTATCAAAATCTTTATATGATAATTTTATTAAACATAGATTATAATAAGGACTATAACCTAATTTTTTTCTAATGCCAAGCTCTAAATTATAAAAAGTTTTATAATCATGGTTACTTGAAGTTACTATACTATAGTGATCAATATTGAATCCTTGAATAACAACTTCACCTTTAATTTTAGATCTTCCAGCTCTTCCAGCAACTTGATTTAAAAGTTCAAAGGTTCTCTCACTACTTCTAAAATCAGGAATATTAAGAGTTTGATCAGCATTAATAACACCCACTACTGATACAAATGGAAAATCTAAACCTTTTGATATCATTTGTGTTCCAATCAACACATTATATTCTTTATTTTCAAATTGTTTTATTATTTTTTCATGAGCACCTTTTTTACTAGTTGTATCTACATCCATTCTAATAACTTTAGAATTTTCTATATTAAGTTTTATATATTGTTCTAATTTTTCAGTACCCATTCCATAATCATTTATATCTTCACTATCACAATTTGGACATTTTACAATTTTTTTAATAGCATACCCACAATAATGACATCTAGAATAATTAGAATTCTTATGATAAACAAGAGGTATATCACAATTTGGACATTTTAAAGTATAACCACATTCTTTACATACTGTTGTAGTTGAATAGCCTCTTCTATTAAGTAAAAGCATTACTTGTTCACCATTATTAATAGCTTTTATCATTTTATTTTTTAATTCGTCAGATATAATTTTATTGCCTTTTCTATATTCCTCTTTCATATCAACTAATGTTACATGAGGTAAATTATTATTTACTCTATTTTTCATTTCTACTAAATCATATATACCTATTTTTGCTTTTGTATATGATTCTATAGAAGGAGTTGCACTTCCAAGTATTAATTTAGCATTATTATACTTTGTTCTAAATAAAGCTATATCTATAGTATTATATTTAGGATTATTTTCTTGCTTATAATTTGATGAATGTTCTTCATCTATTATAATGACACCTATTTTATTTAAAGGAGCAAATATGGCACTTCTAGCACCTATTACAATAGATACATCATTATTTTCTATTTTTCTCCACTCATCATATTTTTCACCATCTGATAAACCACTATGTAATATAGCTATATCATCCTTAAAACGACTTTTAAACGTTGAAACAAGTTGTGGAGTTAAACTAATTTCTGGAACTAAAACAATAGCGGTTTTACCTTCCCTCAAATTATTTTCAATCACTTGCATATAAACTTCTGTTTTTCCACTTCCAGTTACTCCATGAAGAAGTACAGGCTTTTCATAATCATTATTTATCTTAGTTATAGCTTGCTCTTGCTCTTTAGTTAATTTAGGCTTTATAGTATCTTTTATATAATTATTTTTAAGTCTATATTTTTCTATTTTTTCTTCTTTTATTACATCTTTTTTTATTAACGTATTTATACTTGATAAAGAAAGATTTTTTAAATCACTTTTTTTAATTTTATTATTTTTTAATTTTTCAATTATTAATTTTTGGTTTTCATTTGTTGCTACTGTTATTGCATCATTATAATTTCTATTTAAACTTAAATAAGTAATATATTTTTTATTTATTTTAATTTTATGTTTTGCTTTTAAAGCAGTTGGTAACATAGTTTGATATGCAGTTATTAAATTACATAAAGTTTTTTCTTTTATAAAAATTCCAAGTTTTAATAATTCATTATTTAATACAGGTTTTATATCAATTACATCTATAATATCTTTTGTTTCATAATCAAATGTTTTATTATTAAGCAACTTTAAAATAAAACCCTCTAATTTTTGTTTACCAAAAGGTACTAAAACTCTCTTACCTATTTCTATACTTTTTTCTAAATTTTTTGGAACACTATATGTAAATGTTTTATCTATTTTTTTTGCTTTAATTTCTACAAGTACTTCTACAAACATAAAATCACCTAGTTATATTATAACATAAAAGTGAGATACTTTAATCTCACTTACTTAATTCTTCCTCAATTCTCATTAATTGGTTATATTTACAAATTCTATCTGTTCTAGACATAGATCCTGTTTTTATTTGTCCTAAATCAAGTCCTACAGCTAAATCAGCAATTGTTGTATCCTCAGTTTCACCACTTCTATGTGAAATTATAGTTGCATAATTATTTTCTCTTGCAAGCTTTATTGTTTCTAAAGTTTCAGTTATAGTACCAATTTGATTAACTTTCAATAGAATAGCATTTCCAGCTTTTTTATCAATACCCATTTGTAAACATTTTTTGTTTGTAACAAATAAATCATCACCAACTAATTGAACTTTATCACCTATTTTTTCTGTAACTAATCTAAATCCATCCCAATCATTTTCATCAACAGGATCTTCAATAGAAATGATAGGATACTTATTTACTAATTCTTCATAATACAAAATCAATTCTTCTGTTGTAAGAGTTCTTCCTTCACCTTTTAACTCATATTTTCCGTTATTGTAAAATTCTGATGCTGCAACATCTATTGCCATACATACATCCCTACCAGGTTCATATCCTGCAGCTTTAATTGCTTCCATTATAAGTTCAAAGCCTTCACTATTTGAATTTAAATCAGGAGCAAATCCACCTTCATCACCAACACTAGTAACTAATCCTTTAGCTTTTAAAACATTTTTTAAATTATGAAATACTTCTGCACCAATTCTTACTCTATCATGAATTGTATCAGCCATTGGTATAATCATATATTCTTGAAAGTCAAGTCTATTATCAGCATGAGCTCCACCATTAATAATATTCATCATTGGTCTTGGTTCTGACATTTTACCATTTCCATATTTTTCATTAACATATTTATAAAGTGGTTTTTTCTCACTATTTGCCATAGCTTTCATACTTGCCATACTAATACCTAAAATAGCATTAGCTCCAAATTTGCTTTTTGTTTGAGTACCATCTAGATTTATCATAGCATAATCAAGTTCTTTTTGATTTGATGCATCCATATCAATTACTAAATCTCTTAATGGTCCATTAACATTTTCTACAGCTTTTAAAACACCCTTCCCCATAAAACGGCTTCCACCATCTCTAAGTTCTAATGCTTCTCTAACTCCAGTTGATGCTCCAGATGGGACTATTGCTCTACCAAGTGTTCCATCTTCTAATATAACATCAACCTCAACAGTTGGGTTTCCTCTTGAATCAAGTACTTCACGTCCTATTACATTTTTTATTTTCATATTATCCTCTTTCCTAATTTAATTCATTAACTATTTTTTTAAATAAATCTCCTCTATCTTCAAATGATTTAAATTGATCCCATGAAGCACATGCTGGAGATAATAAAATCGTATCTTTATCACTACTTATCTCATATGCTTTTTTAGTAGAACTTTCTAAATCATCAAGAACATAACATTCTAAGTTATTTTTGTTTGCAAATTCTTTTATTTTATCTTTTGTTTCTCCAAAACATACAATTGCTTTAACATTAGTTAAATATTCTTTTAAATCATCAAAAGGAATATTTCTATCTAATCCACCCATAATTAAAATAGTTGGTGTATTAAAAGTTTTTAAAGCTGTAATTGTTGCTTCATTATTTGTAGATTTTGAATCATTATAAAATACTCTTCCATTTAATGTTCTAACATATTCAATTCTATGTTCTACTCCATTAAAATTAGATAAATATTTTTCAATTATTTCATTTTCTACATCAAATTCTTTTAAAGCAATGATTGATGCCATTATATTTTCATAATTGTGAATTCCTTTTAATTTTATTTTATCTAACTTAATAACTTCCTCATTTTTATAATAAATAGCACCATTTTTTATATAAGCATCTTTTACACTTGTACTTGAAAAATAAATCTTTTTTGATTTGATATCACCTGTCAAAGATAAAACATCATTATTATTATAATTTAGTATTGCTATATCTTTTTCTGTATGATTATTAAATATTCTCTTTTTCATTTCCATATATTTTTCATATGTTCCATGAAAATCTATATGAGCATGAACTAAATTAAGTAACATACTTATATCTGTTTTAAAGTCATACATATCACATAATTGATGATCTGATATTTCCATAACTAATATAGAATTTTCTTTTATATTTTCAACTATTTGTGACAAAGGATATCCTATATTACCACCTAAATATACATTATCATATTTCATCTTTAGCATCTCATAAGTAATTGTTGTTGTTGTCGTCTTACCATTTGAGCCAGTTATTCCAATAATTTTTACATTTTTAGGTAAAAAGTGATAAGCAGCTTCTATTTCATTTATTACTTTAATATTTAAACTTTTTGCCTTTACAACTAAAGGGTTATTAGCTGGTATACCAGGATTTTTAATCATATAATCAAATGATTCATCAATTAAATCGATTTGATTATCTGTAATTACAACCTTTACGTTTAAGCTTTCTAACTCTTTAATATGATTTTCATCTTGCATTTTACTGTCTGTTATAATTATTTCATTGTTATATTTAGAAAGTAATTTAGCAGCTTCATATCCACTCTTAGCCATTCCAAATATAAATATTTTTTTATTTTCAAACATATTATCATTCTCCCAAAATAATTATATCAAAAAAAAGAATTATTGTTAATAGTATATATTTTAAAAATAAAATATGTTATAATACACTATATGAAAGGAGATTATAATGATATTAAAAGAATTAACTGATTTAGAATTTAATAAATTTAAAAATAGCTTTAATTCATCATCTTTATATCAAAGTGTACCATATAAAGAAGTAATGAATTTAGAAAACTTTGAAACATTATTACTTGGATTAGTTGATAATGAAAATATCTTAGCAGCTTCTTTAATAATAATTGAAAAAAAAGGAAAAGTTAAATATGGATATGCACCTAGAGGATTCTTACTAGATTACAATAACTTTAATTTACTTAAAACATTTACTACAATGTTAAAAAAATATTTAAGTAAAAAAAATGTGCTATCGATAAAACTATGTCCTATCATATTAAAATCAATAACTGATATGAAGTATAATATAATTAATCATAATAATTATTATGATAATATTATATTTAATTTAAATAAATTAGGATATAAACATTTAGGTTATAATAACTACTTTGAAGCATTAAAACCAAGATTTGAAGCAGTAATAGATTTAAATGTTCCATATTATATTTTATTTAAAAATATAAAAAAGGAATTTAGAACAAAAATCAGAAGTGCTGAGGCAAACGGAATAAAAGTATATAAAGGATCAATTGATGAGCTTGAATACTTATATGCTCAAATAAAAACAAAATATTCTAGAAACTTTAATTACATTAAAAATATTTATAATAAATTTGGAAAAGATGCAGAATTTTTCTATACCAAATTAGATACAAATGAATATTTAAATAAAATTCAAAAACAATATCTTAATCAAGAAGCAATATGTCAACATTATAGTACTGTTATTTCAAGTAATATTGAAAATAATGAAAAAAATATTATAAAAAAAATGGAAGAAGATAAAAAATTGAATTATTACAAAAAAGTTCTAGTTAAAGCAACAAGATATTTAAAAGAAAATCCAAATGGTATTATTACATCAACAGCTCTTATAATAAAAGATAAAGATGAAGCATATATCTTTATAGATGGCTATGATAAAAAATATAAAAATTTAAATTCAAAGCATCTTCTTATATGGAAATTATGCGAAATGTATTCTAAAATGGGAATGAAAAGATTTAATTTAGGTGGTGTTACTAATCCAAATACTATAAATAATCAATATAAAGGATTGAACTCATTTAAATTTA
The DNA here is from genome assembly GCA_902492995.1 of uncultured Bacillota bacterium. GTDB lineage: Bacteria > Bacillota_I > Bacilli_A > RF39 > UBA660 > OMSK01. The sequence continues at coordinate 44,643 of CABUNR010000004.1, read as the reverse complement.
ATTTTAATTCACTTTGCTATGAATATCTAGGTGATATTGAATTAATTTGTAATGATACATTATATTATTTATATAAAGCTGTACCACTTAAAAATATATTAAAAATATAGAATTAATTTTCTATATTTTTTTACAAAAAAAAGCAAACATAATGTTTGCTTTAATTTTATTCAATTATATCAGAGATATTTCCTGAACCAACAGTTCTACCACCTTCACGGATTGAGAATTTAGTTCCATTTTCAATAGCGATTGGAGCTATTAATTCAACTGTCATTTCAACGTTATCTCCAGGCATAACCATTTCAACACCTTCTGGTAATTCAATAACACCAGTTACGTCTGTAGTTCTGAAATAGAATTGTGGACGGTAGTTGCTGAAGAATGGAGTATGTCTTCCACCTTCTTCTTTGCTTAGTACATAAACTTGAGCTTTGAATTTAGTATGTGGAGTAACTGAACCTGGTTTAGCTAATACTTGACCACGTTCTACATCGTCTCTTGAGATACCACGTAATAAGATACCAGCATTATCTCCTGCTTGTGCAGAATCTAATTGTTTACGGAACATTTCAATTCCTGTAACAACAGATTTTTGTGTTGGTTTAAGTCCAACGATTTCAACTTCATCATTAAGTTTTAATTGTCCTCTTTCAACACGTCCTGTAACTACAGTTCCACGTCCTGTAATTGTAAACACATCTTCAATTGGCATTAAGAATGGTTTATCTAAGTCATGAACTGGAGTTTCAATCCAAGTGTCAACAGCATCCATAAGTTCATCAATTTTTGATGTCCAAGCTGGATCTCCTTCAAGTGCTTTTAAAGCTGATCCTCTAATGATTGGAGTGTTATCTCCGTCGAATCCATATTCATTTAATAATTCACGAATTTCCATTTCAACAAGGTCTAATAATTCTTCATCATCAACCATATCACATTTATTCATGAATACAACCATACGAGGTACACCAACTTGACGTGATAATAAGATATGTTCACGAGTTTGTGCCATAGGTCCATCAGTTGCTGCAATAACTAAGATTGCACCATCCATTTGAGCTGCTCCTGTAATCATATTTTTTACATAATCAGCATGTCCTGGACAGTCTACGTGTGCGTAGTGTCTTTTTTCTGTTGAGTATTCGATATGTGCAGTATTAATTGTAATACCACGTTCTCTTTCTTCTGGTGCTTTATCAATGTTAGCGAAGTCAACTTGTTCGTTACCATATTTTCCTGCTAAGCATTTTGAAATAGCAGCAGTTAAAGTTGTTTTACCATGATCTACGTGTCCAATTGTACCAATGTTAACATGTGGTTTTGAACGATCATATTTTGCTTTTGCCATAATTATTTCCTCCTTTTATATATTACAAATCTATTTTATATTATTGGCATAAAAATTTCAAGTCTTTTTAATTATTTTAATTAATTTGATCCATTTTTCTTAATAATTTCTTCTTGAATATTTTTTGGAACTTCTTCATAATGATCAAATACCATTGTAAAGTTTCCTCTACCTTGTGTGTTACTTCTAAGTGATGTAACATATCCAAACATTTCAGCAAGTGGAACCATTGCATCAATTGCAAGTGCATTACCTCTAGATTCTTGACCCATTGGTTTACCTCTTCTTGAAGTTATATCACCCATTACATTTCCTAGATATTCATCTGGAACAACTACTTGAACTTTCATAATTGGTTCTAATATAACTGGTTTACATTTATTTTTAGCTTCCTTAAGTGCCATAGATGCAGCAATTTTGAATGCCATTTCTGATGAGTCTACATCATGGTATGATCCATCAAATAATGTTGCTTTAACATCTATCATTGGGAATCCAGCTAAAATTCCTGTTTGCATAGCTTCTTGAAGTCCTTTATCTGTAACTGGAATATATTCTCTTGGAACAACTCCACCTACAACAGCATCAACGAATTCATATCCTTTATCTTTATTAGGTTCAAATTTAACCCATACGTGTCCATATTGTCCACGACCACCAGATTGTTTAATATATTTACCTTCACATTCTCCAGCTTGAGTTATTGTTTCACGATATGAAACTTGTGGTTGACCAATATTTGCTTCAACATTAAATTCTCTTTTCATTCTGTCAACTATAATATCAAGGTGTAATTCACCCATACCAGCAATTATAGTTTGACCAGTTTCATGATTTGTACTAGCTCTAAATGTTGGATCTTCTTCAGCTAGTTTTTGAAGTGCTATTCCCATTTTGTCTTGATCTGCTTTTGATTTTGGTTCAACAGTAAGTTCAATAACTGGTTCTGGGAATTCCATTGATTCTAGAATACATGCATGTTTTTCATCACATAAAGTATCTCCAGTAGTAGTATCTTTAAATCCTACTGCTGCAGCTATATCTCCTGTAAATACTTCAGATATTTCTGTTCTGTTATTAGCATGCATTTGTAGAATACGTCCTAATCTTTCTTTTTTATCTTTAGTTGCATTAAGAACATATGAACCACTTGATATATGTCCTGAATAAACTCTAAAGAAAGTAAGTCTTCCAACAAATGGATCTGTCATTACTTTAAATGCTAATGCACTAAATGGTTCTGAGTCAGATGGATGTCTAACTATTTCATTTCCATTCATATCAACACCTTTTATTGATGCAATATCAGTTGGTGCTGGTAAATAATCAACAACAGCATCAAGTAATAATTTTGTACCTTTATTTCCAAGTGCAGTACCACACATTACTGGGAAGAATTCTACTGCAAGTACTCCCTTACGAATTGCACCTTTAATTTGTTCAACAGATAATTCCTTTCCTTCAAGATATTTTTCCATTAAATCATCATCAAATTCAGCAATTGCTTCAATTAATTCAGCACGTTTTTCCTCAGCTATATCTTTTAATTCATCTGGAATTTCAATTTCTGTTGGTTCTTCTTCTTGTTTTCCATCATAATGATAAGCTTTCATTGTAACTAAATCAATTATTCCATCAAATTCATTTTCTGCACCAATTGGCCATTCAATAGGAGCATAATTTACACCTAATCTTTCTTTAATAGATTTAAGTGACATTTCAAAACTAGCACCTAACTTATCCATTTTATTACAGAAAATAATACGAGGAACTTTAAATTCATCTGCTTGTCTCCAAACAGTTTCAGTTTGTGGTTCAACTCCGGCATTTGAATCAAGAAGTGCAACAGCACCATCAAGTACACGAAGTGATCTAGATACTTCAACTGTAAAATCAACGTGACCTGGAGTATCAATAATATTTAATCTATGATTTTTCCAGTATGCAGTCGTTGCTGCTGAAGTTATAGTTATACCACGTTCTTGTTCTTGTTCCATCCAGTCCATTTGAGAAGCTCCATCATGAGTTTCTCCAATTTTATGAATTTTATGGGTATGGAACAAAATACGTTCTGTCATAGTTGTTTTTCCGGCATCAATGTGAGCCATGATACCAAAGTTACGAGTATTTTCTAAGCTATATTCACGAGCCATACTATTTTTCCTTTCTTATATTACCAACGATAATGTGCAAATGCTTTATTTGCTTCTGCCATTCTATGTGTATCTTCACGTTTTTTAACTGCAGCACCAGTTCCTTCTGATGCGTCAATAATTTCGTTAGCTAAATTTTCTGCCATAGAGTGACCTCCACGTAAACGAGCATATTGTACTAACCAACGAAGTGCTAAAGCTTGACTTCTATCTCCTCTAACTTCGATAGGTACTTGATAATTAGCCCCACCTACACGACGAGATTTAACTTCTAAAGCTGGTTTTATATTTTCCATTGCTGCTTCAAAAACTTCCATAGGATCTTTACCAGTTTTTTCTTTTATTATATCAAATGCTTCATATAATATTTTTTGAGCAGTACCTTTTTTACCATCTAGCATAAGTCTATTTACTAATTTAGTAACTAATTTAGAATTATACATTGGATCTGCAAGTACATCTCTTTTTTCAGCACGTCTTTTACGCATATGTTTTCTCCTTTCTATTATTTATTTTTTGGTTTTTTAGTTCCGTATTTACTACGTCCTTGACGTCTTTTGTCAATTCCTGCTGTATCAAGTGTTCCACGAACGATATGATAACGAACACCGATTAAGTCTTTAACACGACCACCACGTATTAATACAACGCTATGTTCTTGTAAGTTATGTCCTTCTCCACCAATATATGCAGTAACTTCCATTCCATTACTTAAACGAACACGAGCATATTTTCTTAATGCTGAGTTTGGTTTTTTTGGTGTCATAGTACCAACACGAGTACATACTCCACGTTTTTGTGGTGAATTTTGATTAGTTGTTTTTTTCTTTCTACTGTTATATCCAATTCCTAAGACTGGAGCTTTACTCTTTCTAACTTTATCAGTTCTACGTTTTCTAACTAATTGATTAATAGTTGTCATAATGTCCTCCTTTCATTCCACACTTCCAGGTGTTTCTTTTTATGCCTTAATTAAAGATTTACCAAAGTAAATCTAATAATCTATGCAAAAATAATATATCATTTTATTATGTTAATGTCAATAAATTTTATTCATATTACACTAATTTTATGCTTTAAATACATAAAAAAAGTAGGATTTAATATAAACCTACTTCACTTTTACTAAATTTTTCAATTAATGTTTTAATTGCTTTATTTTCATACAATTTTGATTTAATATTATTAATATCATCATCAGTCAATTTTTCATAATTAATACTATTTGATAAATCTGGAAGCTTCAATTCATCAGTTATTACAGCTTTTGATGTATTTTTAACATTTAATTTAACTAATCCCATAACATTAGCATTTACATCAACTTCTGCCTCATATGATCCATCTTTATTTTCCTTTTTCATATCTATTATTATATTTCCAGTAACACTCATTCCAGATATATTTAAATCATAATCATAAGTTGTTTTTTTACCATTAACTTTCTTTGATATGTCAAAAGTAATTTTTTTATCTTCTACATTTATAGACATTTTAATTTTATCATTATAAATTTGTGCATTTAAAATTTCTTCATTATTCATTACTACCTTTATAGTGTTATTATCACCTTTTGTATAAGAAATTTTAACATTATCACTACCATTTACTAATACTTCATATCCAACTGATTTATTTGTAATTCCTTTTACATAAGTAACAAATGATATTCTATTTTTGCTATCAAACTCTTTTGAAGAAATATCTTTTTGTAATGATTCTATTCCTTTTTTCATTGATTTTTTTATTGTTTCTTTATCCTCATTAGAAATAGTTGCTAATGCCTCAATATATTTTGAATCATTTTTTAATTCTTTTAAAATATTTTCTCCTAAAATATAAGCTTCTTTTTGTGATATTTCATAACTTATTTTACTAACTTTTGTATCTTTTCCATCAATTTTTATTGTTCCATTACTCTTTTTAAAATTCTTTTCATCTAAATTATTTATATAAACATCTTTTGTTTTCTTTAAAATATATTTTATATCACTTTCTGATATTGTATTTTTAAAATATGAGTTATAATCATCCACAGGAACAATTATATATTTATCAAATAAATCTTTAAGTTCTAAATATAGATTTTTATCTTTTACATATGTTATTAAATTTATTATAGAATCTTTTTCATATAACGCATTTACATTTATTAGCATTTGTTTGTTTTTCTTATCATATCCAACTTCAGAATTTAATTTTAATTTATTTATTTCATCAATTAATGAATTAGTACTATTATTTGATATACTTTTATCAACTTTTACATTAAATTCTAAATTATTTGAAATAGTCATAGCTTTTTTATTTGATGTTTCTTTAATTAAATCATATAAATAATTTTCAACTTCTGTATATTGTTTATTAATTGATTTAATAAATAATTTTTTAGGATTATATATAAACTTATATAATAAGCATAAAGCAAGTACCAAAATAGCGATAATTGCTATAATAATTACTGATTTATTTTTTTTCTTAATAGAAAAGTCTTTTGAAATGTCATCATTTATAACTTGATTATTTTCTTCTTCATTAGAAATATCATTTTCTGTAATTTCTTTTTCTTCTTTTGAAATATCCTTTTCTGTAGTTTCTTTTTTCTCTTTTGAAATGTCATCATCTACATTATCATCTGCCAACTCTTCTATTTTTATGTTGTCTAATTCTTCTGTAGAGCTATTATCTTCTTGATCAGTTACAACTTCATTATCTTTTTTTTCTTCTAAATCTTCACTATTTATATTATTATCTTTCACTATATCACTCCTACACTAACTATATCATTATATATTTTTCTAGTCAATAATATTACCATTTTATTTATAAAATATATTAATAAATTTTGAAGATTTATATAGTATTATATTTGATTTATTAATAGCAAAACTTTTACAAAGTGCTTTAGCTCCTATTGTTATAGATGCAATTACTGCCGTAACTAATAGTGATATATATAAACTATTAATATTTATAACTTTTGATAAAGAACTAGATATAATTACACCAATTGATCCTGAAATTACACCACATATATCACCAAAAACATCATTACAAAAGGAAGAAACTTTATCAGCATTTTGTTTTAATTTAATAGCAATTTTAGCTCCTTTAACTTTTCTTGATGCCATCGAATTAAAAGGAACTATATCTGCTGCAGTAACAGCAACTCCTATCATATCAAATATTACCCCTAAAGTTATTACCAAAATAAGAAGAACAATTCCAAATATTAAATTTACATTAGGAATAATAGTTTCTGATACAAAAGCAAATACTAATGCTACTACAAATGAAATTAATATAATTTTAATAACCCATACCTTATCTACTTTTTCTTTATGTTTTAATTCTTTTCTTCTTGTTTGTACTTTTAAATTAATTAATTCTAACTTACTCTTTCTCAATTTAATCACCTAAATAAAAAAAAGATGGCATTTAAAATAGTAAACTTTGCGTCTTAGGTCAAGTTGAATTTCTCTTGTATTTACAGTTCGTTACCAAACTTGCGGTTCCCCTTTAAAAATACAAATATATCGTCACCAAATATATGACTTGATTGCCACTTAGTACGCACCGCAATCCCATATTAAAATACATTCTAGAAGATTTCCCCACCATCTATTTACTATTAATTCTCTTTTGCAAATATAGTTTCATAATGCAATAATCCATACCTTTGGCCAAAGATAAGAATCTGATCAATAATTCCCTATATTCACTCAAGACAAGCTACGCTACTCGTAAGTTTCCCCACATAGTAGGTTTAATCCTAAATCGTCATAAGTCCGTCAACTGTTGTGTATAGGCTTATAACAAGTTTAGGTCTCCACAGATATTGGGTCAATAACGTATGCCATTACGGTTGCCCAATATCCTAACCTCCCAGCACTCACCCCGAACTGGGCGTAAGAAGCAAGCACAAGAAGTTTCACAGATGTGCCCTTTAGTGGATTTTTAGCCCCACCTTCATAGTAAATTTAATGACTAGAATAATGTGCCATCAAAGATATTATATCAAATTGTCTTTTTCTTTTCAATTTAATATATGAAAAAAGGACTAATTTTAGTCCTTAATCCATTAATTCACTTTCTAATACATCTAAAGGTTCTTCATCTTGCTCATTTTCTAACTTATAATCAGTTTGTTGATATCTTTTAGCTCCTGTTCCTGCAGGAATTAATTTACCAATTATAACATTTTCTTTTAATCCATTTAAATGATCTACTTTTCCATGGATAGCAGCATCTGTAAGAATTCTTGTTGTTTCTTGGAATGATGCAGCAGATAAGAATGAATCAGTTTCAAGTGAAGCCTTAGTAATTCCAAGAAGTACTGGTCTACCAGTTGATGGAGTTTTTCCTTCAAGAATTAACTCTGTATTTTTATTTGTAAATTCATTAATATTAACCATTGTTCCAGGTAAGAAATAAGAATCTCCTGAACTAACAATTTTAATTTTTGAAATCATACGTTTTGCCATTACTTCAATATGTTTATCTGAAATATCAACACCTTGAGAACGGTAAACTTTTTGAATTTCTTTTACGATATATTGTTGAACAGTAATAGGATCAGTTACAACTAATAACTCTTTTGGACTTATTGCACCATGAGTTAAACGTTGTCCTGCTTTTACTTCTTCACCCTTAGAAACAGCAAGTTTAGCACCATAATTTGAAGTATGTTCTCTTACTTCAACATCATTTTTAACTGAAATAATGAATTTTCCATTTGATTCTTCAATTTCAGTAACAACACCATTAATTTCTGATATTGTTGCTTTTCCTTTTGGATTACGTGCTTCAAATAATTCTTGAACACGTGGAAGACCTTGAGTAATATCGTCTCCGGCAACTCCACCTGAGTTGATTGTACGCATTGTAAGTTGTGTACCAGGTTCTCCAATTGATTGAGCAGCCATAATACCAACAGCTTCACCTATTTCAACAATGTGTCCTGTTGCAAGGTTTCTACCATAACAATGTTTACATACACCATGTTCACTCTTACAAGTTAAAATTGTTCTTATTGAAACTTTTGTAATTCCAGCTTTTATTATTTTATCAGCAAGTTGTTCTGTTATATAAACATTTTTATCAACTATTACTTCTTTTGTTTCTGGATTTATTACTTTTTTGTTTGTATATCTACCTATAATACGTTCACGAAGTGGTTCAATGACTGTATTATCAGTATTTAAAAGTGTTTCAACAACAACACCTGCATCAGTTCCACAATCTTCTTCTTTTACAATAATATCTTGTGCAACATCTACAAGCCTTCTTGTTAAGTATCCAGCATCTGCTGTTTTTAAGGCAGTATCAACAAATCCTTTTCTGATACCATGTGTTCCTGTAAAGAATTCTGAAACACTTGCACCATCTATAAATGATGATTTGATTGGAATTTCATCTGGTTCACCAGTTGGTTTAGCCATAAGTCCACGCATACCAGCCATTTGGTTGTAGTTACTTAAGTTACCACGAGCTCCAGAATCAATCATTATAGAAATTGGATTATCTTTATGTTCTTTTACTATATCTGAAAGTTCAGCTGCAACTTTTGATGTTGCTTCAGTCCATGCAGAAACAACACTTTCATATCTTTCACGTTCTGTAATAAGACCTCTTTTAAATTGTTTGTTAATTTTAGCAACTTTATCAGAAGTTTCTTTTAATATTTCAGGTTTCTTACTTGATGGTATAATATCTCCGATTCCAATTGATATACCTGATAATGTTGATTCTTTAAATCCTAAATCTTTCATTTTATCAAGCATAATTGATGTTTCAGTTGTTTGATATCTTTTATATGTTTGAGCAATTAATTTAGTTAAAACTTTTTTACCATAAGGTTTAACTAATTCCATTTTTTCTATTTCTTCTTTTATATTTTTTCCTTTTTCAATAAAGTATTTATTAGGAGTTATTCCTTCTATATTTTCATCTGTTCCTTCATTTATATATTGGAATGTATCAGGAAAAATTTCATTAAATTTAAGTTTACCTACTGTTGTAACTAAATATTTATCTTTTTGTTCATCAGTAAATAATTTATGTTTAAATCCACTCGTAGGAATAGCAATTCTTGTGTGTTGAGATATTTCTCTTCTTTCATATGCCATTAATGCTTCATCTGGATTTCTAAATACTCTACCTTCTCCAACCTCTCCAGCTTTTTCAATAGTAATATAATAGTTACCTAAAATCATATCTTGTCCTGGAGTAACAATTGGATTACCATCAGATGGTTTCAAGATATTATTAGCACCTAACATTAATACTCTAGCTTCTGTTTGAGCTTCTTCACTAATTGGAACGTGTACTGCCATTTGATCTCCATCAAAATCAGCATTGAATGCTGTACAAACTAATGGATGAAGTCTAATTGAACGTCCTTCAATTAATTTTGGTTCAAAGGCTTGAATTCCAAGTCTATGAAGTGTTGGAGCACGGTTTAACATTACAGGGTGTTCTTTTATTTTTTCTTCTACTACATCCCATACTCTAGCATCTTGATTTTCTATCATTCTTTTTGCTGCTTTTATATTAGATGCAATACCTTTTGTTACTAAACCATTAATAACATGTGGTTTAAATAATTCTAGTGCCATTTCTTTTGGAATACCACATTCATACATTTTTAAAGATGGTCCAACAACAATAACACTACGTCCTGAATAGTCAACACGTTTTCCAAGTAAGTTTTGACGGAAACGACCTTGTTTACCTTTTAACATACTTGATAAAGATTTAAGTGGTCTATTACCAGCACCAGTTACATTACGTCCTCTTCTTCCGTTATCAAATAAAGCATCTACAGCTTCTTGTAACATACGTTTTTCATTTTGAATGATAATGCTTGGTGCTCCAAGTTCAATTAATTTTTTCAAACGATTATTTCTATTTATAACACGTCTATATAAATCATTTAAATCACTTGTTGCAAATCTTCCACCATCAAGTTGAATCATAGGTCTAAGTTCAGGTGGAATAACAGGAAGTACATCCATAATCATCCATTCTGGTTTATTACCTGATTCTAAAAATGCATCAAGAACATCTAAACGTTTGATTAATCTTATTCTTTTTTGACTTGATGAATCTTTTATTTCATCTATTTCTTTTTTAATTGTGTCTACTTCTTCTTGTAAATTAACTTCTTTTAAAAGTTCTTTTATAGCTTCAGCACCCATACCAACTCTAAATGTATTTCCATATTTTTCATAATATGCTCTATATTCTTTATCACTTATTGTTTGTTTTTTTTCTAAAGGTGCTGCCCCAGGGTCTAATACTACATATGAAACAAAGTACAATACTTCTTCCAAATCCCTTGGTGACATATCAAGAACAAGTCCCATACGTGATGGAATTCCTTTAAAAAACCAGATGTGTGAGACTGGTGTTGCAAGTTCAATATGTCCCATACGTTCACGACGAACCTTTGATCTTGTTACTTCAACACCACATCTATCACATACAACGTTTTTATATCTTAATCTTTTGTACTTACCACAAGCACATTCATAATCTTTTGTAGGCCCAAATATCTTTTCACAATAAAGTCCATCTCTTTCAGGCTTTAATGTACGATAATTTATTGTTTCTGCTTTTTTTACTTCACCATAAGACCAATCTCTTATTTTTTCAGGAGAGGCAATAGCAATTTTTAACCCTTCAAAGTTATTAACATCCATTAATCCTCAACCCCTTTCATAACTGATTCTAAATCTTCTAATGTTGGTTCTATATCATCTAAATCTTCTTCTGCTTCTTCTTCTGAATCATATTCTTCTGTTGGTTCTTCTACTTCATCATCTGCAACTTGATAATCAACATTAGCTAAGAAATTATTTTCTTCTTCATCTTCTAATTCTTTTAAATCAATAAAATTTCCTTCTTTATTAAGAACTGTAATATCAAGTCCTAATGCTTGGAATTCTTTAATTAAAACTCTAAAACTTTCTGGTACTCCAGATTTTGGAAGTGGTGTACCTTTAACTAATGCTTCATAAACTTTTACACGTCCAACCACATCATCTGATTTAATAGTCATCATTTCTTGTAGAACATGGCTTGCTCCATATGCATAAAGAGCCCAAACTTCCATTTCTCCGAATCTTTGACCACCAAATTGAGCTTTTCCTCCAAGTGGTTGTTGTGTAACTAATGAATATGGTCCTGTTGATCTTGCATGTAATTTATCATCAACCATGTGATTTAATTTAATCATATACATGATACCAACACTGACTGGATTATCAAATGGTTCTCCAGTACGTCCATCATATAATTCAAATTTCCCGTCTTCTCTTAATCCTGCTTCCTTTAATGCATCTATTACTTCTTCACGTGTTGCTCCATCAAATACAGGTGTAGCCATATAAACGCCAAGTTCTTTAGCTGCCATACCTAAATGCATTTCTAAAATTTGTCCAATATTCATACGTGAAGGTACTCCAAGTGGATTAAGTAATATATCAACAGGTGTACCATCTGGTAAATATGGCATATCTTCTTCCGGAAGTACAAGTGATACAACACCTTTATTTCCATGACGTCCTGCCATTTTATCACCAACAGATATTTTTCTTTTTTGAGCAATATAAACTCTTATTATTTTAGAAACTCCTGCTGGAAGTTCATCAGAATCTTCTTTTGTAAATATCTTAACATCATGAACTATTCCATCTCCACCATGTGGAACACGTAAAGATGTATCTCTTACTTCACGAGTTTTTTCTCCAAATATTGCATGTAATAATTTTTCTTCACTTGTAAGTTCTGCCATACCTTTTGGAGTTACTTTACCAACTAATATATCATCATCTTTAACTTCTGTACCTATTCTTACAATACCATTTTCATCCAAATTTTTACGTGCTTCTTCACTAACATTTGGAATATCTCTTGTAAATTCTTCTGGTCCTAGTTTAGTATCACGACACTCAATTTCATAATCCTCTATGTGAATTGATGTAAATACATCATCTTTTACTAATCTTTCATTTAAGACTACTGCATCTTCATAATTATAACCATTAAAGTTCATAAATGCTACGGTAACATTTCTACCTAAAGCCATTTCACCCATTTCAGTTGATGGGCCATCACCTATAACTTCATCTTTTTTAACTTTATCACCTAATTTTACAATTGGTACTTGGTGATAACAAGTTCCGGCATTACTTCTTTCATAACCATTTAAGTAATATGTATCCATTCCTTTAACAGTTTTAACAACAATTTTATTTGCATCTACATAATCAACAACACCATCTGCTTTACATATTACAACTGCTCCAGAATCTCTTGCAGCAATTGCTTCTACACCTGTTCCAACAAGTGGTGCTTCGGCTTTAATAAGTGGAATTGCTTGACGTTGCATATTTGCACCCATAAGTGCACGTTTACCATCGTCATGATCCAAGAATGGAATTCCTTGTGTTGCTATAGATACAACTTGTTGTGGTGATACATCTGCATAATCAACTTTTTCAGATTCAATCATTATATTATCTCCACGATATCTAACAGGAACTCTTTCAGATACAATCTTATTATTTTCATCAGTTTGTACTGCTGCTTGTGAAATATAATAATCTAATTCTTCATCTGCTGTCATATAAACAACATCATCTGTTAATACACCATTTACAACTTTACGATATGGTGTCATTATAAATCCATAATCATCAACTCTTGCATAAGAAGCAAGCGATGTAATAAGTCCTATGTTAGGTCCTTCAGGAGATTCAACAGGACATAATCTTCCGTAATGGCTTGGGTTAACATCACGTACGTCCATTCCAGCTCTATCTCTTGATAAACCACCTGGTCCTAGTGATGATAATCTTCTTTTGTTTGTAAGTTCTGCAACAGGATTTATTTGATCCATGAATTGTGACAATTGACTACTACCAAAGAATTCCTTAATAGCAGCTGTTAAAGGTCTAATGTTAATCAAAGATTTTGGAGTAACTTCTGTAATTTCTTGTGTACTCATTCTGTCTCTAATTACTCTTTCAATACGACTTAAACCAACTTTAAATTGATTTTGTAACAATTCTCCAACTTGACGAACACGTCTGTTAGATAAATGATCTATTTCATCATAATTTCCTATTCCTTCAAGTAAGTTTAAATAATAAGATGTTGCTGCGTAAATATCAGAAATAGTAAGTCTTTTTATATCAGTTGTGTAATCATTTCCTATTATATTAACTACTTTTCCATCATTTACTTTTGAATAAACTTTAACCATTTGAACTTTATTATATGTATCAAGTTCTGTATTAATTAAAACTTCTTTTACACCAAATCCATTTAAAAATGCTGGTTTTAATTTTTCTAGGATTTCTTTTGTTACAACAGTTCCATTTGCAGCAATAACTTCTCCATTATTCTTAATATCTTCTGCTAAAGTACATCCAAGTAATCTGTCTATTACATTAAGTTTTTTGTTAAATTTATAACGTCCAACCTTAGCCAAATCATATCTAAATGAATCAAAGAATCTAGTGATTAGTTGATTTTTCGCACTATCAAGTGTTGATGGTTCGCCAGGTCTTAATTTAGAATGAATATCTATTAATGATTCATCCGTATTTTTATTTGAATCTTTAGCAATTGTATATTCTAAATAATCACTTTGTCCAAATAAATCAACAATATCTTCATCACTAGATAAACCAACTGCACGTAATAATGTTGTTAATGGAACTTTTCTTGTTCTATCAATTCTAACATAAATAACATTTCTTGCATCGATTTCATATTCTAGCCATGTTCCACGATTAGGTATTATTTGTGATGTAATTACAAGTCTACCATTTTTATCTATTTCTTTTCCAAAATAAACTGATGGACTTCTAACTAATTGTGAAACTATAACTCTTTCAGCCCCATTTACTATAAATGTTCCACCTTCAGTCATGATAGGCATATCTCCAAGATAAATTTCTTGTTCTTTTACTTCCCCTGTTTCATGATTAAAAAGTCTAGCTTCAACTTTTAAAGGTGCTGCATATGTTGAATATCTTTCTTTGCATCCTTTAATAGAATATCTAGGTTGTTCAAATGAATATTCTCCAAATTCTAAAGATAATTTTCCTTGAAAATCTTCAATTGGAAAAATTTCATCTATTACTTCTTTTATTCCTTCATTAATAAACCAATTATATGATTTTTTTTGAATTTCTAACAAATTAGAAAGTTCAATAGCATTCTTTGTTTTACCATAATTTCTTCTCTCGCGATGATCTCCAAATTTTTTTATTGTATAAGCCACTTTCTCACCCCATATACTATTTTAACAAAGAGTGTACTTATAAAAATAAGTACATACAACCAATTTATAATTTTACCAAAATCTTTTCAATTTGTCAATTGATTTTGAGCCTTAATTATATAAAATCCTTTATTTTTATTTATAAGTGTAACCTTATATTTTTTTTCTAAATCTTTTAAAATTGTTTTTGCTCCTTGATTTTTATTAACAACTATCCATAATTCACCATTTTCTTTTAAATGCTTACTTGCATCAAAAAGTATTTCATATAGTATTTTTTTTCCTACTCTTATTGGTGGATTAGAAATTATAAAATCATATTTCCCTTTTATATTTTCATATAAATTACTTTCAAAAACATTGATAGCAGTATTATTTAATAAAGCGTTTTTCTTAACTAATTCTATGCTTCTTAAATTAATATCAATCATATCAACTTTAATATTTTTTATTTTTGATATATATATTCCAATTGGACCATAACCACATCCAAAATCTAATATATCGCCATGTAGTTTTTCTACTTCTAGATTTTCAAGTAATGATCTAGTTCCAAAATCCAATCCTTTTTTTGAAAAAACATTATTATCCGTATAAAAAGAAAAAGAGATATTATTAATTTTACATTTGATTATTTTTTCATTACTCTGTATGTTATCGTTTGTAAAATAATGTGACATAATACCTCCTTTTATAGACGGTTAAAGCCCATACTAATATTTTTAGTACAGGCTAACCCAATAATAATTATTGTAATTCTACAGTAGCTCCAGCTTCTTCAAATTTAGCTTTTAATTCATTAGCTTCATCTGTAGAAACTTTCTCTTTAACAACTCCACCGTTGTCTGCAACATCTTTAGCTTCTTTTAATCCTAAACCAGTTATTTCTCTAACTAATTTAATAACAGCGATTTTATTAGCACCAGCACTTGTTAATACAACATTAACACTGCTTGGTCCTTCTTCTACTGCTTGAGCAGGTGCAGCTGCAACAGCTACAGCACTTGGATCTACTCCAAATTCTTCTTTCATTAAATCTACTACTTCTTTAATTTCTAATAGAGTCATTTCTTTTAATGAATCTATAATTTCTTTTGCGCTTAATTTTGCCATTCTAATTCCTCCTTCTTTTTATTAACTTTCTAAATTTTTACTATGTAAATCTAAGCAAATTGCAAAATCTTTTGGTATTGCAAGAAGTCCACTTGCAAACATTGTAAGTAATCCTTCTCTTGATGGGATTGAAGCTAGTTCGTTTAACATTTTTATATCAGCAACTTCTCCATCAACTATTCCAGCTTTAAGTTCAAGTGCTTTATGTTCTTTTGCAAAATCACTCAAAACTTTAATTGGTGCTACTGCATCTTTACCAAATGCAATAGCTTTTGGTCCATTTAAATTATCAGATAAATCGATATTTAAATTATCAAGTGCTCTTTTTGTTAAAGTATTTTTATATACTTTATATTCAGAGTCTGTCTCTCTAAGTTTTCTTCTTAGTTCATTTGTTTCAGTAACTGTAAGTCCTCTATATTCAAATAAAACAACAGAAGATGAATCTTTAATTTTTGATTCAATCTCAGAAACAACATTAGCTTTTGCTTCTATTATCTTTTGATTAGCCACATCTGCACCTCCATTCATATAAAGTACCATATAAAAGCCTTACGTAGAGTAAGGCCAAGAATCTATAAAAGTTCCTCGGTAGGATAATTAAGATTTCTCCCCTACTGTCTACGGTACAAATATTCAATTTTCATGTGAACAAATTAATTATATCACAAATATAATTAAAAGTCAAAGCTATTTGTATCAATTTTAACACCAGGTCCCATAGTAGATGAAACTGAAACATTTAAAATATATTTTCCTTTTACTACTGATGGTTTTGATTTTTGAATTAATGATACAAAAGCATCTAAATTTTCAACTAATTTTGAATCATCAAATGAAACTTTACCAATTAAAACATGTACATTACCATAACTATCTGTACGATATTCAACACGTCCTTTTTTTACATCCTCAACAGCCTTTTTAGTATCCATTGTAACTGTACCAGTTTTTGGATTTGGCATTAATCCTTTAGGTCCTAAAAGTCTACCAATTTTACCTAATTGAGGCATCATATCTGGAGTAGCTATCATAGTATCGAATTCGAACCATCCTTCTTTTTCGATTTTTTCTATGTAATCCATATCTCCAACATAGTCAGCTCCAGCTTCTTTAGCTGCTTTTGCAGCTTCTCCTTTAGCTAAAACTAAAACCCTTTTAGTTTTTCCAGTTCCATTTGGTAAAACGATTGCTCCTCTTAATTGTTGATCTGCTTTTTTAGTATCAAGATTAAGTCTCATTGCAAGTTCTACTGAAGAGTCAAAATTTGTAATTGATGTTTCTTTAACTAATTTTATTGCTTCTTCTTTTGTATATAATTTATTTTTTTCTACTTTTTTTGAAGCTTCTAAATATTTTTTGCTTTTTCTCATTTATTTAACCTCCTTATGTGGTACAAGCGGATTTGTCCTTCCACATAGGTTATAACCTATATGTATATTATTATCCTTCGATTTCAACGCCCATATTTTTAGCAGTACCAGCTACAATTTTCATTGCATCTTCTACTGTATATGCGTTTAAATCTGGCAATTTTGTTTCTGCGATTTGTTTTAATTGTTCTTGAGTAAGTTTAGCAACAACTTCATTAGATCCTTTAGTAGATCCCTTTTTTAATCCAGTAGCTTTTTTAATTAAGAAAGCTGTTGGTGGAGTTTTAATAACAAAGTCAAATGTTCTGTCTTCATAAACAGTTATTTTAACTGGTAATATATCTCCCATTTTATCTCTTGTTGCATCATTATATTTTGTACAGAATTCTTGTAGATTAACACCTGCTGGTCCAAGAACTGTTCCAACTGGTGGTGCTGGTGTTGCTTTTCCAGCTTCTATTTGAAGTCCGATTACTTTTGTAATTTCTTTTGCCACGAAAAACACCTCCTATTATTTTTTTCGCGAGTGGTTCTAATGCCTTAAGATCACTCTTAAGTGGTTATTATCCGCGCTCCCACTTATTAATCCTATATAAAAATATATAGCCAGCATTAATTCTAACACATTTTATTCATTTTGTAAATATCTTTTATTTAAGTTTATTCTTTTCTTTATTTTTTATTTTTGGATTTTAAAAGATATTTATACATAATTATCTTGATTTTCCTCTTACTTCTTCCATATCATAAACTTCTTCTTGTTTATAAATTAATTTCATTTTTATTTCTCGTTCTAATAATTCTATTTTCTTTAAAAGTAGATTAATATATTTTTGATCTAAATATTTTCTATATTTATATTCAACAATTGATTTATATCTTTCTAAATCATCAAGTGCAAGACGTAAATTTCCAGTTTCTCCTTCTTCATCATTATCATTATCCATAATAGAAATTATATATTGAAGATAAAAATCAAGTTTTCTTTTCACTTTCTTCTTTAATAATTTTTCTATGAATGATGGTTTTATAATAACAAGTGAATTAACTTTTATTCCATCATATTTAATATGATTTCTTGGTTTAACTTTAAAGCCCTTAAATTTTGTATAATCTATATATACTTTTTCACCATTATGTTGTTCTTTTACTATTGTATAAGTTTTTTCCATATTAATCATCCTTCTTTAGTAAATCTGGTCTTCTTTTTTCGGTTCTTTTTAAACTTTCCAAAGCCCTCCATTTATTTATATTTTCATGATGACCAGAAAGTAATACATCTGGAACTTCCATTCCTCTAAAATTTTGTGGTTTAGTATAAGTTGGATAATCTAACAAGTTATTATTAAATGATTCATTTTCATATGATTCTTTTGTTATAACACCATCTAGTAATCTTGTTATACTATCTGTAACCACCATTGCTGGTATTTCTCCACCTGTTAAAATAAAATCACCTATACTAATTTCTAAATCGACAAAATTTCTTATCCTCTCATCATAACCTTCATAATGTCCACATACTAATATTATGTGTTTTTCGCTTTTTAATTCGTATGCAGTAGTTTGATTATATTTTTTTCCTTGAGGGCACATAAGAATAACCTTTGAATCTTCTGTTTTTAATGTTTCTATTGCATCAACAACGGGTTGGCACATCAAGACCATGCCTCCCCCTCCACCATATGGATAATCATCTACTTTTTTATGTTTATCTTTTGTATAATTTCTAATGTCATAAATATTAATTTCAACTATTTTTTTTTCTTGTGCTCTTTTTATAATTGATTCATTTAAAAATCCTTCAAACATTTTAGGAAAAAGTGTTAAAATATCAATTTTCATTTAGTAATCCTTCAATCTCTTTAATATATATTTTTTTATTTTTTAAATCTATTTTTTCTATGAATTCATTTATATATGGAATTAAATTTCTATTGTTATTTTTTTCTACAACTAAAATATCATGTGCTTTGCTCTTTAAAATATCTACTACAACTCCGATATTTTTTTCTTTACTAATTGCATCTAATCCTATAATATCCTCATCTAAAATTCCATCTATTTTTAAATCTGCTCTATTTATATAAACTTTTTGTCCTTTATAATCTAAAACATCATTAATATCATTTATTCCAATAAATGTTACCATATCATATATTTTATGTATTCTATAAGTATTTATTATTAATTCCTTTTTTAAATTTCCTACATATAATCTAAAATTTTTTTTAAATATTTCTTTTTTGTATTTAAAATCAGAAATAATTCTAACTTCTCCTTTTATTCCATGAGTATTTACTATTTCACCTACATATATAAAATCCATAAAACACCTACTTATCTAATTCATACAATATTATACTAGTAGCAACTCCAACATTTAAACTTTCACATGCTTCATTCATTTCTATATAAACAAACTCATCACACATTTCGCTTACTTCTTCTTTTATTCCATTTCCTTCATTGCCCATTATTATAGCAAATTTTTTGAATTTTGCAAGTGTTTTTAAACTATTTCCATGAGTAACTTTTGTTCCTATTATTTTATAATTATTTTCTTTTAATTTTGGTAATATTTCTAATAAATCTTTTTTTACAATATTTACATGAAATAATAGTCCTTGACTAGCTCTTACAACTTTACTATTATATAAATCAACCGTATCATCACTTAAAATAATTGTATCTATATTAAATGCTACTGAGCTTCTAATAATGGTTCCTAAATTACCAGGATCTTGTATTCCATCAAGAATTAATATACGATCATTATAATTATTATTTTCTTCCATTTTTTTACATACTGCCATAATGTTTTGTGGCGTATCTAATTCACTTATATAATTTATAACATCGTTTGTAACATAAATAGTTGGAACATCAAGTGGAAAAACAACATTTTGTTCTAAAATAAGTTCTTCTATCATTCCTTTTTTATATGCTTCTAAAACTAAATGTTCCCCTTCCACTAAAAATAAATTTTCTCTATCACGATATTTTTTTTGATTTAATTTCTTAATTCCTTTTATTTTATTATTTTTTGTATTTGTATATAACACTTTAATCACCATCCTTATTTTATCATTCTTGTAAAATTTAGTCTAGAAAAAAAATGCCTCTATAGCATTTAACTTTCATTTTCTGTATCATTTACTTCATAGATAATTTTTTTACCTTTTTTTATAATATTTATATTTATATTTTCAAATGTTTTTTTTGTTTTAGCATTTTTTAAATCTGTATCAAGATATCCACCTTTTTGAAGTTCAGAAAGAGTAATAACTAGCTTATAATAATTATCTGAGCAATTATTATAATTTACGTATTCACAAACTTCAGTTGATGAATCATCATTTGGTAATTTTAACATATTATCAGATGCCCATAATCTTGCTGCAGCTTCTATATTATTAATTTGATTTTCATATAATGTATTTTTATATGATTTTAATGTTCCAGTTATTGTAGATACTGTTACTAATGAAATTAATCCAAGTACTGTTAAAACTGCTAAAAGCTCTATTAGTGTAAAACCATTTTTTTTCATACTATCACCTATTTATATAATATCAAATTATTAATATTTTAGCAATTTTTTTTATAAATAAAATAAAAATAGCGTAATTTACACTATTTTTAACATGAAGTACCAATATACCATATATTTACATCCCTGACTGTTATTATTGATGCAGTATTATTATAAATTGTTGTTTCTAAATCAGAAACTGATGAATTAAATTGTAAATAATAATTAGAATTTTCAGATATATAATTTTGATTAATTAATGAGTAATGTGGTCCAGCACCGGCTCCACTATATGCCTTATAAACATCTTTACTTGCATTTAAAGCATTACCATTGTACCAAATCTGATAGCAGCCTGGTAACACCGGAATATATGGGCCATACTGAATTCCACCTTGTGGAATTATAATACTGCTACCACTTGCATAAGCTGGGCTTATAAAGCTTAGTCCTGTTCCATAGGAAAACATTCCATTAATTACTAAATTTGTTGTTGCTGTTGCTTTCATTCCAGAATTACTTGTTGCCGTACACGTAATTTTATGTGAACCCAAACTTCCTAAATTATTTACATTTGATACTGTCTTATTTCCATCACTTTGATTAATACAAGTTGTTGCTCCACCACTTTTTCCGTATGATACAGAATATATTGATAAGTTTTGATTATAAAAAGCTTTCGTGTTTATTGATATTGAAGGTGTAGTTTTATCAATTCTTATATATGTTGATGATGATTCAGAGCAATTACCAGCTTTATCGCATGCTCTAAAATATACAAGTTCATTTCTTTCACTATTAAAATAATCATTAGACGGATAATTATGCCATGAACCACTATAATATGCATCATAATGATCAACGCCTGAACCTGAATCAATTGATGATGGTCTAACATTTACATTTTGATTTGTCCAATTTTCATTTGTTCCTGATAATGTTGGTTTAGTTGGAGCTGTTTTGTCAATATGAATTTCAGTCGAAGCATTTCCAGAACAATTTCCAGCATTATCACATGCTCTAAAATAAACTGTCTCGTTTCTTTCACTAGTAAAATAATCATTAGATAGATAATTATGCCATGAACCACTATAATATGATTCATAATGATTTACTCCAGAACCCGAATCAGTTGATGATGGCTTAACATTTATATTTTGATTTGTCCAACTTGTATTTGTTCCAGTAAGTGATGGCACAGTTGGAGCTGTTTTATCAATTCTTATATAAGTTGATGATGAACTTGAACAATTTAAAGCACTATCACACGCTCTTATATAAACTAATTGATTTCTTTCTATACTAAACGCTGTTGTTACATATGTAGTTGCTGCTGAATTAGCATATGTTGTCCAGTTTGAATTATCATAACTATATTGATAATATGCAATTCCTACATTATCACTTGAAGATACTGTTAAACTAAAATCTTTATTTGTCCAATTTCCATTTGTTGGATTTGTAATAGTTGGTGTACTAGGTGCAGATAAATCTTTTATTATAACTTGTTTACTTCCTGTAATTGTTTTATATCCAAGCCTAGTTACTTGATAATATACTGTATATGTTCCTAAATTTTTATATTTTGGACTTGAATCTAAGTTATATGTTCCTTCACTTGTTCCATATTTTATTGTTGAGCCAGAGCTTGTTACTACAATTCCATGTTCTTTAGAGTCATAATCTCCTGTATATCCACTTGCTGTTACACTTAGTAATCCTTCCTCTGTTGTTGCTACATGAGTTGATGTTTGTGAATTATAATTTGTTGTTGATGCACTTGTTACTGTTATATTTGCTGTTCCTTTAGTTGTTCCTGGTTTTACTGTTATTGTACTTCCTGATACTGAACAAGTAGCTACATTTGTATTACTTGATGAACAGCTTAATGCTCCTCCACTTATATTTTTTGTTACTGTAAATGTTCCACTATTTGGATATGTATATGTTCCTTTATTACTTGATAATAGTAATGTATTTCCTGCTTTATTTATTGTTATAGCTTTTGTACAACTTAAACTTCCTGCACTATAATTACTATTTCCTATAGTAGTTGCTCTTGCATAGTATACTCCTGCATCAGTTGGACTACTTACTGTTGTTGTACAACTTGCCTCACTATAATATGTCGCACTTGGTGTTAAGCCACTTGTTGTTTTGAAGCTTGCTGTTTTTGCATTTTCATCATATATATATGTTTTTGCTGTTACTGTAATTGTATCTACTTTCTTTCCTATTGTTACATTTATTGAGTTTTCTGATACATCAAAATGGTTCTTATCTCCTATTACTTTATAGTAAACCTTATATGTTCCAGCATTCGTTGCTTGTGGTAAACTTGTTGAATAACTTCCACTTTCTAATTTATACTCAATTGTTCCTGTACTTGAACTTCCAGCATTTATTAATGTTTGGGCTGTTCCTGTATAAGTTAGGGTTTTAGCAGTTGGTGCCGTTACTTTTCCATTGGCTTTTGTTATAACTACTTTTTCACTTCCTGTTACTGTTTTATATCCAGCTTTTGTTACTTGATAATATACTGTATATTCACCTACATCTTTATAAGTTGGACTTTCATCTTTATCGTATGTTCCTTCTGTCGCACCATATTTTATTGTTGCGCCACTACTTGTTACTACGATTCCATGTGATGCTCCATCATATGCTTTATTATATCCATTTACTGTTACACTTAATAATCCTTTTTCTGTTGTTGCTACATAGGCTGCTTGTCCTGCTTTATAATTTGCTGTTTCTGCACTTTTTATTGTTAATGTTGCAGTTCCTTCTTTTGTTCCAGGTGTTACTGTTATTTTTGAGCCACTTACTGAACAAGTAGCTACATTTGTATTACTTGATATACAGCTTAATGCTCCTCCACTTGGATTACTTGTTACTTCAAATGTTCCACTTTTTGGATATGTATATGTCCCTACATTACTTGATAGTTTTATTAAATTTACTGCTTTATCTATTGTTACATTTATACTTGATTCTGCTACATCTTTATGATTACTATCTCCTACTACTTTATAATAAACTTTATATGTTCCTGGATTTGTTGCCTTTGGAAGTGTCGTTGAATAACTTCCATTATCTAATTTATACTGTATTGTTCCTGTACTTGAGCTTCCTGCATTTATTAAAGTTTGTGCACTTCCTGTATATGCTAGGTTTTTTGCTGTTGGCGCTGTTACTTGTCCTGTTGCTTTTTCTATTGTTACTTTAATAGAATTTTCTGCTACGTCTTTATGATTACTATCTCCTACCACTTTATAGTAAACAGTATATGTTCCAGCATTCGTTGCTTGTGGTAAATTCTCACTATAACTTCCATCATTTAATTTATATCTTATTGATCCTGTACTTGAACTTCCTCTATTTATTAGAGTTTGTGATGTCCCTGTATATGTTAATGTCTTTGATGTTGGAGCCACTACAGTTCCAGCTGCTTTTGTTATTACTACTTTTGCAGTTCCTGTTATATCATTATATCCTTCTGTTTCGATTTTATAATATACTATGTATTCTCCTACATCTGTATATTTTGGATTTTCATTTGTATAGTTTGTTCCATCTTTTGAATATGTTATTGTTGAACCTGAACTTGTTACTACGATTCCATGTCCTTTAGAGTCATATACACCATTATATCCAGCTACTGTATAACTTCTTAATGTTCCTTTAGCTGTAATTGCTACATATGCTGCTTTTCCTGCATTATAGTTCTTACTTCCTTTTGTTGATATTGTTAATGTTGTACTTCCTTCTTTTGTTCCTGGTGTTACTGTTATTATATTTTCTTTAAACTTACATGTCGCTACTTTTGTATCTGAACTTTCACAATATAATTGTTCTTTGCTTGGATTTTCTATTACCTTAAATGTTCCAACCTCTGGATATGTATATTTTCCACTTGTACTTGATAATTTTATATTATTATTTGCTTTTGTTATTTCTATTGTTTTACTTCCTGTTATATCATAGTATCCTTCTCTTGTTATTTTAAAGTATACTACATATTTTCCGACATCTGCATATTTTGGACTTTCATCTTTATCATATGTTCCTTCTGCCTCACCATATTTTATTGTTCCTTTACTTGTTACAACAATTCCATGAGAATTAGAATCATATACTCCTGTATATCCATTTGCTGTATAACTTAATACAGCTTTATTTATTGTTACTGTTATATAACTTTCTGCTATATCTTTATGATTCTTATCTCCTACTAATCTATAATATACTTTATATGTTCCTGGATTTGTTGCTTTTGGAATACTTTCACTATAACTTCCATTATCTAGTTTATATTCTATTGTTCCTGTACTTGAGCTTCCTCTATTTATTAATTCTTGTTCACTTTCTGTATAAGTTAGGGTTTTTGCTGTTGGTGATGTCATTTCACCTTCTGCTTTTGTTATAACAACTCTTGCATTTCCTGTTATTTCATTATATCCTTCTGTTTCGATTTTATAGTATACTGTGTATTCTCCTACATCTGTATATTTTGGATTTTCATTTGTATAGTTTGTTCCATCTTTTGAATATGTTATTGTTGAACCTGAACTTGTTACTACGATTCCATGTCCTTTAGAGTCATATACACCATTATATCCAGC
This sequence comes from uncultured Bacillota bacterium, assembly GCA_902492995.1. GTDB lineage: Bacteria > Bacillota_I > Bacilli_A > RF39 > UBA660 > OMSK01. The sequence continues at coordinate 19,197 of CABUNR010000004.1, read as the reverse complement.
TACTGTATAACTTCTTAATGTTCCTTTAGCTGTAATTGCTACATATGATAATTTTTGTTCATTATAATTTTCTGTTGCTTAACTTGTTATTGTTAATGTTGTACTTCCTTCTTTTGTTCCTGATTTTACTGTTATTATATTTCCATTTACTGTACAATTAGCTATTTTAGTGTCTGCTGATACACATTTAATTAATCCTCCACTTATGTTTCCTTCTACTTCTATTGTTTTACTTTCTGGATATGTATATTTTCCACTTGTACTTGGTAACTTTAATGTATTATTTGCTTTTATTACTGTTACTTCTATTTCTGTACTACTTTCTTTATAGTTTCTTGTTGCTTCACTTATTATTTTTACCTTCCCTGTTCCTAGTTTTTTTCCTGTTATTACTATTTTATTATCTTTTATTTCTGCTTCTACTATATCTTTATTTAGTACTTCTACTTTTATATTTCCGTCACTTATATTTTTTGTAACATCAATTTCTTTTGTATCTTTATATGCAATACTTATACTTGACTCTTTTAATGTTATCTCTCCATCTGCTTTTGTTATTACTACTGTTTTACTTCCTCTTACCGTATTATATCCTTCTTGGCTTACTTCATAATATACTGTATAACTTCCTACATCAGTGTAAGTTGGACTCTCATCTTTATCATATGTCCCTTCTTCTTCACCATATTTTACTGTTGCATTTTGTCCTGTACTTACTGTTATTCCGTGAGCTTTATTGTCATATATTCCATTATATCCATTAGCTGTTATACTTAATAATCCTTTTGATGTGTAAGCTAAGTATGCTGCTTTGGCTTCTTTATATTTACTTGTTGCTTCACTTGTTATTGTTAGTGTTGCACTTCCTTCTTTTGTTCCTGATTTTACTGTTACTGTATTTCCTTTAACTAAACAAGTCGCAACCTTAGTATCACTTGATTCACAACTTAGTTTTCCATTTCCCTTGTTTTCTATTATATCTATTGTTCCAACCTCTGGATATGTATAATTCCCACTATTACTTGATAGTTTTAAACTTCCATCTAATCTTAATGTTTCATTTGTACATGTTCCTTCTACTTTAATCTTGGATTCTTTATAATTTAATAAATAATTGTTTACACAAAATTTTCCTTCTGTTATTATTCCATTTTTTAAACTATATATTCCTCCTATTGGGATAGTCCATTTTATATCTGGTTTTATCTCATCATATGCATAATCATCTTTATCTTCGTATGTCCTATCTTCTAATGCAGATAATGCAATTTTATTTTCTATAGCTTTTACATATTCATATGTACTATCTTTTGCGGCTTCTTTTCTTGCATCATTTATTATATTTGTTACAATTGGTGTTGCGATTAAAGCTATTATAGCTAGTATTACTATTACCGCTAAAAGTTCTATTAATGTTAGTCCTTTTTTATTGGTATTTCTTAAAAATACCCCCCCCCGGTTTTGCATTTAGTTACCATATTACACATCCTTACTATCGTTTTATCATATATAAATGATACAACAAAAAAAATAGTTTTTCAACTATTTTGCATGTTGCTAAACAAATCTATAAAGATTTATTAACATATAGTATTGAATTATTACTAAAATCTAATTTTTCAACAAATTTTAAAAATAAATCATAATCAAGTTCTTTATAATGTTTATATATATTATAATCTATACTTTTATCCAAAATAAGCGAATTCATAACAAATGAATTTAAACTATATATACTATCCGTCATATATATACAAGAACTTAATGCAGTTTTTTTCTTTCTATCAAAATCAGTTTTAGAAAAATCTTTTTTTTCAAGTTCATTTTCTATTCGTTTTAATAATTCATTTTGTTGTTCTGTTTCTGCATCAATAATTAAAAGTAAATGTTTATCTGTTCTTACAGTACAAAAATCAATATTCTTTGTTATTAATCCTTCTTTTTTCATTTGTTCTGTAAATTCTGATACAGAGCCAAATTTTAAATCTGAATAAATCCCAATAAAATTATTTAACGTTCTTTTATCTAATTCAATATTTTCTATATTGAATTTATAACTAACTAAAACTCTAGGAATAGTAACATTTTGATTGATAGTATCTTTTTTTAGTGAAACACTATCAGGCTCATCATATTTTTTTAAAACTATATCATTTATTTTATCAAAACTTTTCTTACTTTGATTATTCTTTACTATATCATAAACATCATTTGGATCAACATTTCCAGTTACAACTAAAAACATATTTTTAGGGTTATAAAAAGTATTATAACAATCATATAAATCTTTTTTTGTTATTTTATTTATACTTTCTATTGTTCCAATAATAGGAATTTTAATTGGATGATTAACAAATGAATTATAAACAATTCTTTCAACAGCACTAGTTTCAGGATCATCTTGATACATTTTTATTTCTTGTTCTATTATTCCCTTTTCTTTTTCAACATTTTCATCAGTAAAATAAGGTTCTTGTACAAAGTCCAATAAATAATTTAAGTTTTCTTTTAGTTTTTCTTGTCCTACAAATAAATAAGTAGTTTTATAATTAGACGTATTTGCATTACAATCACATCCAGTTTTACTATAAAATGAAAATGGATCTAATCCAGTTTTTTGTTCAAAAACTTTATGTTCCAAAAAATGAGCAACTCCATCTGGAACCCTTATCATTTTAGAATTAACTAAAAATTCATTTTGAATTGAACCATAATCAGTTGAAAAAGTAGCATATATATTATTCACATCATTTTTTGGTATTACAAAAATTTTAAGACCATTATCTAATGTTTCATAATAAACATCTATATCTAAATCACATAATGTTTGCTTCTTCATCAGAACCTGTCCCTTCTAATAAAAATATTGTATCAATTACTACTTTATTTGCTAATGCAACAATTTCTTCTTTTGTAACATTTTTTATATTATTTATTCTATCAATAGCTAAATCTAGATTAGCATACTCATAAGATAAATAGTTATTAATAATAGATCCTGGTGAATCATAAATTTCTTTACAACCACTAGTATATATTTTTTTTGCCTCTTTTATATCTGAATCGCTAAAATTTCCTTCTTTAATATTATTTAATTCATTTCTTATTAATTTCATAGTTTGCTCATAATCTTTAGAGTTAATACCAGCCATTATTGTTATAATTTTTGAGATAACTGAAACACTAGAATTTATATAATAACAAAGTGAATTTTCTTCCCTTACTACTTTAAATAATTTTGAATTAGAACTTCCACCTAAAATAAGAGAATATAAGCTAACTACATATTTTAATTCATAATCCGTTATATCTTTAATTTTTAAACCAATCGATAATTTACTCTGATTTATTTTAGTTAATTCTCTTTTTTCCTGTTCATCATTTATTTCTAAATTAAGATAATGAGGAGTGCTATCCTTTATTCTTATAGTATCAGGTATATATTTATTAAATAGTTGTTCATATGTATCATTTATATTTCCAATCACAAAGATATCTATAATGTCATTTTCTATCACAGATTTATAATAATCATATAAATTAGTTTCAGTTATTTTATCTAAATCTTCTAAATAACCAGCAGTTCTATACGAAAGTGGTCCACTATCCATTTCTTCATATAGTCTAATAAGACTATATTTTTTAGTATCGTCTTTTAAACTTTTTATATCATCTTCAATTGTTCTCTTTATTAATTCAAAATATTTTTTATCAAACTTATTATCACTAACATTAGCATTAAATATAAGTTCTAATAAAAATTGCATAGATTTTAAATTCATACCATCTTCAGTATATTTTTCATTTAAAAATGATTCTTTAAAAGAAATAATATGATAATTGCCTGATTTGTGTGGATTAGAACTAATACCTAAATCATATAACTCTTCAGTTTCTATTTCAATATCTCTAGAAGTTTTATAATTCATACTAGTATTTATTAAAATATCATTTAACAAATTTCTTATTGTTATTTCCTCTTTTTTTATTTTTCTTTTAAAATTAATCATTAAATTTATCGTTTTGAATTTATCAGTATTTATTATATGTAAATTATAATTTTTATTTTTTATTGTTCTGTAATCCATTATATCACCTTTTTTATTATGAACTTATTTTTCAAGTTTATTTAAATATTTATTCATCATCTTTATTTTTTCTCCTTGATTCATAAATGAACACTTTATTGAATCAAGATTTATTTTAATAAAATCATCAATATTAAAATCTAATTCTGTCATTAACATATTATATTCTTTATCTAGTGTTGTATTTGAAACAGTCCTATTATCTGTGTTAATGCTTATTAAAATATTGTTTTTATAAAAGTCTTTTATTGGATGACTTGAATAGTTTAAAACAGCATTTGTTTGAACATTACTTGTTGGACATATTTCTAGCATTATATTATTTTCTTTTACCACATCATAAAGTTTTTTATCATCTATTAATCTTATACCATGTCCTATTCTTTTTGCACCAAAAGATATTGCAGATTCTATACTATCTATGCCATCAGCTTCTCCAGCATGAATTGTAAAAGGAATAGATAATTGATTAGCATATTTAAATAAATTTTCAAATAATGAAGTTTTGTATAATCCCTCTGCACCAGCTAAATCAATTGCTACAACACCTTTATTTAAATATTTATTTGCTAAATCTATAATTTTTAAATTATCTATATATGATGAATCTCTCATCATACATAAAATTAAATTAATTTTTACATCATTATTTTTTAATCCATCTATTACAGTTTCAACAACTTCTTCAAGTGATAATATTGTTGTATGCTTTATAGGTGCAAATCTTACTTCAGCATATATTACATTATCATTTTTTAATTGTTTAATTAAATCTTTTGTTATAGATAATAATTGTTCTTTTGTCTGCATTATACTAACTGGTAATGAAAATTTGGTAAGGTATTCATTTAAATCAAGACATTTTTCTTTAGCAACCATTTCGTTTTTTAAAGTTTCTTTACTCTTATTTAATATTTGTGATGCCGTATCTATACTAATAGAACCATCTAAATGAAGATGAAGTTCTATTTTAGGTAACTTTTTTATATCCATATTATACCTACATTTTTGTTGCAGCATTAAGTGCTATTTCTATCATATTTATAAAACTTTTTTGTCTTTCTAAGCTAGTTGTTTTCTCATTTGTTACAAAATTATCTGATATTGTTAACAAACAAGTAGCTTTTTTATTTAAAACATTTGCATTGTGAAATAACGCAAAGCTTTCCATTTCAACGGCAAGGCAATTATATTTACTTACTAAATTTTCATATAAATTATTTTCTTGATAAAATACATCACTACTATGAATTCTTCCAATATGTATTTTCTTATTTAATTCTTTTGCACTTGATAAAATTACAGTATTTAAATACTCACTTGATTTTAGTATATTATCACTGCATCCATTTTGAACTTTTGCAAAACTTGATTCTGAATAACAATCTGTTGCAAGTAATACATCATATAAATTTAAATCCTTTACATATGATCCTGCAGAACCTATTCTAATAATACTTTCTACATCATAAAATTTAAAAAGTTCATATGAATATATACCAATGCTTGGCATTCCCATTCCACTTGCCATTATTGTTATTAATTTGTCATTATAAAATCCTGTATAAGCATACATACCTCTAACTGTATTAACTAATTTATAATTTTTTAAATAGTTTTCTGCTATATATTGTGCTCTTAATGGATCGCCTGGCATTAATACTACCTTTGCTATTTCATCTTTTTTTGCTTCAATATGTGGTGTCATAAAATTCCTCCTATAAATTTTTTTATTTCTTTTACTGTTTCATCAAAATTATTATAATTTGTGTTAAACCAATTAACATGCATTTGATTATTAAACCATGTATATTGTCTCTTAGCGTATCTTCTGCTTCTTTGCTTAATAAGATTAATTGAATCCTCTAAAGTTATATTACCATTAAAATATTCAAATAATTCTTTATAACCAATTGGTGTTAACACAGCTTTTGTTCTAATATTTAAATCAAATATTCTTTTTGCTTCATCAATTAATCCCTCATTGATCATTGAATCAACTCTTTTATCAATTCTATTATATAAGTTTTCTCTATCTGTTGTAAGTCCTATAAATATTACATCATAAAGTAATTTATCAGTTTTTTGTTCTTGCTTTATTATACCATTATTTGAATAATAATCTAAGGCTCTCTCCACTCTTTTTCTATTATTAATATGTATATTTGTTTTAGGATCAATACTTAATAATTTTTGATAAAGTTCTTCCTTAGAATATTTAGAATAATCATTTTTTTTTGATTCTAATGAAAATTTATAATCATATAAACAAGCTTTTATATAAAGTCCGGTACCGCCTACTAATATAGGTGTTTTTTTATTTTTAAATATATAATCTATTTTTTTTCTTGCATCATTTTGATAATCATAAGCAGAGTAATCCTCATCAATATTTTTTATATCAAATAAATAATGCTTAATTCCTTCTTTTTCTTCTTCTTTTATTTTAGCTGTAGCTATATCTAATCCTTTATACACCTGTGTTGAATCAGCATTTATAATTTCACCATTATATATTTTAGCAAGTTCTATACTTAATTTAGTTTTTCCAACTCCAGTTGGTCCAACAATGCAAATAACCTTCATGTTTCACCTACTTTTAATATATTTTTTATAACATTTTTTTAATTTTTTATATGATTCTTCATTTAAATCAACATTATTATATTCAATATCTAAATAATCCAATACTTGTTCAAAACTATAATTTTTTATTTCCTCGTTAAGTTCAAAAAGTTCTACAATATTATTTTTATTATTTTTAATTCTATCATACATATAAGTTGCAATTAAAGTACCAATTACATATACTTGCTCATCATCTAATGTAAGTTCTTCATTGCTTATTATTTTTGATATTATTTCAGCCAAATCAGGAGCATAACTAAATGGATAATTTTCTATTACTCTTATTATTTTTGACGTATCAAAATAATTATCATCTAAATATTCTAATAATAAATTAATATTAAAATCAACTTCTATAGCTTTTTCTCTTGCACAATAAAGTGAAAAATTCATAGGAATTTTGGCATCTTTTACGTGCCTTTTTACTAAATAATCTTCTAAAAGAATTTCACCTAATATTGACATTCCCTCAGTATAAAACATTCTTGTATAACTTGCCTCTTTCTCATCTAAATTAATATCATGAAATAATTCATGTACAATCGAAAATGCATCATCTATAGTATTTCTTACAGGTATATAAATAATTCTTTTATTATTAATATCATCATATGTACTGTATGCCTGGTTGTTTATTGATTCTTTATTTAAATCAAATGTAAATGTTCCGTCTTTTTTTCTTAAATCATAGTACTCTTTATATTTTTGATTCAAGTCATTTAAAAAATCAGAAACAATATTATCTATTTTTTTTAAATTATATTTTTTACTATATTCATAATTATTATTCCTGTGTTCTTCATTAATAATTATTTTTGATAGGTTTAACATAAATTTAAAATCATCTTCATCTTTAGCCTTTGACCTTAAAATATAGTCTTCAACTGTATCTTTTAATATACTAAATTCTTTTATCATTTAATAAACATTGAATCTCCAAATGAGAAAAACCTATATTCATTTTTTATTGCTTCATGATAAGCATTCATTATATTTTCTTTTCCAGCTAAAGCACTAACTAACATGACAAGGGTTGATTTTGGAAGATGAAAATTAGTTATAAGAGAATTTATTGCTTTAAATTCATATCCAGGGTATATAAATATATCAGTCCATCCAGAGCATTCTCTAAATTCTCCGTATAAATTCATAATTGTTTCCAATGTTCTAGTTGACGTTGTACCAACACTAATAATTCTTCTATTTTCTAATTTAGCTTTATTTAAAATATCAGCTGCCGTTTTATTCATTATATAAAATTCACTATGCATTTTGTGTTTAGTTACATCTTCTACATTAACAGGTCTAAAAGTTCCAAGTCCAACATGTAAAGTAATATAGACGATATTAACTCCTTTATCTTCTATTTTTTTTAATAGTTCTTTTGTAAAATGAAGACCTGCTGTTGGTGCTGCAGCACTTCCTACATTTTTAGCATAAACAGTTTGATATCTATTTTTATCAGCTAATTTTTCATGTATATAAGGAGGTAATGGCATTTCTCCTAATGAGTCAAGTATTTCATATAAAATACCATCATATTTAAGTTTAAAAACTCTTATACCTTCTTCTTTTATTTCAATGCATTCAGCTTTTAACCTACCATCACCAAAAGACACAATTGTTCCTATTTTAATTCTCTTAGCTGGTTTTGTTAAACATTCCCAATTATTTTCTTCTAATTCTTTTAATAATAATATTTCAATAACGGCATTTGTATCCTCTTTTACCCCATAAAGTCTAGCAGGCATAACCTTTGTATCATTAAGAACTAAAGTATCACCCTCATCTAAATAATCAATTATTTCATTAAAATGTTTATGTTCTATAGTTCCTGTTTTTTTATCTAAAACAAGCATACGTGATTGATCCCTATCTTTTATAGGAGTTTGTGCTATTAAATTTTCTGGAAGTTCAAAGTCAAAATCTTCTGTTTTCATTTTATCACTTACTTTCTTTTGGTATTTTTAAATGTTCATATGCTTTTTCTGTTACAACTCTACCTCTACTAGTTCTTTTAAGAAGTCCCATTTGAAGTAAATATGGTTCATATACATCTTCTATTGTTGTTTGCTCTTCTCCAATTGATGAAGCTATTGCTTCTATTCCAACAGGTCCACCACCGAATTTTTCTATTATTGATTTAAGTAAATTATGATCCGTATCATCAAGTCCTAATGTATCAACTTTAAGTCTATCTAAAGCATTTTTAGTTACTTCTAAGTTAATTACACCATCATTCATAACATAAGCAAAGTCTCTCACCCTTTTAAATAATCTATTTGCAATTCTAGGAGTTCCTCGACTTCTTCTGGCTAACTCCATTGAAGCCTCATCATCAATTGGAGTATTCAAAACTCTTGATGTCCTTTTTACAATTTCACAAAGTTCTGAAACAGTATAAAATTGTAATTTTGATATTATTCCAAATCTGTCCCTAAGAGGGCTTGTTAAATCTCCCGCTCTAGTTGTTGCCCCAACAAGCGTAAATGGAGGTAAATCGATTCTAATATTTCTACTAGTAGAATCACTTCCCACTATTATGTCTAGCTTGAAGTCTTCCATAGCCGGATATAAAATTTCTTCTATATATCTTGGAATTCTGTGAATTTCATCTATAAATAAAACATCTCCCTCTTCAAGAGTTGATAAGATTGCTGCTAAATCTCCTGCTTTTTCTATTGATGGGCCACTTGCCGTTTTTATATTTGTTCCAAGTTCATTTGCAATTATATATGCCAATGTTGTTTTTCCAAGGCCTGGTGGTCCATACAAAAGAACATGATCCAAAGATTCATCTCTCATTTTTGCCGCCTTAATAAAAATACTTAAATTTTCTTTTACCTCTGTTTGACCTATATACTCATCAATACTATCAGGTCTTATAGAATTTTCAAAAGTATCTTCTTCTAATTCATGATTTGTTATTATTCTTTCATCCATAAAATCACCTACTTAAGTAACAATTTTAATGCTTCTTTTATTTGCTCTTCAATCTTTAAATTTAAATCTACATTGGGTACTATTTTCTTTATATCTTGTTTCTTATACCCTAACGCCTCTAAAGCTTCATAAAGTTCTTCACTAGCTTCCAATTTACCAGTATCGTTAACTATTAATTTTCCTTTTAAATCTAAAATTATTTGACGTGCTACCTTATCACCAATTTTAGGAAATTTTTTTAAATAATTAACATCGCTATTTTCAATAGCTGATGCAACGACATCAATATTGTTAGAAGCAATAATAGGTAGGGCCATTTTAGGACCTAAGCCTTTTACATCAATAAGCTTTAAAAACAAATTTTTTTCCTCAGCACTTTTAAAACCATATAATGATATTTCATCTTCTTTTACATTTTGATAAATATAAACTTTATATTCATTATTTATATTAAAAGAATAAGGACTGGCAGTATATATTAAATATCCAATCCCATTATTTTCTAAAATTATATAATTACTTTCAATTTCTGTAACTCTACCATTTATATAACCATACATAATATCACCTAACAAAATTATATCACAAATCAAATTAATTATTAAATGTTTGAATTAAATAACTAATAAAATTATATCTAGCAAACAATTGTTTGTCAATAAAAAATAGTAAATATTAATTAATTTACTATTTTATCTCATATATAGTTCCTTCTTTTGTATCTTTAAGAATAATACCTTTCTTTTCTAGGTCATTTCTTATACTATCGGCTAAGTTATAATCTTTATTTTTCTTTGCTTCGGCTCTTTTTACAATCATTTCATTAATATGTTTTAAAAGTTCATCATCTATTTTTTTTTCTTCTTCTTTTAATAAATCAAGTGATAATACTTTATCAAAGTCGTATATCAAATAAAGTTTAGTTGAATCATTTATTTTTTCTTTTAATAAATCATATATAACGGTTAATGCAAGTGAAGTATTTAAATCACTTTCTAATGCATCACAAAATCTTTTTTTGTATTCAAGTATTTTATCATTTTCTAGTTTTTCATTATTATTCCTGTTTAATTTTTTTACTTTTGATTTAAGTTTTTGATATGAATCATGTGCTTGATTTAATGCTTCATAACTAAAAACTAATACTTTTCTATATGAAGAATTTAAACACATAAATCTATAATCAATTGGACTATAACCTTTATTTTCTAGAAGTGAGAGAGTTAAAAACTCACCTTTTGATTTACTCATCTTTCCAGTTTCATCATTTAAATGTTCTCCATGAACCCAATAATTACACCATTTATGACCTAGATAACTTTCTGATTGAGCTATTTCATTTGTATGATGTGGGAAAATATTATCTATTCCGCCACAATGTATATCTAAATATTCACCTAAATTTTTTATACTTATTCCTGAACATTCAATATGCCAACCAGGATATCCAATTCCCCAAGGACTATCCCATTTAAGTTCTTGAGAATCAAATTTTGATTTTGTAAACCATAACACAAAATCAGCTTGATTTTTTTTGCTTAAATCTTCTTCAACTCCATCTCTTACACCAATAACCATATCATCTACTTTATGATTTGTAAGTTTATAATAATCTAACAATTTAGAAGTATCAAAATAAACATTTCCGCCACTTATATATGCATAATTATCATCGAGCAACTTTTTTACAATTTTTATATACATATCAATATTATCAGTTGCTTTTGATACAATTTCTGGCCATTTTATATTTAGTTTTTCAATATCACGTTTAAATTCATCAGTGTAAAATTGAGCAATCTCTAAAACACTTTTATGTTCTCTTTTTGCTCCTTTTAGCATTTTATCTTCACCACTATCTGAATCGCTTGTTAAATGTCCAACATCAGTTATATTCATACATCTTTTTACATTATATCCAATATAATTTAATGTTTTTTCCAAAATATCTTCAAAAATATATGTTCTAAGATTACCTATATGAGCATAATGATATACTGTAGGGCCACATGTATACATAGTAACACATTCTTTATTATTAGGGACAAATTCTTCTACCTTTCTTGTTAAAGTATTATATATTTTCATAAAATCACATCCTAATTAATTATAACATATCCAAAAGTATATATTCAAATAATTTTTATTTTTTAGAATTTTTTTTAAATATATCTTGCAAAATTATTTTTTATATGATATTATTAGTTAGTAATGTGTACGGACCTTTAGCTCAGTTGGTCAGAGCATTCGGCTCATAACCGAACGGTCGTAGGTTCGAGTCCTACAAGGTCCACCATTTTTTTAATTGCAGGTGTGGCGAAATTGGCAGACGCGCTAGACTTAGGATCTAGTGTCTTACGACATGGGGGTTCAAGTCCCTTCACCTGCACCATTAAAAAAATTTAAGCTCGGTTGCCGAGTTTTTATTTTATTGTCCCATGGCCAAGTGGTAAGGCAATAGACTCTGACTCTATTATCGTTAGTTCGAATCTAACTGGGACAGCCATGGGCCGATTTAGTTTAATGGTAAAACAAATCCCTCGTAATGATTAGACGTAGGTTCGATTCCTACACTCGGCACCACTTTTATTAAACCTACAACCGTCCGGTTAAATATAGTTCTAATATAAAAAATTAAAAAAAGTAAAATTCATCAATTTTACTTTTTTTGTTTTATCATATAATTAAATATTTCTTTTTTTTAAAGAGACAAATCAAATTTTTATCAAAATAAAATAAATATTATAACAATTTAGCGATTTGAATATAATACTTTTAAATGTTATTATCAAATTGGTGATTAAATATGAATGAAGAAACAAAAAAATTTATTGAAAAATTTAAAAAAATAGCAAACAAAGGATGGATAGAAGGAAAATCAAAAAGTCTAGGAAATATTGGGCTAACGTTTGAACATGAACTGGGTAAAAAAGCAGATTCAATGTTTTTTCCTGATTATTATGGTATAGAAATAAAATGTTCAACAAGATTTAGTAGATACCCATTAAGTTTATTTTCTGTTGCATTTGATGGACCTACTTTTCCAGAAATAAACCGAATTATACAAAAGTATGGATATTATGATAAAGTATTTAAAGATAAAAAAGTTTTAAATACAAATATTAATTGTGTAACTAAAACAATCTTAAATAACAATTATAGTTTTAAACTAGAAATTGATAAAAAAGAAGAAAAAATATTTCTTTGTGTTTATAATTTAAACAACAAATTAATTGAAAAGAAATCATTTATTTATCTTGATACAATAAAAACACATCTTTTTACAAAGTTTAATACATTAGCTTATGTTAAAGCAAGTAAAAAAGTTTTAAATAATAATGAATATTTTAGATATTATGAACTATCTTTATATAAATTAAAAACTTTCGATACATTTTTAGAACTCTTAAATAAGGGAGTTATAGATGTTTGTTTAATTGCAAGAATTGGTAAAAGTGGTAATGATATAGGAAAATATAAAAACAAAAATTTATTATTTAAAATCAAAAAAGAAAACATTGAAAAATTATTTAATAAAATTTACACATACAATCATGATTTATGTGATTTACAAATATATAAATAAAAACACATCTTTTAGATGTGTTTATTTCTAAATGGTGTCCCAGTAGGGATTCGAACCCCAGACCCACGCCTTAGAAGGGCGTTGCTCTATCCAGCTGAGCTACTGAGACATGTGTTCCTCAACGAACACATTAATTATACAACAAAAAATTATTTTATTCAATAGTTTTTGCTGCACTTTTACAAATTTCTTTATTATTGTACTTAAATACTATTTCACCAACATCATAATTTTCCATTAAAGTTAAACCTATTGAATTTTTCACTTCATCTAATATTACCATATCACTTTTATTATCAAAAATATATTCATTAAAATCTAAATATAGTGTATTTTTTTCATTTTTATAATTTAAAAGTTTGGTATTTACATTTAAAAAACTCAATAAATTATTAGAATTTGATAATTGATCTATAATTATTTCCATTTTATTTCTTCCATCATTTAAATATTTTGTCACTGGAACATAATAATAATTATCATTATAACTATTAAGATAATAAATTGTTACTTTATTAACATCTTTATAACTATCTAAATTATATTCTTTATTAATACCATAACTTCTATCTAATATACTTGGTAGCATAATTTTAGTTTGGGGTAATTTTGTTAATATATCTCCATCAATATATATAATTACTTTTTTAACATCATCTATACTTGTTAATGTATAAATAATTGCTTCTATTACCTTTTCTTCATATTCTTTTTTTACATCTAATAATTCTTTACTAAAATTAACTTTAATTATCCCATCTTTATATTCCAAGCTTAATATCTCAGTACTAGATGGAATTATTCCTCTAAAGCCACTTGGAATTCTATTTTCATTTTTTGAATCTTCTATTAATATATCTATAAGTTCTTTTGCTTTTAATTCAATATCAGAATTGTCAACAACAACACTTGTTCTTGCTAAATAATTATTATTATCGAGTAAATATATATTTTCTTTATTTAAATTTTCTTCAACATATGTAAGCTGTTGTTTTATTTCTTTATTTAATTTTTTATTTGGCATAATACATAGCAAAAATATTGAAAATAATATAGCTGTTGAAATAGTAATTTTTTTCATTATCTGTTTTATTAGCATTTTATCACCTGATTAATATTATGAAAATAAACCGTAAATAATACGGTTTATAATGAAATTTCTCCCAATTTTAAAAGTTCTACAACTGCACTTGCCCTTCCTTTTACACCTAATTTTTGCATAGTATTTGATATATGATTCCTAACAGTTTTTTCACTTATTTTTAATATTTTTGCTATTTCAATAGTTGTTTTATTTTGAATAAGTAATTCAAAAACTTCTTTTTCTCTTTTTGTTAAAATACTTTTCATCTTTCCCTCACTTTCTAAGCTGGGTGGTTTATATTTACTCATATTATTTTATGTAAAAATATTAATTTAGTGATGAACAAAAGAAAAAATCATATATCTATATGATTATTTTTTAAATTCTATTGTCACATTTACTTTAGAAGAAAAATTTTCTTGTACTGTTCTCATTATTTTATTAGCAAGTTCTTTTGTATGTTTATCACTATCTATTGTTACTTTAACACTTTGATTTTCTATTTTTACAAATGATTTTAATTTATGCACCTTTTCAATTTTTGTTTCAATTTCACGTTCTAGTATTTTACTTTCATTTAATGTTTTTATTTTTTCAAATGCTTTATTTTTTTCTTCTGTTGTTGTATCTTTATTATTCAAAATTTCTTTTAACGAACTAATTTCTTTTTCTAAATTTTCATCAGCAGTTACACGAAGAGCAGTTAAAACTTCGCTTTCTTCTACTTCTACTGATGTTTTTTCTGTTTTATTTTTCTTTAAATCATTTTTTAAATAGTTTGAACTATTGGTTAGTAAAAGTTCATTTGGCATTGTTATGTAATAAACACTTAATACTAATATTAAACTAAATAATGTTAAAAACCATAAATTTTTTTTATTAATCATATTATCCCTCCTAGTACTATCTAATAAATAGTATGTTAATTTTATATTTTTATTACAAAAAAAGATTAGAATTTTAATTTTCTAATCTTTTAACAAGTACAATACTATTTTTATAACTTCTCTTTTCATAGCAGCATAATCTAAACCTTTATGAGAATGATAAACTACTTCATGACAATAATTATCTATAAGTCCAATTATTATATGTACTTTTTCATCTATATTTTCTATATTAAATTTATTATATTTTAATGTATTTACTATTTTTTTATTCATTTCTAACTCATTATCTTTAAATATTTGATTTATCTCACTATCCATGTGACTCATTGCAATTAATTCTTCATGAGCCTTTTTACTGATTTTATGAGTTTTAATAAAACTATCAATCATCTTATTTATGATTTCTTCTAAATTATTTTTATCAAATTCCGTACTTTCTAATATATTTATCATAGGAAACATTATATTACTTGAATAGTTTTTTACACCTTCAATAAATATATCTCTTTTATCATTAAAATATTGATAAATTAAACCTGTTGATACCCCAGCATATTTTGCTATATCAACACTATTAACATTATAATAACCTTTTTCACATATTAAATTAAAGCCTTTTTCAATTATTTTATTTTTCTTTTCTATTGAACTTTTTTTTATTGGTTCTCTGATTTCACCCATATTACCACCATATAAATTATATCACTTATTCATTTGCTTTTAAACTAGATACCATATCTATTTTATTTATTTTCTTTGCTAACAATTTAGATACAATAAATGACACTACATATGTACCTATTGCAGCAATTAGATATGTACTTAATTTAATATAAGCATTAAAATCATAATTATCCGCAATAACTTTTTTAAATATATATGATGTTAAATAATATCCCATTGGCATTCCAATTATTATAGATACAATTGTAATCCATATATTTTGTTCAATAAAAATTTTCTTTATTTTAGAATCACTAAATCCTAATACTTTTAATGTTGAAAATTGATATTGTTTTTCACTATATGATAATATGCCCATATTATATATAATTACTGCTCCAAGCCCTATTGCAAATACAATTATAAGCATAATCATACTTTTTAGCATAGAAAGCATTGATTCCATACTATCCTCTAGTTCTTTTATATCTTGAACTACACTAACGCCATCTATACTTTTTACACTTTTTAAATTTTCATTTGTATATAAAGCATCTGGTTTATATGTTATATGTTATATTTAAACTTTCTAAGTATTTTTTTGTCATTGTTAAATTTTGAACTTGTGGATCTTTTGTAAACCCTACAATTTTAGATTCAAAGTATTTATCTACACCATAAACATGCCATTTTATAGTATCTCCTACTTTATATTTTTTTTCTTTTGCAAGTTTTCTTGTTACATAGACTCCATCATTATTATCAATATTAATATATTTTCCTTTTTGATTTTGAAATTTTACTAGATCTTTAGCATCTGTTACAAATATTGTATTTGTCTCTTTTTCATTTTTATTTTGTATTTCTATAGATAATGTTTCACTAGTTGAATTACCATATTTATCAACTAATGTATTAATCTCTTCATCATTTAAATTTTCTTTTAGTGTTAATTTATAATTAAAATTATATAAATCACTATATTGAAGTTTTACAAAATGATTCATACTATTTAGCATTCCAAAAGCACATACAATAAGCATACAACATCCTACTATTCCAACTACGGCCGTTAATGTTCTAAATTTATTTCTAAGTATATCTCTAAAATTCCATTTGCTTTTAAAACTTAATTTTTTAAATATTCCTTTGGTTGATAAATTAAGATTTTTAATCTTAACATTAGGAACATCATTTCTAAGTGCTTCTGCTGGCTTTTTTAAAAGTTCTTTTCTACATGTTAAATAAGTTATAAATGAAACTATTAAAACTACCATTAAAGAAACTATATAGCTTTTACCTGCAATAACTGGAACTCCATTAGGTATTTCAAAATAGCTCATCTCTAAATTTAAGAAAATTTCACCTATAAAAAATCTTCCAAGTAACATTCCAAATATTGATGCAATTAATGAAACGAAAAATCCGTATCCAATATAATGCATAATTATTTTTCTCTTACTTATACCAAGTGCTTTCATAGTACCAATTTGAATTTTTTGTCTTTTAATTACTCTTGTCATTGTTGTAATTACAGAAAGCATTGCAATAAATAAGAATAACCCAGAAAATATTCCAACGTATGATGCTCCTTCATCTATTTCACCTTGATATCTTAAATATGACAAAGTATCTTCAGCTTTTACTATTAAACTTGCATCTTCTATTTCTTTTTCTATTTTTTCTTTAACATTTTTAGTATTTTCTTTATTAACAATATCAACCATTATATAATTATATATAATATAATTTTTATAATCATAATTAGGTATTATACTACTTAAACTATCTTTTTCTACATTCATTTTTTTAGCAATTAATTCTTCTATATAATCTTTTGGAATTTCATTCATAGATAAATAAATAAATCCAAAATTTTTTCTATTTGGCACAAGTTCAGATTCATCTTTCAAATCATAAATGTGATCTGGTACATTAATTAAACCTAGAATTTTTTCTTCTAATATATTTTTTTCATATTTAATTTTTAATGTATCTCCAACTTTTAAATTGTTTTTTTCTGCATAAAAATTATCTACCCATACTCCTTTTTTTGAAGCATCAAATTTTTCTCCATCAATTATATAAAATTCTGAAATATTATTAGAATTTATAAAACTGATTAAGTATGACTTATTTTTATCAGTTGCGTCTATGCCTGATACAACAAGTTTCTCTTCTGCATTCTTAACATGATTTATTTTTTTTATTTTTTCTAAATCATCATTGTTTAATTCTCCAATAACATTTAAATCTTCCAAATTATTTTCTTTGTAAAATTTATCAGCGGTATTTATCATTCCATCCATATATGCTTCAATACCAACATAAACCATTACTCCAATAAGTACCATCAAAAATATTGTAATAAATTGAGATAAATTTTGTCGTATATCACGTATCATTTTTTTCTTAAGCATATTACCACTCTACCTCATCAATATCTTTAGGATTTTCATTTATAACATTACTCTCAATTTGACCATTTTTAAGTTTAATAACTCTATCAGCTACTTCTACAATCAAAGCATTATGTGTAACAATAATAACTGTATTTTTTCCATTATTAGCATCACATTGTTTTTTTAAGAGTTTTAAAACTTCTACACCTGTTTTTGAATCAAGGGCTCCTGTTGGTTCATCACAAAGTAATATTTTAGTATTTTTAGCTATAGCACGTGCTATGGATACCATTTGTTGTTCTCCTCCTGATAATTGATTAGGAAATTTATCTAAATGCTTTTCTAAGCCTACACTTTTAAGTATTTGTTTTGCTGATTGAGGTTTTTTTACAATATCTTTTACAATTTCAACATTTTCTCTTACAATAAGTGTTGGTAAAATATTGTAAAATTGAAATATAAATCCAACATTTTCAGCTCTATATTTTGTTAATTCTTTATCATTTTTCTTTAATATATTTAAAGAATCAATAATTATATCTCCACTTGTAGCTGTATCCATACCTCCAAGTAGATTAAGTAAAGTTGATTTACCAGCTCCAGATGGACCTAGTATACATACAAATTCTCCTCTTGGCAAAGTAAAGCTTACATCATTTAATGCATTATAAACTTTATCACCTATTTTGTAACCTTTAGTTACATGTTTAAATTCTATAAATTTTTCCATACATCCTCCTTATGTGAAATAAATTTCATATTAATGACATCATAGTTTTTTATAGAAATCAATTATAATATGAAAAATATTTCATATTCACACTATTTTATTATTTTAATAAAAAAAATAAGACAAAGGATTATAATACCTTTAAAGTTCACACTAAATAAAAAGAACCAAAATGTGGTAAAA
>CABUNR010000003.1:0-67549 GCA_902492995.1 uncultured Bacillota bacterium | reverse complement strand
ATATTCGAATTAATTTATCTTTTTATTTAGTGAGTACTTGACAGGTACTAGTATCTAAGCTTCTTTTTTTTTATAAAATGTATGTAAAGTTATATTATAATTTATTGATGTCATTTTGTTTATTTGATAAAATTAAGTTAGATAATAGTTAAGGAAGTGCTATATGAAATATTATATAAGATTAATAAAGAGAAGATACTTTAAGGCATTTGTTGCTTGTTTACTTATTAATCTGTTAGGATTAGCATGCATAATGGCGGGTTTATACGATTCATTAATTCTAATATCAGAAAAAATATCATTTAATTATTCAATCAATTTTACATAAATAATTGAAGCAATAGATCCAGAATTATTTGTAATAGGTATTCTAATAATTATTTTAGCATATCCATCAAATTCAGCTTATGCACAAAATGAATCAGATTATGATATAAAATCTGAGAAAGAATATATATATGTGAGATATAAAAAAAATGAATTTTTAGTAAAAAAAGAAACTTTATCACCTACTGATTTTTATTATAGAGATAAAAATAAAAGATTTGTATCTATGATGAGAGGTTATCAAATATATAATTATATTCTTATATATCATCAAGAAGTTATGGATAAAGATATTGATGAATCAAAAGGATTGTCAAAACAAGAATTTTTAAATAATTTTAAAGATATAAAAAAAATAACAGCAGAAGAAAAAATAAATTTATTAGATAATAATAATATAAAAAATAAAAAAAGATTAAACTTTATTATTATTTCAATTCTATTATGGTCAAATTTTATCTTTTGGACACTAGGATTAAGTATTTCATTATTAGAAAATGAAATTAAAATGCCAGAAGATATTTCTTTTGTTATAACAAGTATAACTATAATTATATTATCATTTATCTTCGGGAAAAAATCAAATAAAGAAATAAATAAAGATAAAAAAACATATTCATTTATTTTAAATAGTGACATATATATAATTGAATGTAAAATATATGATATAAAAGTAATCCCATATATAGGAAAAGATGGAAATAAATATGTAGGCCGTTATGTAAAAATTACTGATGGAAATTATGTTTTAAATGAATGGATTGAAGTAACTGGTAGAAAATATATCGAAAGATCTAAGTATACAAAAATATATTATCAACCAGGCTTAAAAGAAAATGAGCAATTTTTAATAAATAAGCAATTAGTATAAATTGACAAATATAGGATTTTTGTGGTAAAATTATTTAGTTTTGAGGAGGAGTATAATATGAAAAAAACAAAAATTATAACTAGTCTTGGACCATCAAGTTACATTCCAGATGTATTTGAACAAATGGTATTAAATGGAGCAAACGTTGCACGTATAAATTTCTCACATGCAACAGAAGAAGAAAAAGAAAAAGATGTAGCAACAGTAAAAGAAGTAACAAAAAGAACAGGACTTCATATAGGAATATTATATGATACTAAAGGACCAGAATTTAGAAATGGTGTTTTAGAAAATGATGAAATTAACCTAGTAGAAGGAAAAACAATAAGAGTTGTAAAAGAAAATGTAATAGGAAATGAAGAAAGATTTTCTGTAAACCATCCAAATGCAATAGATTCACTTGAGGTAGGAAATGTAATCTTACTAGAAAATGGATTAATGAAAATGACAGTTGTATCAAAAGAAGAAGATGGAGTAACATGTAAAATTATAAATGGAGGAGTTTTAGGAAACAGAAAAAGTTTAAGTGTTCCAGGTGTAAAACTAGATATTCCATTTATAAGTGAACAAGATAGAGAAGACATTATATATGCATGTAATCATGATGGTGATTTCTTAGCACTTTCATTTGTATCATGTGTAGAAGATGTATTAGAGGCAAAAAAAATATTAAAAGAACAAAATAGAGAAGATTTAAAAATTATATCAAAAATAGAAAGTATGACAGGAATTGAAAACTTAGATAGTATCGTTGAAGAATCAGATGGTATCATGGTTGCTAGAGGTGACTTAGGTGTAGAAGTTCCTATGACAATGCTTCCAATATATCAAAAGAAGATAATAAGAAAATGTCGTGAAAAAGGAAAATTCTGTATAGTAGCAACTGAAATGTTAGAATCAATGAAAAAATCAGCACGTCCAACAAGAGCTGAAGTAAGTGATGTTGCTAATGCTGTATTAGATGGAGCAGATGCAGTAATGTTATCAGGAGAAACAACAACAGGTAAATATCCTATAGAAACAGTTAAGTATATGGGAGAAATTTGCGAAAATGCAGAAAAATATTACAATGGAATATTCGAATATAAAGATAAAATAGGAATTACAGAAACAATTGCAGATAGCGTTGTAGAAAGTACAAAAGTACTTAATATAAAAGTCGTAGTTGCAAGTACTGTAAGTGGATATAGTGCAAGAAAAATAAGTAATTTAAAACCAAATAGTATGATTTTAGCAACTTGTACAAGTGAAAAAGTAGCACGTAGCTTAGCTTTAAATTATGGTGTATATTCTTGTATTGTACCAGTATGTAATAGTACAGATGAAGTAGTAGAAATTGCAAAAGAAAAGGCAAAAGCAATGTTTAATTTACAACCAAAAGATAAAGTTGTAATAACAGGTGGTTTTCCTAATAATGGAACAAAGAGAATTACAAACTTTATGAAAATTGAAGAAATATAAAAAGTAAGCAGATTTATCTGCTTATTTTATTAAAATATATTTAAAAAAATAAAAAAATATAGTATAATTAAATAGGTGATAAAATGGGTCAAATATTACAATATATAATAATTATTATAATACTTATCATAGTTGCAATCGCAATCATGAAAACAAAGAAAAAAGATTTTAAAATTGAAATAAATAAATTAGTTTCTTATCTAGGTGGAAAAGATAATATAACATCATATGAAGCAAACAAATCTAGATTTATCGTAACATTAAAAGATATAAGCCTTGTAAATAAAGAAGGAATCCAAAAAATGGGAGCAAGGGGTATAGTAGAAATCGATAATCAATTAAAAATTGTATTGAGTGAGAATGCAAATCAATTAAAAAAACAAATAGATGAATTAAAAAAGCGTTAAGCTTTTTTTCTTTACTAAATACTTAAAAAGTGCTATCCTACTTATAGGTGGTAATATGGAAAAACTAAATAAAATAAAAGAAATATTTTTATCTATATTAACATTTATTTGTATATTAATACTAGTAGTAGATATAGTTTTATTTTCATTAAAAAAAATAAGTCAAAAATATTTGAATATAGAGCTATTAAAAAAAGGTGTTGATAACATAGATGTAATTGAGTTATTTAAAGATAAAGAAGGAGAATTAGAAGAATTTAAAGATATAAAAAATAAACTAGAAGAAGCAGGAATTCCAAAAGAAAGTATAGAATCTTTCATAAATTCAAAACCAGTAGATAAATATACAAAAGAAAAATTAAATAAAGCCTTAGATAATATAGAAAAGAATAAAAAAGAAAAATTAGTAACATCTAAAGATTTAAATCAATTTTTAGAAAATAATATAGAAGATATATCAAATGAACTTAAAGAAAAAAACGTTCCTAAAAGTGAATATTTAACAAAAGAAAATCAAGAAAAATTTATAAATAAAATAAAAGAAAAAACACCATATATAGAACAAAAAATAGATGAAATAACAAATAAAATAAATGAAAAGCTAGGATTTGATTATACATCAAAATTAAGAAAAATATATATACTATTAAAGAATATATACATAGTACTATTTGATATATTATTGATATTAATTTTTATAATATTTATAATAGGAATTGTAATAACAAGAAAAAGTATATATAAAAGTTTAAAATGGTTTGGAATAACTTTTATAATATCTGGAATAATATTAAAGATTATGAATTTAATGTTAAGAAAAATAAATCAATTAAATATTACAAATTTACTTAAAGATATAACAAAAGACATAATTGAGCAATTAAATAATTATAGTTTAGTATATATTATAATAGGAACAGTAATTATAGTTATAAATTTAATAATATATTTAATTTTATTAAAAAGAGAAAATGATAAATTTAAAAATATAGATTCAAATTAATCTATATTTTGTTTATATATTGAAAATATTATAAAAACGTTATAAAATATATACATAGAAATAGGTGATAAAATGAATAAAAAAGGGTTTACACTTATAGAATTAATAGCAATATTAGGTGTAATAGCAATTATAATCTTAGTTTCTGCACCGAATATAATAAATCAAATAAGTAAAACAAGAAAAAATAGTTATGATAATTTTGTTAGTGATTTATGCTTAGCTTCAGAAGCATATCTAAATCATAGTAAAATAGAAGCAGCTAAGGATTTAAAAAATAGTGGTGATTCTATAAATTTAAGTATTGCAGATTTGATGAATTCAGGTTATGTAAAAAGTAACATAAAAAATCCAAATACTGAAAAAAAATTAGAAGAAACGGATACAATTACAGTAACATTAACAAGTGATATGACATACACTTGTACATTAAATAGTTAGGAGAAAACATGAAAAAGACAGTAAAAGATTTTGATTTAAAAGATAAAAAAGTAATTATTAGAGTAGATTTCAATGTACCAATAAAAGATTCTGTAATATTAGATGATAATAGAATAAAACAAAGTTTAGAAACAATAAATTATTGTATAGAAAAACAAGCTAAGGTCATATTAATGTCACACTTAGGAAGAATAAAAGAAGAAAAAGATAAAGAAAAAAATACTTTAGAACCAGTTGCTTTAAGACTTAGTGAATTATTAGATAAAGAAGTTATCTTTGTTACAGAAACTAGGGGAAAAATACTAGAAGATGAAATTAATAATTTAAAAAGTGGAGAAGTTTTATTAATGGAAAACACTAGATTCGAAGATTTAAATGGTAACTTAGAAAGTAAGAATGATAAAGAACTTGGAAAATATTGGGCAAGTTTAGGAGATATATTTATAAATGATGCATTTGGAACGTGTCATAGAAAACATGCATCAAATGTAGGAATTGCAACTAATATACCTAGTGGTATAGGATTTTTAGTAGAAAAAGAAGTAAAAATCTTAGGAAATGCTATAAAAAAACCAAAAAGACCATTAACAGTAATATTAGGAGGCGCAAAAGTAAATGACAAAATAGGAGTCATAGAAAACTTAGTAAAAATAGCAGATTATATTTTAATAGGTGGCGGAATGAGTTATACTTTCTTAGCATCCATGGGTATTGATGTTGGAAAATCAATAAAAGATGAAGAAAGTATGGAATTTGCAAAAACTATTTTAGAAAAATACAAGGACAAAATAATACTTCCAATAGACTCCGTAAATAGTTTAGAAATAAAAGAAGGAAATAAAAGAGAATGCTTTATAAAAGATATAAAAAGTGATGAGATCGGTCTTGATATAGGTCATTCAACAATAAAATTATTTAAAGAATATTTAACAGATAGTAAAACAATAATATGGAATGGAACACTTGGATATAGTGAACTAGAAACATTTAGTAATGGAACAAAAGAAATTTGTGAAATATTAAAAAATATAGATGCAGTAAAAATAATTGGAGGAGGAGATACCGCATCAGCAGTAATTAATTTCGGATATAAAGATTATATGACACATATATCAACAGGAGGAGGAGCATCACTTGAATTTTTAGAAGGAAAAAAACTTCCAGGAATAGAAATAATAAGTGAAAAATAATATGAAAAATAAAATAATAAATTATTTATTACTTTTAATAGTAACAATTTTAGTACTATTTTTCTCCTTAAAAGATAATTATAAAGAAATAATTACTATACTAAAAACATTAAATAAAGGATGGTTATTAGTAGCCTTTTTACTAATAGCAAGTTATTGGTTTTTTAAAGCCATTGCTTTAAATAAAATAATAAAAAAATTTAAAAAAGATTATAATTTTAAAAAGACATTTAAATTTATATTAGAAATTAATTTTTTTAATGCAATAACACCATTTTCAAGTGGAGGACAACCTTTTGAAATATATATTCTTAGAAAAGAAAAAATAAAAATGGCAGATTGTACAACAATTGTTATTCAACAATTTGTTGTTTATCAAATTGCTTTAGTAACATTAGGAGTTCTTGCAATATTATGTAATCAACTATTTCATATTTTTCCAAGTAATGGTCTTTTAAAAAACTTAGTAACAATAGGTTTTATAATAAATACATTAGTAACATTTGCATTATTTTTACTAGCATTTACAAAAAAAACTAATAAATTTATCATAAATAAAATCATAAATTTATTAAGCAAAATAAAAATAATAAAAAATAGGGAAGAACAACAAGAAAAATTTAATACATATATAAATGAATTATATGATGGAACAAAACTATTACTAAAAAATAAAAAAGAATTTTTAATAATGATTCTTGTAAATTTTACAGGATTAGTTTGCTTTTATTTAGTTCCACTAGCAATATTATATGGAACAGGTGACTATACAAGTTTTAATGGAATAGAAAGTATAATTGCATCAGCATATGTAATGTTAATGGGATCATTTGTACCAATACCAGGTGGAACAGGCGGTTTAGAATTTGGATTTATCAAATTTTATGAAAATTTTATAAAGGGAAGTATTTTAACAGCAATTATGATAACATGGAGATTCATAACATATTATATTCCAATGATTATAGGAGCCATTGCTGTTAACTTAAAAAAAGGAGAGAAAAATATATGAGAATAGGAATATTTACCGATACATATCCTCCTTATATAAATGGAGTATCAACAAGTATATCAATGCTTGAAAAAGCATTAATTGAAGAAGGACATGAAGTATTTATAGTAACTGTAAATCCAGAAAATATGTCTTATAAATATGAAGATGATGAAAGGATAATAAGAATTCCAGGAGTTCCAATTGGAATATATGATTATAGATTAACAGGAATATATCCACTTAGAGCAATAAATAAAATTAAAAAATGGAATTTGGATATAATTCATTCACATACAGAATTTGGTGTTGGAACATTCGCAAGAATAATTGCTAAACAATTAAATATTCCACTTGTACATACTTATCATACTATGTATGAAGATTATGTTTATTATATAACAAAAGGATATTTTGATAAATCAAGTAAAAAAATAGTGGAATATTTAACAAAATTTTATTGTGATAAAACTGCAAGAGAATTAATTGTTCCAAGTAAGAAAACCTATGATTTATTTAAAGAAAAATATAAATTTGATAAAGAAATACATATTGTACCAACAGGAATGGATACTAAAAGATTTTCTAAAGAAAATTTTAAAAAAGAAGATATAAAATCATTAAAAGAAGAATTAAAAATAAAATTGGATGATTTTGTTATATTATATGTTGGAAGATTAGCACAGGAAAAAAATATTGACTTATTGTTAAAAGGACAAGTTGATATATTAAAAAAACATAAAAACGTAAAATTTGTAATAGTTGGAAGTGGACCAGATTATGAACATTATATTAAAGAAGCTACAGATTTAAAAATAATTGATAATGTTATATTTACTAATGCTATTCCATATGAAGAAATACCAATTTATTATCAATTAGCAAGCGTCTTTGTAACTGCATCTAATACAGAAACCCAAGGATTAACATTAATAGAAGCAATGGCAGGATCAATACCTGTTGTAGCTTTAAAAGATGAAAGTTTTAAAGATATATTAATAGATGATGTAAATGGAAAATATTTTAAAGATAAAAAAACATATGTTGAGGCAATAAATTATTTAATAGAAAATAATGATATTAGAGAAAAAATGTCTAAACAAGCAGTAATAACTGCCGAAATGCATTCACTTAAGTTTTTTGCAGATAGTATTTTAGGTGTATATAAAGAAGCCCTTGGTATGAATAAAAAAGGCTTAATTGATAAAATAAAAGATATGATTAAAGGAAATAAAGATGAATAAAATCATAGTTGCTAATATGAAAATGTATCTAGATTATGATGAAGTAAAAAATTATTTAGAAAAAATCAAAAAAGAAAAAACAGATAATATAATATTTTGCCCATCTACAATATATATTCCTTGTTTTAAAGAAGCAAACCTGAATTTAGGTGTACAAGATGTATCAGAACATGAAAGAGGAAATCACACAGGAAGTATATCATGTAGACAAGTAAAATCACTAGATATAAGTTATGTAATTATAGGACATAGTGAAGTAAAAAATAATAATAAAACAATTAATAAAAAAATAAAATTATGCAAAAAATATGGTATAACTCCAATAGTATGTATAGGAGAAAATAAAAAAGATATTTATAAAAAAAGGACAATAAGAAAAGCAATAAATAGTTATTTAAAAAATATAAATTTAGATAAAATTATAATAGCATATGAACCAAAATACATGGTTAGTAGCAATAAAAATATAAATGTAAAGTATATAGAAAAAATGATAAAATATATAAAAAAAATTGTGAAAAAATATAAAATTAATGATATAATGGTTCTATATGGTGGAAATATTAATAAGAAAAATATTGAATATCTAAAACAAATAAAAGAATTAGATGGGTATTTAATAGGCAGAACATCATTAAATATAAAAGAATTGATAGAAGTTGCTTGTAATTAGTGACTTTTTTTATCTTATTCGACATAATTAGATAAATTTCATAAGTAGTTAGTTGTAAAATAATATCATAGTAAGAAAGGAAGATAAAATGAACAAAATAAGAGTACTTATGATAGATGATAATAAAAACTTAATAGATATGGTAAAAGAATATTTTAAAGGGAATAATCAAATAAGTATTGACCTTGTTGCATATGATGGAACAGACGGAATAGAATTAGCAGAAAAAAAACAAGATAAATATGATATAATTCTTCTAGATTTAATAATGCCCAAAAAAGATGGAATGTATGTATTAGAAGAAATGAAAAAAAGAAATATAGATAAAAAAGTAATAGTTCAAACAAGTTATAATTCACAAGAAGTTATAGAAGAAGTATCAAGTTATGGTGTAAACTATTTTATATTGAAACCATTTGAATTGTCAGATTTACACAAAAGAATTTTAAGCGTATTTGATCAAAATAAAAAAATGAATTTAACAAATAACAATTTACAAATATCGATAACCAAGATATTACATGAACTTGGAATACCATCACATATAAAAGGATATCAGTATATAAGAGAAGCAGTAGGAATAATATATGGAAGACCAGAAATAATAGGTGGAATAACAAAAGAATTGTATCCTGAATTAGCCCATAAATTTGATACAACAGTATCAAGAGTAGAAAGAGCAATAAGACATGCTATAGAAGTAAGTTGGAATAGAGGAAGCTGGGATTTAATGGAAGAAATATTTGGACATAGTGTCGATATAGATAAAGCAAAGCCAACAAATAGTGAATTTATTGTAACAATAGCTGATAAACTTAAATTAGATTCAATAAGAATATAATTTATGATATTAAATTAAATAAAATGGTTAAACTAAATATTAGATATTTAGTTTTTTAAATTTATATGATATAATTAACTAGGTGATAAAATGAATAAAAATAAAAACAATTCTAAAAAAAAGAAAAAAGTTAATATATTCAGTCGAATTATCGGAATACTTTTTGATATATTACTTATAATTTTTTCTGGACTAATTATATATATGGATGTACTTCCAACTAAATACTTTTCATTAGTATTTAGTGTAATAGCTATAATAGCTATTATAATAAATTTAATTTTGTTTATTCCAAAGATAAAAACAAAATTAAAAATTCCAACAAACATATTTGCTATTTTATTTTCGTTAGTATTTATATTTGGAATAAATTATTTATATAACACAGTAGATTTCTTAGAAAATATAACTAGCTCAGGATATCAAGTAGAAAACTATTATGTAGTAGTATTAGATAATGAAACATACTTTAAACTAGATGATTTAAAATCATATAAAATGGGATTTTTTAATACCGATACTGATACATATAAAAAGGCTAAAGAAAAAATAGAAAAAAAAGTAGAAACAAAAAATAAAGATTATAAAGATCACATTAAACTAGCAAATGATTTGTTAAATGAAAATGTCGATGCAATCTTTATAAGTGAATCATATAAAGTAAATTTAGATGAAGAAGTAACTGGATTTAAAGATAAAACTAAAATATTAGCAACTATTTCTATTAAAACAAAAACCAAAAGTATAGCAAAAGAAGTAAAAGTAACAAAAGAACCATTTAATATATTTATAAGTGGAATTGATACATATGGAGCTATATCATCAGTATCAAGAAGTGATGTAAATATGATAGCAACTGTAAATCCGACAACGCATGAAATATTATTAACATCAATACCAAGAGATTATTACATTAAATTAAATGGAACAACTGGATTAAAAGATAAGTTAACACATGCAGGAATATATGGTGTAGATAAAAGCGTAAAAACGTTAGAAGACCTTTTTGGAATAGAAATAAATTATTATTTTAGAGTTAATTTTACAACATTAATAGATGTAGTAGATGTAATAGGGGGAATAGATGTATATTCAGATAAAACATTTATTCCATGGACAGATCCTGCAATTACAATAAAAAAAGGAAATGTTCATATGAATGGTAAAACTGCCCTTGCATTCGCAAGAGAAAGACATGCATATCAAGAAGGAGATAGACATAGAGTAAAAAATCAACAAGATGTATTAACAGCAATAATGAATAAAATGTTATCCTCAAAAACAATTATTTCTAAATATAATAGCCTATTAAATACTTTAGATGGAAGTTTTCAAACAAATATGGCAACAAAAGATTTAACAAGTTTAATAAAAAATCAATTAAATACTATGCCAAAATGGAATATAACATCACAAAGTGTTAATGGTCGTGATAGTAGTAATTATACATATTCATATCCAAGCCAAAAATTATATGTAATGGAACCAGATATGAGTACAGTAGAACTTGCAAAAACAAAAATAAAAGAAACACTAAATAATGAAAAATAATATCCTTGTGATATTTTTTTCTTGTAAAATTATATTATATAATGTAAAATAAATATGGAATGAGAAAGAGTGATTATATGAAATTAGATATCCAATTATTTGGTAGAGCTTATGAAGTTAGAAAAGCAAGCATTCAAAAAACAGGTGCAGCAAAAGCAAAATTATATTCAATGTATGCAAGAGAAATATATGATATTGCAAAACGAGGGGGAACAGATCCAAATTCTAATGCATCACTTAAAAGAATAATGGAACGTGCAAAAAAAGAACAAGTTCCAGCTGATATAATAAAAAGAGCTATTGATAAAGTAAATAGTGGTGTAGATGAATCATATGAAAAAGTAAATTATGAGATTTTTGGACCAGCAGGATCAACCATTATTGTAGAATGTTTAACTGATAATGTTAATAGATCAATTAGTAGTGTAAAGGCAGCATTAAATAAATGTAAATGTAAAATGGGTGTACAAGGCTCTGTATCATTTAATTATGATAATTTATGTATTATAGGATTTAAAGGATTACAAGAAGAAGATGTTATGAATGCTATTATAGATGCTGATTTAGATATTGATGATATTGAAACTGATAATGATTTAGTTATTATTTATGGAAATCCTAAAGATTCATATGCCTTAAAATCAGCAATAGAAACTATTAAGCCTGTTGAATTTGAAATTGATGAAATTTCAATGCTTCCAAAAGAAAAAATCAAAATAGAAGGTGAAGATAGAGAAATCTTTGATAGACTTGTTTCTATGTTAGATGATATAGAAGATGTTAAAAACGTATATCATAATGTAGAAGACTAAAAAAACGTCAATCTGACGTTTTAATTTTAATAATAAATAATTTATCAACACTAACATCTAAAGCTTTAGATAATTTTAATATAACAGTTAAAGAAACATTTTTAAATTCTTTATTAGATTCAATTTGTTTAATATAAGAAATACTTAAATCAGATTTTTCAGCTAATTCTTCTTGTGTTAGATTAAGCTTTTTCCTATAATATTTTATATTTTCACTAAATGTTTCATATTGTTTATGAATAACATTATTAGTAATCATATTACCACCTATTTCCAAAAATTACCAATTATCTATATTTTATAACTTTTATATATAAACTTCAGTACACTATTAGTGAACTTATGATATAATGATTAGGGAGGAGTAAAAATGAATTCTAAATTAAAAGAACTAAGAATAAAAAATAATTATACAAGTAGATACATAGCTGAAATACTTGGAATAAGTAAACCTTTTTATTCACAAATAGAAAATGGAAGAAGAAGATTAACTTATGATATGGCTGTTAAAATAGCAAAAATTTTTAAAATGAAACCAGATGAATTATTTTATGATGACCATAAACATGTTATTAAATAAAAGATATTTATATCTTTTTTTCTTTATATATAACATTCCTTTTTTCTTTAAAATATAGTATAATAAATAATTAGAAAGTGTGATTGTATGTATTTAAAAAAAATAGTAGCGAATGGATTTAAGTCATTTGCTGATAAAATTAATATAGAACTTACAAATGGAATTACAGGTGTAGTAGGTCCAAATGGTAGTGGAAAAAGTAATGTTGTAGATGCTGTAAGATGGGTGCTAGGTGAACAATCCGTAAAATCACTTAGAGGGGAAGGAAATATGACAGATGTCATTTTTTCAGGATCTAAATCAAGAAAACCATCAGGTAGTGCTAGTGTAACATTAGTTTTTGATAATAAAGATAAATATTTACCCTTAGATTATGATGAAGTTTCAATAACAAGAAGGGTATACAAAGATTCTACAAATGAATATTTTATAAATAATGAAAGAGCTAGACTTAAGGATATAACAGACTTACTTTTAGATAGTGGTATTGCTAAAGAATCATTCAATATAATTTCACAAGGAAAAGTTGAAGAAATAATAAGCAGTAAACCAGAAAATAGAAGGGTTATTTTTGAAGAAGCAGCAAGTGTACTTAAATATAGAAAAAGAAAAGAAGAAGCATTAAGAAAACTAGAAAGAACTCATGATAATATGAGTAGAATAAGTGATATTGTAAACGAATTAAAAAATCAGGTTGAACCATTAAAGGAACAAAGAGATAAAGCAATAATATACAAAGAAAAACAAGAAGAATTAAAAAATATAGAAGTTGCTTTAATAACAAGAGATATAACTGATATAAATTATAAATATTTAGAATCAAAAAATAAAATAGAACAAATAAATAAAGAATTATTAGAAATATCCGTAACAAATACAAATAAAGAAGCAAAAGTAGAAGAATATAAACTAAAATTAAATAAAATAGAACAAGAAATAAATAATTATAATAAAGAATTATTAGAAAAAATAAAAAATGTTGAGCAGATAAATAGTGAAAAAACAATTTTAATAGAAAGAAAAAAATATAATGTAGAAGACACAAAACTACATAATAATATTATAGAATTAAAAGAAAAGGAATTGGAGTTACAAAATAATATTAATAAAATAATAGATGAAATAGAAATAAAAGAAAAAGAATTAAATAACATAAAAGAAGAAATCGCAAAAACAGAAAAACAAATAGAAAGCCAAAAAACAACTAAAATAAATTTAGAATATAATTTAAGTTCAAAAATAAGAGAAAAAAATAAATTAGAAGAAAAAATAGATAATTTAAAAGAAAAAATAGAGAACAATGGCAGTCTTCCAACATCTGTAAAAAATGTTTTAAATAACATAAAATTAACAGGAATTTGTGATGCAATTGGAAACTTAATTGAAGTAGAAGAGAAATATTCTGTTGCAATTACAACTAGTCTTGGAGCATCTACATCATATATAGTAGTAGAGAGCGAAAAAAATGCAAGTGAAGCAATAAAATATTTGAAAGAAAATAAATTAGGTAGAGCAACCTTTTTCCCACTTAATATAATAAAAGGAAAAAGTATAGATGAAAATACTTTAAATATTGTATTAAATGTAGAAGGATTTATTTCTGTTGCATCAAAATTAGTAAAATTTGATAAAAAATATCAAAATATAATAGAAAATCAACTTGGAAATGTTTTAATTGTAGATAATATAGAAAATGCTAATAAAATAAGTAAATTAATTAATCACAGATATAAAATAGTTACACTAGACGGAGAATTACTACATGTAGGAGGTTCAATAACAGGTGGAACTGATTTTAGAAGAAATAACATAATTAGTGATAAATATGAACTTGAAAATAGCCTTAAAGATATTGATGGAGTCGTAAAAAAAATAAAAGAAATAGAAAATGAAATAAATGTTACAGACTATAACTATAAAGCCTTAGAAGACAAAATATATTTACTAAACAAGGATAAAATAAGTAAAGAAGAATACATAAATGTAAGAACAGAAACAAAAGAAGAATATAAATTAAAATTGAAATTTGCAAAAGATGAAATAAATGGAACAGATAAATTATTAAATAATAATTTAAGTGATGAAGAACAAAAAATATTAGAAAAATATTATAAAGAACTAGATTTAAAAAATAAATGTGAATTAAAATTAGAAGAATTAAAAAAAGAAAAGACAAATTTAAATATTGATTTAGAAGAATATGAAGCAGCATTAAAACAAGAAAATAGTATATATAAAGAAAAAAATAAAGAACTAAAAGATTTAGAAATAGATGTTAATAGGATGGATGTAAAATTAGATAACTTATTAAATAAATTAAATGAAACATATTCATTAACTTATGAAAAAGCAACAACTATGTATAAATTAGAAATAGAAGAAAATGAAGCTAGAAATAAAGTAAATAATCTAAGAAGAATAATTAAAGATTTAGGAAATGTAAATATTGATGCTATAGAAGAGTATGATAGAGTTAGTGAAAGATATAATTATTTAATAAATCAACAAAATGATTTATTAAAAGCAGAGGATACATTACTTTTAATTATAAAAGAAATGGATGAAGTAATGGAAACAGAATTCACAAAAACATTTAAAATAATAAGAGAAAATTTTAAACAAACATTTAAAGATCTATTTAAAGGTGGAACTGCTGATTTAAAATTAACAGATCCAAATAATATATTAGAAACAGGAATTGAAATAGTCGCATCTCCACCAGGAAAAAGTCTAAAAAGTATCTCTCTTTTATCAGGAGGAGAAAAAACCTTTACAGCAATCAGTTTATTATTTGCTATATTAAAATCAAGACCAGTACCTTTTTGTATATTAGATGAAGTAGAAGCTGCATTAGATGAAGTAAATGTTGATTCATTTGGTAGTTATTTGAAACAACTACAATCAAAAACACAATTCATACTTATAACACATAAAAAAAGAACAATGGAATATGCAGACATATTATATGGAATAACGATGCAGGAATCAGGAGTATCTAAACTTGTTAGTGTAAAATTAGAAGAAGTTAAGTAAAATTTGACAAATTATTAAAATTAATATAATATATATTTTCTAAGGAGAGAAGTAGATGACAAAGATATTTATTAGAGATGATAATCGTAACATAATTGGTGTAGAAAATCTAATAGAAGAAGGGGAATATTTAAAAGAAATAATAATTTTAGAAAATAAATTAAAAAGAATAAATAGTCTAATGAATTTAATAAAATTAAATTTAGATAAAAAATTACTAAAAAAAGATAGAATTTATTTTCAAAATAAACTAGAAGAAGTAAAAAGAGAAATGATTGAAATAAATGAAAACTTAAAAATATTAGAAAATAGTAAGAAATACAATCATTTTAAACAAAATGACTTTCAAGTACAAAAAAGTTCATTAGAATTTAAACCAATAGAAAAAGAAGAAAATAAAAGAAAAAGAAAAAATTTGAATTTAGCATATTATTATTGTAAAAGAAGAAAAAGAGATAATATTATGATTACTTTAGAAAGCGATTAAAAAATCGCTTTTTATGTTATAATGAATTTGGTGATAAAATGAAAAAAATAATACCAATTATTCTAATTATATTAAGTATCGTTTTTCTATATTTTAATAGTAGTAAACAAAGTAATATAGAAGAAAAAGAAAATAAAAAAATAAAAGAAAATACAAATAAAAAACAAGAGAAAAATAATCTTGTAAGTTATAATGGAAAACTAAAAGTAGATAAAGCAAATTTAGTTAATCAATATGAAGAAGAAATAATATTAAAAGGAATAAGTACACATGGAATACAATGGTACTCTAAATTTGCTAATGAAAAAGTTATAAAAACACTTAGAGATGATTGGAATACTAATGTTTTTAGAATTGCAATGTATACCGAAGAAAATGGATATATATATAATAAGTCATTAAAAGATAAAGTAAAAGAAATTGCTAATATAGCAATTAAACTTGATATGTATGTTATTATAGATTGGCATATCTTAAGTGATAATAATCCAAATATACATAAAGAAGAAGCAAAAGAATTTTTTACCGAAATGGCTATTGAATATAAAGATACACCAAATGTTATATTTGAAATATGTAATGAACCAAATGGGAATGTTACATGGAATAATGATATAAAAAAATATGCCGAAGAAATTATACCATTAATTAGAAAATATACAGATAATATTATAATTGTAGGAACAGGAACATGGAGTCAAGATATAAATGACGCTGCTGATAATCCACTTAATTATAGCAATATAATGTATGCATGTCATTTTTACGCTGGAACACACCAAAAATGGCTTAGAGATAGAATTGATTATGCAAGAAGTAAAAATATTGCTATTATAGTAAGTGAGTTTGGTGTAAGTAATGCAGATGGTACAGGTGGTGTATTTAAAGAAGAAACAATAAAATGGTTAAATTATTTAAGAGATAAAAAAATAAGTTTTATTAATTGGTCTTTATCAGATAAAAATGAAACATCAGCTCTTTTACTTCCAAATACAAATGAATATGATATAAGTGATAAAAATTTAAGTGAAAGTGGAAAATTTATAAAAGAACAAATGAAAAAATAATCATATTGATTATTTTTTTAATTTTTAACTTCATTAATAATGCTAGAAGTAACTTTATAGTAACCTAAATCGTTTAAATGTAAACCTTCAATAGTATAAATATCTTTTAAATTTCCATCTGAATCTAAAAGTTTACTATAAACATCAATGTAAGTAATTTCATTTTCCCTACATAAATTTTTTAACTTTTTATTAAATTCTTTAATAGTATCATTTGTAACATTCTCATTAAAAGAATAATCCTTATCATTAAAAGTATTTCTATTGATAGGATAAATAGATTCAACATATATTTTAGTATATTTTCTATTTGTTTTTATTCCGTTAATAATTTTTTGAATATTATTAAGTAAATCATTTTCTTTAATATCATGATTTAAATCGTTAATTCCAATAAGTAAAAAAACTTTTGAAGGATTATATTTATAAACATCATCCATTCTTTTAAGCAAATCTTTACTACCATCACCACTTATACCACTATTAATAACATGATTATTAGGAAAAAATTCTTCTACCTTATATTTATTAGTAATTGAATCACCAAAAAAAACTATATTTTCATCTACAATGTAATTGTTACTTTTATTATTATAAATATAAATATTAAGTATAATAGATATTAATAAACAAATAGATATAATAATTAAAGCTAGATTTAAATTAAAAATTTTTTGTTTCTTTTTTTTCATAAATACACCTCATAGTAAGATATTATAACATATAAAAGCAAATATATAACAAAAATATATAAAAATGTGGTAAAATAAAGGAAGGGTGGTTATATGAAAAGATTAACAAGCTTAGATTTAATACGTTTTTTTGCAATACTATTTGTACCATCAGTTCACTTCTTTTTAAATAATGGATTTTATGAAACAAAAGTTACAGGAATTGGAATGTTTATATCAATATTATTTAGATGGATGTTTTATATTTGTGTACCATTATTTATGTTATTAACAGGTTATTTGAAAAGAAACAGCAAATTAAATAAAGAATACTATAAAAGAATTAAAAGTATTTTATATAGTTATTTTTTAATTTCTATAATATGTATTTTATTTAGAAAATTTTATTTACACGAAAATATAAGAATTTTAAGAATGATAGTAAGTATTTTTAATTTTACAGCTTGTGGATATTCATGGTATATAGAAATGTATATTGGTCTATTTTTAATGATTCCATTTTTAAATATATTATATAATTCACTAAATACAAAAAAGAAAAAACAAATTTTAATAATTACTTTAATTTCTATGTGTTCTATATATCCATTTATAAATTATTTAAAAATAGATGGAGTTAGATTAGAAATGATTCCAGATTGGTGGAATCAACTATATCCTTTTATATATTATTTTATTGGAGCATATATAAATGAGTATCAAATAGATATAGATAAGAAAAAAGGAATAATAACTTTTATATCAATTTTATTACTAGAAGCAATTATTTCATATATATATAATTATAATAGTACTTTTTCATCTAGCTTTATAGGTGGATATAATAGTTTACAAACAATAATAATCTCTACTATTTTCTTCTTGTTATTATATAAAGTTAATTTAAAAAATAAATTAATTATTAAAATAGTTACTAGTATTTCTAAATTATCATTAGACATATACCTATTTTCATATATAATAGATTTAGTAGTTTATAAAACTTTAGATAATTATTTAAAAACACCAATAGAATATTTAAAGTACATGATACCTATAATATTGATAGTATTTGTTATATCAAGCATTCTAGCATATATAAAAAATAAAATATTTGAAATAACAAAAAAGATAATTGATTAATTATCTTTTTAATTTTTATTTATCTTTTTTTTATTAATACCTATCATAGAGCCTAACATACAAGAAGAAGATAATATCAAATAAAAAATTAAGTTTTTAATATCAGCTACTTGATTTAAAGCCAAATATTCAAATAATAAAAGAATTATTAAAAAAACTAAACTCAATTTTAACCCTTCAAGCCAACCAGATTTTAAACTTTTCTTTCCGATTAAAAATCCTCCTATAAATAAAGAAATAACAGGTATAACTATTTTAAAGATAGATATAGTCTTATCACCAATGATATTAAAATAAGAGAAAATGGTCATAATAAATGTTAATAATAAAATTGATAAAATAATATATAAAATACTTAAAGATAAATTTTTTATATAATTCATAAAAATCCTCCTTAATAAAAAATATGATTGAATAAAAAAAAATATGTAACCTCATAATAAAATGGGTGATAATATGTATTTAAATATGTGTTTAAAAACAATAGCTTTATATTTTATAATAGTACTAGCATATAGAATAATGGGGAAAAAAGAAGTAGGAGAATTAAGTATAATAGATTTAATAGTAACTATCTTAATCGCAGAATTAGCAGCCATTTGTATAGAAAACTATAAAAGTTCAATTTTTGTATCATTAATACCAATAATATCATTAGTAGTAATAGAAGTATCATTAAGCTATATAACACTAAAAAGTAGTAAAATAAGAAACATTATAGATGGTAAACCAAATGTTATAATAAAAGCTGGAAAAGTATGCTTTAATCAAATGACTAAATTAAGATATAGCTTAGATGACTTAATAACACAACTTAGAGAAAAAGGAATAAAAAGTATTGAAGAAGTAGATTATGCTGTTTTAGAAAATAGTGGTACATTATCCGTATTTCAAAAAACAAAAGACTATCCACTTCCAATCATCTTAGATGGCACAATTGATTATGATGTATTAAAAGAAATAAAAAAAGATACATTATGGGTATATAAAATGTTAGAAAAAAATAACTTAGAATTAGAAGATGTATTTTATGCTTTTTATACAAAAGAAAAAACATATATAATAAAGAAAAAAGACCTTATTTAAAAAATTTACTTTTTAAAATATGCATGCTATAATTAAATTGGTGGTTATATGTCAATGGAAGTACCAAATACTTTTTCCCTAGAAGAAGGGAGTTTAAAAGATTTTATATATAATGATGAAGATTATACAAATTATAGACAAGAGTATACTGAAGAAATTGAAAGATATTTAAATCAAAAAATAAATATACAAATAGAAAAGATTGGACTTAATTATTATTTAAAATGTGAATATGGAACATTTTTCCTTGGAGAAAAACCTAAAGGTAACCCCCATTTAATTATACTTAAAAATTTATATCGATTATTAAATGGATGGACTAACTATATAATTTCAAATCAAGAAATATATCAAAAAATTTATACTATTAAATATTTTGAAGCCTTAAAAAGTAAAGATTTTGAATATTTAAAAAAAGAATATAAAAATTTTAATATAAACTTTCTTTTGATTCCTATAGAAATGTTTCTTCAAAATGAAAATATCTTAAGTAATACAACCAATAGAGGTTATGAACAACTTCTATATTATTTAAATATTTATCAAAATGATGGATTTAATTTTGATAAAAATGTTGAACTTAGATATAGAATGAATATGTGTAATGATAAAGATGATATTACTAGTTTATATGGAGATAATGAAAATAATTATTATATAAAAAGACATATGGAAGAATTTAAAAAGTATTTACTTGAAATTGATTATAATATTAATTTAAAAGAAGGATATAATTATTTAAAAAAAATTATAGTGAAGAATTAGATAATGAATATTGTTTAAAATTATATAAAAATTATCCAAGATTATTTTATTTAGATGATCAATTTAAATTAATAGCAAAGTCAATAAAAAATAAAAGTGAAAAAATAAAATTATACAATGATAAAGAAATAAACTTAGTATATCATGATTATGATATATATAATGATATACCAGTTGGTATAATTACTAAGAATGGAAATATAAAAGATCCCTTTTTATTAGAATATCTAAGAAAAAATGATTTATTTGTTAAATTATATAAAATGTATTTTAAAAATTATATAAAAATATCTCCACCTGAAAAACAAAATATTAAAGATTTTATAGATTATCTATTACTTAATAAAAAAACATTCATAAGAATTATAAATAATGTGAACTTTACAATAAGTGAAGTAGATCAATTTATTTCTTTAAAACAATACTTAAGTATAGAAAATCAAAATAAATTTGACGAATTTTTTAAGATATATCAAAAAAATGAAAGAGAAAAATGGATTGAAATACATAATGAATTAGTAAGAAATTCAAAAGAAAAAAATCAAATTTTAGAAAAATATAATCTAGATAATGATAATTCATATAAAATTATATTAGGAAATAAATTTATAAATAAAGATATAAAAAGCTATATATTAGAAAATATGAATTTAAATTGTCTAAAAGTTATAGATATTATTGACTTAATAGATGAAATGCAAGAAAAAAATTTAACTATTGATGAAATATTAAAAGAAAAAAATATTTCTAAAGAAAGTTTTACTAAATTATATAATGAATCACTTAAAAACAACCCCTTTTTATATGATTATATAAAAAATGGTTTATCAAAAAATAAAAAAAGAGGATTTTATAAATTAATAAAATTAGGATATGTTGTATTAAAAAGTGATTTAAAAACAGAAGAAGAATATAATGAAAAATTTTTAAATGTTATTGAATTTGAAAAATTAAGAGCAAGTCTTATTAATACAGAATTAAAGATAAAATTAGATGAATTATACA
Organism: uncultured Bacillota bacterium; assembly: GCA_902492995.1. Lineage (GTDB taxonomy): Bacteria > Bacillota_I > Bacilli_A > RF39 > UBA660 > OMSK01. The sequence continues at coordinate 45,900 of CABUNR010000003.1, read as the reverse complement.
ATTCATGGAACAAAGCAAAGGTGATAAAATGAATGAACTTATAATAGGATCACATGTTTCTTTTAAAAGCAGTGATCAATTAATTGGAAGTGTAAAAGAAGCAATAAGCTATGGAGCAAATACATTTATGTTTTATACAGGAGCTCCTCAAAATACTAAAAGAGTACCATTAGATGATATGAAAACATATGAAGCCTTAAAAATTATGAAAGAAAATAATATTGATTTAAGAAATGTAGTTGTACATGCACCATATATAATAAATCCTGCTAATTATGTAAACAGAGAATTTTCAAGCGAATTTTTAAGACAAGAAATTGAAAGAGTACAAAATTTAGGTGTTACTAAAATAGTACTTCATCCAGGAAGTCATGTAGGTTTAGGAATAGAACAAGGAATAAAAAATATAATAGATGTTTTAAATATGTCAATATTTAGTGATACTAATGTAGATATATGTCTTGAAACAATGGCAGGAAAAGGGACAGAACTTGGAATTAGTTTTGAACAATTAAAACAAATAATTGATGGTGTAGAATATAGTGAAAAAATAAAGGTATGCCTAGATACATGCCACATTAATGATGCAGGATATGATCTAGAAGATTTTGATAAAGTATTAGAAGAATTTGATAACATAATCGGCTTAGAAAAACTTTCATGTATTCATATAAATGATAGTAAAAATATAAAAGGAAGTCATAAAGATAGACATGAAAATATTGGATTTGGAACAATTGGTTTTGAAAATTTATTAAAAGTAATATATAATCCAAAATTAAAAAATATTCCTAAAATTTTAGAAACACCATATATAACAGATTTAAATACAAATAAAAAATCATATCCACCATATAAATTTGAAATAGATATGATAAAAAATAAAAAATTTAATAAAAATTTAATAGAAGATGTTAGAAATTATTATGTTTAAAAAATTTAAAATTAAGCATAATAATTATAGATAGTTTTTATATTTATTTTTATAAAAATTATATAATTCATAAATTTTTTTATAAGCAGTAGGATTAATCCTACTTTTTATATTATTAAAAATAAGTTCACTATCACCATGCAATAAAATTTTATAATCACTTTTAATTGTATCATAAATGATATTTACTTCATTATTATCAAGTTTAACATTTTCACTATTAGCGTAGTTAATTATATCTTCTTTTGTTAAAGATTTAATTTTTTTTTCAATTAATCTATAAATCATAAGACACCTCATAATAATATATGAAAAAGTCTTAGAATAATGTAGTTAAATTTTAATAATATTAAGTATAGGGGGAATAATATGTATCAAAAAAAAGAATTAGACTATAGTACTTTAGAACCATATATTAGTGATAGAACATTATATATTCACTACAATAACTATTATTTAAAATATTTAAAAAATTTAAATGATATTTTAAATAAGGAAAATTATAACTATAAGTATGATAAAGAAGATTTATTTAAACATATAGATTTATTTAATATAGCAAATAGAGATGATATAATATATAATTTAGGTGGAGTAGTAAATCATGAACTATATTTTAATAGTGTAAGTAATTTAGGTAATAATAAACCTATTCTAGAGATAAAAAAAGAAATAGAAAAAAAGTATGGAACATATGAAAATTTTGCTCAAGAATTTAAAAAAATGGCTTTAAACTTAAAAGGATCAGGATATACCTATTTAGTAATAAATAAAAATAAAGAATTACAAATAATAAATATGAGTAATGAAGAAAGCCCATATTTATACGGTATGATACCTATAATAGCACTAGATATGTATGAACATGCATATTATCTAGATTATCAAAATAATAAAGAAAAATATATTGATTCGTTTTTTCATATTATTGATTTTAAAAAGATAAATAAATTATATGAAAAAGAAAAAAATAAAATATAATTATTACAAAAAATATAATGATATAAAAGAAATAATAGAAAAAAGATACAATATATTAATATTAATAGTAACATTAGCATTTATAATTTTATTTATAAAACTATTTTATATTCAAATAGTAAAAAAAGATTATTATGTAGAAAAATTAAAAGAATTAACAGAAAAAAAGATAGAAGGGAAAACAGCTCCAAGAGGAAGAATATATGATAGAAATCATAAATTGATAGTTGATAATAAACCCAAAAGAATAATATATTATGTAAAAAATAATTTGAAAGTAGAAGAAGAAATATCACTTGCATATAAATTGGCTGATATGATAGAAATAGAAAATAAAGCAACAAATAAAATGTATAAGACATTTTGGTTAAAAAAACATAAAGAAGAATCAGAAAAATTAATAACAGAAAAAGAACTAGAATTACTAGAATATCGAAAAATAACAAAAGAAGATATAGTAAAATTAAAATATGAAAGAGTACCAGAAGAAGAAATAAATAAATTTAGTGAAAAAGATAAAAAAGCAGCTTATATATATTACTTAATGAATAAAGGATATAGTTATGAAGAAAAGATAATAAAAGATCGCGATGTTACAGAAAAAGAATATGCAACAATTGCGGCTAATATAAGTAAATTAAATGGTATAAATATTAGACTAGATTGGGAAAGATTATACTTATATGATAATACATTTAAATCAATACTAGGAACTGTTTCAAATAATATACCAAGCGATTTAAAAAATTATTATATAAAAAAAGGATACAATTTAGATGATAAGGTAGGAATAAGTTATTTAGAGTATGAATATGATGATTATTTAAAAGGAGAAAAAAACATTTATGAAATAAATGAAGAAGGAGAAAAAACGCTAAAAAAATATGGAACAAGAGGAAATGATATAGTACTTACAATAGATATAGAACTACAACGCGAAATAGAAAAAATATTAGAAGAGGAAATAATTAAAGCAAAAAAAGAAAAAAATACAGAATATTATAATAGATCATTTGTTATTGTAACGAATCCAAAAACGGGAGAAATTCTAGCAATGGCAGGAAAACAAGTAATAGAAACAGATAAAGATTATAAAATATATGATTATACACCAGCTGTAATAACGTCTCCAATTACACCAGGTTCAGTTGTAAAAGGCGCATCACATATAGTGGGATATAATAATTCAGCACTTAAAATAAATGAAGTTAGAAATGATACATGTGTTAAGCTTGCAAGTACGCCACTTAAATGTTCTTGGATGCCACTTGGTACATTAAATGATATAACTGCTCTAAAAAAATCATCAAATACATATCAGTACTACACAGCATTAAAAGTTGCTAAAACCAAATATAAATATAATATGGCTTTAAAAGCAAATAAAGAAGCTTTTAAAAAATATAGAACAACATTTAATGAATTTGGATTAGGTGTAAAAACAGGAATAGATTTAAAAGGAGAAAGTGTAGGAAATGTTGGAAAAAGTGATGTAGGAGGATTACTTTTAGACTTTTCAATAGGTCAATATGATACGTATACTCCAATTCAGTTATCACAGTATATAAGTACGATTGCAAATAATGGTTCAAGAATGAAGTTGCACCTATTAAAAGATGTTTATTCATCAAAAAAAGAATCATTATCAAATAAGATATATGAATATAAAAATGAAGAATTAAATAAAGTAACAACTGAAGAAAAATTTTTAAATAGAGTAAAAGAAGGATTTAAGGAAGTATTAAAACTTGGTGGAACTGGTTATGGATATATTAATTTAAAATACAAACCAGCAGGAAAAACAGGTACAAGTCAAAGTTTTGTTGATACAGATGGTGATTTAAAAGTCGATAAAGAAACAATTAGTAATGCTTTTGTTGCATATGCACCATATGATGACCCTATTGTGACATTTGCAATTATATCTCCAGATATATATAATTATGACAATAATAGTAATTATCAAACAAACGTTAATAGAAGAATTACAACAAAAGTAAGTGAAGCATATTTTAAATTATATAATTAGTTTGAGTAAGGATAATTTTTTAAATAATATAAAAAATATATGAAATTAGAACTTATAAAAGATGAAAAAATAAAAACAGATGATAAAACACAAACTTCAAATTATGATGCTAATATTTCTAATAATGAAAAATAATGAATGTCATAAATTTTAAATTAGAAAAGAGTAAATCATTGAGCAATATAGATAGACAAATTAAAATTACGTCATATTTAAATATAAAAAATAAAAAAATTATTTGAAAGAAAAAACATTAACTAAATAATAAAATTTGTTTAAAATATAAAAAAATGTTTGAATTTATAGAAAAACATGTTATAATGTAGGTAATGTGCTCAAGGAGGAGGTATAATTATGGCTAAAAAAGGTGAAAATAGAGAATTAGTTACTTTAAAATGTACTGTATGTAATGAAAAAAATTATCGTACACCAAAGAACAAAAAAAATACAACAGAACGTTTAGAATTAAATAAGTATTGTCCAAGATGTAGACAACATACTGCTCATAAAGAAGAAAAATAGTGAGGATTAAATATGGGGATACCAAATATACATACAACAATTGATTATGCAGCTTTAATAAAAGCACAATCTAATCAAGTTATTGGAAAAGTTCCAGTAGAAAAAAATTATAAATTAAAAACTAAAACAAAAACTATAAATAAAAATTATAGAAGAAGAACTAAATAAGGTTAAACCTTATTTTTTGATAAAAGGAGATTATTATGATAAATGTAAATGATATTAAAAATGGAATGACACTTATGATAGAAGGAAATATTTATCAAGTTGTTGAATTTTTACATGTAAAACCTGGAAAAGGATCAGCTTTCATGAAAACTAAATTAAAAAATATGAGAACAGGTGGAATTGTAGAGAGAACATTTAATACAAATGTTAAATTTGAAAAAGCAAATATTACAAGATCAAATGTACAATATTTATATAATACAGGTGATACATATTATTTTATGAATATGCAAACATATGAACAACTTGAATTATCAGCATCTCAAATAGGTGATGACAAATACTATTTAATTGAAAATGGATTAGTAGATGTAGTTCAATTTGAAGGAGAATTACTAGGATTAGTACTTCCAGACAAAATTGAATTTACAGTAACAGAAACTGAACCAGCTGTAAAAGGAAATACAACAAATAATGCACTTAAGGATGCTTATGTAGAAACAGGTTTACTTGTTAAAGTACCTTTATTTATAGAACAAGGTGAAAAAATATTAGTAACAACAGCTGATGGAAAATATTCATCACGTGCATAAAAATGACTTGATATAAGTCTTTTTTTATGTTAATATGTATGTGGATGAGTATTCAATTAAAATACTTGACTTTGTAAAGTTGAGTACTTAAAAAAACAGGTTAAGTACTTAATCTATTAAAGATTGAGTGCTATTTTTTTATATATAAAGGAGAAAATTATGAGAAAAACAGCATTAATAACAGGAGCTAGTAGTGAGGTTGGAATATCAATTTCAAATGTACTTGCAAGTAATGATATAAACATTATAATTCATTATAATAATAATTATGAAAGTGCATTAGAATTAGAAAAAAAGATAAAAGAAAAATATGATGTAGATACGCTTTTAATAAAAGCTGATTTAACAAAAGATGAAGATATAAATAATTTAATAGAAAAATCGTTAAATAAGTTTAAAAAAATAGATATTTTAATAAATAATGCTGCATTAGATAAACCAAACATATTTAGTGAAAAAAACTCTTCTGAATTTAGAGAAATATTAGATGTAAATTTAATTGCGCCATTTTTACTAAGTAAAAAAATAGGCAGTGAAATGGTAAAAAATAATTATGGAAAAATTATTAATATAGCAAGCACTAATGGAATAGATACATATTATCCAATGTGTCTAGATTACGATGCATCAAAAGCAGCCTTAATATCACTTACACATAACCTATCTTTAGAATTTAAACCAATTGTTAATGTAAATGCTATTGCCCCAGGCTGGATACAAACTAAAAAAGATATGAAAGATTTAGATTTAGAATATATAGAAAGTGAAAAAGAGAAAGTATTTAAAAATAGATTTGGTTATCCTATAGAAATTGCATATTTAGTAGAATTTTTAATAAGTGAAAAAGCAGAATATATAAATAATCAAGTAATAAGAATAGATGGAGGAATGTACTAATGGATATTTTAAATTTATTAGATCAAGCAGAAAAAAAATTAGAAACAAAATTTAAAGAATTAGACAAAATATGTGAATTAAATAGTTTAAAAGTACTAAATGCATTTCATAAAAATGAAATATCTGAAATCCATTTTAATTCGACAACAGGATATGGATATGGTGACATAGGAAGAGAAGCTATAGAAAATGTGTATAAAGATATATTTAAATCAGAAGATGCCTTAGTTAGAAATCAATTAGTATCAGGTTCACATGCTTTAACTGTAACTTTATTTGCACTATTAAGACCTAATGATTTATTACTAAGTATAACAGGAAAACCATATGATACATTAGATGAAGTAATAGGAATAAAAGAAAATGAAAGTTCACTTGCATCATATAACATAAAATACGATGAAATTGATTTAAAAAATAATAAGTTTGATGTCGAAAAAATCCAAAAATATTTAAAAGAAAATAAAGTAAAAGTAATAGAAATACAAAGATCTAGAGGATACTCAACTAGAAAAAGTATAACAATAGAAGAATTAGAAATAGTAATAAAAAAAATCAGAGAAGTTGATAAAGAAGTAATAATAATGGTAGACAATTGTTATTGTGAATTTGTTAGTACAAAAGAACCAATAGAAGTAGGAGCGGATATAGTAGTAGGATCACTTATAAAAAATTTAGGTGGAGGAATAGCACCTAATGGAGCATATATAGTCGGAAGAAAAGATTTAATAAAACTTGCAGGTGAAAGATTAACCCTTCCAGGAGAAGGAAGAGATGTAGGACCAACATTAGGTATTAATAAAAACTTTTTACAAGGAATATATATGGCACCAAGTACTGTAAAAAATAGTTTAAAAACAGTTGTATTAGCAAGTCAAGTGTTAGAGGATTTAGGTTATATTGTAGAACCAAAAGCAAATGACCATAGAGCTGATATAGTAGAAATGATAACATTTAATGATAAAGATAAATTGATTAAATTTGTTCAAGGAATACAAAAGGGATCTGCCATAGATGCTCATGTACTTCCAGTAGCAAGTGATATGCCAGGATATGATGATAAGATAATTATGGCATCAGGATCATTTACACAAGGATCATCTATTGAACTTTCATGTGATGGACCAATAAGAGAACCGTATATTGCATATTTACAAGGAAGTTTAACATATGAATATGGTAAAATAGGATTAATAAAAGCTATAGAAAATCTAGAAAACGAATAAAATATATTGACAATCATATAATTAATGTGTATAATGAATAAGAAATGAAAAAAAAGGAAAGAGATGTATCCACATCCACCCGATTACGAAAAGTTTTGGGTAAAAGCCATTAATTATATTAATTTGCTTTTAATATGGATACATTCTCTGTATTCATTTTTTTATGGAGGTGTGGGGTATCGCAAATAAAGATAAGGATTTGTATATTAATGAACAAATTCGTGCAAAAGAAGTAATGGTAATTGGTCCAAATGGAGAACAACTTGGAATTAAAAATATTAAAGATGCATTAACATTAGCAAATTATGCAGGATTTGATTTAGTATTGATTAGTCCAAATGCAAAACCACAAGTTTGCAAAATAATGGATTATAATAAATATAAATATGAATCAAAGAAAAAACAAAAAGAAAATATGAAAAAACAAAGAGAATCTAATTTGGAAGTAAAGGAATATAGATTATCTGTTACAATTGATAAGCATGATTTTGATACAAGAGTACGCAATTCATCTAAATATTTAGAAAAAGGTCATAAAATTAAAGTATCTATAAGATTTAAAGGTAGAGAAATGGCTCATCCAGAGTTAGGGCGTGAAGTGCTTCTTAAATTTGCAAAAGAAGTAGAAAACATTGCAGAAATGGATGGACAACCAAAATTAGAAGGTCGTTTTATGACAATGATGCTAATACCAAATAAAGATAAGTAGGAGGAATAATATGCCAAAACAAAAAACACACAAAGGTATGTCAAAAGTTTTTAAAGAAAGAAAAAATGACTATAAAATAGGAACACCAGGTAGTAGACATAATACTGGTAAAAAGAACGCTGCTTCAAACAGAAAAAGTAGAAGCGGATCTAAATTAAGTAAAACAGATTACAAAAGAGTTAAAGATTTAATATAGTAGGAGGAATAATATGGCAAGAGTTAAAGGTGGAACAATTCATCGTGCACGTCGCAAAAAAATAATGAAAAGAGCTAAAGGTTACTTTGGATCAAAACATAGATTATATAGAACTGCTAAAGAACAAGTTATGCATTCATTAAAATATGCATATAGAGATAGAAGACAAAAGAAAAGAGATTTTAGAAAATTATGGATAACAAGAATTAATGCAGCATGTAGACAAAATGATATTAGTTATTCAAAATTTATAAATGGTTTATCAAAAGCAGGTATTACAATTAACCGTAAAATGTTATCAGAAATAGCAATTGATAATCCAGCTGCATTTACTGAATTAGTAGAAGTTTCAAAAGCTGCTTTAAATGGTAAAGTTGAACCAGTTAAAGAAGAAGTAAAAAAAGAAACTAAAAAAGAAACTAAAAAAGTAGAAACAAAAGAAGATAAAAAAGAAGAAAAAGATCTATCTAAATGTACAGTAGCAGAACTTCGTGAAATAGCAAAAGAAAAAGGAATAAGCGGAGTTTCAACAATGAAAAAAGCAGAACTATTAGACGCATTAAAATAATCATTAAATTGATTATTTTTTTATTATATTCTATTATAATATAGATTCAATTATAACATTAGATATAAATATGAATTAAAAAAATTAATAAAAAAGATTGTAAATAAAAGGAAAAATTGATAAAACAAAATTTTTTTGGTATAATTAATAAGGTGATAAGATGGTAAAATATGATGAAAGTTCAATAAAAATATTAGAGGGGCTAGAAGCGGTAAGAAAAAGACCTGGTATGTATATAGGATCAACTGATAAAAGAGGATTACATCATCTTATTTGGGAAATCGTAGATAATGGAATTGACGAAGTAATAAATGGATATGGTAAAAAAATCAAAATAAGTCTTAATAAAGATGGAAGTGTAACAGTAGAAGATGAAGGTCGTGGAGTACCAGTTGGAATGCATAGTAGTGGAATGTCAACACCTGAAGTAATTTATACAGTATTACATGCTGGAGGAAAATTTGAAGAAGGCGGATATAAAGTATCTGGAGGACTTCACGGAGTAGGTGCAAGTGTTGTAAATGCACTAAGTAAATGGTTAGAAGTTAATATAAAAAGAGATGGATATGAATATTATATTAGATTCGAAGATGGTGGTAAAACAAAAATACCATTAAAAAAACTAGAAAAAACAAATAAAACAGGTACAAAAGTAACATTTATGCCAGATGATAAAATATTTCAAACAACGCATTTTTCATTCACAACAGTATGTGAAAGGATGCAGGAATGTGCTTTTTTACTTAAAGGGTTAACCGTAGAAGTTGAAGATATAGAAGATAATAAAAAGGAAGTATTTTATTATGAAAATGGTTTAGAAGCATTTGTAAATTACTTAAATGATGGTAAAACACCACTTCATAAACCAGTATTTTTTGAAGGAATGAAAGATAAAATAAATGTAGAAGTAGCATTTCAATATACAGATACATATTCTGAAAATATAATATCATTTGTAAATAATGTAAAAACAAATGATGGAGGAACCCATGAAGTTGGATTAAAAACAGCTATTACAAAAGTTTTTAATGATTATGCAAGAACTAATGGTTATCTAAAAACAAAAGATAAAAATTTAGAAGGAACTGATACAAGAGAAGGACTAACTGCAATAATAAGCCTACAAATACCAGAAGATTTACTTCAATTTGAAGGTCAAACAAAAGGAAAATTAGGAACTCCAATTGCTCGTAATATAGTAGATAATATAGTAACACAAAAACTTCAATTTTTCCTAGAAGAAAATAAAGAAAGTGCAACTAAAATACTAGAAAAAATGCTTAAAAGTAGAAATGTAAGAGAAGCTGCTAGAAAAGCAAGAGATGAAGCAAGACAAGGAAAAGATAAAAACAAAAGAGAAAGAATAACAAATGGAAAATTAACACCAGCACAAACAAAAAATCCTAAAAAAAATGAATTGTTTTTAGTCGAAGGTGATTCAGCTGGAGGAACAGCTAAAACAGGAAGAGATAGGAAATTTCAAGCAATATTACCGCTTAGAGGAAAAGTATTAAATACAGAAAAAGCAAGATTAGATGAAATCTTGAAAAATGAAGAAATTAATACAATGATTTATACAATAGGAGCTGGTATTGGTAGTGATTTTAATATAGATGATTGTAACTATGACAAAATTGTTATAATGACAGATGCTGATGTTGATGGTGCACATATTCAAGTATTATTACTTACATTCTTTTATAGATATATGAAACCATTAATTGAAAATGGAAAACTTTTTATAGCAATGCCACCTTTATATAAGATAAGTTCTGGTAAAGAATCATATTATGCATGGACAGAAGAAGATAGAAGAACTTTAATAGAAGAAACATTCAAAAATAAACAAACTAAAACACAAAGATATAAAGGACTTGGAGAAATGAATGCTGAAGAACTTAGAGAAACAACAATGGATCCAGAAAAAAGAAGTATGATAAAAGTTAGTATAACAGATGCCTCATTGGCAGAAAAAAGAGTAAGTGTTTTAATGGGTAATAAAGTAGAGCCAAGAAAAGAATGGATAGAAGAAAATGTTAACTTTACTTTTGAAGATAATTATGCAATTTAATTTGCATTTTTTTAATCTTTATGGTATTATATATAGCGATTTAGGGGGCGAAAACTAATGAAACCATTAAACAAAGAAAAATTATCAATATTAATTGAAACATTAAATACATTACCATTAAATGATTTAACTAAAGAAGAATATAAAAATATATTAATTAAAAGTAAAAAAATAAACACAATTCTAAATGAAATATTTAAAGAATATGAAAAAGATAAAGTTATTGAAGCTAATGTTATAGAAAATATAACAGATGAAAAAGTTTTAAATATTATTAATTCATATTTAGAAATTAATGATTATGTAGTACTTGATTATAACAAATTAGAAGAAAATATAGATGAAGAAGAAAAAACAATTGATGATAAAGATATAGATTTAGATGACGTTAAAGTATATTTAAAAGAAGCTGGTAGTTATCCTTTATTAACTATGGAAGAAGAAAAAACTTTATTTGAAGAATATCAAAAAACAAAAGATGAGAAAATAAAAGAAAAATTAATAAACTCTAATTTAAGACTAGTAGTTAGTATTGTAAAACGCTATGTTGGTAGGGGAGTATCATTTCAAGATTTAATTCAAGAAGGAAATATAGGACTTATAACAGCTGTTGAAAAATTTGATGTTTCAATGGGATATAAATTCTCAACATATGCAACATGGTGGATTAGACAATCTGCAACTAGAATCTTAGGAAATCAATCTGCAACAATAAGAATTCCTATGCATATGGTAGAAAAAATTAATTTATTAAATAGAAAACAATCTGAATTTTATAAAATACATAATTGTAATCCAACAACAGAAGAATTAATGAAATTAACTAAATTATCACGTGATGCAATAAAAAAATGCAAATATTACGATAGAAAAATTATTAGTTTAGATCAACCAGTAGGGGAAGAAGAACATGGTGTAGTAACAACTGTAATGGATTTTATAGTAAAAGAAGAAGAGGAAGTATCGGATACAATTATAAACAATGAATTAAGAGAAAAAGTAGAAAAACTATTAGAAAAATTAACAGAAAGAGAACGAGCAATAATTAAATATAGATTTGGTTTTATAGATGGTAGAATATATACATTAGAAGAAATAGGAAAAATGTATGGACTGACTAGAGAAAGAATAAGACAGATAGAATCAAAAGCCTTAAGAAAAATAAAAAGACCAAGATATTCAAATGAATTAAAAGATTTTAGAAAAAAGTAAAAAATCTTTTTTTTTGTTGATTAAAAAATCTTCTTTTTAAACATTATATACATAGAATGTAATGGAAAGGAAGATATTATGTTTAGTAATTTCACTGAAGAAGCAAGAAATATAATTGTTTTAGCAAAACAAGAAATGAAAAAATTAAAGCATCCATATGTTGGAAGTGAACATCTATTGCTTGCAATATTAAAAGATGATAATAGTATAAGTGATGCCCTAAAAAAATATAATTTAGATTATAAAAAATTTAAAAATGAATTAATAAATATAGTAGGAATAGGAACTAAAGAAAGTGAATGGTTTTTATATACACCACTTCTAAAGAGAATATTTGAAAATGCTATTATAGATAGTAAAGAAAATAATAGTGACGTTACTATAGAAATGTTATTTAATTCACTTTTAGAAGAAGGAGAAGGAGTTGCAATAAGGTTATTAATTGGAATGAATATAGATATAGATGATTTATATAAAGAATTTTCAAATACAATTACCAAAACAAATAAAAGGAAAAAAAATAAAAAACTCTTAGTAGAAGAAATAGGAATAAATTTAAATAAAAAAGCACTTAATAATGAATTAGATCCTGTAATTGGAAGAAAAGAAGAAATAAAAAGAATTCTTGAAATATTATCAAGAAGATGTAAAAATAATCCTATTTTAATTGGTGAAGCTGGAGTTGGAAAAACAGCTATAGTAGAAGAATTAAGTAGAATGATAATAGAAGGTAATGTTCCTATGTCCCTAAAAAATAAAAGAATAATAAACTTAGATATGGCAAGTTTAGTAGCAGGCACAAAATATCGTGGTGAATTTGAAGAAAGAATGAACAAAATAATAAAAGAAGTAGAAGAAAATGATGATATAATTTTATTTATAGATGAAATACATACATTAGTAGGAGCTGGTGGAGCAGAAGGCGCTATAGATGCATCAAACATTATAAAACCAGCACTAGCACGTGGAAAATTAAGATGTATAGGAGCAACAACTATATCAGAATATAAAAAATATATAGAACAAGATAAAGCACTAGAAAGAAGATTTCAACGTGTAGAAATAGAAATTCCTGATAAAGAAAAAACAAAGGAAATTTTAACAAAAATAAAAAAAATATATGAAAAATATCATATGGTTGAAATAAAAGATGAAGTAATAGATACAATAATAGAACTTTCAAATAAATATATATATGATAGATATGAACCAGATAAATCAATAGATGTATTAGATGAAGTATGCGCTAAAGTAAGCTTAAAAGAAACAAAAGAAGCTAAAAAATATAATGAATTAAAGTTAGAATATAAAATTATAAATTCAAAGAAAAAAGAATCTATTATAAATAGTAAATTTAAAGAAGCAAGTAAATACAAAGAAAAAGAAAATGAAATAATAAATGAAATAAATAATATAGAATTAAAATTATATAACAAAAAGAAAAAAGAAGTAACAAAAAAAGATGTAGCAGAAGTTATAAATATTAAAACAAAAATACCTGTTTATGAATTATTAAATGAAAATAAAAAAGAAATAAAAAAAATAGAACAAACTTTAAAAAATAATATAATTGGTCAAGATGAATCAATAAAAGAACTTATAAAAAATACAAAAAAATTAAAAATGGGATTTAAAGATAAAAATAAATGTTATTCATTTTTATTTGTAGGACCATCAGGAGTTGGGAAAACAGAATTATCAAAATTATTTGGGGAATGTTTGGTAGGCGTGAATAATGTTATAAGACTAGATATGAGTGAATATTCTGAATCACATAGTGTAAGTAAAATAATAGGTTCTCCTCCAGGGTATGTAGGTTATAGTGACAATAAAAATATTTTAGAGGAAATAAGAAATAAACCATATTCTGTTTTAATATTAGATGAAATAGAAAAAGCAAATCCAGCTATAATAAATTTATTTTATCAAATTTTAGATGAAGGAAAAATAAAAGATTCCTGTGGAAAACAAGTAAGATTTGATAATGTAACAATTATAATGACATCTAATATAGGATTTAATGATATACACGTTGGTTTTAATAAAAATACTAATTATACTATATCGAAATTAAAAGAATATTTTGATGTATCATTTATTAATAGAATAGATAATATAATTGAATTTAATTATTTAAATGAAGAAAATATTAAAAATTTAATAAATGAAAAATTAAATAAATTAAAATATAAATATAAAGATGCTAAAATAAAAATAAATAATAATGTTATAGATGAAATAATTAAGTTATCAAATTATAATGAATATGGCGCTAGAAAATTAGACAAAATAATAAAGAATAATATTGAAAATATAATTATAGATGAATTATTAGAAGATAATTATAATATAGATATAAAAACATTAAAAGAAAAAGTAAAATAAAAAAATACTAATAAAAAAATACTAATTAGTATTTTTTTATTGTTCTTTAATAGTAGGAATAGTATTTTCAATGTCACTAGCATTAGGTTCAGTACCTTTAATATAATACATAATAGTAGCATTTTTAGTATTTTTATCAGCTATTTCCCCAGTAATTGGATTAACTAAAACACCGACTATATTATTAGGCTTTTGATACCAAGATTCATTCTTTCCTTCTAAATAACCTTCCATAATTTCTACCCACATATTTTTTAAGATAGTTCCATCTTTACCACTAGTATAATTATTATTATCATATCCTATCCAACCACCAATAAGTAAATCTGGATTATAACCAAATATCAAATGATCAGTATCAGTTGTCCCTGTTTTAATAGCATATTTTTTAGTTATTTTAGGTGCAATACTCATACAAGTAGGGTAATTATAATCAATTAAATTTTTATTATAACAATTAGCTAATAATTCATTCAATATATAAGTAGTATTTTTATTTAAAATTAATTCTTTATTATCTTTATATTTATAAAGAACATTTCCATTCATATCTTCAACTTTATTGATAAAATGTGGCTTAATTTTGTAACCTTCGCTTGCAAATGTAGAATAAGCTTCCATCATTTCTAAAATATTTACTTCTTCCGTTCCTAAAGCAAGTGACGGAATTGCATCTAATTTAGATTTGATACCAACTCTTTTAGCAAAATCAACTAAAGTATCTTCTCCTAAAAACAAATGAGTTTTAACAGCAAAAATATTATCCGAATAAGAAATTGCAGATGCTAAAGTAATTGGCTTATTAGCATAAATATCATTATAATTTTTAGGACTATAAGTTTTATTATTAGAAAATGTAAAAGTTGTTTTTTCACTTGTAAAAGTTGTTGTTGATGTAAAACCATTCTCTAAAGCACTATAATATAGAAGTGGTTTCATAGTAGAACCTACCTGTCTTTTAGAATCTGTAACACGGTTAAACTGACTTTTATTATAATTTTTACCACCAGCAATACCTATTATTTCACCAGTTTTAGGATGCATAACAACAATAGCTGTTTCAAGAGAAGTATCATTCATATTTTTTTTAATTGTAGAATCAATTAAATTTTGAGCTTTTAAATCAAGGTTTGTATATATTTTAAGACCACCAGTTTTTAAAAAGGATGATGGAATTTCTTTAATACTTTTAAGTTCATTTAAAACAGCATCTTGATAATACATCAATGTAGATGAATTATTTTCATCTTTAATTCCTAAATATTCTAAATCTGTATTATATGCTTTTATAGCTTCATCTTTTGTAATATAGTTTCTATCAACCATGGTATTTAATATTAATTTTTGCCTTTTTTTTGCTTTCTTAGGATTAATGGTAGGAGAATAATTAGAAGGAGATTTTGGAATACCTGCTAACATAGATGCTTCTGCTAAATTTAAATCTTTGCTAGATTTATTAAAATAATATTTACTAGCATTTTCAATACCATATACTCCACCATAATTTATAGTGTTTAAATATCCTTCTAATATTTCATCTTTACTATAATGAACTTCAAGTCTTATAGTAAGCCATGCTTCTTCTATTTTTCTAGACCATTTTTTATCAAAATTTAAAAATAAATTTTTTGCATATTGTTGTGTAATAGTTGAAGCACCTTGTATATTTTTTTTATTTACAATATTAGTGGCCATAGCTTTCATAATTCTTAAATAATCAAATCCCATATGTTTATAAAAATTTTTATCTTCGATAGAAAGTGTTGCATTAATTAAATCATCTGATATATTATCTAAATTAATCCATTCATCATTATTACCTGTGAATAAATTTTTATCTTTATCATACAAATAATAACCATTCGCTGAATTTATAGCGAGTTTAGGAGAGATTTTAGCGTATATATAAAGACCAATGTAAAATAATATAAAAAGAATGACTAATATAACTAAAATTTTAAAAACTTTTTTTAGAAATTTCTTAATATTAATCACCTCACTATAATTATTATTAGAAAAATATGTAAAAATATAACCATAAAATAATAAAAATAGTTGCAATTATCTATCATCTATATTATAATTATGCAGAAGTGGAGAAATAATATGCCCAAAGTATATATAACAAGTATTTTAAGAAATAAAAATACTAATGATATTATAAAGAAAAAAATAAATGGTATAAAAAAAGATAATATAATTAATTATATAGATGAAAATACAAAAGTAACATTGAAAATAAATGATAGTATAACTTTAAAAAGAAAAAATCAAAATAATGAGATTATATTTGAATTTATAGAAAATAAAAATACTAAATGTATTTATAGAATATATGATAAAGAAATGTATTTAAATATATATACAAATAAAATAAAAAAAGATAATAATTATTTAGAAGTAGATTATGATATAGAAGAAGAAAAACTTAATTTCAGAATAGAGTGGTAATATGATATTAAAAATATTAGAAGATATAATAAAAGAAGAGTTAAATAAATTAAATTATGAAGTAGATGTAGTAGTTACAAAATCAAATAGATTAGATTTATGTGATTATCAATTTAATGGAATATTTAAATTAAGTAGTATATATCATAAAAAACCTGTAGAAATAGGTGAAGAAATAGTTAATTCTATAAATGATAGAAAAGATTTTGAACATTATTTTAAAAAAGTAGAATTTGCATCGCCTGGTTTTATTAATATAACTATAAGTGATATATTGATAAATGAATGCTTAACACGTATGAATTATATGGATAAATTTGGAGTAGAACAAGATAGTACTCTTACATATGTACTTGATTATGGTGGACCTAATATAGCAAAACCTCTTCATGTTGGTCATTTAAGACCTGCTATTATTGGGGAATCAATAAAAAGAATATTAAAATTCAAAGGATGTAAAACTATAGCAGATGTTCATTTTGGAGATTTTGGACTTCAAATGGGTCAAGTAATATATGGAATAAAACAAAAAAATATAAAACTTGAAGATTTAACACTAAACGATTTAAATACAATTTATCCAGAAATTTCTAAACTTTGTAAAGAAGATAAAGATGTTAAAAATATGTGTGCAACGCTTGAAAAACAAATGCAAGATGGAGATAAAGAATTAGAAAAATACTATGATAAAATATTTGAACTATCTAGTAATGATATAAAGGAAATATATAAATATTTAGATATTGATTTTGATCTTTGGTATGGTGAAATGTCATCTAGAAAATATCTTCCTTTTGTAGAGAAAAAAATAAAAGATATTACATATATTAGTGATGGAGCAACTGTAATAGATGTAAAAGAAGAAAATGATAAAAAAGAACTTCCACCACTAATATTTAAAAAAAGCGATGGTGCTTATTTATATGGTTCAACAGATATGGCAACAATTTATGAAAGAGAAGAAGATTTTAATCCAGATTATATTTTATATGTTGCTGATTTAAGACAAGATTTACATTTTAAACAAGTATTTAGAGCAAGTTTAAAATCTAAAATAACAGATGCTAAATTAGAACATTTAGGATTTGGTACTATAAATGGTACTGATGGAAAACCATTTAAAACAAGAAGTGGTGAAACACCAAAATTAAGAGATTTATTTAATGAAGTGAAAGAATTATTTATATCAAAAAAAGAAGAAAATAGCAGTATGAATGAAGAAGATATAGATAAAATAGTAAATGCTATACTTAAATTTGCTGATTTACAAAATAATCGTGAAAAAGATTATATATTTGATATAAAGAAATTTAGTGAAGTTGTAGGTAAGACAGGACCTTATGTACTATATACTTATTTAAGAATAAATAAAATCGTAAAAGATATGGAAATAACTTCATTAAATAACATAGTATATAATGAATTTGATAGAAACTTAAGAATAAAATTATTAGATTTACACAGCATAGTAGATAATGCTTATAAAACTAGAATGCCTAGTTTTATAGCTGATTATGTATATGATTTATGTATGATAATTAATTCATTTTATCAAAATAATCATATAAATAATTTAGATGATATAGAAAAGAAAAATAATTGGATATATGTATTAAATCTATCAAATAGAATATTAAAAGAAATGTTAAATATACTTGTTATAGATATACCAAGTGTAATGTAATTAGGAGGAATTTATGAAAATTAAAGATATGCCAATTGAAGAACTAGAATTAATGAGTCTTACTGATTTAACTTATATGATATTAAAAGAAAATAAAAAACCTATGAATACACCATCACTATTTAAAGAAATATGTGAATTATTAGATTACAGTAATTCAGAATATGCATCAAAAATAGGAGATTATTATACATCATTAAATATTGATAAAAGATTTGTTCTTTTAGATAGCAATGAATGGGATATTAGAGATAATCATTCAGTTGAAATTGTAATAGATGAAGATGAAGAAGAAACTGAAGAAGAAGAAGTAGAAGAGGAAGAAGAAGAAACAATTGATGAAATGATAGATAGTGATGATCTAGAAGATGATTTAGAAGACTTATCAATAATAGATGAAGATGAAGAAGATGATGAATAAATCTTCTTTTTTTATTCAATATAAAAATAGGTGATAATATGTATTATATAAATATCTTTTTTATATATTCTATAGTTGGATATATTTTAGAATATATTGTTCATTTAATTACAGGATACGAAGGTGGTATTTTATATGGTTTTTGGACACCTATATATGGAGTTGGAAGTGTACTTATAATATATTTGTATAATAAGTATATTAGTAAATTAAAGATGCATAAAATACTTAAATTTATATGTATATTTTTAACAGGTTTTTTATTATTATCTTTTATAGAATTTATAGGTGGTATTATAATTAAATTTTTATTTAATAAAACCTTATGGGATTATACTGATTATAAATATAATATAGGAAAATATGTTTCTCTTGAAATGGGACTTTTATGGTCTGTTATCTCATTAATATTAATTTATTTATTAAAAAAACCAACCGATAAAATTGCAAAAAAAATACCCAAAAAGGTAACATGGGTATTAATTATTTTCTTTTTTATAGATGTCTTTTTTACGCTTCTTAGTAAGTGATTTTTTTATATAATAAAATTCATCATTTCCATTGAAAATATAATAAATAGAGTCATTCTTTTTAATAATATTAGTAGAATTCCAATTATTATTTAAAATAGAATATGCACATTTATTAAATTCTTTTTCTGATATTATTAATGTTGGTTCATCTGTTTCTAACCAATTCATTGATAAATTAATTAAATCATTAAAATATTTATTATATGAAATTTTACTTTTAATATATAGATTTGATAATTTTCTTTCTTTTTTTGTTTTCTTTAAATTAACAAATCCAATTAAATTATTATTTTTATATATTAATATAATATTTCTTTCATTAGTGTATATACCAGGTATAACTTTATTATTAAACCAATCAATATAATCAGGATATTCTATTTTCATGATTTCTTTTATATTGTTTAAAATATCTTTTATATCAATTCCATTTTTTATACATGTTTGAATATCAGTATAAATAATATCTCTCATAAAATCACCGAAGCTTATTATAGCATAATTTTTTTATTTTGCAATACTAAGATATTCTTCTAAGGTTAAATTATGTTTATAGATATATTTTGCATCTTTAGTACCAACATATCTATAATGCCAGGGTTCATATTTAAAACCAGTAATTTTTTCTTTACCTTTAGGATATCTTAATATAAAACCATATTTATGAGCATTATTTTTCATCCAATCAAATTCCTTAGATTCTTCAAATAGGTCATAATCAAAATTTGAACCTTCAACATCAACAGCAAGACCTGTTTGATGTTCAGAATGTCCAGGTTTAGCACTACAATTTAATGCATAATCCATTCCTTTTTCACTAACATAATAATTAAATAATTCTTCTTGATAAGTATAGCTTCTATAAGCAGATGAGGCAATAATTCTAAAGCCTTTTAATTTAGCATCAGAACTTAGTTTATAAAAAGCATTTGCTACTTCTTCTTTTAAATATTTTTCATTATTTGAATATTTTAAATCTAATTTTACTAAATCATTTGGAATAAAATCATTGGGTAATTTATTATTTTTATTCACTAAAACTAATATATCATTTGGATTTTTAATATCTTTAATATTTTCATAAAATTTATCTTTACATCCAGTAGATAGTAAGATAAAAACAATAATTAAAACATACTTCTTCATAACATCACTAATATATATTATGAAAAAGCAAAAAAAAAAGAACTAGTCTTTTATTATGCAGCAACTTCAGTATCTATAACTTCGTTATCTACACTATTGCTTGCTTTTTTTAAATTTCTAATTTCCCTAGCAGTTAATCTAACTTTTTGCCCATTTTCAAGAGTTACTTGTTGTAAATTAAGTTTTTGAGCATGTTTAGTAGCTCTAAGAGAATGTGATCTTCTATTACCAAATAAAGGTTTTTTTTCAGTTGCTTTTCTAGCCATAATTTACCTCCTATATATAGATTTTTTGTTCCATGCTTTATAATTTTACTATATTTTAAGAAATAAGTCAAATGTTTATGAGTAAATTGTTACAAAATTATGAAATTTCTGTAAAAATGTTATAAAGAAAAAGTTAAAAAAATTTTTTTCTTTAAAATATTTTTTGAAATATATGACTTCTATGCTGTACTATATATGATAGGAAGAAATGGAGTAATGGTGAAGGAAAAACTGACAACAAAACAAACAGATATTTTTTTACAGTAGCATGGGGATTTGCAGTAATAATTATTATAATAGCCTAATAATAGGTATCGCACAAATAATAGCAAGTTGGAAGCTATACAAAAAATGTGGAAGAAAAGATTGGAAATCAATAATGCCTTTTTATGCATCATGGATAAAAATAGTTGAAATAGCTAAGCTAAATTGGTGGTGGTTCTTAATAGTACTATTACCATCAATATTATTGTCTAATACAAAAAATATGACAGTAATAATAAGCTTAGTAACATTGTTTGTAACATTTCAATGCAATTACAACATCGCTAAAAAATTTCATAAGAATACAGGTTTTGCAATCTTAATGACATTATTACCAACTATTTTATATTTAATATTAGCGTTCTCTAAAGATTATATATATGATGATTCAGTACAAGTAAGTAAGAATGGTATTATAAAAGATAACGATATAAATAATACTAATAATAATGTAAATATAAGTAATAAATGTTGTTCCGTTTGTGGAACTCAAATCAATAATGATGTAAAATATTGTCCTACATGTGGAAATGAAATAAAGTAATAGACATATCGCTATTACTTTTTATATTAAGATTCAATATATATTATATAGTCTAAAAGTGTAAAGAAATATAAATAAACAAAATATAAATTGACAAAGAAAATATATAAGTATACTATTAATATAGAAAGGGCGTATATATGGAAAAGAAAAATAATAAGGGGTTAATAATATTAGTTGTATTTTTAGTATTAGTAGTAATAGGTTTAGCAAGTATTATAGTAATAGATAAATTAAATAATACTAGTGATAAGACTAATGATAATAAAATAACAGAAAATGAAGATAAAAAAGATGAATTGATGGAAGTAAATGAAGAAGATTATGAAATACTAGTAGATAGATTAATGTACCATAATTTACTTAACTATGAATTATTGGATAAGAATTATACCATAGATAATATTTCTGAAGATTTTATGCAAGAGATTGCTATATTTACTTTAAATACAAATAGGTATAAAAATACAGAAGAAATAGCTAAAAACTTTAAATTATATGAATCATATGAAGAATTCAAAGATAAGTATGGTGATTATGTTGATGGAATTCCAGCAATAAAGGTAAAAAATAATTTAAAAACAATTTTTAATAAAGATGTAAAACTTTCAGATACAATTGGAACTTATAAATATGTTTCTAGTATTGATGCATATGTTTATGATGCTTTCGGTAGCGGATATGGAAGAGAAATATCAACAGGTTATCTTCTTTATAAAGCAGAGAAAAAAGGTGATGAATTATATACTTATTTAAAAGTATATATAGATGATGATGATGATTCAGCAATTTATGATTATGCAAAAGCAACAATTTCTAATGAACAGTTAAATATTGATAAATTACCAACGCCTGTTACAAAAAAATCTAATAGTGATAGGAATTTTTTAACAACAAATTATATCAAACAAAACTTAGATAAATTTACAACATATAAATTTACATTTAAACTAATAGATGGAAATTATATATATCAAAAATTTGAAAAAATGTAAAAGTCTAGAAATAGACTTTTTTCTTTAAAATAATATAAATAAAAACAATTGTTAATAATAACAATTTATAGTAAAATAAAGATAAGGATGTGATAGTTATGTTTTATATTCCATTATATATAAAAACAGAATATTCTCTTTTAGATAGTACAATTAAAATTAAAGAGTTAGTAGAATTTGCTAAAGCAAACAATATAAAAGCATTAACTATAACAGATAATAATCTATATGGTGCATATGAATTTTATTTAGAATGCACTAAAAATAATATAAAGCCTATAATAGGATTAGAAATAGAAATAAATAAATTAAAAATAATTTTATATGCCAAAAATATAAATGGATATAAAAATTTAATAAAAATAAATGAAGAAGGAAAAAATATAGAATTAATAAAAAAATATAATAATGATTTAATATGTATATTACCATATAATTCGTTAGAATTATATTCAAATTTAAGTGAAATATTTAAAGATATCTTTATTGGATATAAAAATATAAATGAATTTAATAATATAAAATATACTAATAAAATTTATTTAAATGAAATACTTTATTTAAACAAAAACGATAAAATATATTATTTATATTTAAAAGGAATAAAAAATGGTGTAACAATTAATGAAGTAAATGTAGAAGAATATAATTATCTTAATTTAGAAATAAAAGAAAATTTAGAAAACTATAAAAAAATATATGATAGCGTAAATATAGTATTAGAAAAAAGAAAAGATTTATTACCAATATATAAGGTAGAAGAAAATTATACAGATTATACATATTTAAAAGAAATGTGTAGAATAGGGCTCAAAAAAAGATTTGGAGAAAAAGTAAGTTTAATATATATAGAAAGAATAAAATATGAACTAGAAGTAATAAAAGAAATGGGCTTTTGTAATTACTTTTTGGTAGTAATGGATTATGTTAAATATGCAAAAAAACAAAATATATTGGTTGGACCAGGAAGAGGAAGTGCTGCAGGAAGTTTAGTAGCATATGTACTTGAAATAACCGAAATAGATCCAATAAAATATAATTTATTATTTGAAAGATTTTTAAATAAAGATAGAATAACAATGCCAGATATAGACATAGATTTTGAATACAATAGAAGAGAAGAAGTGATAAACTATTGTGTAGAAAAATATGGTATAAAAAAAGTAGCAACTATAGTGACATTTGGAACACTTGCAGCACGTCAGGCAATTAGAGATGTTGGAAGAGTAATGAATATTGATATAAAAGAATTAGATTCATTTACTAAACTAATTGATTCAAAAATAAGTTTAAAAGAAAATATAAAAAATCCAAAAATTCAAAATATAATAGACACTAATAAAAATATTAATGAATTGGTAAAAGTAGCATTAAAATTAGAAGGATTAAAAAGACATACAAGTATACATCCAGCAGGTATAGTAATATCAAATAAAGACCTTGATACAGTATTACCAATTATAAAACATGAAAATATGTATATGACATGTTTTACAAGTAATTATCTTGAAGATATAGGACTACTAAAAATGGACTTTTTAGCACTTAAAAATTTAACAATAATAACAAACATTTTAGAAGATTTAAAAAAAGATAATATAAGTGTAGATTTTAATAAAATACCTTTAAATGATTCTAAAACATATGAAATATTTAAAGAAGGAAATACAACAGGAATATTTCAATTTGAATCAGAAGGAATGAAAAAATTCTTAAAAAAATTAAAACCAGATAATATAGAAGATTTATCAAATGCGTTAGCTCTTTATAGACCAGGACCAATGGCAAATATAGATAACTTCATAAGAAGAAAAAATAACTTAGAAAAGATAGAATATATAGATGAAAAAATAGAAAAGATTTTAAAATCAACATATGGAATTATTATATATCAAGAACAAATAATGAAAATATCAAATGTAATGGCTTCATATACTATGCAAGAAGCAGATTTACTTAGAAGAGCTATGAGTAAAAAAAAGGAAGATGTTTTACTGAATGAAAAATTAAAATTTATAAATGGTTGTATAAAAAATGGATATGATGAAAAAACAGCAAATGAAATATTTTCAATGATTTTAAAATTTGCATCATATGGATTTAATAGATCTCATTCAGTAGCATATTCAATGATTTCATATAAAATGGCTTATTTAAAAGCAAATTATAAAAAATATTTCATGAAAAATTTACTTGATAATGTAATAGGAACTATTATAACAAAAGACTATATATATGAAGCTAAAATGAACGATATAAAAATACTAAATCCTGATATTAATAAAAGTGAAAAATATTATAAAATAGAAGAGGATGGTCTTCGTTTCCCATTTTCTTGTATAAAGGAAGTAGGAGAAAATATAATAAAAAAAATAGTAGAAACAAGAAAAGAAAAAAAATACATCGATATATTTGATTTTGTAGATAGAGTATATGATAAAAAAGTAAATAAAGAAGTAATTATAACATTAATAGATGTAGGATGTTTTGATTCATTTAATATAAATCATAAAACATTAATAGAAAATTTAGATTTAATTATAAATTATACAGATTTGTATAAAGAATTAGGAGAATATGCTATAAAACCAAATTTAATAGAATATAGTGAATATAGTGAATTAGAACTAATTGAAAGATCATTTAATAAAATAGGATTTTATTTAAGTAATCATCCTGTAACTGAATATAAAGCAAAATATAAAAATATAGTAGATTTAAATGAAATAAAAAATTATTTCAATAGAATAATTGAAACAGCCGTTATGATAGATAAAATAAAAAAAATAGAAACAAAAAATAAAGAAGAAATGTGTTTTATTGATTGTAGTGATGAATTTGAGCAAGCAGAACTTGTTGTATTCCCTAAAGTATTAAAAAAATATCCAAATTTAAAAGTAGGAGATATAATTGTTATAAAATGTAAAGTAGAAAAAAGATTTGATAAATATCAATTAATTTTAAATGAAATAATAAATTAAAACTCACTTATTAGTGAGTTTCAGACTGTTGACAAATAAATTTTGTTAATAGTCTTTTTATTTTTATGAAAATATATTATAATAAATATGTAAGGTTGCTTTATAGTTTCCAAATTTAAAGCTTACAAACCTTACTTTTTTTATGAAAAAATGACATTCTAAGATTTGTCAATAATAAATTTTTATGTTATATTAATGCATACTGAAAAGACACGAAATTTCTAATTTTTTTAAAATTTTGAAATTATGTGTTTATTTAGTATATAATATAAATGTAATCAAGTGGTGTTGATTACTTATCTAATTGTTTGCATAGTACAAAGATTTTTCGTAACAATTTAGTTGTACATGCAATCGTGGCAACGTAATGATGTTTTCCTTCATTACGTTTTTTTCTGTAATAATTCTCTATATCATTTTCAGTGTGACATAATCTTGTTAAACTTAAAATGTTTAGTATAGATACAAATAGAATTTTTCTTAAATATTTATTTCCTGATTTAGAAATTGGACCTTTAATATTTATGGATTTACCAGATTGTTTTATTGATGGATCTAATCCGCAATAAGCAGTTAATTCTTTTATATTTTTAAAACAATTTATATCACCGAGTTCTGCAATGATTAGAGATGTTGTAAATTCCCCAATTCCAAATATAGAATTAATACTTTCAAAATATTTTGTTTTCTTCCCTAAAATATAATTTTATATTTAATTGTTTCAATTTCATTTTGATAAGTATTAATTAATCTTGCAAGTTGTGAAAGACTAGAAGTTATTTCATCATCTTTTGAAACAGATGGGTAAGAATTAATTGCATATTCTTTAATAATCATAGGTTTCTTTTTCCAATGCCTAAAGCCATTTTTTTTAAAGAAATTTTGTAATGCATCTATTCTAGTATTAGAAATAATATCAGCATGTGGATATTTTTCAATAAAACTAAGTGCCAATTCACTATAAAAAGTTTTATTTTTAAAGATTAACTCATATTCTGGAAAACATAAATAAACTAAATTTTTATATCTATTTTTTAAATTAACACATAATTCATCTAGTGTATGATATTGTCTAGACAAAGCATTCATATTTAAATAAATATCATCAGGTTTTATATATTCCCTAAAATCATTAGTAAAGAATAATTCTGAAAGTGATATACAATCAAGTTTATCAGTTTTAGTTTTCCTTAAATTTCTTTTATACATTTTAGAATATAAAGCATTAATAACAAACACTTTAAAATTATTTTCTAAGAAAAATCTTTCTATAGGTCTATGATAAATTCCAGTAGATTCCATTATTACAGAAATGTTATCTAATTTTAATTTATTAATTCTATTAAGTAAATTAGAAAAATCTATAATAGAATGATTGACTTCGTATGGTTCAATTAGAACTTCACCACAAGAACTAATTAAAGAAATCATACTTTTACCTTTAGCCACATCAACGGCTAAAACGTTTTGCATAATCATACTTCCTTTCTTATACGATTGAACTCTTGAATCTCAATATTCCTCATCACGCTTGTTATATAAGATTAACTAAATAATCCTCACATTCTTAAACCAGGAAAATAAAAAGAAAAGAGCTAGGCCGTCATTTTTATGGATACAAAGACCCCTGATATAATTTGCCTAAACTCAATCGCAGAAATTTATAAAGTAAATATCAAAAGTTTCAACTTTTCAAACTTAATCAATTTACTACTCAGTATTATACGTGATATAATATATTTTTTCTAATTTTTATAGGTTAAATTTGCGAAAATATATATTTTGTGTTATTATACTATTCAATTAAAGGGGGATATTATGAGAAAATTAGAGGAAAAACAAATAAATGATTTATTTTTTAGTTGTTTATTTGAAGAAGATGAATTAATAGATGGTATACCAACAACTGAATTTACGTCAGTAGGGTCTATTGCTCCAAACTATAAAGGAAAATGTCCTACAATTGGGTTTAGTACAAATAAATTAAATGAAAAAAAACAAACTATTATTGAGTTTATTGACTCTTTACCTAAAATCAATGAAGGATGTATTTGGGAAGATTTATATTATGATTGTTTAGGAAATAAATGGTGTGAAGATATCAAAACAATTGATCAATTAGTAATGATGGCGCAAGCTTGTGGATTAATTAATCATACAATAATTGAAGGTAGTGGTGATAAAATATCTATTATCACAAGAACAAAACAAAATGATAAATTACTTGTTAAAGGTTCGGATCCTGAATTATTATTACAAAACAAAAATAATAAAATTGAAAAAAAAGGCTATACACAAGAGGAATTAAAATTAATTGCAGAAAACAAATCTAAAATTATGCAAGAACTTAAGCAAAGTATAGAAATAATTAAAACAGGCTTTAAATTTTTAAAAATAAATGCCGATTTAAACAAAGAACATGTAAATCAATTAGATTTTTTTGATAATGAAAACAAATTAATTTTTAGTAAAAAATTTGAAGATACTGATGGGATTATAGGAATTGATGCTATATTAAACCAAAGATTTAGGACAGAATTTATGGATTGTATTGGAAATGAGATAACTTATCTATGTGATGGTGATAAACATATATTTTTACTTTCTTCAAAAGCAAATAATTGTGGTTATAGAGTTGAAATTACACAAAATATAAATCAAAAACCATCAAGAATAATGATTGCAATTGTTGATGCTAATTCTAATTATATTATTAAAAAATTTGAAATAGATAATTGTGATTTACAAGTGGAACTTAATAATCATTTTGGACCTCATGGAAATTATGAAGATGGTGAAAAAAGATATTTATGGTACAGAAATCCTAAATTGTCAAAGGATCAAAGTAACTTACTATATATGGTTGAAGATGAGTGGTATGAAAAAGGTCATAATTTAAGTAGTGATGGTTCTAAAATTACAATAGATGGTAAAACAATAATATCAGGATTAACTAATGAACAGTTTTATGTTTTATCTACTTTGATTGCTTGTCATCCTAGAAATAGAGAATTAATAATATACACTATGGATGAAATAGATAAACAATTGCCTGGTATTAAACAATATGTTTCTGATAATTTTATGTTATACAATGTATTATCTAATGAAAATTTATATGAATCAAATCCAATAGTAGAGTCTATCATTCAATCAACTATTCATGAAAAATGTAATATAAATAATAATTCTATAAGTAAAGTAAAAAAAGATGATTCTAAGCATTAATGCCTACAATCATCTTTTTTTAAATTATAGAAGTTTTTTATGGCAAAATTATATCATACAAAATTGACAAATTAGTGTAAATATGGCATGATTTAATTGTTTTTGAAAGGGATAGATTAAAATGTTAAACAACCAATTAACAACGACAACTAATACAACAACATTAAAATCAATTATTACTATTGATTGTTTTATCATTGATTAATATAAAGAAATATATAAATTATATTGTTTATGCAAAGTCTATTACAATCAGGTGATAGACTTTTAATTTTTCTGAAAATAAACATAAAATAATAAATACTATGATATAGGACAAGATTATCAAGAAATTATTTTAAAGAGAGTTATTGGTTGGTGTAAAATAACAAATAAACTTAATAATTACTACCTATTATGTTGCACAGGAAACTGATTGCCCGATAAGTTCGGTTAAAATGAATTAAGTAAAAGTAAGGATGGTACCGTCTTTTTAGACTCCTAATATGGTATCATCCTTTTTATTTTTTAAAGGAGATGGTAAAAATGACGGAAACGGAAAGTGATACGATATATTCCCAATCAAAAAGTTATTAAAAGAAAGAAGGAAATAAAAATGTTAAATGAAAAAGGTGTTGAATTATTAAAGCAAGTAATTCAAAAAAAATATAACAATATTAGCTATATATTAATGAAAATGAGTTTTATTATGAATTTAAAATTGATGAACAAGTAAGTGAGAATGATTTTGATTCTCTAGAAAATGAAATTAGAAAACTAGATAATGGAACTTATGTAAAACTTTTGAGAATTAGTGGCGCTTATTATGAAGGAAATGCTAGTAATGAAATGATTACAAGAATAGTTGGAAAATGTTTTGAAAACAAAGAAGAACTAGATAAATATAATCAATTTTTAAATGAAGCTAAATGTTACTACTAAAAGATTTGGATTATTTTACATTGATGAAAATGGAGAAAAACAAACTCCTGTAATGGTACATAGAGCAGTTCTTGGTTATTATGAAAGATTTTTAGTATTATTGCTAGAACAATTTAAAGGTGTACTTCCTATTTGGTTATCTCCTGTTCAAGTTAATATAATACCTGTTAACATGAAATATCATGATGAATATTGCCATAAAATATTTGAAATATTAAACAATGAAGAGATTAGAGTTAGTTATGATGACTCAAAAGAAAATATGGGTAAAAAAATAAGGCAAAGTAATATTATGAAAAATCAATATACTTTAATTATTGGAGATAATGAGTGAGATAATAATATTATTAGTTATCGTAAGTATGGTAGTGAAGATATTTATTCTATGCATATTGAAGAATTTGTAAAGTTTATTAAGAAAGAAATTAAAAAGAGATAAGTTTAAGATGATATTGAGAAAAATTAATACTCTATATCATCTTTTTTAATCTCTAATTCTTTATTACTATTTAGTTTTCTATTATTTAGAAGTTCACTTTCTAATTCTTTCATATGTTTATAAAGTGATTCATCAATAGGTATTTCTTGCTTGATAATATTAATCATAAACACCATCCTTTCTTTTTTGGATGGATGATTTATAAACACAAAAAAATCATTCTTTCGAATGATTCATATATGTAAGTTCGGATTTTCCGAACAGATTCCTCAATGGAGCGATTAAAGTTCAAAGTAAGTCAAAATATTTTCTTTTGATAAATTAATTATACAACAATTTTTTAAAAAATAAAATACCTATAAAAATCTTTAAAATTAAGAAAATCGGAAAATAGTAATATTGCGATGATTTAAATTGCTGAAAAAATAGTATAAATTTATGATATAATTGATATGTAGATAAAATTCGCGTGAAATACATTTTATCTTATGAGAGGAGATATAAATGGACAATTCCGATACAATTAGAATCGATGATAAAGATGTTGATTTAATCATTGATGGAGAAAAATACTATAAAATTAATAATAAATATTATTATAAACCAAACGATTTTTTGTCACCAATTATAAAAAATATAAAAGATAATTCTAGCAAGATAAAAAGTTTATTGCGTTCTTCGCCTGCATTTATTGATACAATTAGTGCTGCTGTTCCAAATGATATATTTCAAGCTGTTCTTACAAATGAGCAAAAAGCGAAACTTGCTAAAGGAACAATTGAATTGATGTCTTCGAAAAAAGGAGACTTGATAGCTAGTTTAATTGATCCTAAAACCAAAAAAATTATTTCAAATGTTAATTTAGAAAAAATAAAATTGACACCTGAATTAAATACAGCTGTTTCTAATCTTAGTGCTCAAACACAAATGGCACAAATAGCTCAAGATATTCAATATGTTCAGCTTGCTGTAGAAGAAGTTAGAAAAGGACAAGAGAATGATAGGTTAGCAATTGCATATAGTTGCAAACAAAAATTATTGCAAGCAATGGCAATAGAGAATCCTCAAATTCGTCAATTGGCTTTATTGAATCTAACTGCTTCTGCAGAAGATAGCAGAAATAAATTAATGTTAAGTCAAATAGAAACAGTAGAATTTTTGAAAAAACAACCAACTGATTTTTGGGGCAAGTTTTTAAATGGAGCAAAAGAACAAGAAAAAGATAGAAAAATAACGGAACTAAGAGAAAGTATGAATGCTTTAAATATGGTATCTCTAACAGAAGCTATATCCTATCAAGAATTAGGAGAGCAGAATGCAGCTAATATTGCTTTAGATTATTATGGTGGATATTTAGATAAAGTGTACATATCTGATAAAGATTTTTTGGAAAGATTAGATAGTCTTAATCCATCGCCAAAAAAGTATTGGAGTACAAAATTACCTGATATATCTAAAAAGGTTAAACTATTAAATAGTGAAAGAAAAGATTTATATTTGGAGGAGTTTAATAATGTTCAAGAAAAATAAAAAAGAATATGAAAAATGTATTAAGTGTGGTAAACCTTTATCAAAAAGTGAAATAAAAAAAGGTGCTTCTAAATGTGAAAACTGTCTTGGAAAACAGGCAAAAAAAACTAAAGGAATATTAGCAGGAATTGGAACTGGAGTTGGCACAGTAGCAGGTATAGTAATATTTATAGCAACAAGAGGTAAAAAAGGTAAATTATAATTAAAAAGGAGTAGTAATATGGAAGAAGAAAAAAAACTAGTAGAAAAAGATTCAAAAGAAAAAACAAAAGAGAAGAAAAAAGTTAAAGAAAGAATTAAAATTCCTAAAACAATAATGATTATAACAATATGTATAATCTTGCTTTTTATTGCCTTTTTAGGATTTAAATATTCTAAAAGTATGAATCATAGAGAAACAATAATTGATTTTGGATTTAAAGATGTTGGTGAGCTAGTTACACAAGAATGGTATGGTAGGATATTAGAAGATAGTACAAAAGATAGAAAAATATTTAATAAAATATCAGTACCATTTACTGAAAGCAGAATAATATTTAGTCTTGATGTTGAAGTGACAGCTGGATTAAATTTCAAAGAGATAGAGCAAGATATTTCAGAAGATGGAAAAACAGTAACTATTACGCTTCCAAAAGCAAAAATATATAAATACTATCAAGTTCCTAATACTTTTAATTCATATTTAGATGATGAAAGTTGGTTTACAAATATTAATTCTAAAGAAAGACATGATTTAGAAGACGCTGTAGTAGAAAAAGGTAAAGAAAAAGCACTAGAAGCTGGATTGTTAGAAAAGGCTGATAAAAATGCTAAAACGATTATAGAACAAATGGTAAAAGCTAAAGACAAAGATATAGATATAATATGGAAAGAAAAATAAGGAGTAAAATATAGTATGGAAAAATTTAAAGATATAATTAAAAAAGTAATAATTGCTGTAGTAGCAATAGTTGTTATCTTTTATATAATATTGTTTTTAACAAGATAATTATTTTGCTCGTAATATTAAGATATTACGATAAGAGAATTATAATAAAATTCTCTTTTTTTGGTGTATAATGGTTATAGGATGTGATGCTAATGAAGGTGTTATCAATTAAAGAACCATTTGCTACATTAATAAAAGATGGTGTAAAAATATATGAAACTAGAAGTTGGAAAACAAATTATAGAGGTGAAATATATATTCATGCTAGCTTATCATTAAGTAAATCAGAAAGAGTAGAAAGTGCAAATAAATATTTAAAATCTGAAATTAAACCTGGTTTTATATTATGCAAATGTGAGTTAGTAGATTGTATTCCCATGACTGATGAATTTATTAAATATATTAATAAAGAAACTTCAGAATATGATTATGGATTATATTCTGAAGGAAGATATGCATGGAAATTAAAAGTATTAGAAGTATTAGATGAGCCAATACCAGCAAAAGGTAAATTAGGAATATGGAATTATTAACATAGTTTTTAATGAGGTGATGATAATGAAGATAATAACAATATGTGGAAGTTTAAAATTTCAAAAAGAAATGATGGAAATGGCTGAAAAAATGGCATTAGATGGTAATTGTGTTTTAACACCTACTTACCCTGTATCTAATAATTTAAATATAACTGATAATCAATTAAAAAAATTAAAGGAAGAACATTATAAGAGAATAGAGTTATCTGATATTATACTCGTAATGAATGTAAATAATTACATTGGAGAAAGTACAAGTTTAGAAATAAAGTATGCCACAAAACTTGGAAAAGAAATAATATATTATAGTGATTTAATTAAAAATTAAGTTGGGAAATCCAACTTTTTATTTGTAACAATACATCCCACTATTTTTATTATTTTTATCAATTTGGGATATACATATCCCTTGTATTTATAAAGTAAAAGAAACGTCACAAATTTACTTTGGGATTAATTTTGCAAGTGCAAAATAAGTTTGGTACCACTGGAAACATATATTTTATATAGGTAAAATGTATGTTGTGGTACCATCTTCTTATCCTGATAAAAAAATACCATAATAATTATGGCATTTTTGGGATAAACAAGACTTCATCAACAAACTTATTATCTAGTATAATTGCTCCTACTAATACACCTTGATTAGATACTAGATTATTTATTTGTTCTTTAAAGTCATCATGAATATTATGATTATTATTTAAATAATCTTCTACACTAATTGAATTATAATTTTCATATAAAGTTAGTAATGTATCCATATCTCTAATTTGTTTATATTCAAATCCTTTATAATCTTCTCTTAATGATAACATTAAATCATTTAAGAATTCATCTGCATTTTTATTAAAATATTGTTTCTCAAATTTAATGTTTGTTATATCTATAAAATAATCTTCATCTCGACTTATTTCTATTTGTCTAATAAATTTATGTAATATTAATTTTTTAGTTTCAGGATCTAACTTTAACCATTTTTGATAAATAGGTAATTCTTTATTCATTAAATAATTGTTTAAATTAGTATTATTAAAAGAATCGATTAATTCTATTTTGATGTCTAGCGGTTCTTCATAGTTTAATTCTTTTTTCTTTGTTTCAAGTTCAGTAATTTCATTTTTAATCATTTCATTTTTACGATTAATAGTTTCTACGTCTAAACTACTTGATAAATAAAGTTCAACTAATTTTTCTTCTTGCTGTTTTAATTTTTGAATTGCTTTTTCTATATTCTCAAAATCTTTATTAGTATCAATTTTAGGTTTAATAATATTCTCTGGGTTTTCAGTCATATAGATTATTAATTCA
Organism: uncultured Bacillota bacterium; assembly: GCA_902492995.1. GTDB lineage: Bacteria > Bacillota_I > Bacilli_A > RF39 > UBA660 > OMSK01. The sequence goes on along the minus strand of CABUNR010000003.1, from coordinate 11,231 downwards.
TTTAATAATTTGGATAAAGTTCTTTCTAATCTATCACAACTATAATGTAATCCTTTACCAACACATTTTTTGTTTTTACAAACTAGAAAATAATAGTCTTGATAACCATCTTTAGTTTTCTTATGAGAAAAAGTTGAACTTAATGTATTTCCACAATGAGGGCATATTACTAAATTAGAAAATATATGAGTATGTTTTCCATAGTTTTCGTGACAATTTCTTTTTATTTGCTTTCTAGATTTATTCCATATTTCTTTACTAATAATTGGTTCACAATAATTCTCAATTACTAATTGTTCTTTCTTTTTACGATTATATTTACCAAATCTAAAAGTTCCAATATATATTTCGTTATCTAGTATTTTACACACTCTAGAATCAGACCATTTACCTCGTTTTAAATATCTATTTTCATTTCTCATTTTATCAGCTATTTGTCTATAAGGTATTCCATCAACTGACATATTAAATATATCTTTAACAACTTCAGCCTCAATAGGCTCTATTTCTAAATGTTTAGTTATTGGATCTCTAGTATAGCCATATGGTGGTTTATTAGGGTGTTTATGTTCAATAGCCATTTGTTCTAGTCCTCGTTTAGTTCTAGCACTTATTTCCTTTCTTTCTCTTTGACCAAAGGCTAAATTAAGTCCAAACATCATTTCTCCATTAGCAGTAGATATATCAAATGGTTCAAGTGTTAATTCAATTTTTACATTATATTTATCGCATTGATGTAGTAACCAATATCCATCATAACCATCTCTTGTTAATCTATCAGTTTTAATAGCTAAAAGAATATCTATTTTACCATCTTCAATATCTTTTAATAATCTTTGCATTTCAGGTCGCATTAAGTTTTTACCAGAGTATCCAGCATCATTATATATTCCAACTATATTATAATTGTTTTTATCAGCATATTCTTTTAACATACGAAGTTGTGAATCAATTGAATATCCGTTATCTCTTTGTTCATCAGTTGATACTCTTACATATATAGCAACTTTATTATTCATATTTAACCTCACTTTCTAAATAATAAGACTTGTTATTAGTTTTTTATAATAGACTTCAATTTTATTAAAGTCAATTCCTTATTTAGGGAATGAATTTTAATAATTTGATATATATGTTTTTAATTCATTTTTATTAAATGTTTGTTTTGTTTGAAGATTAATAAAATTATTTCCTTTAACCAGGTCTTCAGGATATTCATAAAATTCAATTATTTTAGTTCTATAGAATAATAAATATCTTATAGGAATAATAGTTTCAATATTAGTAGATTCAAGCACATTAATTTTGCCACTAGTTATTTGTATTTTATATGGATGAGTAGAACTAATTGTTTTTAATGTTCTTTGACTAGGATTTAATTCATGTAATAATTTTATTTTCATAGAAAAAAGTGCCTCCTTTCTACAAAAGAAAACACTTTGAAAAATAAAAAGTACATCATTTCTGACGTACTTTGAATTCAAATGGAGCGGATGAGGAGAATCGAACTCCCGTAGTCAGCTTGGAAGGCTGAGGTTCTACCATTAAACTACATCCGCGTCAAGTAGACATTTATAATTATACCAAAAAAATATATTATGTCAATAACTTTATAAAAAAAAATAAATAAAAATTAAAAAAATTTAAAAATTACTTATTTATAGTAACTATTTTAATTAAATATATTTAATTATTTAAAGAATAATGCTATAATATAAAAAATAAAAAAATGTAATATAATAATTATATAGAAGGAGAATATTTATGAATGTTATAAAAAATAATAAGGGGATTTTTATTACAATATCAATAATTTTAATATTTTTAATAGTTGGATTATTTCTAATGAAAGCATTTTTTCCATCAGGAAATGAATATGGTAATAGATTAAAAGGAATAGAGAAGGTAAGTTTTTCAAAGAAAGAAATTAATAAATTAGAAGAAGAAATTAAAAAAAGAGATAAAATAAAATCAGTTTCAATAAACATTAAAGGAAAACTTATTAATATAATAATAAAAGTAGAAGAAGATACATCACTTGATGATATGAAAGATTACTGTAAAGAAAAATTAGAATTATTTGATGAAGATGAATTAAAATATTATGATATACAATTTTATTTAATTAATGAAAAAGAAAAAGATGGATATCCATCAATAGGATATTTACATAAATCTAGTGAAGATATTAAATGGTCGAATAATTAGTAAAGAGGAGTAAAAATGAAAAAAAAGAAAATCGCAATAATAAGTATAATATTAATAATTATACTTTCTATATTAACGGGTTTATACACGTATTTAAATAAAAAAGATAAAAATACAACATTAACTATCCTTGAAAAACAATGGATAGAAAAAAATAAAAACAAAGTAATCGATCTTTCAGTAGTTAACAATATACCTGTATTTAATTATGATGGTAATGGAGTATTCTTTGACTTTATAAGCTCATTAGAAAAAAATACAGAACTTAATTTTAATAAGCTTTCATATGAATATGGAGAAAATCCTACTAGTAATTATGCATTTAAAATAGTTGATGAAGTAAAACAAAATGATATAAAAATATATGAAGATAACTATGTATTAATAACAAAAGAAAATATTAAATACAATAATATAGATGATATAAGCTCATATAATGTAGGAGTTTTATCAACTGATTTAGATAAAATTAGTTATTATTTAAAATCAAATGAAAATTTATTATATAAAGCATATGATAATAGCACAAAACTATTAGCAGATATGAATAGTACAAGTAGCAATATAAATGCAATAATATTGCCAAAAACAATTTATTTAAAAGAAATAGTTGAAAAAGAAAACTTTAATATAAGTTATAATATAACAGAAATGAAAAAGTATTTTGTATTAGAATTAGGTAATTCAAAAAGATTAAATAAAATAATAGAAAAATACTATAAAAAATGGTATAAAGAAGACTATAATGATTCATATAATAAAAATTTTTCAGATAATTATTTTAGTTTTAAACAAATATATGAACAAGAAAAAGTTAATTTTAGAAGCAAAAGATATAAATATGCCTATATAAATTATGCTCCATATGATTCATCAATAGGAGACAGATTAGTAGGTATAAATTATGAAATTATTAAAGGATTTGCTAAAATAGCTGATATAGAAGTAAGTTATCAAGAATATAAAAATTATGATGAATTAGTAAATAGTTTTAATAAAAATCAAGTTGATTTCTATATGAATGCATCTAATATTAATAAATATGATTTAGATATATTTGAAACAATATCAACTTATGATGAAAAAATTGTAATATTATCAAAGATAGAAAAAAAATATAATATAAATTCTATTGCATCATTAAAAGATATGAATGTAATAACAATAAAAAATAGTAAAATAGAACAAGAATTAATAGATAACAAAATAAAAGTTACATCTTATAACAATATAAATGATTTACTTAAAAAGAAAAAAGAAAATGATGTTATAGTTATTGACAAAAATACTTATGATATGTATTTATACAATTCTCTAAAAGATTATAAAATAAATTATATCTTTAATTTAAATTCATCATATACGTATATTTCAAGAAGTATAGAAGCAAATAAAATATTTAATGAATATTTTGATTTCTATCTATCATATATAAACATAAAAGAATTTGAAAATAATATAAATTATAAAATGTTTATAGAAAAAATTACGGATAATAAATTATCACTTATAATTATTGGCATTTTTATAATATTAGTTATTATATCAACAATAATATTAATAAAAAAAATAAAACCAAAAAAGAAAAAAATAACAATAAGTAAAGAAGATAAATTAAAATATATTGATATGCTTACATCCTTAAAAAATAGAAATTATTTGAATGATTCAATGGAAAAATGGGATAGCAGTGAAGTATATCCACAAGCAATTATTGTTGTAGATTTAAATAATGTTGCATATATAAATGATAATTATGGTCATGAAGAAGGGGACAATATAATAAAAGAAGCCGCATCAATTCTTATTAAAACGCAGATAGAAAATACTGAAATAATGAGAACAAATGGTAATGAATTCTTAATTTATATGGTAGAATATGATGAAAAACAAGTAGTAACATATATAAGAAAACTTAACAAAGAATTAAAAGATTTGAAACATGGATTTGGAGCAGCAATAGGATATAGCATGATACCAGATGAATTAAAAACAATAGATGATGCTATAAACGAGGCAACACTTGATATGAAAAATAATAAAGAAGAAATTCAAAATTAAAAAGTCATTTTTGACTTTTTTTTTTAATTAGTATAATATTATATTAGGTGAAATATATGAAAATAGTAAAAGAATATTTAAATGAATTATTTGAACTTATAAATAAAGAAGAAATGAAAATATTACCAGGTCATTTATCATTTTTTTTAATTCTTTCATTAATACCATTTATAACTTTAATAGCAATTATTTGTAATATGTTAGGAATATCTGATATAGATATAATAGACTTTTTAGCTAAAATAATACCAACAGCTGTAACTGATTTAATAAAACCATTTATTGAATCAAATGGAAGTAATGGGGTGGTTTTATATTTTTTAGTAGGATTTATATTGGTATCAAATGGAGCATATGCAATTACATTAACATCTAATACTTTATATAGAATAAAAAATAAAAATTATATAAAAGGTAGAATAAAAGCATTATTTTTAACAATACTATTAATGTTCTTATTTGTTTTTATTTTATTTGTTCTAGCATTTGGAAATATGATTGTAAAATTTATATTGAGTTTTCAAATATTTAACAATACTCCATGTTTAATATATAATTTATTTGTATATTTAAAATGGCCAATTGCTTTTATAATAATATATATAATATTAAAATTTATATATGTAGTAGCACCTGATAAAAAAATAAAAAGTAAAAGTGTAACTAAGGGAGCAATATTCACAACAATTTGTTGGATTATTGTAACAGCCTTATATTCTTATTATGCGAATAATATAGCAAATTATGATAGATTTTATGGTAATTTATCCAATATTATTGTATTAATGATGTGGATTTATATAATTTCTTATATACTTGTTATTGGAATAGCAATTAATGTTAATAATTATAATATGGTAGAAAATACTAGTGATAAAAAAGTTTAAAATGCAGATAATATTAAAGGATATATATAATTACCGTATATATCTATAGCAGACTACCATATAGTATCCGATTTAGTTTTACTGTGAACTAATAAGTATTATGACAAGGTAATATCTCCTTTAATATCTCATAATAAAAAGGAATCATGATTCCTTTTTATTATTTATATAATATGCATAATATTCATCAAAAGTAATATTTTCATTATATATTTTTTTAGCTGCATCAACTCCAACGTATCTATAATGCCATGATTCATATGAATATCCTGTTATTTTTTCTTTTCCTTTTGGATATCTAAGGATAAAACCATATTTATAAGCATTTTTACTTAACCATTTAAATTCATTAGTTTCCTCAAAATTATTCATTTTAGTTCCATATGTTACAATATCTAAAGTAAGCCCAGTTTGATGTTCAGAAAAACCTGCTCTGGCAGCAACGCTATCTGCCCATTCCTCACCACTATTACTTGCATATGAATTCCATAATTTTTCTTGATAATCATATCCTCTATAAGCAGATGTAATAATTAAATTTAAATTTTCCGCTTTAGCATCATTCCACATTTTTAAAAAGCTATCATATACTTCTTTTTTAATTTTATTTTCTCCGTAAGCATAATAATTTTTAACATCAACTAAATCAGTAGGAACATAATCTTTAGTTAAATAATTATATTTATTAACAAGCATCAAATTAGAATCTTTAATATTAGTTTTAGTTACTACCTTTTTATCATAAAAATCATAATTTGCTTTAACATTTACCATGCTAATAGTATAAGATAAATCATCATTATCACTTTCTTGATAAAATTTCAAATAACTATCTAAATTAGAAAAAATAAAATATTTTTGTTTAATAAATTTAACAATAAGTTTATTATACTTTTTATTAAGTAATATATTTATATCATTATCATCTAATTTTTTAATTTCTGTAATTTCATTTTTAGAATATCCTATTTTTAATAATTTATAATCATAACTATGTATATAATTAATTTTTTTTATAATAGACGTAATAATTAATATTAACACTACTAAAATAATTAAACTAATAGTAATAAACTTTTTTACATTCTTTTTTAATTTTCTTTTTTTCATAGTATCACCATCTTAATTATAGCAAATTTAAAAAAAAAGTAAATGTATATAATTGAATATTTAAATCATTATAATATTAGATAAAGAAGGTGAATTATGAGTTTATTTTTACTATGTGCTAAGATATTTTTTGTTAGAATTATAGATGTATCATTAGGCACTATAAGAACAATAGTAACAGTAAAAGATAGAAAATTTTTAGCATCCTTAATAGGATTTGTTGAAGTATTTGTATGGTTTGTTATTGCAAGGGAAGCATTAAATACAAATGAAACAAGTTTATTTGTTGCTATAGCATATGCATTAGGGTTCGCAACTGGTACATATATTGGAGCATACCTATCAAGTAAATATATAAAAGGAAATTTTGGTGTACAAGTAATAACTAGTAATTCAAGTTTAATAAATAATTTGAGAAATAATGGCTATGCTGTATCAGTTATAGACGTAAAGGGTCATGATGAAAAAATAGAAAAATTTATGCTTTTTATAGAAATAGATAAAAATGATTTTAATCATTTAAAAAAATTCATTAAAAATTATGATAAAAAAGCATTTATAGTAGTTAATGAAACAAAATATCTTGAAAATGGTTATTTAAGAAAATAAAATGATATAATTAATTTGGTGTTAATATGAAAAAAATATTTAAATTTATAATTATTATTTTAATTATATTTTTTATAATTGAATTAATAAAAAATAACAAAAATAATAAAATAAGTAATTTATTAAAAAAGGATTATACTGGAAAATATTATATAAATGAATTATATAAATCTAAAGAATTAAACTATAGATTAGAATTAAATAAAAAAGAAAAAAATTTATATGATATTTTTATTAAAAATTTATTAAATTTTAATAATAGTTTTAAAATAGATTTAAGTGATTATAAATTTGAATATGATTATGAATATTTTAATGAAATAAAAAAAATTAGTAATGCTGTTATAACCGATCATCCTGAAATAATATATTTTGGATATACAAAAGTTAGTAAGGGAAAAAACTCCTCTGTTGTTAATATAAAAATTGAATATGTAATGAGTAAAGATGAATATTTAAAAAATATAAAATATATAAAAAAGGAAATAGATAAAATAAAAATAAAAACTAATAATATGAGTGATTATGATAAAACTAAATATGTATATGAATATTTAGGAAAAAAGAATAATTATGGCAATGTAAAAGATAGCATGAGTCAGTCTGCATATTCAGCTTTTAATGATGAATTATCACCTGTGTGTAGCGGTTATAGTAGAGCTTCACAATTAATATTTAGTAATATTAAAATTACTTCTATATTAATGTCTGGAAATTTAAAATCTTCTTGGTTAACAGGTGATAGTCACGAATGGAATATTGTTAAAATAGATAATCAATATTACATATATGACGTTACACAAAGTAGTATTTTAAAAAACATAACATCAAACATATTATATATTGGATTTTTAAATCAAAATAAAAATCTTTATTCATCTAATTATAAAAAGGTGAATCCAATTATTAATGGAAAAAAATATAATTATTATAAATTGAATAATTTAACCTATAATTATAACAAAAAAAATTTACACGAATTAAAAAAATTATTAAATAATAAATATACAGAATTAAAAATGAATAATATTAACAATTTTAAAAATGATTTTAATAATATAAAAAAAGAATTAAATTTAAAAAAATACTATATTATAGATGATATTATTGTCTTAGAAAAGAATTAATTATTCTTTTTTTTATTTAATTTCATAAGCTTTATTAGAGGTGAGTTATGAAAAAAATAATTAGTACATTTTTAATTATATTATTTATATTTCCAACTATGGTGTTTGCTAGTGATGCGGTATTAGTAGATAATGAAATAACTGATATGGCACCTAATGCTAAAAGTGCTATTTTAATAGAGGCAACAACAGGAAAAATTATATACGAAAAAAATTCTCATGAAAAACTAGCTCCTGCTTCTATGACTAAAATTATGAGTATGTTACTTATAATGGAAAATATAGATAAAGGTGTAATAAAATGGAATGATAAAGTAACAGCAAGTGCTAATGCATCAAGTATGGGAGGAAGTCAAATCCTTTTAGAAACTGGAGAACAAATGACAGTTTATGATTTATTTAAAGGTATTGCAGTAGCAAGTGGAAATGATGCTGTTGTAGCACTTTCAGAATATATTGCCGGAAGTGAAGAAGAATTTGTAAATTTAATGAATCAAAAGGTTAAAGAATTAGGTTTAAAAGATACAGTGTTTAAAAATCCTCATGGCCTAGATACAGCAAATCATTATTCAAGTGCATATGATATGTCAATAATTGCTAAAGAACTTGTAAAGCATGAAAAGGTATTTGAATTTACATCAATTTATGAAGATTATTTAAGAAAAGGTACTAAAAGAGAACTATGGCTTGTGAATACAAACAAACTAGTTAGATTCAATCCTGTTGTTGATGGACTAAAAACAGGTTATACAAAAGAAGCTGGATACTGTCTAACTGCAACTGCTAAAAAAAATGATATGAGACTTATATCCGTTGTAATGGGAGAACCTGATACAAAGGTAAGAAGTAGTGAAACGACTAGTTTACTAGATTATGGATTTGCTAAATATAAAGCTATGAAAGTTGTTGATAAAAATACAGTTGTTGATAAATTAAAAATAGAAAAAGCATCAAATAAAAGTGTTAATATAGTACCAATTGAAAATTATTCTGTTATAACAGAAAAAACAAATAAAATAGGTAAAATTACATATGATTTAAAACTAAATAATATAAAATTACCTATAAAAAAGGGAAGTAAAATAGGAAAAATAATAGTTAAGGAAGATAATAAAAAAATTAAAGAATTAGATGTTACTGTAAAAGAAGATTTAAAAAAAGCTAATATATTACAGTTATATGGAACTTATTTAAAAAGTATTTTAAATGGAGATATAAAATTCTAATTAATAGCATGTAAAACACTGTCAAATGATAGTGTTTTAAGTTTTTTTAATAATAATTTATGTTATTATTGTTTTGGAGGGAAAAAATGAATAAGGAATTTTTCTATAAAAAAATTGATGAAATATTTAGTGATAATAAAAGTAGAAAAGTATTTAAAAAACAGGTAGATAATTATTTATCATTAAAAGATAATATAAACAGAATAAATAAATATAGTATAGGAGATAGTGTTATATTAACTAAAGGAATGTTTATGAGAGGAGAAGGCGCTTTACAAGAATTTAGTATAGATAAACTAAAATATATTAAAGAGAATGGATTTATAAGCCCAGATATAACAATTAATTATAATAAAAATCAAAAAACGCCTTTATGTATTCCAGTATGGAATACATAAAGTGATATGGAACTTAAAGATTATATTAATTTATATAGTGGAGCAACATTTAAGTATATATGTAGAGATGATAAAATGTCTAAAACAACATGTTTAGTTCCTTATAAAAAAATAGATGATAAAATAGAAGAATTAAGAAATAAAAAATATTGGATATGGTCTTGTGAACAAACAAAAGAAATAAGATTTATGCCTAATTTATCAAAAGATGATCCATGTGTTCAAATAGCTTTTATTATGAATATGGATGGAGCTGATAAATTAGTAAAAAATGATATTTTTAATTTAGAATTTGATAAAGAAGTTTTAAAGAATTTTATACAAGAATATTTTATTAATGATTTTATATATAGTGATAGGGATGATTTTACTACAAATAGAGAATCTGCAATTATATTTGGAATCCCAGCATGTTTTATTGAAGGAATACTAGTAGGTAGAATATTAGAAAAAGATACTGAAAAACTAAATCAAATAAAAAATATTTTTAAAGATGCATATATATGTAATTTAGATGGAAAAGTAATAAAATAGAAAAGGATTAATAAAATGGGAATAATATTTAATAAATTAAATAAGGCTATATTTTTAAAAAGAAATGGCAATTTGGAAGAACAAATAAAAGAATTAAAAAAAATACCTAATTATGAAAAAAACGAACAAATAAAAAAACAAATAAAACTATTAGAAATTGGTCAAAAAGGTGAAAAAAATATAGAATTTGAATTAGATAATTGTGATATAGGAATGTATGTTATACATGATATAACTATTAAACAAGATGATGAAAAAGCTCAAATTGATTATATAATAGTAACTAGAGGTTATACATATATAGTTGAGTGTAAAAATTTATATGGTGATATAAAAATAGATAAAACAGGACAATTTATTAGAAATTTTAATAATCACACAGAAGCAATTTATTCACCATATAGGCAAGCAACAAGACATACAGAATTAATAAAAAAAATTAAATTTGATAATTCTAGATTAATTTCAAAATTAATTATTAATAATTATTTTGATAGTTGGTATAAACCACTTGTTGTATTATCAAATAGTGAATCTATTTTAAATAAAAATTTTGCGCCAAAAGAAATAAAAAACAATATAATCAGAGTTGATCAATTAATAGATTATATAAAAAACGATTTAAAAAAATATGATAGAAAAAATTTAAATACACAAAAAGGTATGAAAGAACTAGCTAATAATTTATTAGAACTAAATATTAATGAATATAATAATTTTGCTGATAAATTTAAAGAAAAAGTAAATGATAATAATCAAGTAACTGAGAAAGTAAAAAATAATGAATTTTTAAAAGAAAAATTGATTTTATTTAGAAAAGAAAAATCAAATAGAAAAAATATACCTGCATATTATATATTTACTAACGAAGAGTTAGAAAAAATTATTAATATAAAGCCAAAAACACTAAATGAATTAAAAGGTATTTTATCAGATACGAAAATTAATTTTCATGGCAAGGAAATAATTGATATAGTAAATAAATTTTAAATAAAAAACAGAAGATTATTTAAGGCTGAACTAGTCAACAAAAAGTAGACAGTTAAATAGAATTTATTTGAACCCCAGTTG
>CABUNR010000002.1:0-100257 GCA_902492995.1 uncultured Bacillota bacterium | reverse complement strand
TATTTTCATAAAAATAAAAAGACTATTAACAAAATTTATTTGTCAACAGTCTGAAGTAACTTATATAAGTTACTTTAATTCTGATGTTAATGTTCTAGTACAAGTTGTTCCACTTAATGTATATCCTGGATCGCAACTATATTTTTTATTTGCAGCTATATAAATATCTTTTTGACATTTATTATTAACTAATTTATATCCTGTTGGACAATATTTGTTTGTATTAACTGTTTTTGTAATTCTTTTTGTACATGTTTTTCCACTTAATGTATATCCTGATTGACATTTATATACTGAAGTAGCTGATACTTGTGTTTTTCCTTCACAAACGCCACCATTTAGTGTATATCCTGTTGGACAATTGTTAACTGTTGATGCATTTACTACATCATATTTTACACATTTTCCACTCATACTTACATATGGACATGAATTTGTATTTGTTACAACTTGAACATTAATACATGCACTCTTTCCGTCAACTAATGTATATCCCTCTGGACAAGTATATCCTGATTGTGATACTTCTATTGTTGACGATTTTTCACATTTTTTATTTTCTTTATTAAATGAGTACCCACTACTACATGTATAAGAAACAGAAGCTGTTCTTTTATCAATTCTATAACATGAATCATTTGATTTAGCATATCCTGTTGGACATGTAAATGTTGATGTTGGAGTTTTATAATCTGTTTTTTTACAATTTGAACCACTTAGTGAATATCCATTTGAACAACTATATGTTACTTTAGCGACTATTACTTCCTTCTTTATACAAATATTACCTGATTTTACATATCCGCTTGGACATTTTTTTGTATTTGTGTTTGTATTTGTATTTGTGTTTGTATTTATATTTGTATTTGTATTTGTGTTTGTGTTTGTATTTGTGTTTGTATTTGTGTTTGTATTTGTGTTTGTATTTGTGTTTGTATTTGTGTTTGTATTTGTGTTTGTATTTGTGTTTGTATTTGTATTTGTGTTTGTATTTGTGTTTTTATTTTTGTCTGTTTTATCTTCTTTTTTATCTATTTGTTTTTTAGTACATATACCATCTTTTAATTCTTCACCAATTGGACATGTTACTGTAGGTTGTGGTGTTGTATTTTGTGTTTCATTCTTTTTTACAAGGGTTGCATTTATTATTTCTGTTTTTACACAATTTGAACCACTCACTGTTCCACCATTTGGACATGTATACACCATTCCTATTATTTCTGTTTTTTTACATGCACCATTTTGCTCAGTAGTTCCTGCTGGGCATTGTACACCAACTATACCATATTGTGGTGTTTTTTCTTCAGATTTAATATCATACTGTGGTGTTGTTATTTCACTAGCAGTTACATATTGAGGTGTTGATATTTCTCCAGCTGTTGTATATTGTGGTGTTGATACCATAGCAGCTGTTTTGTATGGTTTGCTTTTTGTTCTACATAAACCATTTGTATAACTTTCATATCCTGATGGACACGATCTTTTATATCCTGTTAATTTTCTACAAGTTCCTCTTGTATAACTTTCATATCCTGCTGGGCACGAAGTTTTATACCCAGTTATTTTTCTACAAGTTCCTCCTGTATAACTTTCTGATCCAGTTGGGCATGTCTTAGAAACTGTTGTATATTTAACACATGTGTTTCCTGTATAACTTTCTGATCCATTTGGACAAGCATAAGTTGCCGCATATGTTACTTGCTTATTACATTTAGTTCCTGATAAAGTGTATCCTGCCGGGCAACTGTAATCTCCACCTGCTATATTTCCCATTATATTTCTTAAATTTATTTTACCTGTTGTAACTAGTACAATTGCTACTGCTAAAATGACAAATGCAACTAAACCAATTATAATTTGATTTCTTTTATTATCTATAAATTTTTGCACCTTTAATCCTCCAAACTATTTTTCTAATTCTATAATAATATTTTTTACACTCGATTTATTATTTTTTGTTGTCTCAACTTGGAAATATGATTTACCAATTCTAAGTAATACGACATAGTTCATTGTATCTTCAGCTTCATATTTTGCATATTTTTCTTTATCTACATTTGTTATTTCAACTAGATCAGAGTATTTACCTTTAACTAAATTTAAATTAGTATTAAAATTATTTTTTGTTAAATTTTCATCATTAAATTCTCCATATACAATTTGATAATTTTTATTAACATTTAAAAATATATAACTTGCGCTTTGATTTGAGTCATTTATTTTTTCTGATGAATTATAATTGGACATTCCAGCTTGTGTCATTATATTCATAACCTCTTGTGATGTGATACTTTCTTTATATTTTGTTTCTGTTGTTTTACTATCTTTACCTAATATAAGTTTATCTAGTAAAAAATAAGCTCCAATAAATATTGCTACTATTACCAATATAATAACACCATACATAATTTTTTCATTTTTTCTATCCACTTTAACACTCCTACCATTCTATTTACTATACATAAAGTATAACTCTTAATGTTGTAATTTGTCAATTAGATTATCTAATCTTTACAAAAAAAAAAGACAAATAAGATTAATATTTATCTTTTATTTTTTTATTAAAATCCAGAACATTTTCCACAATCTAAATTGCATACTTGTTCTTCTTCTGAGCATGTATATTGTGGTGTATATGTATGTTTATAAATATGTTTATTTACTGTGTGAGTATGAATTGGACATACATGTGGTACTTCATGATAGTATTCTTTTTCTATGCATTTATTTATTGTTGGTTCTATTATAGGTTGTTCCATACAACAAGAATTCATTTGTGGCATTTGAAACCCCATTTGTCTATCTTGACAACATTTTCTACCAAACATAATACTTTCCCCCTTATCTAATTTATAGTATGATAAATTAAAAAAAAGGAGTGTGTAATCTCCCTAGATTAATTAAAATGGCATTTTCATTTTTCCATTTTTCATCATTTTCATCATTTTTTTCATTTCTTCAAATTGTTTTAAAAGTCTATTAATTTCCTCAACTGTTCTACCACTACCTTTTGCAATTCTTTGTTTTCTACTTGCTTTTATAACCTCTGGATGTTTTCTTTCATATGGAGTCATTGATAAAATTATTGCTTCTATATGCGATATATCTTTTGGATCTATTTTTACATTATTTAATCCCATTTTTTTTGCTCCTGGAATTAATTTTATTAAATTTTCAAGCGGTCCTAATTTTTTTATTTGTTTAAATGTCTTTAAAAAATCTTCTAAATCAAATTTACCATTTTGCATTTTTTTAGCGGTATCTAAAGCTTCATCTTCATCTATAACAGATTCTGCTTTTTCAACAATACTCATTAAATCGCCCATACCAAGAATGCGACTGGCCATTCTTTCTGGGTAAAATTCTTCAAGTCCATCCATTTTTTCACTAACACCAACAAATTTAATTGGTACATTTGTTAAATGTCTAATTGATAATGCGGCTCCACCTCTAGTATCACCATCAAGTTTTGTTAAAACCGCCCCAGTTAATTTTAATTTATTATTAAATCCTTCTATTACATTAATTGCATCTTGACCTGTCATACTATCTACAACAAGAAGTATTTCATCTGGTTTAATAGAATTACTTATATTTTCAAGTTCATCCATTAATGTATCATCTATATGAAGTCGCCCTGCTGTATCTATTAATACATAATCATAATTTTTTTCTTTTGCATATTTTATTGCATTATTAGATATATCCACAGGATTATTTTTACCTTCATCATATACTTCTATGTTTAATTCACGTCCTAGTTGTTTTAATTGTTCAATAGCAGCTGGTCTATATATATCACATGCTACTAAAAGTGGTTTTTTCTTATATTTTTTTCTTAAATAATTAGCTATTTTAGCAATAGTTGTTGTCTTTCCACTTCCTTGAAGTCCTACTAACATTAATGTTGCTGGATTTCCATTTAAATTTAATTCTTGGTGTTCTTCTCCTAACAAATCAACTAATTCATCTTTTACTATTTTTACAAACATTTCACCTGGCTTAAGACTTTTTTTTACTTCTTCACCAAGTGCTTTTTCTTTTACATTATTAATAAATTCTTTTACAACTTTATAATTAACATCAGCTTCTAAAAGGGCAAGTCTAATTTCTCGTGTCATATCCCCTATATTATCTTCTGTTATTTTTCCATATCCTTTTATTTTATCTAATGCATTCTGTAGTCTATCTCCTAAATTTTCAAACATTTTATCACCATTATTATTGTATCAAAAAAGTAAAAAAAAGACCATATTATCTTGATCTTTTATATTCTTTTATATCATTTATAGTAATCTTTTCATTTATTTTTTTTGCTTTGTATAAACTAATTATAATTCCGCTTCCAAATAGTATTGATGATATATATATATTAGTATTTATCATTGTACCTAATCCTATACTTGATATAAGTGTTCCTAATATAAAATTATTTTCTATTTCAGCTTTTTTTTCTATTAATATTTTTGTATATATCTTTAAATATTTTATTTTTTCTTCATTTGATATATTTACCTTATCTAACTCATTTAATAAATCATCTACTCGTCTTTCATATATATCCATATTTTCTCCTTATAGTCATTTTCATTTACTATTTTTTTTAATGATCATATTATAAATTAGGTGATATTATGCCAAATGGATTTAATAATTGGTTTTGTGGTAAAAATAAATGGTTTACTTTTTTACTTATATTCGGTATTTTATTTTTTTATCAAATCATTTTAACCTTTATATTTGTAACACGTTTTAATTTATTTATACTATATTTATTTGTTATTTGTATTTTCTTTTTTTTCTTTAGAATATTCTTCTATTAATTTTTCAGTTTTGTATATTATATCTATTTTTTTACTAACCAAACATGTATTTTCATATTCATTATCTGTAAATTCTATTTTATCTGGTAAAGCAATTAAAATAAACAATAGCATTTTTTCTTCTTTTAATAAGGGGTATATTTTTTCATATTCTTTTAATATTGATTCAAAATCAAAAGTTAACGCATATTTTTTATATAATTTATATAAATCAAATATAGGAATGTCTATTTTAGATTTATCCCAACTTATTAAATATGAATTATTTCCTCTTATGTAATGGTCTAATTCTAAATTATTATGTAAAACAACAAAACGTTGTTTTTTTTTAGTTTCTAATTTTTCTAACCATTTTTCTAATTCTATTTTTGCATAGTTTAGTGATGAATTTATTTTAGATATATTTCGCGCTATTAAGTATTCACTTGGACTCATATATACTTTACTTTCTATAATTGTTATTAAATCCATATAATAGCTTCCTAAATATTCTATG
Organism: uncultured Bacillota bacterium; assembly: GCA_902492995.1. GTDB lineage: Bacteria > Bacillota_I > Bacilli_A > RF39 > UBA660 > OMSK01. The sequence goes on along the minus strand of CABUNR010000002.1, from coordinate 94,938 downwards.
TTACCTGTTATATCTTCATATATTTTCTTATAATCTGCCTCATCTACTTCTTTATAGAATGATGTTTTACTATGTAATAAACTTACTAAATTTATCATATCTATCATTTTTTGTTCTAAAGGCATTTTTACTTCTTCTATGTATTCTGTTATTCTATAATTTTCATTTTCATTAATTATTTTAGGATAATATCTAAAACTTCTTGAATTTAAATAATCATATATATTATTTGTATTTTGTTTTTTTTTTATTATCATCTTATTATCCTTTGTTTTAATTAATATTACATTTTTTATTTTTTTATATCCATTTGGTTTATATTCTCTTATTAATTCATTAATTTCCTTCATATGAAACTGGTACTATAATTTTATCACCTAGTTTTAATTCTTTAGTATCATTATATAATTCTAATACATCTTTATTTATATTATATTTTTCCATTATACTTTCTAATGTATCTCCTTCTCTTACAATATATATTTTATATGTATTATAAGTTTCATCTATATTAATATTATCAAATAAGTTTGGAATGTTATCTTCTTCTTCAACACATCTTTCTACATTCATATTTAAATCCTCCTTTATTTCCTCTTTTTCTTCTTTATCTTCTTGATATAATGGTTTTTCTATTTCTTCTATTAATATTTCTTCAATTTTATCTACTGATACTTCTATATTTACTCTTAAAATACTATTATTTATTATTTCATAATAGAAATCTTCTATATCTATTATTGCATCATCTAATTTATATTTTGAATCAAATACTGCTTCAAATGGTAATTCATATAAAAAAGGTTCAGTGTCTCTACTTTCGTTTGTTATTTTATATTCTCCACTTACATTAAAATCTCCTTCTAATATATTATTTTCTATTTTTAGGGTGTGTTCTAATGATATACTTGTTATTTCTTCTAAATTAGTTTTAAACATTATATCTTTTTTAAAAGGAATTACTTTCTTCATATTTCTCCTCCAATCACTTAAATATATGAAAAAGAAGATAAATTATTACTTATCTTCCATTATATATTTTATTTACTTTATTTTTTACTTTTTTTGTATTTCTATCATTAGCATCTAATAAATCAATTGTTCTTTTATATACTGTTTCATCATCAAACATTGATGGATTTAAATTTATAAATTTATTTATACTTAAATATAATTTCTCATGATTTATTATTTCTAGGTTTTCTTTATATTTTTCATCATCAAACATATATAGACTAAATACAGCTAAATCTTTTTTTATTAATTCATCTATTTTTAATGGATTAAATATAAATTCACTTACACTTAAATTTTTTAATCTTGTTGCATATTCTGATTGTAATAACAGATCAAAGTCTGTCATTTGATTTAATTTTCCTATATATTCGTTTATTTTTTTTATTAATTCTTTTTTATTTTCATCTGATAAATATGGTAGTTTTCTCTCTTTATATTCTTGTAATATTTTATATGCTGCTTGTTTATTTTTTTCATCTTTTATTAATTTTTCATCTATTAAATTAAATAGTATTTCTATTTTATTAGTTGTTATTAAATCTATATTTTCATCTAAAAATTTATTATTATTTAACATATTTTGTACTATTATATAATCATATAATGATTTATATAATAGTATATCAAAATTAGTATCCGTAAATTTATTTATATTTTTTATTTTATACATTAATCTTTCGGCATCTTTCGAAGATTTATTTTTTTCTAATATTTCTAGTGCTCTTTTATTTATTTTTTTATTTTTAAACATTTCCGGAAATTCAATTAAAAACTTTTTTATTGAACATATATAGTAGTCTGTTTCATATATTTCATATTTATCATTTATTAAAGTATATATAGTTACATTATCAAATTCTATTGTATATTTTACATTCTCTTTATCAATACTTTCTATATAATCAAAACCTTTTAAGTAACTTGAGTCCATTACTTTATAAAAACATTCTATCAAATATACTTTTTCATCTGTTTTTGTATCTTTAACATTTTCATATTCATTTATTATTTCATCTATTATTTCATTATTTATGTCTTCACTTTTTAATATTTCTACTATTATTTTTAAATTATCTAGTTCTTCTTTTATATAGTGTCCATATTTTATATTTTTTAATTTTTCTAAGATTACCATTAAATTAATATCACTTGTTAATTCTTCAATTTTTATTTCATTTAATGATTCTTTAAAATCTTTTGAAATAAGTAATGCATCTAATGATATTTTGTTAAAATAAAATGCTAGTTTATTTTTATTAATATTCATATATTACCTCCATAATAATTTAAATACATCCATATAATTTTCTACTGGTATATATTCTATTTTGTTTTTTATCTCACTATCAAATGATTCTATTTCATTTAAATTATCGCTTGGTATTATTATTTTTTTTACACCACTATTTATAGCTCCAATACTTTTTTCTTTTAATCCACCTATTTTTAAGACATTTCCTCTTAATGTTATTTCACCAGTAAGAGCTATATCATTATCTATTTTTTTATTTGTAAATAAACTTATAATTGCTGTTGTAAGTGCTATTCCAGCACTTGGTCCATCTTTTTTTATAGCACCACTAGGTACATGAATATGTATATCATATTCTTTAAAAGCTCTATAGTCTATTTTAAATATTTTAGCATTTGATTTTATATAATCTAATGCTATTTTAGCACTTTCAATCATTATGTCTCCCAAATTTCCTGTTAGTGTTAATTTCCCTGTTCCTTTAAAACAGTTTACTTCTATTTTTAATGTATCTCCACCATATTTTGTATATGCAAGTGCTTTAACTACTCCTATATCATTTTCTATTTTTTTATTATAATTATATATTTCTTTTCCAAGGTATTTTTCTACTAATTTTTCATCTATTGTAAATTTATTAATTGATATTTTTTTATACATTAGTTCTGTTACTAATTTTCTTATTATTTTTTCTATTTGTCTTTCTAATTCTCTTACTCCAGATTCTTTAGTATAGCCTCTTATTATCTTAAGTATTACATCGTCATTTATCTCAAAACAACTTTTCTCTATTCCATGTTCTGTGCATACTTTTTTTAATATATGATTTTTTACTATGTTTAATTTTTCAATTTCAAGATATCCTGGTATTTCTATTATTTCCAAACGATTTCTTAATGGTTCTTCTATATCTTCAATATTGTTTGCAGTTGTTATAAATATTACATTGCTTAAATCCACTTCTTCTTCTATATAGTTATCACTAAAATACTTATTTTGTTCTTTATCTAATACTTCTAATAGAGCACTCGATGGATCTCCTTTTTGACTTTTTGTCATTTTATCTATTTCATCTATTAAAAATATAGGGTTCATTGATTTTGCTTTTTCAAGTCCTTTAATTATTCTTCCAGGGCTTGATCCTAAATATGTTCTTCTATGTCCTATTATTTCTGCTTCATCACTTATTCCACCTACTGATATTTTAGTAAAGCTTCTATTTAATGCTTTTGCAAGTGAATATACAAATGATGTTTTTCCTACTCCCGGTGGGCCAACTAAGCATATTACTGGACTATTTATATTATTTGTTCTTTTTTTGATTGCAACATATTCTATAAATCTTTTTTTTAGCTCTTCAAGACTAGTATGTGTTTCATTAAGTTTATTTAATATATCTGTTAAATCTTCATTATCAGATGTATATGTATTCCATGGTATATTAATTAAATGATTAATATATGTTCTTATTACATCTAATTCTGGAGATGTTTCTACTAGATTTTCATATCTATTTACTTCTTCTTCTAGTCTTTCTTTTATTTTTTCATTTAAATTTAATTTATTTATTTTTTCTTTTATTTTATTTATTTCTTGTTCTTTTAGTGATGTATCATTTAATTCTTTTTTTATTTCTTTTAGTTTTTCTTTTAATACATATTGTCTTTGATTTTCATCTATATTTTTTCTAACTTTACTATCTATATTTTTATCTATTTCAAACATTTCTTGTTCTTTGTAAATATCTCTTAGTATTAATATTAATCTTTCTTTTGGATTAATTTCATTTAGATATTTTATAAGTTTTGTTTGATCATTTTGTATATATGGTCCTACAATATCTGTCATTTTATCAAGTGACTTCACATTTTTTATAATTGATAATACACTATTAGATACATATGGTATAGCTTTTGTATGATATTCTACTTCTTTATATAACTTATTTATTAAGGCTTGTTCTTCTCTAGTTTCTATTCTTTCTTTTAGAATTTCTTCTACTATTGCATCTAATAAATCATTTTTTTTATTTTTATTTAAATATTCAATTACCTTGCATCTTTCAAGTCCTGTTATAATAAGTCTAACTTTTCCATTTGGTAGTTCTATTTTATGGCTTATTTTTGATATTACTCCAATTTTAGGTAATTCATTTAAATTTATATTTTCTTCTACTTTATTTTCATTACTTACAATAAGTATTTTATTATCATGAAATAATTCTGCTACATCTACTATATTTTTACTTAAATCATTATCAAATTCTAGTTTTATTTCATTATTTGGCAAAAGTACGATTCCTTTTAATATTATCACTGGTAATTCTTTTTTCATCATATTTTTTGCCTCCTTGTAAATTGTTTTTTATTATATCACAATAGAAAAAAAAGTCTACAATTTAAGAGACTTTTTTTCTATTTTTTTATTTGTAAAAATTACCACTAAAATTCCGCCTAGAAGCGCTACTATAATATCTTTCATTGTATCATTTATTCCTGTTTCAACTACTTTTTGAGGATCTACATTAAATATAATACTTGATGTATATTCAAAAATCTCCCATGTCGTTGCAATTAATGATACAAACCCTAATATAAATAATATTTTTATTATTTTATTTTCAGTTTTTATTATATTTAAAGCTAAATATGCTGTAAATATACCTGATATAAAATGCATCAATGTATCATAAAAAATAATTTTATCATATAAATTTATTATTACTCCTAAAAAATAAGCAAAAAATATAAATATTAAATAAGCAAATTTTATATTTGTATTTAAATTTATTTTTCTTATTTTTATTATTAACATTGTTGGTAAAATAAGTATTGTTTTTAAAAAATCTATGTACTCCTTATTTTTTAAATATTTTAATGCAATTATATAACTGATAATTGTTATTATCGCTATAATAATATTATTTATTTTCTTCATTTGTTAAATTCTCCATTTCAACTTCATTTATAGAATTAAACCTTTTTGTTATTTTTTCTGTTGTTGTATGAATTTCTTTAACATCTCTTCCTACTGTTTCAATACTTCTTGATAATTTATCCCATCTATCTTTATATCTTTTAAATTCTTCATCTAAAAGCAATAATTCATTATGTATTACTTTTGCATATTTATCTCTTTCCATATTTTTTATTATGACTTGAATTGTTGTTAATGTACTTATTAATGTTGTTGGGCTTGTTATCCAAACTCTTTTTTTATAGGCATATTCTATTATATCACTATGATATGCATTAACGTATGCAAATATGGCTTCTGCTGGTAAAAAAAGTATTGCTTGATCACTTGTTTCTCCATTTATTATATACTTACTGCTTATTGCATCTATATGTTTTTTCATATCTAATTTAAACATTTTTTCATAGTTGTTTCTTAAATCTTCACTATTTGTTTTATCTATCATTCTTCTATAGTTTTCAAGTGGAAATTTAGAATCTATGCCAACTAGCCCAAGTGGGGATGGAGCAAATAATGCACAATCTACTATTGTTCCATTTGATAAAGTATATTGCATTTTATATATTTTATCATTAACTCCAAAAACATTTTCTAAAATATGTTTTAAGTTTACTTCTCCAAATATTCCTCTTGCCTTTTTATCAGTAAGTACACTTTCAAGTGATACTATATCTTTTGATAATGTATCTATTTTCTTTTGTGCTTCATCTATTTTTGATAATCTTTCTAATACAGAGGTAAATGTCTTGTTAGTTTTTTCAAAGTTTTTATCTAGTCTTTCATTAACTGTATCATTAATAAGTCTTAATCTAACTTCTAATTTTTCATTTTGTTTTACAAATTCTTCATTTATATCTTTTTCTAGACTACCTTTGAATTCACCTAATTCTTTTACTACATTTGTTTCTATTTTTCCAATTTTTTCTATTATATTTGTTTCATTTATTCCTCTAAATAATAATACTACAATAAGTATTAATATTATTATAAGAATTCCTACTATGACATATTCCATATTTTTCTCCTAATCTATATCAAATTTATTTATGACTATTTTTGATAAAAAGAATGCTACTATTAATATAAAAATTAATTTTATAATTACTGTAATATCTGTTATACTTTCTACAAATGTTGTTCCAATAAATCCCCAGAAATATACAATTGATATTTTAGCAATAATTGTTGCAAGTAAAAATTTTTTATATTCTAATTTTGATAGTCCTGCTCCTATATTTATTGAAAATGCTGGTGTAAATGGTATTGCCATTATTATAACTAGTTTTGAAAAACTTATATTACTTATTATATTCATAAGCTTTTTTGTTCTTGGTTTATTATCTATATTATGATAAAGCTTTTTACTAACACCTTTTCTAAATATTAAAAAGCTTAATTGACATCCTGCTACTGTTGCTATCCACGACAAAATAAATCCCATAAAGTTACCTAATACTAGCATATTTAATGCTATAAATAAAGCAAGTGGTAAAATAGGGATTATTGATTCTAGTACTATTACAGAAAATCCAACTAGTACACTTATAAAAATATTATTATTTAATACTATTTCCTTAAAAAAAACGATCATGTCTTGTATCATATTTTGCATTTTTATCACCATTCTTTATTATTATAATACATTTTTATTTTTTTTTAAAGTCATTATAAAAAAAAGGAAGTTAATCTTCCTTTGTAAGTAACCATTCTTCATATCCACCATATATATTTGTAACATCATATCCCATATATAGCAATATTTCACATGCTTTTTTACTTGTCATTCCACTTCTACAATATAAATAATATTTTTGATTTTTTTGTAAATATTTTTGTGGTGCTGTTATTATTTTTTCAAATGGTATATTTATTGCATTATTTATGTGATTATTATTATAATTTTCTATGCTTCTTATATCTATAATATTAGCATTTTTATTTTTTAATAAATCTTTAATTGATATACTTGGTATCATATTAACCACCCACTATATTGTATGCAATTTATTTTTTATAATAAGTGATTTAGTTTATAGAAAAAATAACATTTCTGTTATTTTTAATCATCTTCATCGTAGAAGAAATCATCAAAAAATTGATCATCAGTTATTTCATCATCTTCATCTTCAAATTCATAATTGTCAACAACCTTATTTGTTTCTTCTATTTTATTATCTATGAAGTCATTTTTTTCTTTTTCTAACTTAATTGTATCTTTTTTATCTGATTCAATTTTTTTATCTTTAGATTGTTTATTTTCATTCTCATTATTTTCAGTTTTTTTAGTATCTGATTTTTTAATTGGGTTGTTTTCTTCTTTTTTACTAATTTCTTGTTTAATATTTTTCTCAGATGTTTGTTTCTTTTTCTTTTCTTGTTCTTCTTTTTCTTTTCTTTCTTCTTCTTCTAGTTCTGCTATTTTAGCATCTATTTTTGCTACTAAATCGTCTACATTAAATCCGCCTGGTTTTCTATCTTCTTTTGGTCCAAATAATCCTGGAGGTGGAAACATTCCTGGCATTGTAGCAGATGGTGATTTAGTATCTTTTGGTCCACCATTTAACATATCATTTATTTTTTGTTCTCTTTGTTTTTCTACAAAGCTTTTTAAATCAAATATATTTACTGATTGTCTTTTTCTTGTTGGGTAATTTGCTTTTTCTTTACTCATTCCCCATTCAATTTTCCAATCAAATTTTAATTTTGTTTTGAATGGGCGCATTCTTGATCTTAAAATTAAAGCGTCTTCTTCTTTAAAATTTTGTAAATCAGTAACTGTTATAAGTGGTCTAGAGTCAGTTTTATCATCTTTTTTAGATTTAACTTCACCACACATTTTACTAATTTCTTCTAGAGCTGCAAGTTCTGTACTTAATATATATATTGTATTACCGCAGTTACCTCTTATTGTTTCTGCTTTTTCTTTTCCATATACATCGTTTAATTGTGAGAAGTTTTGAATTATAAATGATAATTTAATATTTCTCGAACGTGCTGCTGATACCATTGCATCTACGTCACTTAAAGGTGGCATGTTTGCAAATTCATCTAGTAAGAAATTAGTTCTGTATTTTAGCTTTCCGCCTTGATTTTCTTGAGCTACTCTAACAAGAGTTTCATAACATTGCTTTAAGAATATTGTAACAAGTGAATGATATGTCTTTTTTTCATCTTGAATTACAATAAATACAGCAGTTTTATTTCTCCCAATATCTTCCATATCAAAATCATTATGAGCTAACATTTCTGATAATGTTTCACGTGATGAAAATAGTTGGATTTTTTGATTAAATACGGATAATATACTACCTTTTGTTTCATTTGGTGCAGTAATTGTAGCATTAACTTTTATGCTTTCAGTTGATGTTGTTGGTTTAGAACTAAAGTATTCTTTTATATAAGTTGTTCCTCCAATTTTATTTTCTCCAACCGTTGCCATATAATTTATGCTATTTATATTAATTTCATCTTCTTTTGCATCTTGGAAAAGCGAAAATGCCAATCCTGCAAAATAATCTGCTGATGTGTTTTCCCAGAATGGATCTTGTCCTTTATTATTTTCATCATAAAGAATATTTTTAGCTAAATCCTCTAGAAGTTCTATTGCTTTATCTTTATTACCTTGTTGATATAATTTATATGGAATTGAGAATGGGTTCCAACAATTTCCTTTTTCTGGTTCACGGAAATTTAACAATATTATATTATATCCTCTTTTTTCTAGTTCCTTTGCTGTTCCTTCGTATAATTCACCTTTAGGATCGGTAATTATCATTGATTCTCCAGCTTTTGCCATTACATTTATAAATGGAAATGATATAGCTTGTGATTTACCACTACCTGTTGAACCTATAATCATATTATGGTATCCACCAGTATCTACCCATATTTCTTTTCCATTATTATATATTGGAATTCCACCTTTTTCAATGTTATCATCTGTTGGTTTAATAACAACTATTCCAGGAGATTTTTTCATTTCTTTATCTTTACACCATCTAGAATAACCTTTTTCATCTTTTTTTCCTACAGCTACTCCTAATCCTTTTTCTCTTTCAAAAAAGTATGATGATACACTTGCTACTGCAAATATTAAAATTGCTGTAAATAAAATCAACACCAATATAATTTTATCTGATGTAAAAATTGGAAATGGATTTAATCCATGAAGTGTTCCATCTTCAAGAATTGAAAATGCATTTAAAACACCTATAGATAAAATATAAAAGCAAAATATTACAAATATCACAAATATTAATATATCTTTTGGTTCTGCTCTAAATTTTAATTTCATGTAAATACCTCCAATAGATTTAAACTATTCTAATTATATCATAAATTTTTATAAATAAACATTTTTTTAATAAAAAAAGACTATTTTAATAGTCTATAATTTATTTCTTTTTTTATTCAAATTTAGTGCATATAATATTATAATTAATATTACTAATATTATTCCGACAACCACCATTAGTATTACTTTTAAATCAACGCTTGATTTATCTTTTTTTTCTTCTATTGGTGTTTTATTTATATTTTTAAATTTTATTAATATTGATTTATTATTATAATTTTTACTATTTATAGTCCACCTATATTCATTATTTTCTACTACATCTGCATTATTTTCTATTACTTCAAAATCATTTATTTTTATTATTATATCTAATTTATTATATTTAGCAAATGTGAAATCGTTTATTTGCAATGGATAACACATAAATTTTGATCCTGTTTGTAAAACATAGTAATCATCTTTTTGATAAAATTTATAGGCATCAAAACATGAATTTATCATATTACTTTTAGAAACATTTGAAAGGTTATATCCATAACTATAGGTTGCTACTCCATTAGAAAAACTTGTATTATAATATTTATCATCTTCAGGAATTGCTAGTCTATTTTCAAAGTCATTTTCTGTGTAATTATTAGGTATTTGACTTATAGTTAATTTTTCAGATATATGATTACTATTAATTTCTAATTCATATTTTGGAGTACATCCAGCAAGTAATAATATCACAATAAACATCAATATATTTTTTAATTTCATTATATCACTCTATTCTAATAATGAAGCTGCATTTACAAAGGTATAACCACTACTATAAGTATTTACTGAAGAAGTTGTATAAGAATTAAATCTAGTAACAGCCCATAATGATTCTATTGAATTATGTGTACACCAGCTTCTATTCGGACAATCTCTATTTCTCCATCCTTCTGATACAACAAAAGTTTTATTACCATTTGAGTCTGTTTGTACTTCTTCTATTATTGCAACATGTCCATATGAACCATTTTTCCAAGATATAACAGCTGGTGCTTTTATATCATTTGGATTTGTAGTCTTTTTAAATATTGAGCCCTCCATAGCAGTTACATATGCACCTCCGTCTGATGAATGTGATTGTAAACTTTCAATTCTCTTTTGTTTCTCTTCTGAACTTAGATTTGAAGAATTTACTATATCCATCGCTCTATGATATGCATACCATACACATTGTCCAAATAAATGACTATCTGCTCCTTCTAATTTCAAATATTTTTCCTTATCAAATGTAAAATAATATCTAATTTTTAAATCTTCAACAGAGGTTGGCATTTTTGAGGATGATGCTTTAGATGTTGCTTCTTGACTTGTTACACTTCCAAAGACACTATTTCCTACATCAACCATTTTTGATACTTGATACTTAGCATATGCCATTTGATCTTCATCATTTGTTGGAATACAGATTGTACCTGAACATTTTTTACTTTCACTACATGCATTTTGAACTGTAATTATTCTCGCAGAACTCATATACTGTTTTATATAAGGAAAATAATAACATCCTCCACTTGCTGAACTACCTGGATTATACCAGTTATCACCTATATATGCATATTTACTAGCCATTTGTTCTACTGTTTCATATTGTGAAACATTTTTAATATATGCTTTTACACCTTCATCAAATGAGCCATATGTTTTACAGGCACTTGAACCTGCTCCATTAAAACATCCAATACCCCAGTAATTATTTTTATATTCCCCTGGTGAAAATCCTTCTACTATTGCTCTAATTACAACCATTTCAGGGTTAAAATTATTCTCTTTAGATATATCATATATTCTACCACATTTATCATAAAAAGCTTTGTGTTTTGAACCATTTGAATAATTATTACATGCATCAACAAATTCTTGCCTCGATAATTTTGTCCTTTTAAGTGAAATCATGCTATCTGAATTACTTATTATTTCAGAATTATCTAAATTGCCACTGCTATCATCCTCGTCACCATTTGCTTTCCATAAAACTGGAATAACTATAATTAATATGATAATTCCAATTATTATAAGTACATATGGATTTTTAAGTAAAAAAGCAGATAATTTTTTTACACCACTAGCTATAACTTCTTTTGTTTTTTCTTTTGCTGCAGTACCAAGTTCTTTACCTTTTTGTTTAAAATTATTTCCAATATTAGATAATCCTCCATTTTGTTTTAATGGATTTAATTTATCTAATTTATTTTGTTTTTGTTCTGGTTGCTCTCCTTCATCAGTATTTTGATTTGGTATTGTTGCTTTTTTTACAATTGTATTCGCATTTCTTTGTCTAAGTCTATTAACGGTATTTTGGCTTCCTTTATTTTCTCTTCTAATATTTCTTATTTGATTATTAATATTTTGTGTATAAAAATCTTGATTTTCACTTTCTATTTCTTCTTCAGGCATTTCTTCATATGAAGGAGTTTCATCTTCTAATTCATCTATTTCATCATCAAAATCTTTATTATCCAAAATACCACCACCAGACTATTTTATAATCCACCACCTGATCCAAATGAATCTAATTCTTGTTCAGTTGCGATTACTTCTATTTGCATTCTTCTACTTCCACAAACAAATAATGCTTCTCCTTGATTATAATGTTTAATATTTTCTTTTTCATTATCATTTAAATCTATTAATTTTGCTAAGTCTTCAACTGCTTGTTTTTTTAATCCCATAACCAAATAATATGATGCATTATCAAATATAGCTTTTCCTTGTGTTATAACATTTGGATCGCTAAAATCACTTGGTTGTTGAGTTATTATAATTGTACCCGTATTATATTTTCTAGCACGTCTTTGAATTTGTGCTAAGAAATCAGCCCCAAGTGTATTATTACCAGATAATAATACATGTGCTTCATCTACAGATAATACAGTATCTATTCTTTTATCTAAAGTAAGTCCCCATGCATATTTAAGAATGTTAAAGAAAAGTGCATTTCTTATATTAGCATCAGCATTCATAAGTTCTCTAATATTAAATACTATAAATTTACTTTTTGGTTCTATTGTTGTATGTCCATCAAAATAATATTTTAATTCTTTAACAAGTGGTCTTACTTTCATTTCAAGCATTTCCATTACATCTTTTTCATGTGTTTTTTCAGTCATTGATGCAAGTCTTCCTCTTATTGTTGCATATACATCTTTAAATGTTGGATAATCGATTGATTTAAATTTTGTAAAATCTGTTTCAAAATTCATTCCAAATCTTCTATATGTTTCTGTAACAATTTCTGTAAACATATTTAATATATCTTCTGTGATTGAAGGATCATAATACTTCATAAATGCTTTTATACTTTGAAGAGTTCTAGTAAGCACTGTATATCCAAGTCCACCTTTTACTTCATCTTCATCCGCATCTATTACAACTTCTAGTGGATTAATCATTCCAAATTCTCCACCTTTACCAAGATCTATAAAGTCTCCTTTATATCTTCTTGTCATTCCTTCTAATTCACCTTCAGGATCTATTGCAATTAATTGACAGCCATTTCTTATATGTGTTCTAAACATAATTTTTTCTGCTGTTGACTTACCACTTCCTGATGTACCAAGAATAATTAAGTTTGCATTATTTCTATTATGTTCTTTTTTTATTTTATATAAGAATTGATTAAATAAAATTACTCCACCTGAGAAATCTACACCTAACAATGTTGATAGGCCAGGATCTTTTATACTATCAAATATAAAAGGATACATAGCTGCAATTGTTGGAGATGGAATTGGTATTCCGATTCTACTTTCAATTTCTTGATCTTCATATATTGGAAGCATTGATTTAAAGACATTTTCTTGTTCAAAGCGTAATGGATATGCTCTTAATTGCATTGCTTCAAGATAGTTTCTTACTTGCATTTTTTTATTGTTTAATTCTTCCTCTGAATTTGCTGTTATCATAATATGCATTTGAAAATCAAAGATTTTTGCCTGTGATGCTGCAAGTTGTGTTATGAATACTTCTAATGATTCATAATCTTGTCTTATTCTTTCTTGAATTGTTATATCCTTTTCATTTTGATATCTTTCTTTTAATGTTGCAACTTCCTTATTTAACATTTTTCTAAGTACTGAGAAATCTACAGGAATATGTTTTATAACAACTTTAATTCCTGACATACTTGTTAAATTTGATAAATATCCTGGTGTTATCATTCTTGGATAAGAAATAACTGTTAATATTGTTGCATATTTATCGCTTATAATAAAGCCATTTGGTTTAAATTCTAAGCCCTTAGGTGCTAATTGTGCTTTTAGATTCATACAAAAACACCTCCAAAATTAGTTGTTTGTCCACCATTTAGGAAATTATCTAAGATAATTCTTAAATCATCATTAGTTACTTGATGTGAATTTAATCCCGCATTAGCAAACATTGTTATTAATTGTCTCAATCTTTTATTTATTACTTCTGGATCTTTATGTCTAAATAATAAGAAGTATTCTGTATCTACAACATTGTTATTTGTAAATGTATTTGCTTTTTCTATATCTTCCATTATTAGCTTTCTTGTTACTTGATCATTTGTTTTTGCATACAATAATTGAAGTTGTGATAAAAATACATTTACATCAACTGGTCTATCAGCAGCAATTACCCAGAATTCATAATCTATAACGTTATATACATTTTTTAAATTATCAATTATTGCATATTGCGTATTAGTATCAGAAATAAATATATTTCTGGGTACAATTTTAAGACCTGTTACTTTTTCATTATTTTCAAGCACAATCATACCATTTGTAATACTTTTTATAGGTACATATTGTTCTGTATATCTACTTTTTATCGTCTTCTTTGAACTCATCTTTTACACACCAACCTTTCCAAATGAATTTTTGTCTTGTTGTATAAAATTGCCATATCGACCTTAATAAAGATAAAACATTATGGTAGTTTGGAACGGGGAATACTAGAAACCCAGTTATTACAGCAGGTAAACATATTATTATTGAAAGAATATAATTTCCAACAGGAATTATTGTCATTAATAATAATGATGTTCCTACTCCACTACCAAATAATATTAAATCAAATTTATTAAATAATCCAAAATATAATTGTGATTTTTTTGAATTGGCCGGTATTAAATAATTATTATTCATTTTTATTCACCCACTTTTTATTTTTTATGGTCTAGGATTTCCACCATTATCTGGTGGTAGAAATTGCCTACCTGGTCCATGATCAGAATTATGTCCTCCAGGATGTCCACCTACATATCGATCAAATGCAGTTTCTTGAGCTGGACCAGCACTTGGTTTATATCCAGGTTGTTGAACATCTCTATTTATACGACTAGAGTTTTGTAATTTAGCTCTTGAATTTTCATCATGTGCTTCCATATATTCTTTACTATTTTTGATAGAATCAATTTGTTGTTGCCTAATTTCAAATTCTTTTTCTCTAGATGCATAACTCATTTCAGTAATATTAGCTTGAGAATTAGCATTATAAATTGAACTTGCTTTAAAGAATCCTTTATCATCTATGAAGTCGTAATTATTATCCTTTAATATACTATTGTTATTTCTTATTTCTTGTAACTTACTAGCATATGCTCTAGTTTCTCTATCTGTACTTAGTAATTTTTGACCAGCTGTTTTTTTTGCTTCTTCTAATATATTTCTTGCAGCAGCAATATCTGATGCATTACCAGTTGCTTGTGCATCCTCTAAAAGTTGTTGAGCTGTTTTAACATTTGATTCATTATCTATCTTTTCTTTTATTTTTTGAGCATATTTTGCATATTCCTGGAATGGAGCTAAAGCATTTTGCTTTTCAATTGTTAAATTCAATTTGTCTTCACTTAATTTAGATTCCATTGATTTAATCTGATTATCCATTCGTGCAGCATCTAAATATTCACTTTGTCCTTTATTAAGAACACCAACATATCTGGCTCCATCAGCAAGTACTGATCCAGCTGCAAACTTCATTTTATCACCTAGTGATGCATTTTCTAATCCAGCTTTTCTTAAATTATCTTCTCTTAATAATTTAGAATACATTGATGTCTGGTATCCATTCCAAGCACCATTAAATATTCGACCATCTTTTGATGTTCTTCCAAAAGCATTAATTCCTGCTCGTGCTGCTCCTGTTAATCCGCTTCCAACACCTCTTGCAGCACCTCTTAAAGAGCTATTTAAAATTGCTCCTGCTTTATTTCTAAAGCCACTTACATTTCTTGCATTATTCACACCTTGAGATATTCCACTTCCAAGTCTATGTATAGCATTAGTTCCACCAGCAAGCCCTGCTCCTAATATTCCAGCACCTGCTCCAAGTAACATATTTCCTCCTAATGCTTCTTTACTTATTTTTTTAAATGGATTTAATTCGAAGCCATTACCCATTTTTAACCCTGGAATTAACTCTTCTAATAACTTAGGTAATTCTTTTGCAAACATTAACGTACCTGCGATTGCAATTAATTGTATAATAAGTCCTCCACTACCATCTTTTATAATTGCAGAGTCTGATATTGCTCCAATAAAACTTATTGCAAGACTTAATGATAACATTTTTATGAATAAACTTGCCCATGTTGAACCTAATTTTTTAAACCATGAATTTAACATATTTGATGATTTACTATCAGGGCTTATATAGGATATTATAGGAATTGGTGCCATAACTTGTAAAACTAATAATGTTAATGCACGTTTTACAACGTCAAAACAGAAACTTATCACTATTAATAACACTACTATTCCAAATACAAGTGCCCATAAATAGTCAAAATCTAAATAATAAACATTATTTTCAATAGACCATGTACCAGTATATCCATTATAAATTTCCCATCTCAAAAAGTCATCTGTACTTTTAGGACCAGATATACTTTGATAAAAGCCCATTTCTGTACTATCAATATAGTCAATATCCTTACTAACATCAACACCACAATATTCTAAATCCAGCAATTCATCTTTTCTTGAATCAGCTCCTGTTGTTGAAGTAGATGGTTGTATAAATGGTTTTAAGGTTAATAGAGAAATCATGTCTCCTTTTGAAAATGCAACTACCTTATTATTTGGTGCCCACGTTTCACAATATGGGCTTATTTGTATCAAATAAACATATTCACCGTCACTTGTTTCATGAACTGTATCATTATTACTCCCCATAATTAAATTTTCAATAACTCCGTCTTCAATTATGGCATCTTGAATATATGATAAAGCTGAAAATATTGGATTTATTGACACTAATAATACAATTGAAATAACTATTCTTTTAAAAACATTTTGAATTCCCTTGCTTTTATCAGTAAAAGCGTCTGGATTAACTACATATGTCATTATTGAAATAGTTACTTTAAATATCATAAATATTATAAGTACAACAAATATTTTTCCTGATAAATTTTCAACATAACTTCCAAGTCCAAAATCATTAGAAGCTAAATTATACATTGCTTCTATTGCAGAGCTTATCCATCTATATAAAAATTTTAATATTTGGGCAAAAAAAGCTCGTATAGTACTTTTGAACGAATTTTTATCATCTAAAAAATAAATCAAATTACCCAATTATATCACCTCCATCCTTAAAAAAGATTACACGCAGCATTAACTAAATCCTCATTTGATTCAATTATACCAGCTAGTCTTAATAACATCTCTAGTATAGCTGGTACAAATAGAACAAGCATTCCACTTACAATTCTTATTACGAATCTTTTTTTTGCTTTTTCCATTTTTTCTGTTTCACCTGACAATACAATACCTGTAAAATCTAGAACTGATAAAACAATTATTATTGCAGGAACTAAAAATCTTATTAACGCATATAATTTTTTTACAATTCCAAGTGTTCTATCTCCGATTAAATCACATCCAGTTTTTCCTGTATCAGTAGGTTTCTTAGTTGAACTTACTTTTTTTATTAATCCAAACATATGTGCATCTCCTTTATCAGGAACTTCTGATATATTTGAATATATATTTTCATAATTTGCATCGGTATATACAGTATTCGGACATTTACCATTCAATTTTGAAAAATCAATATGAACATTTATTGTTGCAGAAGTATTTGCAAGTTCACTTGTAGCCTCTGTCTTTTTTGTACTTTTATTATATTTAATTATAAGATATGGTTTTACATTTCCAGCATCAGTTGAAACATGCCCATCACTAGCATAAGGACATGTAATATATTCCTTATTTGTATTATTTGATGTTCCACCATTTGTTGTTCCATTTGACACCGCATCTTCTTGAACAAATGTTGGTTTCCAGCAAAAATGTGCTTGTGAATACTCATTAGAAGGATCAAAATTTAAACCACTTTGATAACATTTTTTTGTTTTCATGCTACCACTATTATATATACTTTTTAATTCTTTACTATATTTGTTTCCTGTTTCATATAATGTTTGGTCATAAAATAAATTATACTCTTCAGTACCTTTTTTAAATACATCAAAAATAACATTTCCATTATCATATCCAGGCAATGTCATTCTATCGATTTTAGACGGACATCCATTAGAAAAATCGCTATCAGCCAATTGAGAACCACTTTTTGGTGATATTTCTTCATAAGCATCATTTACTGCGTAATAAAGTTTATTTCCTAATTCGCTATTGGTGCTATGATCATACCATTGAACTGTAGCTTTGCCATTTTTATAATGTACTTTGATATATGGACTGCTTATTTTCCATTTCGCCGCATTATCATACATTGGATCTCTATAATAACAAATAAATTCTTTTGCTTCTACATTATTCACTGTAAAAAATAGGCAAAAGAGTGCTACTCCTACCATTAAAAATTTATTTATATTTAAATGTCTTTTCATAATACACCTCATTTTAAACTATACCAAATACATTATAACATAAAAAAAAACAATAGAAAAGATTTTTCTTATTGTTTTATTAAATGTATTTTTACTATCTACCACAATTTCCATTAATGAAACATGAAATACAAGCTGTTGCATTTGATGTACCATTGGCATTATTAGTATCGGCTTTAGATAATTGTGAGAATACAAATTGTACTAATGCTACTACGAAGAAAATAACAACTGCATAAATGATTCTTTTTATAAGTTTCTTTTGTGCTTCTTTCATTTCTTTTTCTTCATTTGCCATTACAGCTTTTGCTAAATCAAGCATTCCTAAAACGATTAAAATTAAAGGTACTGCAATTTTTAAGATTGTAACAAATGTAGAAATTGTTCCAGGTATTATACTATCTATTTCAATTGTTCCACATTTTACGTTAGCTAATACGTTTACCATATTCATCATATTTAACCCTCCTCATAGTTTAATAGATGTTTCACATCTAACAATTTAATCATACGTTATTTTTATATTTTTGTCAATATTTGCCTTATTATTTGACACTAATTTACTTTTGTAAAACCTAATTTATTTAAAAATTCTGCCAATTCTTTGCTATAATCTGCTCTTTCATCTAAAGGTGGCATATTATAAAATATTTTCAATCCTGATTCATATTCAAAATCAGTTACATCTTTTTGTTTTAGTAAACTTTGATTTAATATTACTTTTTTTCCTTTAATATCATTTAATATTTTTGGATTTATGATCATAAGTCTATTTAATTTTACCATTGATGGTTCTATTAAATAAATTACCTCATCGCATAATCCCAAAGCATTTTCGCTATTATTTACATCAAGTAAAATTACATCTTTATCTTTATATTTACTAACCATATTTCCTATACTACTATTTGTTGATGATAAAAGTTCTCTATCATTAAAAAATCTAAAGTCAGATTTTTCAACTTCAATCGCAACAACTGAATATAAATTTTTAAGCATTTTTTTCATCATATAAGTTAATGTTGTTGCACCAGTTTGCTTAGTAACATTTTTTATTCCAATTACTCTATTTGTTTTAACAGGTGGAGCTTCTACATATCTGTCTACGTAAACAGTATTTGTTTTTGTATCAGTTTGTGTAACTACTGTTGGGTTGTCTATAATATGTAGGTGTGCTACATCTCTATATGTATTTGGACTATTGTACAAGTACATAACGCCTTCTATATTTGTTGTAAAATTATATATTCCAATTGAAATTAATTTAGACATAAATTCAGGTGATGTTGTATTTGAATCTTCATCAAGAATCAAAATCACTTTATTCATATCTAAAGATAAAGATAACTTTTGTATTGTTCTGATATCTTTATAATCTTTTAATGCTGTTATATCTAATATCATTCTTTGAAAAAAGAAATTTTTAAATGTATCAATTATTTCATCAACATCAAATTCTCCATTTAATTCTTTTATTATTTCAATATTTAAATTTTCAAGCATTTTTTGTTTTTTATTTGAAACAATTACGTTCACACTATCACCCCAATCTTTTAATTAAAATCATTAAAAGGTTTTGTTTCACCCTGTACTTTAAATTTTAATGCACTTCCAATTACTGGAAAATCAAATTTCATAAATGTAATAACCTTATAATACTCATTATTTCCATTACCGCATCTATATATGCATGCCTCATATCCACCATCATACAAATTTCTTGAATCACAGTTATTATTATCTAAAGTTGGGCATGTACTATTATTTCTTTTAACACTATACCCTACTTCCTTAAAATAAGAGTCAAGATTATCGCTTAAACTTTTATTCCAAGTTTTATTTTCTTCTATTTCATTAATAATATAATTTTTCAATCTGTATGCTTTTGAATAACTAAGTGATCCTACAAAAAAAATCATTATTATAGCAATAATTGAGGTCATCATCATAGTTAAAAGCGCATTACCTGTAGCTTCTCTCATATATTACCTCCCTAATCACTAAAATAATAAATTGGTTCTGTAGTTGTTGTTACTGGAAGATTTAAAGTTGTATTAATAATTGGAATATTAAAATTTAGATATGTTACAATTTTATATTTAAATTTTCCTGTATTTTGATTTAAATCAAGTTCGTATATACAATAACTAAATTTACTATTATTTAAATTATTATCCTTACATTTAACACTTCCATTAACGTAACCTAAACTTGTTAATTTTTCTTCTATTTCTGTTTTGGCTAAATCATTATAACCTTCATATTTTTCTATACTGCTTGTTATAGCATTATTAATTTTATAAGTTTTATAATAATTTAAAGTGGTCACTAAAAAAGCAAAGGTAACCACTATAAATATAGCAATTATATTGATTGTAACCGAAAATCCTATCCCTTGCTTCATTTAGACACCTCCATATTACTTCATTTCACCTTTACAGCTACTATAATCTATAACGGTATTATCTGTACTTGATGTTACACATTTTCCACCTTTCCATACACCACCACAGGCAGAACATGCAGAACTATTTTTTGTATTACTCATCATACCATTAACAATTACTGTACCAACTGCTAAAACTACTGCTATTAAAACAATTGTTATTACTGTCATATTTGCTTCTCCTGCTGCTTCTTTCATTATCTCACCACCCTTATTTTAATATATATACATTTTTATTATAACTCTTTTTAGTATTTTTATCAATATCTTTTGTCAAGTAGTCGTTAAATACTCATCATATTCATCATTGCAAACATTAAAAGCGCTAAAATTCCACCACCTGTTGCAAATAACATCATCATTGTTTTCTTTTCCATTGCATCAAGACGATCTTTATATTTATCTTCACGCATTTTATTTTGTAATGTTGAAACGTTTTTTGCAAACATTACTAATTGTTCTTGTTTGTTTTCTTGAGCTCCTAAACTTAAACGATATAAAAGTCTCATCATTCTCATTGAATCTTTAACTGGATATTCTTTTGCAAAATCCATATAAGGATCAATACTAGAATCACCGCTTTCAATTTTTTCTACTAATTTTTTTAATCCTGGTTTAAATATATCTGGTGCTGTTTCAATACTTCTTGCAAGTGCTACTGGAACTGTATAATGTTGTATTAATATTTCCAAACTTTTTAAATAATAAGGTAACATTTGATTAATTTTTGCAAGATTTGCTCTATAATAATTTTGTAATTTTGTATAAGGCATTTTAAATGTTACAATGGCTAATATAAAAGCAATTAAAACATTTATAAATGATATATTTGTAAATAAGAAATATATTATTGCTGCTACAAATACTAATGCTGCATTTTTTATTCTTGCATTAAATAATTTTGTTACATCTAAATCTTTACTACCATATCTTAAATTAAGCAAAAATACATAATCATCTTCCATTAACATTTTAAAGTATGGTTCTACATCACCTAAAAATCTTTTTGCATCTATTCTATTTGTATAGATAAGAACAAAAATCATTATTACTGCTATTGCTACAAATTCCATTATTCAGCACCTACATTCTCATTATAAAATTTTTCTCCATTTAGTAAGAAATAACTATTAATTATTATTATTAAATGCAATAATAATTTAACAGTAAAATTACTATTTAATAATTCAATATAGCTTTCTGGGCTTAATAAGAATTGAACAAGCATAACCATAAGATATAAAACTATACCAAATCTTACAAACTTTTTATGGAAATTGGCTCTATCTATTCTATCTCTATACACTGATTCAACAAGCATATCTATATCTTGGCTCATATTTTCAAGTGCATCGCTTGAGTTTTTAGAACCTTCATTTGTTATTTGTAAGAACAATTGATGAGTATTTTTTACTATGTAATAATCATATTTTTTATTAAAAAATTTTATAGATTCATCAATTGTACCATTATCATAAGCCATATCAATCATTAATTTTACATCGCTTCTTACAGGATCTTCTAAAACTCCTGATTCATATACTCCTTCAAGTGCTTTAACAAAAGCTTGAGTAGTTGCGAATTCCATTATTACGTTTGTTGTATAAACTTGTATTTGTTCAAAAATAAATTCACTATATATTCTTTTACATCTAAGATATTGAAGATATGGTATTACCATTATAGCAACTATTGCATAAAATATCGAAATAATTAAACTATAAAAGTAAAGATATGTAATGACTGATGCTCCTGCTGCAAATATTGTAATTTGTATTAAATATTGTTTTTTTGTATAATCTTGTCCTAATTCTTTTACTTTTCTTCTTACTTCTTTAAATGAATAAGGAGAGTATTTTTCATAAATATTTCCAGCATTATTTGAAATATATTTATATACTTTTTCCCCGCTACTATTTCGATAAGAAATAACAAATACTGCTACTAATGCAATAATTAGAAAAACTACATATTCCATTAATTTACCTCCTTTATTCTGAATTATTCATGTTAACCCCATATGGATTAACAACTTGTCTATTCGTATTATAATTTATTTGATTATAACCTTGATTTTGTGAATTATTAATTACTTGTCTATTTTGATAATTTGCTTGATTATACATTGGCTGATTACTATTTATATTATTTGGCATACCAGGCATTTGATTACTTCCTACATTTGGTCTATTTTGTTGATTATTAATTATTGTATTAGGTCTAATATTTGTTTGATTATTAATCATGTTATTAGGAATATTACCTTGTACATTATTTTGAATATTTCCTTTTTGAATATTTTGTGAAGTATTTGAATCTAAAGGTTGATCTTCTATATTTTTCCTAGGTCCGTCTGTTTCTCCTTCTTTTATTTCATCTTTTGAAATTGTAACTCCTTGTGCATCTAAGTAATCTATCAGATATTTAGATGGATTTTTTCTTACTATTTTTCCTGTCGTTGTTTTTCTATAAATCGTATTATATTCTGCCTTATTATCTTCGGTTACATAAAATTCTGTAACTTCTCCTATTTCACGATGAAATCTTTTTGTTCTTTTATCTTGATACCCTCTAATATATATTCCAAGTTGAATATATCTATAAACAGATTTTAAAAATTGATCAATATCTTGATTTGTTTCAAGCAAACTATACATACGGTTAGGTATACTTGATGCTTTATCAGCATGTATTGTTGATAAAATATAGTGTCCTGATGAGATGGAGTTTCTTATTGCAAGAACTGCTTCTGCACTACGAACCTCTGAAAGCAAAATCCATTTAGGATTCTGTCTCATACAAGTTACTAATACATCGCTATATGAAGCAATATTATTTGTTTTCATTGCTACTATATCCCTATGTGGGAATATACGATCCAAATGTAATTCAAGTGTATCCTCTATTGTAATTAATTTTTCATCTTCTTTTGTATGTGCTGCTAAATATTTAACAAATTCGGTTTTACCTGAACCAGTTTCTCCACACACAATTATATTACAATGCCCCCAAACACATTTCATTAAAAAATCATGTATATCTAATTCGATATAATCCTCTTTTAATAATTTGTCTTTTTCCAGTCTTATCTTAGCTGGAGTTTTACGAATTAATACAGCTATACCATTTTTAGCTATCGAATCGTGAACAAAGTTCAAACGTAACTCTGCTCCTTCAGCATCTAGAAATGGATGAGCCATATTAAATGTTTTACCCATAACATTAGCACATTGAAATGCTAATTTTTCCATAAATGCATTGTTAACAGTTTCATTTTCAACTCTGTAAATACCTTTTGATAAAGTTTTTACAAATAGTTGTCCATTATTACTATATGAAATATCGGTTATATCATCATCATCCAAATACTTTTTTAGTTCCCCAAAATCAATTTGGGAAAACATTGAATCATTCATTAATTATTATCCTTGTTTATTTGTGTTTGTAGTTGTTGTTGTATTTGTTGTTGTATCTTTTTTATCTTCAATTTCATCATTAGCTACTGTGTTAACATTTATGAAATTCTTTAATGTTTCTGATGTAACTGTTGTTGTTCCATCTTCATCAACTGTTGCTCCATGTGGTACTGGGAATAAAACAACTGAGTAGTTACCCATATAACTTGCTTTTCTAAGTAGTATATTTATTTCTGGTTTTACTCCAAAAATTAAGTATGCTGGTGTTCTTGATTCTTCACTATTTTCAAAAACATGTCTTCCTGCGGAATCTTTAACTGCTAGTACTTTTACATTCTCAAGTAATTTTCCTACCATTAATTTTCCATCTTTACCTTCGGCTTTCATATAAATATCTATATAATTTCCTGGATAAATTGAATTTCCATATGTTGAATCCATTGTAACTGGAAAGTTATATGGTACTTCACCATCAGCAACTTCAATAAATGCTGAATCTGGTAATTCTTCTTCATTTATAACTGTAGCGTTATAAAACATACTTCCCTTTGGAATTATAGTATTATAATTACTATATTTTCCAATTATAAGGTTTTTATTTGTTATTACTTCACCTTTTTGTAAAACAATAGGTGCTACATCGATATACTCTAACATATCTGCTGTTATTTTAGTTCTTGGTTGAATTGTTTGTGCTGCAACAGGTATACCAGTTACAGGGCTTACTTGTTTCTTTATTTGATAACGATATCCAAAGAACAAGATTAATATTATTGCTACTACTCCTATTATAGTAACTGTGTTTTTGTTTTTAAAAAACTTTTGTAACGAAATCATAAAATTATTCATATCTTTCTCCCTTTCTTTCTTAATTTCGCATCTATATATAATTTTGAATTTCAAAATTAATATGGTGTTTCTAATATTGCATCTATTCTATTTGTTATTTGAAAATCCATTACTTCTCCTGTTGCTGTTGTTTGTTCTGATGATTTAACTAATAAGCTAACCTTTGGAGGGTACTCACTTATATGATATATTTCAATAACATATGTATTAGATAAGCTTGCATTTTCTGCATATCTTCTTATAAAATTTTCTATAAATTTTTCTGCATTAATTTTTATATTTCCATTCTTTTGATATTCAACTTGATCAATTGAATCATACATTGCTGCTTCTGTTGTTTCTTTAAGCAAGTTATAATTTTGTTGATCAGTATTTGTAATATTTTGAAAGAAGTATATAAAAAGTATTGCTATAACTCCAAATGATATTATCATTGCTCCCCAAAACGATTCTTTCACTTATATACCTCCTTTAATTATTACTTTCATAGCATGATTTAAATGAGCCTTCATTATAGTTCATATTGTTACATACATTAACACTATTTTTTCCATCATATGATGAAACAATAAAGTCTTTTACATTTAAATTATTAACTGTATTTTCATGTAAAAATCTACTTATACATGCTGCACTTTGATTTTTATTTGTACATTTTAAATTAAAATCATTATAACTATTATTTTTATTATATGCTCTAATTTTTTTCATCGTACTTGGTGTCAATTTGATGATGTATAAAGGATCTTTATTGTATAGTTCATATCCTTTAGCACCTCTTGCATTTAATATTTTTGATTCTATAACTGTTTTTGAATTCCAATTATACCCTGGTGTTCTTGTTCTAATGCTTTGATTATTGTTTGATAATTTTAAAGCATCATTTGTATTAGTACCTTTATGTTCTTTTCCTGGAAATGGATCATTTAAATCTATTTGTCTATATATTATTTTGCTTCCAGAATAAGGGCATACCTCACTTCTACATGCATTAAATGCAGTTTGAACATCATTATTTGTTATTAATCCACTAGTTAATGCAGTGGATATTGTATTTCCTTTTATTTTACTATTTAATTGTTTTTTCACACAATCTTCTGCATTATTCATTTTATTATTTCCACCTGGGCATGACAATTTAATAGTTCCACAATCTTTCCCATCTGAACATGATTTTGAATATTCAATTGATGTCTTTGATTTTTTTGTCAATTTCCAAGAACAATTTTTACTACAACTATTACAAATTCCATTTGGGCATAAACTATTTGGACAATATTTATATTCACAAATTTTATATGTATTTCCTTTTGATATACATTCTGATAAGTCAACTTTATCTCCATTTTTATCAGTACATTCAGGGCATAATTGTTGTTTACAATATATGTTTGCCTCTGATTTAGTTAATCCTTTAGTCATTTGTTCTTTTACACAGGTTGATGTATCAATTTTCTTTCCATTATAATCGCATGTATTTTTATCATAACATATTTCATTTTTCTTCTTTTCACACGCTGCTGCTGTAGCATCGTCTCCTAGTAATATTTCTTGTCCAGGATAATCTGAATCTTCTTCACATTCGCATATATTACATTCTGTTGCTTGTAATTCAGGGCATGTTTTACCATTAGTCAACTTATCATATAAAGGTTCACCAGCTTTAATTGTTCCCTCAGGGCAAACACACGATGAATCTGTTATTCTATAATGACATACATAAGTACTAATTAATTTATTAAATTCTTCATTTCCAATATCTACATTTGAAATTTCCAAATCATATGTTTTAGAGGTATCATCATTTTTGCTTAATGATATAACTCCCATTTTTCTATCAAAAATGCTTTCATCTATGGCTACCGTGCCATCAAATACATTTCCACTTTCCCTATTATATAATCTATTAACATCATCTGGTATTTTAAAGTATGACTTTTTAGATACTTCAAATAAATTACTAACACCATCATTATTTAATTCAACTTTTTTTATTTCATTTATCTCCGTTGTAGTTGTTGATACAATATCTAATTTTTTTCCTTTTATTTTCTTGTTTGTACCACCAGTTAATGATGCTGATAGCTTTTTATTTTTTACTGTATCTATAGCACTTTTTTTTAGATTATTTATATCATCACTAGTACATTTTTTATTTTCTTTTTCTACAATAGTACAGCTTAATTTTGTTGTCATGTACATATTCATTAAAGTGCCTTTTTTACCAGGTTGTCCAATCCATGTAAAATATGTTCCTTCTGTAACATTATTTATATCAAATATTTTATCTAGGCTGCCTGGAAAACTTGCTTTAGAATATTCCTTACAATATAATGTACAATTTTCATTTGATTTTATTTCTTTTCCATATTGTGTGTTAGTATTAGTATCTTTTTCTTCTTTTGTGCATTCCCTTTTTGTATATGTTTCACTAAAATCTCCTATATTATTTTCATCTGTATTTGTACATTTTATTCCTCCAGAAACTTTTTTATCATAACATTCTGGGTGACTTATAAATTTTCCGACATCTATAATGTTATATCCACAACCTTTTTTTGTGTCAGCTAATTCATTAAGATTTATGTTAGAGCAATGTCTTTTTGCTTCTTCTTTATTTGTTCCTGCTCTTGCTATTCCAACATCATCAAACGTTGTATATAAAAATTGTGATTGTGGTGTTTGATTTTTTTCGGCTTGTGTTGAGTCACCTTTTACCATAGGTAAGCTATCTATTCCCCAAACATATTTATTGTTAAGCCTTTTAACTGCTGCACCTTTTACTGAAATGATAGCACCATTACCACCAGTCCATGGAGCTTTAATATATAAAATTGCTGGTTCAATTATTATTCTATAACCTTTTTTTGCTGGTTTTTTGTTGCTTGGATCTGCATTTTCTGTTTCTTTATTTAATGTTGATTCGAAATTATTTCCAGCAGCTTTTTTAAAAAAATCTCTTAAATTATTGTTTATTACATTTGTGAATTTATTCTCATCAGTGTCTCCCAAAAATTTTTTTAGTTCCTCGCTTGCTTTATCATATCTATCAGGATCTTTTGGCCCAATATTTTTCATTCCTTCGACTTTAATGATATTATTCGCATCCACTAATTTTGAAAGTTTACTATATCCATTTTCATTTGTTGCATAATATGTACCACCTATTTGTTCTGCATTACCATTTCCATCAAAATAATATAATCTAAGTTGCAAAGAAAAATAAGAATAATTTTCATATTGGCAAGGTTTTAAAAATGACTCGCAATACGTTGCTGAACCACTTGGTGAAGGGAAGGATCCACCATTACCGTTATACCAACCTTTTACTTTTACTGTAAAACATAAAAGAAGTATAATCAAGACAGATAAATATTTCTTTTTCATATAATAGTCACCTCTAAACTAACTTTTCTTTTTTATTTATTTTATATATTGCTATGCACATAATCAATATTGCCGTTGGAATAATTATGTAATAATATTTAGTATATATCTCGACTATTTTTTTTAAAAGTCCACTACCATTATTTTCTTTTATCGTAACTTCATTTTTTTTCATATTGTTTAAATGTTCATTTATTTTTTGTTCATAAACGGATTGATCTAAATTTACATCCATCCATTTGCTACAATATACATAATTTTCTATGCCTTTACATTCACTTCTTTTATAATAAGAATTATAAAATGGTAATTTTATATATTTTTCTTTTAATATATCACTCGTACATTCTTTATCTTTTGCATATATCAAGAATCTATGAGCACCTGAAGAAGCATTTTTTATTGTAACTTCTCTATTAGTATTATAAGTTTTATTTGAATAAACATCCTTTAAAACCAAATCATTTTTTAAATTTGTAATTATAATATCAAACTTTTGTGTATTTTCATTTGCTGTATATGTTATATTAACATTACTTGCTAATTTCTGTAATCTTATTATTTCACTATCGTTGCAACTAGCTTTTGTATGTTTGGGACTCAAAACAATAAGGATTAATAATAGACAAAAACAAATATTTTTTTTCATCACATATCCTCCTTAGTCTTTTATTCTCATTATCAATTATAGCATACTTTTTTTTAATTGCAAATAAAAAAAGTATAAATAATTTTATACTTTTAAATAATTTCTTCACTTTTATTCTTAAGATATATTATTAGGCATAAAGATGATATTATTGTTGGCAAAATTATATAATAATAACTTACATAAAATTGAATAATTATGTCTTTTAATATATATAAAATACTTTTTGTATTTTTTACTTCTTTTTCTTCTACTTTTTTTACTTCTTTATTATATTCATCTACTTTTTGTTTCCATATATCATATGAAAGATTAGAATTTAGCCATTTATTACAATAAGAATACTCTTCAAAATTTTTGCATTCATTATATGCATAATATTTATTATAGTAAGGTAATTCTATATATTTTGATGATAATGCACTTTCATAGCAATTTTTATCACTAGCATAAATATAAAATTTATGCTTACCAGAACTAAAATTTTTTATTGTTACTTCTGGGTAATTACTATAGTACTTATTATGAGTAAGATCATTTATTGATAAATCATCTGTAACATTTGTAAATGTGATCATAAATTTATTTGTTTTTTCATTATATGTATAACTTGCTGTTACATTATTTGCAAGTTTTGATAATCTAGTTATTTCATCATCACTACATGACGCTTGTACACTTTCTAGTGAAATTAAAAACAGAGTTACTAAAAAGATTATCTTTTTCATTATATCACCCTTTATTCTTAGTAAATTATATCATGGATAAATTAGCTTGTAAATCAATAAAAAAGTATAAACTAGATGTTTACACTTAATTATTTGAATTATAACATGCATCAAAATCCTCTTTTGTTGATGATGCATTTAAACTTTTGCAAGATGATACACCTTCTATTTTTATATCTGTATCTAATCCTGCTACTTTATCATGTAAGAAATAACTTATACAATTTGATGTATTGTTATTACTACATTTTAATCCTTGATTATCATATTTATTGTTTTTATTATAATTTCTTATTGCCTTTATATTACTTGGAGTTAATGTTATTTTATATAGTGGTTCTTTACTATAAAGCTTATAATCGCTTACTCCTCTATTATTTATTATTTTATTATTTACTAGTAATTTTGAATTCCAATTATATCCTGGCGTTCTACTTTTTCCTTCTTTTGAAAAGCCACTTAATGTATTATTATGTTCTTTTCCTGGAAATGGATTTTTTAAATCTATTATTCTAAACACAATTCTTTCATCTGAAGCACAAATTTTATTTTTACAGCTTCTTATTGCTGCTTCTAATTTGTCTATTGATGTTCCATTATTTAATGCTTCTATGATATCATCCACTCCTAAAGCCTTTTTTACACAATCTTCTGAGCTTTCTGATGTTTTTCTATTTTCTACATCACAGTACGCATAATAATTACAATATTTTCCATCACATTTTGTTACTTTATAAGCAATATTATCTAATTTTTTCTGTTGTTCAGTACATGAACCTTTGCATGTATTATCTACACATCCATTCTCTATTTTACATATTTTTATTGCATCTTCTAAATTAACTGTTTTGTTTTGTTCTTTCACACAATCAGTTATATCTTTTGTTGTATCTTTACAATATACTCTTCCTATTGGTTTATCACATATTTTTTCTTTCCAATAGGCGCATGTTTTTTCTCTTGTAATTTTATCTTTATATACATTTTCTACTAAATATTTAACATCTGCGCCACCATTTAATGTATCCTCTGGACAAATACAATCTGGTGTATCTGTTAATGTATAATGACATACATAATTTGTTATTTTAGAGCCAAATTGGTTATTTAGTCCAAAATTAGTTATTTTTAATTCTAAATTATAATGTTTTATTAAATTATTTTCTGTTATTATATCTTTTTTCCATGTTGATATAACGCCTTGTTGTCTATCAAAAATATTAATTGAATTCACTTTTTCACTTAATACTTGTTCTGTTAATTTATTATAATATCTGTTTCTATTGCTTTTTATATAAAATGAAGTTTTTTTATTATAAGTTAAATCATTTTCATTATAGTTTTTATCAATAATCTCAGAATCTAAAGTTTCATTTGTTATTTTTTGATTTGTTCCACCAGTTAATGTAATACCGGTTTCTTCTTTTTTTAAAATTTCATTAACACTATTTTTTAATGGAGTTATATTACAATTTTTAGTACAACTTCTTTCATTAGAACTTATTGTATATTCATCATTTTTACAAGAATAAGTATAATTTGTTTGTGATGTTCTATGATGGCATTCACCATTTATTAAAACATATTCTTTTTTATCATCCCATGGACATACTTCTGATTTAGAATTATTTTCTCTACATATTCCATTACCAATATATGTATAACCTGATGGGCATGTTGCACATACTTTTTTTCCACCTACCCAATCAAGTGTTCCATTTCCATCACATGTAGGAGCTATATCAATTGTTTTTTTACAATTTGAGCCATTATCATAATATCCAGTTGGACATGCTGTTTTACCACTATACGCATAATTTGGTGTCGCTTTTGCTGTAGTTGGTGGAGAATAAACCCAATCAAGTTTTGTATCTGTTGTTGATTCTCTTCTGCATGACGAACCAACTGAATCCCATCCACTTTCACATCCATATTTTGCTGCTTGAGTACATTTATATTTTCTAAGTGCTATTTTACAAGTCCAACCTTTAATTTTTTGATTTTGATTAGTTTTTACACAAGTTGTACCATTTAAAGTACCACCATTTGGGCAATAATAGGTTTTACTTTTTTCGCAATATGACTTATCGGGGCTTAGATTTCCACCTGCTGGGCACGAATGTCCTGTAACAACACTTGCCTTTTTTCTACATGCGTGTGCCCTTGTTGTTTCATAAATATTTAGTTCATATCCACTTGGACAGCAAACTTGTTCTCCCTCAGGTATTGTACCAGTATACCTTCCTTGAAATGTTTGATTCCTACCGCACGAATAGCTATATGATGTTATTTTTCTACAGCCACCACTATATTCCACATAACCTTTAGTACTATCACAAATTTTATTAGCATATTGATCTTCTTTAGTTCTTGGCGTTCTATTACTAGAATTTTTCATAACATAGCATTTTCCATCATTCCAAAGCTTAGTTCCTTCTGGACATACTTTAGATGTTACTGCAGTTGCCCTACAATCATCATTATATGATGTATATTTGCTTTGGCATTGTCTTGTAAATGCTGATGCTGTTTGAGTTGTAGATCCTCCTGTATCTACTATTTTACATTTTAAATTTGTTGTCATTGTTAATTTATAAAGCCCTGCTTTATCTGAATTTTTTGTTGGCCACGCAAAATAAGAACCTCTTTTTACTGGTGCTAATACATTTCCTGGTAAACTTATACTTCCTGTTTCTTTACAATATATTTTGCATGTTCCATTTTCACTATATTTTTTTCCATATGATTTATATCTATCTGCATCTGCTTGATTTGTACAACTGGAATTTTCAGTATACACTTCTTCATATGTTCCGCCATTATTTTCATCATAATTTGTGCATTTTACATCTGTTCCATTAACGCTCGTTTTATAGCATTTGACATTTATATATTTACTTATATTTATTAAGTTATATCCACATCCTATTTTTATATCTGCTATTTTAGCTGTATCTATATATGCACAGTAATCCTTAGGATTTTGTTTTTTGTCATTATTTACTCTTATTCCTAGTTCACTTGTACTCATATATAATTGTTGAGCTTTTTTATTACATTCACTACAATTTGTTCCAGTTTTTATTTGTTCTGCTGCAAGTCCTTTTGGTGTCATAAGTGCAATATTTCCATTCATAAAACTTGGATTACCATAGATCTGAGCTGGTTCAACCATAATTCTATAACCTTTATTATTATCACTAATTTTAGTTAATACTTCTTCATAATTTTGAGTACCAGTTACTTTTTTTAAATAATTTTTTGCATTTTCGCTATTATTAAAGTAATTTTTTAAATTATTATATGCTTTCTCATAATCTGAAGAACTGTCAAATGAAGAAATATATATATTATTTATTCTATTTTCTTTTAAATAATTACTTGCAGCACTATTAGCAAAATAATAAGTCTCTCCAACTTGGGTGAATGATGCATTATCTATGTAATATAATCTTGCTTGTAATATTAATTTTTCATTATTGATATTTGAATAACAGTTATATCCAGAGCACCCTGCTCCACCATTATTCCATGATGTACCTGCTTGTGCAGTATAAAAGGCTTTCTCTTTATCTATAAAAATAAAAGAAATTAGTAATATTAATATTATTGATTTCATTTTTTTCATACTAATTCCTCCTAATATCGCTACATAAAGTATATCATAAAAAATTACTAATAATCAAATTAAAACAAAAAAACGACAAATTTTTGTCATTTTAATTTGTATTCATATATGTTTCCTCTAATATTTAAAACTAGAGTTATTTCATCAGCATTTTTAATCTCTTTATAGACTTCAAAATAATATGTACCTAATTCATCACTTTTTTGTGGTAGTACTTCTTTTATCTTGGTATTCATTTGTTTAACTTCTTGTTTTTTTGTTTTTGAATCTGTTATTTTATATGTTATACTACCATAGTTTTCTATAAAATCGGATAAATCATTAAAGTTTTTAATAGTTTGTTTATTAAAATCTATATCACCATCTAGTCTTAATATTGCTTTTTCATAATTATCTGTTAAACTTGGAACAATATACTCATATGACTCATAACAATTATCTTTTGTTTCACAAAATGTGTATGTAGATTTTACTTTGTCATCTATTTTATAATCTGTTATTTCAAATTTGACATTTTTAATTATATCATTATTTAAAGTTATATATTCATTTAGTTTTGATGACACATTTGTTCCATTTTCAAATTTAATATTATCTAGTTTAGTTGTATAAACTTTATTTGATAAATCTGTATAACTGATTGTCATTTTTTTATTAATATCTTTTTTTGGTATTTCAAATGCTATTATATATTCTTCAAAATCTTTTTTTAACTTTTTATTTGATATATCTGTTCCTAAATCAATTAAATTATCTTTATATTTTGTTGTTGGATTATATGTAACTTTACCAATATGAAGTAAAACTCTTGCAGTTTCTAAGTTAATAGTATCTTTTAAGTTATTTTTGATTTTTAATCTTACAACAACAATATAATTATCTGTTATCTTATTATTTCTATAATCAGTATTTACTAAAAAACTATCTTTTAATAAATATGAAAATTGTGTTGTAGTAACTATTTCACCTTTTTTATAAATTTTATTATATACTTCTTTATTCAAATAAATAATACCACCTATTAAAACTATAAAAACTACTATAGCTATATTAACAATAAATTTATTTTCATGATAAGCATATTTTAAATTTCTTATACTTTTTTTTGTATTTCTTTTTATTTTATTTTTATCTATAGAAACATCAAATTCAAATTCTTCATTATCTTTTTCATCTATTTCTAATTCAAAATCTTTATCAAAATTAAATTTCTTTAAATCAAATCCTACTGCTCTTACAGATAAAATAATAGTTGAAAACGTTTGAACCAAAAAACAAATCAGTGTTAAATCACTAGCTAATTTAATTGTTCTTATATCAAGTACTTTTAATTCAAGTTGTTTTATTAATGAACTATCATATGCATATATTACTCCAATAAAAATATATGCAACTAAAGTTATAATATAGAAAGTTATAGGTTTATCTTTCATTTTCATAATAACCGTAATTATAATTATACCAATTAAAATTATTACTATAAATAAAGTCATTAAACCGCTAAAATATTCACTAGCTGTACCATTTCCTATTAATGTTTCATTATTATTTAAATAATCATTAAAAAAACTTAGTGTTCTATTTGTTTTAGTAAGTAAATAACCACTTAATATTGCAAGAATTAAATGTATCATTCTAAAATGCTTTATAAGAAATTTATATGGTTTTCTAAGTACCACTTTAATCCCCTCCTATTTTATTCTAGTATATAATAATTTTAAAAAAAATAAAAGATTTTTCTTTTATTTTTATCATTTTAATACCCATGCATTAGGATGCCTTCTTTCTCCTGTTGCTCCATAACCAACTGGATTATTAACAATTTTATTTTTTTCTATTAGTATACTAGATGCTCCTCCATCTAAATTTGCCGCATTATATGCTTTGTATTTTTTTAAAAGTTCGATCATTTCTTTATAATCTGCACCACCACGATATCCTGTTTTATTACCATTTCCATCTATTACTATAAATAAAACTATTCCATCTTGTCTTTGAGCAATTATAGTTCTTGGATGAACACCAGATCCTCCATTTCCAAACACTTTTGCTTCTTCACCATTTATCATTAAAAATGGACCAAAGGTAACAGCATCTACTAATCCTTTTTCTATTGCTTTACTAGCGCTTTCTTTTGTTAAAACTAATTTATGATCTTTATTAAAGCCAATTAGGCCTCCACCCCATCTATTTGGTTTACCATTCCATACTACTTTTGAATCTTTTATTACAACTCCTGTTGCAGATGCACCATTTCCATTTCCACCAGTATCTACAAATCCACTTGCATTTATAGCTAGATATGCATTATTTGAGTTAGCTATCTCTTTTATAGTTTGTCCAACTACTCCTTTATTTTCTGCCTCTTCAAGGCTTATTCTTGATGGATCATATATAACAGCAATATAATATGTTTTATCTTTTTTTTCTTCTTTTATTATTTTATATAATTCATTATTTTTATCTTTTTTTAATATTTGCTCTTCTTCTTTTGATTCATAATTTTTTGTTTTATATGTTCCTATTTCTATTGCATCTACATCTATTTCTTCATCTATTTCTTCCAATTTATTTTCTTTTAGTACGTTATTTATTGTTTTTTCTGTATATATAGTACGCGCTAAATATTTGTGATTCATTGTAGACATGGCTGTTGTTATTAAAAAGTTTTTAAATTTCTTATTTGGGCCATATGCTAGTAATAGACATGAAATAGCTCCAATATCAAGAATTATAAACAATATTATTATCCATTTTTTTATTCTTCGTCTTTTCATTTATTCACCTACTACATAAGGATTATTTATTAATCCATTACCACTTATAATATTTTTATTTTTATTAAAAGCAAGTACTGGATATACATCTAATTTTTTATCTATATCTTCTATATAAAGTAATCCTTTTTCATTTATCATATAAATACCATTTTTATTTTTAGTTAGCGTATAACTATTTTTGATATTATTTATAAAATAATCTCCTATTTTTAATAAACCAATATATGTATTTACTTTTTCTTTTAATGTTTCTTCATAATCTAAATTATATTCACCTATATAATAATTTATTTTTACTAAATCTTTTTCATTAAAGTTTTTTATATACGTTTTATTTAAGTAAGTTGCTAAATTATTTTTATATTTTAAATTATAGTCATTTGTATAATTTGAAAATATTTTTTGCTCTTTTAATTTATTTAAACTTAATACCTTTACATAATCATTATTTTTTTCTATTATCCTATATTTATTATTCTTATAGTTTATATATTCACCAACATATAAATCATTTAATGTTTTTTTGGTTCTTTTTTCTATTATAATTGGGTTTGTTTTTGTACCTGTTCCACTAACTATAATACTATTAGAATCTAACTTTATAACTGGTCTAACTGATAAAAAATCACTATAGTTATTTGTTTTTGTTATTTTTCCATCCTCTGTTATTACTAATGCTTTATTATCTTTTAACGCCCAAAAATCATTATTTAAAATATTACTTTTTTCTTTTCCTATTTTATTAAATGTTTCAATATCTAATAAACTTACTTCTTTATTTTTTAAGTATTTATCATTTATATTTTTTAAGTATACTTCTCCTAACCATTTTTTTACATTTGAAGTATTATAAGACTCATTTTCTCCATATTTTAAATTAGTAATACTTTCATCTGTTATTACATAAAGAAAGTTTTCATTTATATATAGTATTCTATATAAAAGTCCACTATAGTATAAATAATTATTTTGATTATTTTTATAAAAATAATAATTTTTATTTTCTTCTATTAAATTATTTTTAGCTATACTTTCTTTTTCTATATAATACTCATATATATTATAATTTGTACTTTCTTGTTTGTTTTCACTTTTATAATAATATATAAATCTAGCACCATATAAACCAATCATAAAGCTTAAAAATAATATACTTATTGAGATAAAAAAACTTCTTAAATCAAACTTCATATTATCACCTTGGCTAGTTAATTATAATATAATTATTTAATTATTTCAACCTGATAAATTAGTTCGTATAAAAAAAATATATTTTATTTATATATTTTTTAAAACATTATATTAACAATTATAATAGCCGATACTATACCTATTAAATCAGCTATCAATCCTGCCCAAAGGGCATGTTTTATTTTTGTTATACCTATACTTCCAAAATACAATGTTATTACATAAAAGGTTGTATCTGTCGATCCTTGTATAACACTTCCTAAAATTCCTGCTTTTGAATCAGGGCCATAGTTTTTCATAATATCATTTAAGTAAGCTAGGGAAGTACTTCCAGAAATTGGTCTTAATATCATCATAGGGAATGTTTCTTTTGGTACATTTATTAATGATAAAATAGGTTTTAATAAATCAAACAGATTATTTAAAATTCCACTTTTTATAAATATATTAAGAGAAAATATCATTGCAAGCATACAAGGAAACATTGAAAAAATTAAATCAAAGCTTTCTTTTGCTCCATCTATAAATGTATCATAAATATTTATTTTTTTTAAAGTACCATGAATAATTACTATGAGTACTATAATTGGTAAGATATAATTTGATATATTATTTATATTTACACCTTCTTAATATTCTATCTACAATAATACCGCCTATTAAAGATAAAAAGGTTGCTAAAATACATGGTAATACTATACTGGTTGGAGAAACACTTTTATGCATCATTCTAAGTGATATTATAGTTGTTGGTATTATAGTAACTCCACTTGTATTTATAACTAAAAATGTTACCATACTATTTGTTGCTACTTTAGAATTTTTATTTAATGTTTGTAATGACTTCATGGCTTTTAGTCCAAATGGAGTTGCGGCATTACCAAGGCCTGCCATATTAGCTATTATATTTGATGATATATATCCTAATGATTCATGATTTTCAGGTATTTCATTAAATATTTTTCTTAAAAGTGGTTGCATTAGATGGGATAATTTATCTAGTAATTTTGATTCTTTTGCAATATTCATTATACCAAGCCATAACGCAATTACAGGAAAAATTTTTATAATCATATCTAAGGCATCTGTTGATGAGTTTAAAATTTCTTTATTTAATAGTTCTATATCACCATTTATTATACAAGTAATTATTCCAACTATAATAAAAAATGCCCATATTTTATTTACCATAAATTACCTATTATTTTTTTAAACCAGTTTTTTTCTTTTCTTTCTTCCTTTAATTTTACATATATATTTTCTTCATGTATTTTTTTATCCCCTAAATATATTATAGCTTTACCAACATTCATATTATTCTTGATACTTCTTTTTTTCTTTAATTCTATTTTTATTAAAATGTTTTGTTCTTCACCAGGTTCAATTACATAACAATAATCTTTTTTGATATATAATTTATTTTCTTTATAATATGTGTCATTTTTTACTTTAAAATTATTTTTATCTAATATTTTGTAACTTTTATATTTATTAAATCCATATTCAAATAAATTTTTATGATCATTCCAATCATTTCCATCATTTAAAGTTACAACAACTAAATCCATATTATTTTTGCTTGCAGTTGTTACTAAAGTCCTTTTTGCTATTTTAGTATATCCTGTTTTTCCTCCAGTTGTATATTTATATAAATTTAATAATTTATTTTTGTTATACCAAATATAGGTATTTTTATTGGTTTTTAATGTGTATTTTTTTATTTTTGTTATTTTTTGAAATTCTTTATTTTTGGATGCGTAACTCATTAAAAGAGCCATATCATATGCTGTTGAATAATTTCCCTTTTCTTCATCTAAACCACTTGGATTATTAAATTCTGTATTAATCATTTTTAATTCTATAGCTTTTTTATTCATTAATTTTACAAATTCTTCTGTATCTTTACTAACATAATTTGCAATTGCAAGTGCTGCATCATTACCACTTCTTAACATAAGACCATAAACTAAATCTCTTAATGTTAATTCTTCACCCTTTTTTATATATATTCCAGAACCGTATGCCTTATCAATTGAATCATCAATTATAACTTTTTTATCTAATTTTCCAGATTCTATTGCAAGAATTGCCGTCATTATTTTTGATATACTTGCAACTGACCTTCTATTATGAATATTATTACTATATAAAACTCTGTTACTATTTACATCCATTAAAATAGAACTTGTTGCACTTGTTTTAATTGCTTTTGTATTTATTGGAATAACTAGTATTATACCGACAATTAAAATAATTATTTTTTTCACATTATCACCTATATAATACTATGTAAAATATTTTGTTTTATAACAAAAAAAGCTTTTTCAAGCTTTACATTAATTATTATTTTTATATTTAAACAATACTGATGGTCGATGCCCTCCGCCTGTTTTCATTTTATCAGTTTTTTCCGTTTTTTTTGCTATTATTCTTCTAAATGCTGGATCTAATAATTTTTTGCCTAATATAGCTTCATATACCTGTTGTAATTCACCTAATGTAAAATATTCTGGCATCATATTAAATACAATGTCCGTATATTCTATCTTGTTTTTTAATCTTGAAATACCGGTTGTTATTACTAAGGCATGATCAAATGCTAATTTATCATTTTCTAATATTTCATATTTATATCTATCTATTGTTTTTTCTTCTTTTATTTTTTTTACTTTTAATTTAATTGTTTCGTTTCCATTATCTAGTGTTATATTTATTATTTCTTTATCTTCTAATGCAAATACATTAAACCATGAAGCATTTTTAGAAATATGATTTTGCAATCTATTTTTATCAATTAAGGCCATATATGATGTTGATACAACTCTCATTCTTGGATCTCTATTTGGACTACCATATGTATAGAGCTGTTCTAGATATATGTCTTTAATATTTGCTTCTTCTTCTAATATTCTTGTTGCAGCATCTTCTATATCTTCATCTATTTTTATAAATCCACCCGGTAAGCACCATTTATCTTTAAAGGGATATGTATCTCTTTTAACAAGTAAAATACTAAAATATTTTTTACTTAATTTTCTATAATTTTTTTCTATTTCATCAGATACACTGAATATTAAAATATCTGTTGTAAGTGATAATCTATCAAATTGATTAGGGTCATAATCACGTAAAAATTCTTCTTCTGATTTATATTCCATTATTTTCCACCTCTTTTATTTTTAAATATATTTCTTCAAAATTATTGATATTTCTAAATCGTCAAATGTTCTTGTTTCATATTTTGTTTTTACTAAGTAGCAATTGATATTTTGTTTTTTTTAACTTCATACAATTACTTGCTCTATCGTCAAACATTATATCTATCTTTAAATCTTTACATTCCTTACTTTTATCATTTGTATTGGTTAATATTAATTCTGTATAATTTATTTTATTTTTCTTTAAATTTTCTTTTGTTGTTTTTAATGGATTTTTATAGTATGAATAAGCTCTATTAGATATCAAATATACCTGGTTTCCTTCTTCTAATAATTTATCTATGTATTCTTTTGACATGTCTACTTTTTTTAATTTTGTT
The DNA here is from genome assembly GCA_902492995.1 of uncultured Bacillota bacterium. Taxonomy (GTDB): domain Bacteria; phylum Bacillota_I; class Bacilli_A; order RF39; family UBA660; genus OMSK01. The sequence continues at coordinate 53,924 of CABUNR010000002.1, read as the reverse complement.
GCGATTTTTTCCATATTATTAATTAAAAATTCTTCTATTTCTTCTTTAGGCCAATCAAACATACCTGAAAATATATACGGAGCATTTTCATTAATTATACCTTTGTTTCTTTTACGTTTATCTTCTTTTATCATTTCTTCTAATATTAAACTATCTGTATTTAATATTACATTATCTATATCTAATCCTATTCTCATAATTACCTCTTTTTCACAAATTGATTATAACATAAAATTTGACAAAATCAAACATTTATTATAGAAGACTCACTACTGATTAAAGGGGGATTTTATGGTTACAAAGATGGAGAGTTTAATAAATGAATGTCTAATTCAACATGAAGGTGGAGAAAAATTTTTTGATGCTATTGATGAAAGATTAAGAAATAGAACCATTTAACGAACTTTATGATATAAATAATAAAAATTTAATTTTTATTAATGATAGTTATTATTTAGGAGGAACAAGAAATAAAATTAAAGATTATATTACAAATAATGGTGGTAATTTAATTAGTTCATATGTTTTTTATGATGGTAGTAAAGAAAAAGATGATTCTGTTCATAGTTTTTATAGATATTATGATCATTATAAAGATGCTTAAAAACTGTAAAAAAGTGATTATTTATCACTTTTTTATTTCATATAAATTGTTTTTTTCTATGTATTTTAATACATTCTTTTCTATATCATTATATATTTCTCTTGCTTTTTTATTTTGTAGATTTTTTCTAATATTAGTTGATGATATATTATTTAATTTTATGTTAGTAACTATTATATCTTTACTATTAATTTTATTTAATATATTATTTATATCAATATCATTTCTTTTAATAACTAATATTTTAAAATTATTTAAAATATATTCATAATTTTTCCATGTTGTTATTTCTTTTAAATTATCTAAACCACATATAAAATATATTTCATCATTTTTGTATATTCTTTTAAAATAATTTAATGTTTGATAAGTGTATGTTAAAGTATTTTTAATTTCATAATTAGATAATTCTAAATTTTTATATCCTTCTATCATTATTTTAAGCATATTATATCTATCCATAGCATCTATTAAATCTTTTTTATTATATTTATTGCCAGTTGGAACATATATAACTTTATCTAAATATTTATTCTTTATGAGATTAAGCGCTATATTTTTATGCATTTTATGTGGTGGATTAAATGAGCCTCCAAATATACCTATTTTCATATTACTTTTTTCTTTCTATTTTTTTTAATACTTCTTTTGTATCATCAAATATTGTTTTTAAAGATTCTTTATTATGTAATTTATTTATTATATTAGCTAGTCTTTTAGAACAATCTGTATCTTCATACCATGGTTCTTTTTTTATTGTTTCTGAAACATATGATAAATTTGTTGAGTATAACTTATCAAATAATCCTTCTTTATATGCTTTTATAAATCTATCTGGACCTTCTGTTAATAGGGCAAATGTCGATACTAAATATACTTTATTTGCACCATTTTCTTTTAAATATTTTGATACTTCTATCATAGATGTACCACTAGCTATCATGTCATCTACAACGATTATATCTTTTTCTTTAACATTTGCACCTAAATATACATGTTCAACAATTGGATTTTTTCCATTTACAACTTTGCTTAAATCTCTTCTTTTATAAAATACACCAACATCACTATCTAATATTTCAGCATAATATCTTGCTCTTTCCATAGCTCCCATATCTGGGCTTACAACTAAAATATTATCTATATTTTCTTTTTCTACTAATCTATTTAATATATCATGGGCTACATAAAAGTTTTCAAATGGAAGATTCGGTATAGCATTTGATACATTTGGATCATGTGCATCAAATGTAACAATATGATTTACTCCAAGTCTTTCTAATTCTTGTAATGCAATAGCACAATCTAATGATTCTCTTCCTTTTCTTTTATGTTGTCTTGACTCATATAAAAGTGGCATTACAAGTGTTATTTTAGATGCATAACCTGATAAGGCAGATATTACTCTTTTTATATCTTGGAAATGTTCATCTGGTGCCATATGATGTGTTAATCCGTGCATATTATATGTTGCATTATAATTACCAACATCACTTAATATATATATATCTTTATCTCTAACTGTTCCATTTATTTTTATTTTTCCTTCACCATTACTAAATCTATCTCTTGTAATAGGTATAATATATGATTTATTTGTTTTATTTATTTTTTTTAAATATTCATCTGTTTTTTTACCAAATTCTTCTATATTATCAAGTACTATTAATTTTAAATCTTCCATTTTATCCCTACTTTCTTTTATAAGTTGGTATATTAAATTTATGCATATTATTTTTATGTAATTTTTCTATTTTTTCTTTTACCTCTTTTGTTACATTTTTTCCTTCATTTTCTATAACATCGGCTATTTCTTTATTTTTAACTCCAAGTTTTTCTTCATCTGTTTTTCCACTAATTCCATCATCTGGTGCTTTATATAATATATTTTTAGGTATTTTAATTACTTCGCCTACTTTTATTACTTGATCTACTGTAAGATCTGATAATACTTGAATATCACATACATTATCTCCACCTTTAGTGAAATAGCCAACATATATTTCACATTTATTACTAGTTCCAGGGACAATGTAAACTCCTTTATTTTTTTTGCTTAAATAGGCTGCATGATAATATAAGGTTGCCATTCTAAGTCTTGGTTTTATATTTATATTGGCATCTATTAATTCTTCATCACTTGAGTTATTTATTTTTTTAAATTGTTTTTCATAATTATTATATATATTTGTTAAATCAAATTCTTTTAATTCAAAATTGAAGTGATTAGCTAATTGTTTAGCATTATTTTTATCCTCTTCACTAGAATTACATGGAAGCCACAATCCTACAACATTTTCACTTTTTAATGCTTTTGTAAAAAGCCCTGCTACAACAGCTGAATCTTTTCCTCCACTTATACCTATTACGGCTCCTTTTAAATTATTTTTTTTATAATAATTTCTTATATATTTTATTATTTCCTTTGCTTGTTTATTTGCATCAAACATATTATTACCTCCTTATTTTTTTTAATTGTTTTTTACCTTTTTCTATTATAAATGCTGAATTTAATCCTTTTATATAATTTTTTTCTACTAATTCTTCTAATTCTTCTAATGTTACTAATATATATTTTATAAATTCTCCTTCATCTAAATTTTGTTGGTTTACTCTCTTACAGTTATAAGCTATATAATAATAATTAATAGCTTCTGAACATCCTTGATCTTGATAATATGATCCTAAAAGTTCTAGTTGATCTGATGTATAACCTGTTTCTTCTTCTAATTCTCTTATTGCTGCCATATATGGATATTCTTTGTTTTCTATATATCCAGCTGGCAATCCTATATCTACTGTTTTTTTGGTAAATACTCTTGGTTCTATTGCAAGTATTATCTTACCATCTTCTGTTATTGGTAAAATAATTGCTGCACTACCTGGTTTATTATTTTTTAATATTTTTTCTCTTTTTATAATATGACCATTATTTAATTTACAATTGTAGTTTTCTATTGATAAAAAACTGCTTTTAATTGATGAAGTTTTTTTCATATCAATTGTTTTTAATTCATCATAGTATTTTTCTATTTCTTTTATTTTATACATTATTTTGTTTTCACTTTCTTCTTTGCTTCTATAATCATATTATTTTTAAAATTAATATAATCTTCTGTTCCATCAACATAATACTCATGTGGCATTTTAGTTCTTTTAATCTCTGGATAAATTGTACTCATTTGTTCATCACAATATTTTTGTTTTTCTTTTATATCTGGATCATTATAAACTAATTTACCATTTTTAAATATTGGTTTTTGAAGTTCTACTAATTCAAAATTATTAATTGTACTTCTTTTTAAATAATCTGTCGTACTTACAATTATTAAATCTTTAGGTTCTATTTTTTCATTTTTTCTTGTCATAATATCTGCTATAGCATATCCTGTTTTTTTATCATAAGCTCTATATAATTTTTTATAGTCAGGATTTACTATTTTAATAGTATCATTACTTAATTTAATTTTTGGAATAAACTCATTGTTTTCTTTTAGTGCTACTTCTTTATAAACACACCCCATTCTTCCTTCTGGTTTTGAAATGTTATCTCCTACTCCTAAACTGTCAAATTTTGCACCTTGATTTACTAATGATTCAATTGTTTCTGCTGTTAAGCCATTGCTTAAACATATTTTGGCATTTTTAAATCCTGCCTCATCTAACATTTTTCTTGCTTCTTTTGAAAGATAAGCTAAATCTCCTGAATCTATACGTATTCCTATATTATCAATATTCATATTGCTTTCTTTCATATAATTAAATACTTTTATTGCATTTGGTATTCCACTTTTTAATGTATCAATAGTATCAACTAATAAAATACAATTATCAGGGTATACTTTAGCATAGCTTAAGAAGGCATCATATTCTGTTGGATATGATTCAATCCAACTATGGGCTTGTGTTCCCATTGCTTTCATATTTAACATATCTGCTGCAATTACATTACTTGTTCCAACACATCCAGCCATAATTCCATAAATTGACGCATCTATTGCTGCTTCTAATCCATCAGCTCTTCTTGCTCCAAATTCCATAATTCCAACATTTTTAGGTGTTGCTTCTACAATTCTTCTTGCACCTGTTGCATGTTCCATTGCTCCATTAATAATTGATAAAAGTGCTGTTTCTACTATTTGAGCTTCAATAAGTGGTGCTTTTACTGTTAGAATAGGTTCATTTGGGAATACTGGTGTTCCATCTACAATTGCATATATATCTCCTGTAAATTTAAAATTTCTTAAGTATTCTATAAATTCTTTAGGATAGTTTTTTCTTCTAAAATAATCTAAATCCTTTCCTTCAAATTTTAGTTTCTTAATATACTCTATTACTTTATCAATACCAGCCATTATTGCATATCCACCACCATTTGGTATTTTTCTAAAAAAGATATCAAATACAGCTTCATTCTTTTCTTTATTGTTAATTAAATATCCATTAGCCATTGTATACTCATATTCATCCGTCATTAAAGTATAGTTACGTGCTAATCTTTTATATCCATTATATATTTTCATATTATCTCTCCTATCTTATTTTTTTTGATTTTATTTTTGCACCTTGTTGATTCATTAATAATAGTGCTGCTTCTTTATACTTATTTCTATCATGAAATGGTGCATCATATGTTTCTATCGCATCCTCATGAACATTTACTATAATATCTCTATTATTTTCATCAAAATAATTCATCATTGGAATTACTCCATTTGCAATACAAATGTCTGTACAACATCCAATTACATCAACTCTTTTTAAATTTTTTAATTGTTCTAACATTTGAATAAATCCTTTTGCAAACATAAATGAAGTTGAATTTTTTTCAAACGAAATCGAGTCTTTTTGATATGGTTTTAATTCATCTATTAAATTTTCTTCACCACTTCCTTTAATGCAATGAAGTGCTCCATTAAATCTTTTGTGTTCTACCGATTTTTCTGTATGAACATCTCTAATAAATACAACTAAATCATTTCTTTGTTTAGCTTCTTTTATTAACTCGATTTGTCTTGGAACTACATCTATAATTTTTTTATCATGTAATGCACCTTCCTTTACAAATCCATTTATCATATCTACTACGATAAGAATTCCTTCATAATATTTTAAATTTTTTATATTTTGTTTTGATTTTATGTTTATTCTTAGTCCTTCAAATTGTTCTAACTCATTTACATTATAGTTAATATCCATTTCATCTAAATTCATTTCTTCTAGTAATAATGTTTTTAGAATATTTTTTATGTCTTCTATATCTAATTCATTTCTAAATTTGTACGTATCTTTTATTTCATCTACGATAATATTTATTTTAATAGATCTTTCTTTATTAAAATCTAAAGAACAATTTGTAAATGTATTAAATTTTACATCAACATTCATGTTTTGATATTTTTTATAATACGTTTTTATTAATTTAATTATTTGATCTTTTGTCATCTGTAATGTCATTTTTATCTCCTTCTTTCTTTTTAATATTTTGTTAATAACATAAAATATAATAAATTAATTTTTTACTTTTTGTTTTGATTTTACATTTACTGTTAGACCTTCAAATTGCTCTGATCTATTTATATTGTATCTAATATCCATTTCATCAAAATCTATTTGTTCTAGCAATAATGTTTTTAAGATTTTTTTTGTATCTTCCATATCTAATTTATAGTTAAATTCAAATACTTCATTTAATATTTCCTTTTTTGCTTCTACAATAATGTTTGTATTAATTAAACTTTGTCTATTAAAATCTCCATAGTAACTTGTGAATGTATCAAATTTTACATCAACATCCATTTTTTCATTTATTTTATAATAACCTTTAATTAATTTAATTGTTTGTTCCTTTGTCATTTCTAATATCATTTTATTTCCTTCTTTCTTTTTAATATTTTGTTAATAACATAAGATAAATATTTGACAAGTTTTTCACTTGTTATTAACATTTTATTAAAAACATTTTATTTTGTCAATACTTTTTTTAAAATTTTTTTATTTTAAAAAAAAAAAGCTTTTTCAAGCTTTATATTTTATTGTTTTTATAATGTAATATTTTTACTATTAAGATTATTAAAGATATTACTAAAATATATAATATTATAAACATAATTAGTGTATCTTTTTCATTTACTTCTTTTTTTTCAGTTTTTTGTATACATTCTACATCAAAATTTATTTTTTTACTTTTATAATTGTCTTTTGTTATATACCAAGTATATTTATTTATAGTTTTATTATCTGAATTTTCATTTTCTACATTACATTTTGTATTTAAATTAACAGTTACATTTTCTAAAACTTTATATTCATCAAAACATTTGAACTCACTTATTGTCTCAAAATGTATTTTATCATTTGTTTTGCTATAACTTACATCATAACATTTGTTTAAAATATCAGAATTTATATAATAATTTTGATTATGATTATAGCTTAAACTGAGTCCTAAAACTTTATAATTACTTATATTTGTTTTCGTATAGTATTTTATATTATTAAGTTTAATTGGTTCATATGGATTTAATTCACTATTTTTGTATACAGGTGTTGGCCACTTTAAATTTGTATCTAAATAATCTTGTGGAGTAAGATTATATAATAATGAATTTTTTTCATTAAATTTTTCTATGTTTAATTCTTTTATATTTATTGTTTCTTTTAAGTTATTATTATTTATATCAATATTGTATTCAGCCTCACAACCACTTAATAATAAAATAAATGATAAAAATACTATTATTTTTAATTTACTAGATATATGTAACATTTAAAATCATATCCCCATCTACTTTTTAATTCAGATATTTTTATATTATTTGTTCTTTTAAAACATCCACTACCATTTTTTTCACAATTATATTTTCTATCCTTGCTATTTGTTTTAGCATTATAATACATACCTGTTTCATTTAAATATTCATTAGCAAATTCTATTTTATAATATCCTAGGCCTATATATGCTTCAGTTATATCAACCATATCATCATGAACATTTTCTATAATTGCTAGATGTTTACCATAACTTATAATAGATCCAATATGTGGTTCTTCATAATTATATGACTTATTAAAATTACTTACATTACAATAATTTTCAGAGTCTTTTAAATATGGAAAATTTTTTTCTATATTTTTTGATTTTAATATTTCATTAGCTCTAGATGTTGCATACCAAGTTGAATCTCCTTCTTTAGTTATTTTGTTTACCACGTCATTTATATAATAAAATTTATTATTTCTAAGTGGCCTTGTTTTTCTTGTTATAAAATTATTTTCTATTTCAAGTCCATCTACATTTGGCTTAATTATGGTACTTATTTTAACTCCATCTGCATAAAAATATTTTAATATTTTTTTGTAATCATAACCTTGCATAGATAAATATTTTGAGCCATATTGACTTAATCCTTTTCCATGACCTCCAGATAAGTCATTACGCCAACTTGCTGGAACTTTAATTTTTTGTTTTTTGGGATTTTTATCACCTACTTTTAAGTAAGTACTATAACAATACTTATAATCACAATAAAATCCAGTTCCCATATAAAATGAATCATATTCAGATTTTACTAAATTTCCATTTAAAGTTAATACTTCTCCTTCGGTTTTAGATACAGCATCTTTTATTTTTTTAGATACAATTTTAGGATTATCCATTACTTGGTTTGCTTCACTATTTACAATTGAATATTTACAATTTTTAGTTACATATAATGCATATGTTCTTGCTAGAACCGACATAGCTTTAAATGTTTCTTCATCATCTAATACGTGTGCTTCACCGGATACAACACCAACAACATAATCCTCTAAATTATATCTACCATTTAAAGTACCATCTTCATTTATAACTGTTATTTTTTTACAACTATATCCACTTATATATCCATAATTTTCTAAAATTTTTTGATTATTATTTGTTGTTAATTTTTCTGTTTTAATAATTGTTTTTGATATTTCGTTTTTTGATAGTGTAAATGGTATTATCATGATAAAAAGAATTAATATTACTATAAATAAAGCTTTTTTCATATAACCACCTACTATCTTTATTAATTATACTATAAATTTTCAATAAAAAAAAGATTTTAAAATCTTTTAATATACATATGTTCCATGAATTTTGCTCTCATCAGTATCACTTAATGTATCTAGCATCCATTCATCATTAACTTTTGTTAGAGTTAAATTAAGAGTATATTTTACTTTATCTTTTGCTTCTTTAAGTTTTTCTAATCTATAATTAGTAAATAAAGTCACATCATATACTCCTTCACTATTATTAAATTCATTAGGATTTTGTGATAAGTAAGTATCAGCATCTGTCATTATTTTTGAATAATCTGTTACTTCTATTTCAACTGTAACAGTTGCATTATCACCATCTATTACTTCATCCTTTACTTCATATGTTAATTCTTTATAATGCTTTTTCATAAGTTCTTTATATTCTTTTTTTTGTTCTTCTGTAAATTCTGTTTTTTTATCAACTACTTCATCTAGTTGTTTTATGACACTACTATCTAATGTTTGATAATTTTTAAAGAAGTTTTCTACAGTTTTAGTTGGTGTTTTTTTCACTAAATTAGTATTACCACATGAACATCCTGTTACTAAAATTAATCCTAACATAAATACTATTACCTTTTTCATATAACCTCCTTGTTATTATTATTATCATTACCCTAATTTTTATACATTATTTGTATACTTCTATCAATTTTAAAAAATTATATATTTTTTTATTTACATCTAAATTATTAATATTATTTAGCATTTTATGAAGTATTTTTTCTTTGTTTTCTTCCTTTTTATCAAAGCATTCATAATAAAGATATTTTAATTTTTCTTCATCATTTTTTATTTTATTTATTCCCTTTTTTATAAATTTTTCTGTTTCTCTTTGCTTTCTTGTTTTTAATTCATTATTAATACCTTTATTTATTATTTTGTAATTTATATTCATAAAGTCCAAATTATTTACATCTTCTAATATATCTAATTCTTCATCTATTAGAAGACTGGATTTTTTTATTTTTTTACCCTCTATTTGTAATCCTATTACATAATTTCCATCACTTAATAATGTTATATACTCTATTTTTTTTGATATTTTTGGTGTAAATATTTCTGTTTTATCTTTTATTTGATTTAATGTTTCCTCATCAAATTTAACATTATTATTTTTAATATTAACTAAATCTTTTTCTTTTATTTTTATTAATGGAATTTTTCTAATATGTATTATATTATCATTTTTATTCCAATCATAAAAATCATATAATTCATCCTTAAAGTTTAATAATATATCATATATGTAGATCATAATCCTCTCCCTTATCTAAATTTATTGAAATAAATATTAATATTAACCCTAATGGTGCATATAAACATTCAATTCTTCTAATTATAAAATTAACATAATATAAAAAATTATACCCAATTGTTAATAAATTTAAATAACTTATAATATATAATAATCCTATTATGGTTAAACCAAATCCTACCAAAAAAAGAAATATTTTTTGATACATTTTATCACCTATTTAATATTATTTATTATTTTTTTATTTATTAAAAATTTTTTTTAGTGTATAATGTATTAAGGTGATTATATGATAGATTTAATTAAATTTATATTTTTAGGGTTTATACAAGGTATAACTGAACCAATTCCTGTATCTTCAAGTGGGCATCTTCTTATATTTCAAAAATTAATTGGAAGTTCTGATAGTGTTGATTATAGTATTTTAGCAACTATTACTAATTTTGGAAGTTTTTTAGCTATTTGTTTAATTTTTAAAGATGAAATTATTAATTTATTTAAAAGTTTCTTTGGATATTTAAAAACTAAAGATAAGAAATATTATACAAATTATAAATATTCTTGGTATATTGTTTTAGCTACAATACCTGCCGGTATTATGGGACTTGTAGTTACAAAATTAGGGTTATTTGATGCTTTAGAAGAAAATGTTAAATTTGTTGGTGCTACATTACTTGTAACCGCTTTATTCTTATTTTTAATTAAAGATTTTAAAGGTAAAAAAGAGAAAAAAGATATAACTATATTTGATGCCTTATTTGTTGGTTTATTTCAAGTAGTAGCACTACTTCCTGGTATTAGTAGAAGTGGTTCTACAATAGTTGGAGGAATGTTTAGAAATTTTAAAAGAGAAACAGCTTTTAACTTTTCATTTCTTTTATATATTCCAATTAGTGTTGCTACTACATTACTAGGTTTTAAAGATTTATTTGATGCAAATTTATCAATAAATATGATTTGTTTATATTTAGTTAGTATGATTGTTGCATTTATATTTACTTATATTGGTACAAAATGGTTTAAAAATGTTGTTAAAGAAGGAAAGTTAATTTACTTTGTATATTATTGCTTAATAGTTGGATTACTTGTACTTATATTTTTATAGAAACTACTTATAGTAGTTTTTTTTATAAAAAAAAGATTCATTAAAATCTTTTTACATTTTCATCTTCATATGGTTCATCTAGTATTGCTTCTAAACTTCCTGAAACAACGTTTTGTATATTTTGTTGATTTTTTTGTTTTGCAATATTTTCTAATAAATTAAGTCTTTCATTGTTAAGTTGTTTTAAAACTAAATCATATAAACTTGTTAACTCTGTTTCTAATATAGTTGTTTTTGTCGTTAACTCTTGTCTAACAAATGATTCTATTTGATCTTTTGTTATATAATACATATTATTATTTTTATTTTTAAAAGCTATGTGTGAATTTACTCTTGTTACCATTTCTTTTAAAATATCTGGATCACTTTTTATATTTTTATATTTTACTGCTGATGATAAATCTTCTTTTAATTTATCAGTATTTACAGTTAGTTCTTGTCCATTATTTTTCATTGATTCATTTATTTTTTGGTTTTCTATTACTATATATGAATGTATTTCATCATGGTAACTTTTAACTATTTTATCTACTGATGAAGAAATTTTTTCTTCTATTTCTTTTTCATTTAATTGAGCACAATTTTTTATATCATATGATTTTTCTACTATTTTTTTTGATATATTTTTTATTATTTCATCTTTTATTCTTTCTGAACCATTAATTATGGCTTTTTTTTCTATTTCATCTAAATTTTCTAAGTATTGTTTTACTATTTTTACTTCATCCATTTATATCCTCCAATCTACATTTGATTTAAAATTTCTTCTAATTTTTTACATTTTTCTATATCCATTTGTTCTACATCTTTTAATTTATATTCAATATTTAATTTTTTATATTTTTCTATTGCCATATTATGATATGGAAGTAATTCTGTTTTTTTTATATTTTTTATTGTTTTAAGGTATTCTTTTAAACCTAATATATATTCTATATTATCATTTATTCCTGGTACTATAACTTGTCTAATCCAAACATTTTTATTTGATTCATTTAATATTTTTTTAAATTTATTAAATTCATCTATTTTATAATTGGTTATTTTTTCATATTCTAAGTTTCTATAATCTTTTATATCTAATATTACTAGATCTATATAATTTAAAATTTCTTCATAGTTTCCTATTCCAACACCAGCTGTATCAAGAGCTATATTTATATTTTCTTTTTTTAATAATTTGGATAACTCTATTATAAAATCTTTATGTAACAATGGTTCTCCTCCAGAAAATGTTACTCCACCATTTTTATTATAATATGGTTTAAATCTCAGTATTTTTTTATATAATTCTTCTACTGTAATATTATTTTCTTTTTTTAACCAAGTTTCTGGATTATGACAAAATAAGCATCTTAATTTACAACCATTAAAAAATATAACACTTCTAATTCCTGGTCCATCTTTAGTTGAAAATGATTCTACCGAATCTATACTTGCACTATAATTTTTCATGGAATGTCCTACTAATTACTTCTTGTTGTTGTATTTTTGTTAATCTATTAAATCTTACAGCATAACCAGATACTCTTATTGTTAAAAGAGGATATTTTTCTGGATTATTCATAGCATCTATAAGCATTTCTCTATTTAAAACATTAACATTTATATGATGTGCTTTTTGACTAAAATATCCATCTAATAAAGATACTAAGTTATCTTTTTGTTCATTTATTTCTTTCCCTAGTGCACTAGGAATGATTGAAAATGTATTTGATATTCCATCTCTACAGCATTTTATATAATCAAGTTTAGCAACAGAGTTTAGTGATGCGATTGCTCCATTTAAATCCCTATTGTGCATTGGATTTGCTCCTGGTGCGAATGGCATTTTTTCTTTTCTTCCATCTGGTGTTGCTCCTGTTTTTTCTCCATATACAACATTTGATGTTATTGTTAGTACTGAAAGTGTTGGATATGCATTTCTTATTGGCTTATGCTTTGAAAGTTCACTATAAAATTTTTCTAGGACTTCTTTTGCTATATTATCTACTTTATCATCATCATTTCCATATTTTGGAAAATTACCCTCTATTATAAAATCAGTTGTTATTCCATCATTATCCCTTATTGGCTTTACTTTTGCATATTTTATTGCTGATAAAGAGTCAGCTACTACTGAAAGTCCTGCTACTCCATATGCCATTAATCTTTCTACATTTGTATCATGTAGTGCCATTTGGCCTGCTTCATATGCATATTTATCATGCATGAAATGTATTATATTCATAGTATCACTATATAATTTAGCAACATATTCTAGTACTTTAAAATATGATTTTTTTACCTTTTCATAATTAAGGATTTCATCATCTATTTTTTCTATATCTAGTACTTTTATTCTTTTTACTTCATCTATACCGCCATTTATAGAATATAAAAGTGCTTTTGCTAAATTACATCTTGCTCCAAAATATTGCATTTGTTTTCCTAAAGTCATTGCTGATACACAGCATGCAATTGCATAATCAGTTCCATGAATTGGTCTCATTAGCTCATCATTTTCATATTGAATTGCATCTGTTAAAATGCTCATTTTAGCACAATATTTTTTAAATGTATCTGGTAGTTTATCACTCCATAATATGGTCATATTTGGCTCTGGGGCTGTATCTAAATTAGATAATGTATTTATAATTCTATAACTTGTTTTAGTAACTAGTGGCATATTATTTTCGCCTATTCCACCTATAGAACATGTTACCCAAGTTGGATCTCCTGAAAATAAACTATCATATTCTGGTGTTCTTAAATGTCTTACTAATCTTAATTTTATTATAAATTGATCTATTAGTTCTTGAGCTTGTTCTTCTGTTAAAGTTTTATTATCTAAATCTCTTTTAATATATATATCTATAAATGAATCTACTCTTCCTAAACTCATTGCTGCGCCATTATTTTCTTTTACTGCAGCTAGATAACCAAAATATAACCACTGAATCGCTTCTTTTGCATCTTTAGCTGGTTTTGATATATCATAACCATATTTTAACGCCATTAACTTCATATCTTCTAAAGCTTTTATTTGTGATGCTACTTCTTCTCTAAGTCTGATATTATCTTCTGTCATTTCTACTATTTTGTCTTTATCTTTTTGTTTTTCTTTAATTAAATAATCTATTCCGTATAAAGCTACTCTTCTATAGTCTCCTATTATTCTTCCTCTTCCATATGCATCTGGAAGTCCTGTTAATAATCCTACTTTACGTGCTAAGCGCATTTCGCTTGTATATGCATCAAAAACTCCGTCATTATGTGTTTTTCTAAACATACTAAAATATTTTTCTATATTTGGATTTAATTTATAATTATATGCATTAAGGGAATTATAAACCATTCTTATTCCACCAAATGGATTAATCATTCTTTTAAGAGGCTTATCTGTTTGCAATCCTACTATTACTTCATTTTCTTTATCTATATATCCAGGTTCAAAATTATTTATTCCTGACACATGGTCAACATCAATATCTAATACACCTTTTTTTAGTTCTTCTTTTAATAATTCTGTACATTTATTCCATACCTTTTTTGTTTTATCAGTTGGTTTGACTAAAAATGATTCATCTTCCATATAATATGTATAATTTAAATCAATAAAATTTTTTACATTTATTTCATTGCACCATTTTCCTTCTTTAAAATTTATCCATTCTTCCATATTATCACCTATTATAATTATTTCATTTTAAAATATCTGAGTCAATAATTTATATATTTTTTTACACTTCTTTACAAGTAAATTACAAAAAAATAAACTATTTCTAGTTTATTTCTAAATTCATTGCGAATATTTGTTTTAAATTTTCTGATAATTCTTCATCTAATATTTTTTCAATTTTTTTACCTACTAATTCGCATATTTCTAATGTATCTATTTCCTCACCTAATAGTTTACCTACAAGTAAGAATGTTCTATTTGAATATGTTATACTATCTGCAACAACATATTTTTCACCGTTTTTTAATTCCACTATTTTATTCTTTATATCCATATTATTTCCCCTTTTATCTTACCATTGATTCTGTTTGATTACTTTTTGTTGCTAACCATTCATCAAATTTTTCTGGTGGAAGCATAAATTTACAAACTTTATATTCTATTTTTTCTTTTAGTGTTTCTGGAACATAATCAATATTTACTATTTCATTTGGATCTTCAATATTTTGTGGTTGTTCTGTTCCATAAATTTCATTTGAAATATTTTCATCTTCTCTTACGTTAGTGTCTTCTTTTTTATCTTCTTTTGTAAATTTTTCTTTTATTCTTTCAAAAAATCCGACTTTTTCTTCATTTTTTTGTGGTTCTGGTTGTGGCATTTCTATGGTTCCATTATTTACATACCCTAAGTTACTTGCATTTTGATATGACATATAACTATGATTTGGGTCAATTCTTGATTCATCTTTAAATAAAGGTGCTTCTTTAGCTAGTGCTTCTAAACGTTCACTATATGATTTTGGTTCTTCTACTTTTGGTTCTTCCACTTTTGGTTCTTCCACTGTTGGTTCTTCCACTGTTGGTTCTTCTACTGTTGGCTCTTCCACTGTTGGTTCTTCTACTGTTGGTTCTTCTACTGTTGGTTCTTCTACTGTTGGCTCTTCTACTGTTGGTTCTTCTACTGTTGGTTCTTCTACTGTTGGTTCTTCCACTGTTGGTTCTTCCACTGTTGGTTCTTCTACTGTTGGTTCTTCCACTTTTGGTTCTTCTACTGTTGGTTCTTCTACTGTTGTTTCTTCCACTGTTGGTTCTTCTACTGTTGTTTCTTCCACTGTTGGTTCTTCTTTTGTTGGTTCTTCTACTGTTGGCTCTTCCACTGTTGGTTCTTTTATTTCTTTTGCTTCTTCTTCTAATTGTTGTTTTAATTCTGTTACAATATCTTTTGAAACTGTACCTTGATATTCATCTGATTTTGCAATCATTTCTATAACTTTATCATAATGAGGACTTAATGTTACTAATTTTTCTATTGCTTGTTGTAATTCTTCATTTTCTTTTTTAATATTATTATTTATTTCTAATAATTGACCACGATCACCAATATCTATTTGGTTCAACTTTTCATTGTAATAATTAATATTTTCTCTTATTTTTGTAATTTCATTTTCTAATTTTTGCTTTTCAGATAAACAATATTTACAAATATTTTCTAACATTGAAGCATATTTTTCATGTTCTTTTTTTGCTTGACCTTCTTTATTAACCACTACTAATTCTTCATATTTTGCTTTTGTTTCATTATAGCCTCTTTTTGCTTCCTTTTTATTATCTCTTGTTTCTTGATATTCTTTCTTTAAATCGTTTAATTGTTTTTCTAAGCTTGCTTTTTCTTCAAAATCTCTTTTTGATATTCTACCATTTAATCTTTGTTGTTTTTGATTTAAAGCATCTATTTTATCTTCCGTACCCTTAATTAATAAAGCAATTTCTGGCATTTTTCTATTATATTCATTATATAGTTTTACATACATATTTGTATCTTCTTTATATTGTTTTAAATCTTCTTTATTTTCTTCATTAATATCAAAAGAGTAAACCAATTCATCTAAAAGGATCTGTATTTTGTCTAAATTAAATTCTCCATTTTCATTTAACATTTCTTCTATTTCCATCATAAAAATATTCCTCCTATTATCATTTTATCATATTTTTCTTATTTTCCAAGCTTTTTGTTGTTTTTTAAGGTATTTTTGTGTAAATATTTGTAAAATATATATATTTATAATCTAATTTTAAAGCTTTTCTAGAAATTTTTTTTCATTCCATACTTCTATTTCAAGCTTAATTGCTTTATCATATTTACTTCCAGGATTCTCTCCTACTATTACATAATTTGTTTTTTTAGTAACACTGCTTGTAACTTTTCCACCTCTGTTTTCTATTTCTAATGTTGCCTCATCACGTGTTAATTTTTCTAGTGTTCCAGTTAAAACAAATGTCTTATTATAAAATGCTTCATCTATATTTTCAGTTTTTAAATAAGTCATATTTAATCCTAATTTCTTTAAATCATTTATTAATTTTATGTTTTCTTCTTTTTTAAAAAAGTCATAAACTGATTTAGCAATAATATCACCTATATCTGGAATTTCAATTAAATCTTCATATTCTGCATTCATTAATTCATCTATTGTTTTATAATTACTTGCAAGAATTTTTGCAGTTTTCTTACCAATATATCTTATACCTAATGCAAATAACAATTTTTCTAATGAGTTTTCTTTACTTTTTTCTATATTTTCTAATAAATTAGTAATACTTTTTTCACCAAATCCTTCTAATTCTTTTAGATCTTCTTTATATTGGTATAATTTATAATAATCTGGTATTCTCTTTAAATATCCCATATTATAAAAGTCTTCTACTATATTTTCACCAAATCCTTCTATGTTCATTGTATCTCTGCTAGAAAAATGAATTAATCCTTCTATATTTCTAGCATCGCAATTATTATTTAGGCAAAAATAATTTGATTCATTTTCTTTCCTTTTTAATTCAGAACCACAAATTGGACATTTAGAAATCATTTTAAAAGGTATTTCATTACCTGTTCTTCTATTTTTCTCGACTCTTACTACTTCTGGTATTACATCCCCTGCTTTATGTAATACAATAGTATCATTTATCATTATATCTTTATCTTTAATATAATCTTCATTATGAAGCGTTACACTTCTTATAACAGATCCTGCAAGATGAACAGGATCTAAATCAGCTCTTGGAGTAATTTTACCAGTTCTACCGACACAAAACTCAATATCTTTTATTTTAGTTAAAACTTCTAATGCTGGAAATTTATATGCGATTGCCCATTTTGGTGTTCTTGATGTGAAACCCAATTTTTTTTGTTGGTTAAAATCATTAACTTTTATTACTATTCCATCTATTTCATATGGTAGTGAATCTCTTTTTTCAGTCCATTCTTCTATATACTTTATAACTTCATTTATATTACTTGCTAATTCAATATTAGGATTAACTATAAAACCTAATTTTTTCATAAATTCTAATGATTCATATTGATCTTTTATTTTAAATGCATCAGGTTTTGGTAAATGGTATATAAATGTTGATAAATTTCTTTTGGCAGCAATACTTGAATCAAGTTGTCTTACTGAACCAGCTGCTGCATTTCTTGGATTAGCAAAAACTTGCTCATTATTTTTTTTCCTTATTTCATTTAAATTATTAAATGATTTTTTAGGCATATAAATTTCTCCACGAACTTCTATATTTTCTTTTAAATCTATTGTCAAAGGAATTGATTTTATTGTTTCTACGTTATGTGTTATATCTTCTCCGATAACTCCATTTCCTCTTGTTGCTCCTTTTTTTAGTTTCCCGTTTTCATATAGTAATGAAACAGATAATCCATCTATTTTTAATTCACAAACATAACTTGGATTTTCTATTGTTTTTTTTATTCTTTTATCAAATTCAACTACTTCATCTATACTAAAAATATCAGAAAGTGACATCATTGGAACTTCGTGTGTTACTTTCTTAAATTCATCTATTATTTTTCCTCCCACTCTTTTTGTTGGTGAATCATCTCTTACTAAATTTGGATATTTACTTTCTAATGTTTCAAGTTCATGATAATAATCATCATATTCTTGATCAGTTATTGTTGGTGAATCATTTGTGTAATATTCTATACTTGCTTTATTTATTATTTTTATTAGTTCATCTATTCTTTTTTCTATCATTTTATTCTCCTTTAATTGTTTTTATATAAATTGCCATTTCAAATTCATTCTTATATATCATGCATAAACTTTTTATTTTTACATAATCTTTTTTTATTAATAATGTATATAAATATTTTATCATTTTTTCTTCATTAAATAATAGTTTAATTTTTTCTTTATTCAAATTATTTAAATTTTTTTCTATTTTAGTTTTAGCAAATTTTTTTAATATCATATTATTATACTTTTTTATATTATATATACATGAATCATCTATTTTATAAACATAACCTAATTGTTCTATTATTTTATTAAAGTTTATTTCTTTATATTTTTTTTGTAATACATAATTATCTTTTATTATTAAATTGATATTATCAATATAAACTTTTTTATATTTTTTTTCATTTTTTATTAAATTATTCTTTTTAAAAGTATACATATCGCCATCAAGTTTTTTATATTTTTTCATTGTATCATTATATCCAAGGCGCATTCCTCTTCTTGAACTATTCTTTTCAAATTTTAAAAATGAATCAATTTTATTTTTAGGTGTAATATAAGTTACATCCACATTATATTTTAAATTTCTTTTTATTCCTATTTCATCTAAGTCAACAGCAATTATTTCATCAGCGCCCATTTCTACTGCTAAATTAATTGGCATATTATCAGAAAAGCCTCCATCTATATAATATTCATTATCTATTTTCTTTAACTTAAATGCAGGAAAACATGAAGCTGATGCTACTAAATAATCTTTTAAATTATTTTTATTTAATTCCTTTTTGGTCATTTTAATGGTTTTCATACTTGGTACTTTTACTGTTATGAGCCCAAAATTTATTTCAGATTTAAAAAATTTATTAACATTTATATATTTATTTATTGTATTTTCTAAATGTGATATATCAACTCCACCACTTAGTATTCCCTCTTTATATAATTTATATATATCATCTTTATTATAATCTTTTTTTACTTCAAATATATCATCATAGTCTAAGTTATACCATAAAAAAAGGGCTTTTAAAAAATCTTTTTGTACCATTAAGGCTCCATTTAATGCACCAACACTCGTACCTGTAACAATATCATAATTTATATTTAATTTCCTTAAGGCTTTCCATACACCGATTTCATAAGATCCTTTGGCTCCGCCTCCTGAAAGTACAATGGCTCTCATATAATCACCCTATATATATTATACATTATTTATTTAATTTTTTGTATTTTTATTTATTAATTTAAATAATTATAATTTATATAACTTAATTAATTTATAGGTTTTTTATTCACACCCTTTTGTCATTTTTGAATATGTTATATTGAATATAAAAGAAGGGGTGGATTATATGTGTAATGAAAATAATGATTGTAAATGCATAGCTGAAATATTAACAGTAATAAATATACTACAACATAATGCAAGTTGCTGTGGTGACACATGTCTTGACACTTGTGATAAAGGATTTTTAGGAAATTCAACAACATGTTTAAGTTGTAACACAAGACCAATTATGTTATATACATGTTCTGGTAATGGTGTTGCTTGGAGTATGCCTATAAGTAAAATTCCTAATGAAACTACTACATCAAATGTATTTAGAGTAGAAAAAATTGATGGTAATTGTGCTACTTTTAGAGTTTTAGCACCTAATACTGATCAAACTGAGGTTGATACTATACCTTATATAGCTACAAATTCTTTCTTCACAATGAATTTACAATGTGTATGTGCACTTAGATGTTTAAATGATACTTGTGTTGAATGCATATAAATAAAAAAGCTTCAATTTTTGAAGTTTTTTTATTCATCAAATTTTATATCTTTTATACTTTCAATATTTATAAGTTCATTTTCCATAGTAATTAAATTATTTCCATTTTTTCCTATTATTCTTTTTTTTAAAATTGCATCATTTGTTGTTATTAAAACATCTGCTTTATATACATATCTTGGAGATGAAAATATCTCATTTATTTTTTCATTTATATTTTTTTCTATTTTAAATTTATTTTCTTTTTTTTCTATTTTTTCTTCATTTTTAGAAATACAATATACTTCATTGTTTTCTATTTTTTTATCTATTTTATTTGCAAATACTTTTGGTAATTCCCTCATTATACCACCTCAATTAATTATATATATTTTTTTTATTTTTATTACTTTAATTATAATTTTTTACTATTTTAAAACTAATTAAAAATGTAAATATACCAATTATTATATCTTTTATATTTTGACAACTTTTAATTACATCTATAAATAAAATAAATATTGATGATATGGAAAATGCTGTTATTATTGGATATATTATTTTTCCTTTTTTATTTAAAAGATAATGCATTAATTTTGTAATTAATATAATACCTACTAATAATCCTAATATAAATAAAATTATTATTTTTAAATTTTTTAATATATTATTTATATCCGTTAATGATGAAAAAATTGATAAAAAAAACTCATAACATCCCATAAGCATAAACGTTACAGTTCCACTTATTCCTGGAATAATCATTGTAAGTGCATCTATAAATCCTACTAAAATAACATATAAATTATCTTTTAGTGTATTACTATATATATAATTATTATTGTTCTTTAAAAAATATAATCCAAATACTATAATAAAAAATAATAAAAAAATGTATTTTTCACTTTTATTTTTAAAATTTACGTTTTTTAATGTTTGAGGGACCGTTGCTACTATTAATCCTAAAAATAAAAACATTGTAAATTCATAATATTTAAATAAAGCATAATCAATAACTTTACTTCCAATAATTATAGCAGATAAAATTCCTATACCAATTGTCCCTAAAAAAATTAAATTATTTTTAACATCTTTAAAAAAATTACTTATAGCATAAATTCCTCTTTCATATAAACCTAAATTAAGTGCGATTAAACTACCACTCACACCTGGTATTATTTTTCCTATTCCAATTAGAAATCCTTTTAATATCAATATGATTATTTTATACATTTAATCACCAATAAATATTATGTAAATTTATCATTAATATGAAAATAATTGAATTAATATATTTTTTTTGTTATAATTAATTTAATTGGAGGAATATTATGTTTAAAAATTTTAATTTTAAGAATATGGATAAAAAAACCAAATTATATCTAGGAGTTGGTGGTGGATCTATTATCTTATTAATCCTTTTATTAATTATTTTAAAAATAATGGTTGGAAGTAGAATTGGATCTCATCAATTTGAAAATAGGTTAAAAAACGCTGCAATAAAGTACTATGAAAAATATCCTGACAAATTGCCTAAAACAAGTGGTAATAAAGTTTCAATTTCTATTGACGAATTAGTTAAAAATGGTAATTTAAAAAGTCTTGATAAATTACTTGATAAAGGTTTAACTTGCGAGGGTAATGTTAATGTTAGTAATAACAATGGTTACTACTTATATCAACCAATTATAAAATGTAGTGATTCATATGAAACTAATCTTTTATACAAAAAAATATTAAGTGATAATCCTGTTACTACTTCTGGTGATGGATTATATAAAGTTAATGACTATTACTTATATAGAGGTGAAACTTTAAAAAATTATGCAAGTTTTGCAGGAAAAAAATATCAAATTATTAAGATTAATAATGATAATACAATTAGAATGATTTTAGTTGATAATATTGATATGACTGTATGGGATAATAGATATAATAATGAAACTGAAAACACTTCTGGTAAAAATGATTATTCAATAAGTAGAGTAAGAGAAACTTTAAAAGAATATTTTGAAGATGATAAAACATTTAAAAAAGAAGAAAAAGCTTTAATTGTTCCACAATCACTTTGTATTGGTGCAAGAAGTGAAAAAACAAATATTAATGATGGTTCAATTGAATGTTCTAAAAAACTTGATAATGAGCCACTTGGTTTATTACAAGTTAACGAATATGTTCTTTCAAGTCTAGAACCAACTTGTAAAAACATATTTGATAATCAATGTACTAATTATAATTATTTAGCTAATTTACCAAACACTTGGACACTAACTGCAAATTCTAAAAATACATATGAAGTATATAAAATTTCAAATTATGTATATTCTAGTAACGCAGAGTATGATGCACAACCACAATTTGTTATTACGATATCTGCTGATGCATTATATAATAGCGGTGATGGTACTGAAGATAATCCATATATTATAAAATAAAGCTATATGCTTTATTTTTTTGTATATTTTTGTATAAAAAAAACCTTTTTACAAAGGTTTTAATTTCTAAATGGTGTCCTGTACAGAACTCGAATCTGTGACCCTCTGATTAAAAGTCAGATGCTCTACCTACTGAGCTAACAGGACATATAGTTAAAGTAAAATGGCTGCCTCGGCTAGATTCGAACTAGCGAAATGCCACAGTCAAAGTGTGGTGCCTTACCGCTTGGCTACGAGGCAATAAAACTAAAGTGGTGGAGGGAGATGGATTTGAACCATCGAACCCGAAGGAACAGATTTACAGTCTGCCGCGTTTGACCACTTCGCTACCCCTCCAAAAATGGTGCCGAAAGCAGGAATCGAACCCGCAACCTACTGATTACAAGTCAGTTGCGCTACCAGTTGCGCCATTTCGGCATGGTGGGCGATATAGGACTCGAACCTATGACCCCCTGCTTGTAAGGCAGGTGCTCTAACCAACTGAGCTAATCGCCCATTCGACATAATTAAATATACCAGTTAAAAGATCATTTGTCAATAGAAATTGAATTATTTTTATGATTTTTTAAATTTTCTTCTATCCATATTGGTAATTTGTAGTTTAAAGTCTTAAAACCTAGTGATGTTTCTATTATTTTTCTTTTTCTTTTTTTTCTATTTATATTTTTTATACTTAGTTTTAAATTGCCATCATTATTGTTTCCAATAACTTGAACGGTTATTTCTTCTCCTACATTTGCAAAATCAGCTGGATTTCTTACATATTTATTTGAAATTTCAGATATATGTACAAGTCCACTTCTTTCTTCATCTATCTTAACAAAAATACCATATTTTTCTATTCCTGTTACTATTCCTTTTAGCAAATTTTCATCTTTCATAGAAACACCTCTTTTTAAATTATATCACAAAATTTTATAAATAAAAAGGGTTTACTAATTTTAGCAAATATATTATAATAATAATCGGTGATTTTATGAAAGAGACAGAAGAAAAAATAATTGATATTATTGATAATTTAAGACCATTTCTTATTAATGATGGCGGTAATATTGAATTTGTTAAATACGAAAATGATATTGTTTATATAAAAATGATGGGGGCTTGTTCAAATTGTGAAATGCTTGATTTAACCCTTAAAGATGGTATTGAAGAAGCATTAAAAGAAGAAATACCTACTATTAAAGAAGTAATAAATGTAATATAATTACATTTTTTTTATCCACTCAATTTCATCTATTGCACCAATATTTCTAATATATGTATATGTTAATTTAATTACTTTTTCGTATTGTGGTATTTGTTTTATTGCTTTTGTTATTTCTTCTTCTTCTACTTTACCATCTAATATTTTTTCATATATATCAAAATAAAAAGATGGATATAATAATCTTATAAAAAATAATCTATATTCAGTCTCACTAAGCTTTACGTTTTTTAAATATTGTTCTATTAAAAAAATTGAATCATCACTCATCATCATTTCTTTTATATATTCTACTATATCTCTTACCTTAACATCTATTATAAAGTTAAATGGATTATAAAAATCAAACAATGTATCTTTCTTTTTAATTCTATTATGACTTATACAAGAAAGATTTTTATCTATTTTGGTAATTGCTAATAATGATATTCCTGTTTCTACTATTCCTTCAAAATAACTAAAACTTTCCCTAAGTAAGGGATATTTTTTTCCAAACTGACTTATTTGATATTCAAAATAGTCCATTTTATTCATCCATAATTGATACCAATTATCTCTTTTAATTTTTATATTTAAATCTAAGTTACTTGTCATTTGAGAAAAATTTATTATATCTTCTAATTTTACTATTTCATCCATTTTTCCATATGTTTTTAATAAAACATATATATTATCATTTATATAAGTTTCTATACTATTTTGATTGTTTATTACTATTTGATGCGTATATATTCCATTTCTATTTAGTTCTATACTCATATTATATATATCTAATAAATATTTAATATCCATTTCTAGTTCTATTAAAGTATAATAATTATTTTCATAAATAAATTTATATGTGTTATCTTTTTGATATATATCATCAGGATTTAAATTATAATAATAACTAAGGGCATTTTTCATATATATCAGCCTCATCTAATTATATTTATATAATAAAAAAATTATGCTTCTAACATAATTTTTATTCTTTCTAATTTATCTTTATAATTACTATTTTCTGCTTTTAATTCTTCTATTTCTTTTTGTAGTTCAATTATTTTATTTTTTTCTCTTTCTAATTCTTCATTTATATCATTTTTTTCAGTATTAATTATATTATTATCAAAATCTGGTCTAATTGGAACTTCAACTTTATTTAGTTCTTCTTCATTTTTCCTTATTTCTTCATCATAATTATTTAAAAAATCATCTATATCTAAAGCTTCTAAATATTCTTCTTTGTCTTCTTCTTTTATTTCTTCCATATTATTTGGTATAATTTCTTCTTTTTTTATTTCATCAACTATACTAGCCTTTATTTTAAAAGGTCTTGAATAATCTAAATTTACACTTTTAATTTTATTTATTTCTAAATCGTTAAAACTTATTATTTCATTTGTTTTAATTTCTTTTACCATAACAGGAATCATTTTTTTTATTTCTTCCCATTCAACATCATCAATTAATTCCTCATTTTCATTTACTATTTTATTAATATATAATTTTTCATATCCTTCTATATCTACTTCTTTTAATGAAAAAATTAAATAATTTTGATTATTATAATTAATATATCTTATTTTTTCCCCTTTTAGATTTTCGCTTGCTGTTATTACATCAATTTCCATAATTATCACCCTTCTTATTTTAATAATTATATCATTTTTTTTACTAAATGAAAAGATAAAAAATGCGACTTAATACATGAAAAAAATACAGTTTGAAATATAATGAATAAATTTTTTTATTTTATCATTTATATTGTATAAATAGTGAAAGAAAAAAACATTAAATAATTGAAAAATTAAAAATGCTATGATACTATTAAATAGAAGTGAGTATAAATGGAGGTAATATAATGATAGATAGACTTAAAAATAATAAAGCGTTTTTCATTGTTTGTATAATTCTTTTAATTTTAGGAATAATCTCCATAAAAAACTACATAAAAGATGATATTCAATTTAAAAACAATTATAATGAAATATATGAAAAATGTAAAGAAAATGATGATAATAAAATATTATGTAATAATCACTATGACACATTAAAAAATAGAGATACTCTATCAACATTTGGCTATATTACTATAGTTTATGATACAATTTATTGCTTACAGCTACTTGCACCATTATTAGTAATAATTGCATCAACATGGAATTTTCATAAATATTTAAGAAAAGGTTATTTAGTTAATTCAATTTCAAGAATTGGTTATAAAAAAAGTATAAAAAACTTATATTTAAATGCTATAAAAGGAGCATTAATTATTCCAGGCTTTTTATTTATAATTTTTATTATTTCTTTAATTTTATCAAGAAATTTTGATTATACTTATGGTATTGCAAAATATGGATTTGATGCTTATGGGGTAAATAATTATCAAATATGGTATATATTCATTCCAATTTATTTATTAAATTTTGCATTACATAGTATTTTTTGGATTAATATTTCTATATTAAATTGTAGTCATAATAAAAATATTATCATTAATATTATAATTTCATACATTGAATATATTATGATTTTTTTAATATTTGAATTAGTATTTGTTGGAATTATATTTGCAAATACAAAATACATGTTATATTTTAATTTAACTAATATATGGGCGTATACGGATGTATCCTTAAGTGGTATGGTTTTAATTTCATTATTATTAAGTATGGGATCAACTTTTATTGTTTACTTAACATACAAAAATAAAGAAAAAATATTAAATGAGTTAGAAAAATGAAATATTTTATTTTAAACGATTTAAACTATATTATAACAAAAAAATGTAAATTGGTTTGTATATATTTTTTGTTCCTGTTTTTATATTTTTTATTTGGTAGAAATATTTATACATTAGAAACATTTGATTATTTTTTAAATAATATTTTTTGCTATAATATAAACATACCACAAAATTTTAGAGATATTTTATATATGAGTTTTTTAATTTTTAATAATGGAATATATATTTATTTTTCTATCTCATTGTTTTATAAAGATTATGTAAATTTTGAAAATTTATTTACTAGAATTAATTTTCAAAAATGGATTTTTTATAAATTAATTTTTAATTATATATATATATTTATTTTTAATTCTTTAATTTTTAGTTTTATATTTTTCTTTAGAGATATAAATTTATCATTTTATATTATTATAATAAAAAGAATAATATTGTTAGAACTTTTGATTACTTGTATATATGCTGTTATAATTATGTATAAAAAAAATTGGTTTATTTGCCTTATAATTGCAATAACTGTACTTTGTAGTTTTAGTTTTAATATCAATTTATATAATATTGATATTAGATTGTTATTAATAGTTAATATAATTGCTAATTATGCATTAAATTTATATTCTAAAAAAATTAAATTTGGAGATTTGAAAGGTTGATAATATGAAAATAGTTTTAAAAAATATAAAAAAAGAATATAAAAAAAATATTATTTTAGAGGATGTAAATATAGAATTTGAAGATGGTAACATTTATGGGTTTATTGGTAGAAATGGTAGTGGTAAATCACTTTTATTAAAGCTAATTTGTGGATTTATAGTTCCAACAGCAGGTCAAATTATATATGATGATAAAATTTTAAATAAAGATATAGTTGTTCCGCCTTCAACAAGATGTCTAATAGAAAGACCCCAATTTATTCCAACATTAAGCGGATATAAGAATTTAGAATTAATAGCTAATATTAAAAAAATTATTACTAAAGAAGAAATTGAAAGATCTTTAAAAAATGTTGGTTTATATGAGGAAAAAGATAAAAAATATTATAAATATTCTTTAGGAATGAAACAAAAACTTGGTATAGCACAAGTATTAATGGAAAATCCCAAAATAATTATTTTAGATGAACCATTTAATGGTATTGATTATGAATCTGTTAATAAGATTAAAAAATTATTACTTGAAGAAAAAGAAAAGGGAAAAATAATTATTATTTCATCACATATAAAAGAAGATATAAATGAACTTTCTAACAAAATCTTTGAATTTGATAATTGTAAAGTAAAAGAAGTTAAATAAATATTATTTTTTCAATATTAAATTAAAAATGGCATTAAATGCCATTTTTTGGATATAAAATATATTAATGATTATTAACATATTTTTGTTTTTCTTTCATCATATATTCAGTTATGTTTGTTTCTATTTCATCTAAAGCATCACGTTCTATATTTGATAAATAAACTGTTTCTTTTACTGTATCAATTATTATTTTTCCCCATACTATTCCCATTTTAACTTCTAAATCATTAAACATATCTGGGGTAATTGCTGTAAAGAAATATCCAAACAATAATCTTTTTTGACCAAGTAAAATTCTTTTATTAGTAAGAGCAACTACATATGTTGTAATTATATCAATAGGATTATCATTTTTTTGACATGCAAATACATACTTTACTTCTTCTCCAGGATTTAAATGCAGATCTATTATTTTAGAATGTTTTTTTAATCTCCATGCAATTGTAAGTGGATATTTTTTTTTGAATTGCTTTGCTTTTTCATACACTATACTCATATAAAACCTCCGATGTATTTAGTATATCATATTTATTTTTTTTAAGAAACTATTTTTAGTATATAACAGTATTAAATATTTATTTTCTAATTGTAATTTTCTAATAATAATATTTTATTTAACTTTTAATTTTCTTAATTCTTCTATACTTTTATTAAGCATCATAAAAGCATCGTCAATATATTTTTCATTATTCAAATCAATATCAACATAAGCTAATGTTTCTTTTATAGTAACACTATTACCTGCTGATAAAAACTTAATATATTTATTTAAAATACCAGGTTCATTATTTAAAATTCTTCTAGAAATATTACATGCTATTGCTGCTCCTATTGAATATTGATATAAATAATAGCTATCTTGCATAACATAATGTTGAATTTTACTCCAACCATATTTAATGTTATCTTCATAAACCATTTCATCACCATTATATTTTTTACTGATATTTAGATATATATCATTTAAATCTTCATTATTTATGGTTTCATTATTTTCTATTTTTTTTACAATTTTATCTTCAAATTCAGTAAGCATAACTTGACCAAATAAAGAATTTATTAAACTTCCAACAATATTACTCAAAATATATATTTTTTCTTCTTGTGATTTACAATTATTTATCATATATTCGTTAAATAATAACTCATTTACTTTAGAGGCTATTTCTGTTAAAAAGTAACTAAATTCAAAATATTCAAAATCATTTTGTTGTTTTGAATAATAAACATTAAATGCATGTCCAATTTCATGTATTAATGTTCTAATAGAATTAATTGAGCCATTAAAATTACTTAGTATATATGGAGCACCAAAATAAGATATACTTGTACATGAACTACTTTTTTTATCTTTTTTAGGGAAAACATCTACCCAACCTTCATTAAACATTTTATCAATAATTTGAATGCGTTCTTCTCCTAAAATATTTAAGCTATTTTTTATTAATTGAATTGCATCTTCTATATTATATTCTATTTTAGGAATAGAGCATAAAGATAATGAAGAATCATAAAAATGTATTTTATCTAATCCTAAAATTTCTTTTTTAAGTTTTACAGAATTATGCATAATGTATAAATTTTTATTTACTTTTTCGATAAGTTTTTCAACTATATCATTATCCAATTCTAATTCAAATAATTTTTTGGATAATAAACAATCATATTTTTCTGCTTTTGATAAATCTATATCGTTTCTTAATTTACTTATATATAAATCAGCTATTATCTTATTATATTTTTCATATTCCTTAGTATAAGCATCAAATATAATTTTACGATGATTTTGATTCTTATCCAGCATTAAATCATTGTAATTAAATCTATTTACATTAACGACTTTGTCTCCAAGGGATAATTGTTCTAGTTCAAATTCATTATTAAATAAAGATTGATATTTATTTTTAATATCTTGTCGCTTATTTTCATAATTTAATTTATAATTTTCATCTTTTAATATATGTTTTTTTCTACGTAATATTAAAGATATATATCTTTTATGAAATAAACATTTTTCATCTTCTAAATATTCATTAACTATTTCATAATTATCCATTAATTTATTTTCAAAATCATTTATTAATTTTAATATTTTTTGATATAATTCTAGTGCTTCATTAAACATTTCTTTATATTTTTCATTATTCAAATCTATATCTAAGTTTCTTCTAGGATAACAATAAATAACTTCTATTTCTTCATTGACTTTAATGTATTCATTTATAAATTTCAAAAATGAATCAACATTGTCTAGAAAACTTTCAATTTTATTATTAACTTTATTAATATTTTTATTTAATTCAGTATATTTTTCTTTCCAAATTTCATCATTACACAATAAAGAAAGATCCCAGTTATATTTCATATAATCACTTCCTTATAAGGCATTATAACATATTTATGTACAATAATTCCAGTTTGTTATTTTTTCTTTATTAATACTGCTATAAGAAAAAGATAAACCTTTTTGTTTACCTTTTTTATATAATTCTTAATAAACTACCACAAGTTATTGAAATTTGATGAATGTCATTAATATTTCCATTGGATAAATAATTGTTCTAATTTACTTATGCTATTAGATAATAATCAGTATGTTATACCATCCAGTTGTACAGCTTTTATAATAATATATTATATATAAATAATGTGTATACTAAGATTATCTTTAAATAATCTAGATATTTAATTTCTACTTAATGTCGAATCAAATTTAATTATTTAAATTTATTAACAATATTATGATAATGCTAATTTTTTTATATTTTGTTTTAAATAAGTATTTTTGTACCATTCAGCAAATAGCACAGTTGCTGATGTATGACCATCATTTCTACTTTTTCTTTCTTCATCAGACATTTCTGCTAGAGTTTTATCACAATTGTTTGGTATAAATACATACCAGAGATTTGATTTTGCTCTTTTAATTGAATCACCTTTTTTACTAAACGCTAATGTCCCACTGCTTATTCCATAAAATGTATAAAATTCATTACCATCGTAAAAGGTTAGGCAATCAACAAATTTACATGTTCTATTACTTTGATTTTTCATCGTTTCAAGTAATCCATCTATATCTGAACTAATTCCACTTCTTTTAACAAATGCTCCAGGATATCCCGGATTATTAGGATAGTTATCTATATAAAATCCTGTATCGGCTACAAAACAAGGTGTTTTTAAAATATTATATGCATCTAATGCTTTTTTTCTTGAAATTTTTTCAATATCATTTATTTCCATTTCCTTAAAGTCATATTTATAAAAATCAATTCCTATATTTTGTTCTTCAAAATGTTCTTTAACTGAAACATATTTACCATAATTTCCAGTTACATAAATTATATTTTTCATTTTACATATCTCCTCTAAAATTATATAGTTTTTTTACCAATTTTGGATTATATTCTGGTTGTGTTAAATCCATGTTCTTATCTTCAGCAATTTTCTTTGATAAAAAATACATTTGTAATATTAAATAATATTCTTTCCAAAATATGTTATCATTTAAGTCACTTGTATCAAAGACAGAAATATTTGAATATTCACTATTGATAGCATCTATTAATAAACTATCTAATTCTTTTAATCCATGTGATAGATATATTATTCTACTATTTGGGTATTGAAATAACAAGTTACTTCTTCCATGACAATATGATCCCTTATCATGAATTACTGATGATGTTAACCCAGCTTCTGTTAAATTAGATTCTAACACACTTGCAGAAGATTTTGTTTCATATCCACTTATTATTTGAATTAGTGAGGTATCTTTAAAATTAACATTCAATCTATCTATTTTCTCACTACCTCTTAATAACAGTTCTTTTATTTTATCATTCATTTTTTTTATTTCACTTGAGTCTAATTCAAGATTTAATGAAGTAGTAGAATCAAGAAGTAATGATATTGGGCCTAAACTAGCAGCTAATGATATAAAACTTTTCTCTTTATCATATAGTTCGTTTCCCCAAGATATTATTTCATAATCTGATTCTTTCATTTTTTCTGTAAGTAAATATTTATTACCTTCAAAATCTAATAGTGCCTCATTAATTCCATTTGTATTTCCACTTGCAGAAATAACTATTAAATTAGAAAACATTTTTCTATTTACTTTATAAAAGTAATCTCTTGGTTCAATTACCTCACAAATTATTCCTTTTAATCCTAATCTCTCAATAATTAATTGTAAATAATATGCAATAACTTTAGAGCCACCAGTTGCCATAATTAACGTTGGTTCATTATCTATAGTTAATTCATATAGCATTTCTCTTATATCATTGTATTTACCTAAATATGGATCATTAACCTGCATTATTCTTTCTTCTAATTTAGAAAAATTTAATTCTGTAGGTTCAGTATATGTATGCTTAATCATTATAAACACCTCTTTCTTTCTAATTACATATTAGCAAAGGAAGAGGTAATATATATGTCAGTTGTAAAAATTTTCTAATAATTTTATTTTTTTTATACGGTTGATATAAAAATGTCTTATTTCCTGTTTTTTCTCACAGTATGCTGCAACTCCCCATTCTGATCCAAGTAGTATTAAATCGTAAGGATGAATTATTCTCGTAGACATTTCTTTTTTATCTTTAGAATAGTATTCTATATAACACTTTCTTTTTTCTTTAATTGCTTTATTAACTAAATTATAAAATTCCTTATTTTTTATATTAATAGTATTCGGAGTAATAAATCTTTTTGGAACATTTATATTTTGATTTAAAACATATCCACCATATGGTCCTTTAATTGTATCTACATAAATACCTGCTTTTTCTATCTCATCTTTATATACTCTAATCATTCTAGGAGTTACTTCTAATTTTTGAGACAATTCAGAAATACTATATTTTCTTCCTGTACTTAAGTATTCAATCATTGAAAGTACATTACTAACTTTAGACATTATATCACCACCAATATATCAACTATTATATCACAAAATTTAATTTCTAATAAAAATACACAATAAAAGTCAGTAAAATTTACTGACTTATTTTCGTATACATAATTTTTAACATTGTGTGTAGACTTTAGAGCTTTAACTATTTAAACTAACAAAAACCTATAAAATAAGTTATTTACCACAACATTGTTTATACTTCTTACCTGAGCCACATGCTCCCTTTTTGAGCATATTATTACTATATTTGGTACATATAGTATTATGGCTTTTAGCCTTATTTTATAGGCATTTAGTACATATTATTATCAGTATTATTTGTATTATAAATATTACTAATAATTTGTTCAATGTGGACAAAATGTGGACAAAGTCATCATTCAATTTATCCTTTGTTTACAGGAAAATTATAACACATATTGATTATTTACACAATGTTAGATAATTAATTATTGTTTTTATGTATTGTTTTAGCACCTTTATGATTTGCTCCTCTAAGTAAACTAGAAGCTATTGGTTCCCATTCATATCCACATATCTTACATCGTGCTTTAATCTTATTATGTCTACCTTTATATTCTCCAAGTATTTCTACATCTGATTCGATTTTTTTTAATTCATTTTTAATCCATTCAGTATTCTTCATTACTTTTTCATGTGCTTTCTTAGTTCCACATTTTCTACAACCATCACCACTAAGCATATTGGCTGGAACTCCATACCATTCGTAACCACATTTATTACATCTTACTTTAATTCTTTTATTAGAGTTTTCATATTTATCTATAACAGTTATTTCAGAATGGATTTTCTTCATTTCATCAATAAATTGTTCATGAGTTTTAGATTTAGATAATTCATATGCTTTAGTTTCAATTTCATTCCATTCATTATTTGAAAAATCACATTTTAATTTACTCATACTAAATAACTCTTTTACCAATTTTTTTATTTCAGAATGATCTGCTTTATTATAGTCATCACTAAACACTATACAATTATCTAAGAATGGTTTATCTTCATTTACTGGAAATTTATCATAAATTGTTATTAATTTTATTCCTTTTTCTGCACACTTAGTTCTCTTTTTACTATCTCTTAATATCGATTTTTTATGTAGAAACCAGTTCCCTGGTTCAATTGCTATATTAAACTTTGGAATTAATATATCCAATTCCATACCAATTGTTTTTCTGTCTCTAGAAATAACATCTTTTTCAGATAATTTCTTTATGTATGATAATCTTATAAATTGTTCCATAAAACTTGTTCCTGACTTAGAACATCTAGGACATCCATGTCCTTGTAATAATGAGTATGCTTTTGCTTCCCAATGATTATTACATCTTTTACATCTACACTTAATAATACTTTTGTTGTTTTCGTAATGTGATTCAACAATAATATCACTATCAACTTTTTTTAATTCATTCACAAAATCATTATGGCTCTTTTTAGCTGTTAAACCCTTATTGTTTTCAATACCCCTGATTGTTCTACATTTTGGACACGCTCTACCAGATAACAATGAATACGCTTTTGCTTCCCATTCATATCCACATCTTTTACATCTAGCTTTTATATAATTAGTTGCACCAGTATATTTACCAATAATAATGATTTTATCATTTTTGTTTTGTATTTCATTTATAAATTGTTCATGAGTTTTGGTCAAAATAATCACCTCACTTATATATTAAGTATACCACTTTTAATGTGATTATTTTCAGTTAAAATACGTGGCACGTTTTGTTACAAAGTAATGAAAGTGGCGATAGTATTTTTATTTTTTATGAAACTAAATGTTGAAATAAAAAAGGCACCTTTACTACTTACGAATGTTTGTAGTATTGGTGCTTGAACGGGATTCCAAAGGGTTTATCCTTGGCACACATTGTTATTGGCTTTGCCAATATCATAGTGTGTTACTATCTTGTCAGAAAGATAGTCTAAAGAACAAGACTGTCGTCTTTGTCCTTATTCTTCGTTTTACCACTAATAAACTCTTCAAATTCATCATTAAATTCATCTTCTTTATGTCTAGGTATTAATCCATCAGCTACTAAATGATATACAAAATTAGCCATTTTATTGATGACATTTTTTAATGTATCAATTGTATTAGATAAAGTAAATGCTTTATATCTTAAATTAGTATTTTCATATTTTAAATTTCTATTTTCATCTTCTAGTTTCATATTTTGTTGATGTATTTTTGAATAATCATTTGTTACCTCTTTAAGGTTCTTATAAGCATTATTTAGTTTAGGTTTTAAATCTTTAACTTTCTTTGCTTCTTCTTGTTAAAGTCAATATAAAAATGTAGAAAAAGTTGAAAATAAAAATGTAGTTTTTTTGTAATCAAATTTATATAGTTTCAGATGATTCTGAATCTATTTTTAATTTATTTTTTAAACGATATGAATTACCATTAATATTTATAATATGTGAATGATGTAGTAATCTATCTAAAATTGCATTTGCTAATGTTACATCATTAAATATTTCATGCCATTTACCAAATGGTTTATTTGTTGTTATTATGGTTGAATGTCTTTCATATCTTTTATTTATTAATTGAAATAACATATTTGCTCCTTCCGGATCAACTGGTAGAAATCCAACTTCATCTATTACTAATACTTTATATTTGGCATAATGATTAATTCTATTTATAAATCTATTTTCTGAATTTGCTTTCTTTAAATTTGCTATTAAATCATTGCAATTTATAAAATATGTTGAATTTCTATTTTGTGCTGCTGTTATTCCTATTGCTGTGGCTAGATGTGTTTTGCCAACTCCTGGACTTCCAACAAATATTATATTTTCTTTATTTTCTATAAATCTTAAATTTTTGAAATCTATTATTTGTTCTTTATTTATTGTTGGCTGAAATGAAAAATCAAAATCTTCAAATGTTTTTAAGAATGGAAATCCAGCAGTTCTAACACAACCATAAATTGCTTTTTCATTTCTAAGTTCTATTTCTAAATTCGTTAACTCATATAATGCATCAACAACATCTTTCTTTTTATTATTTATTAAATCTATATATTGATCTATATTTTCTTTTATCTTTTCTAATTTTAATAATTCTAAATTATTTGTTAATTTAATGTAATTACTCATTTTATACCTCACTTAATTTATTTATTAAATCTAAATTTTTTCTAGCTATTAAATCTATTTCTTCTTGTCCCTTATTCTTAATATATTCTTTATTCCTTCACTATAATGTTCTTCTTTATAATTAATATAATTTGAAGATAAATTGTGTATTGTTATTAAATCTTTGTTATAATATACATAAAGTTTATTGTCTTCTTCTCTTAGTGAGACCGTATGATTAATAAACTTTATTGGTACGGAATATTTAGAACCTTTGTAATAAAATAATGATTCATTTGATACTTTGACTGAAACAGTATCATATAAATATGAATTTAATATTTTATCATTTGGGAGTGGTTTTAAATATTCTTTTTCTTTTTGAAATAACATTATAGGTGGAACACCTATAGTTTCATTAGTTTGTTTATTAACTTTTAAATTTATTTCTTCAATTATTTTTATTAAATCTTCTTCTGTTTCAAATTCATTATTATAAGGTATTAACCAACTCATAAACCTATTACATGATTCATCTTTTCCTTTTGTATATGCATGTCTTGGTTTGCATTTTTTTGGAATAAATCCGATATCTTTTGAAAACTCTTTGAATTCTTTATAGAATTCTTTTTTCTTTGTATCAACAATACTACTCATATTATCTGTCAAGGTTTCTTCTGGTAAACCACCAATATATTTAAACGTTTTAACTAAACATCTTTGAACATCATTTCTTGTTTTAAATTTACTATATATAAATACATGTAATCTACTAGCTCCAAGTGTAGAAGAAAATATATTAAATTCAAATATTTCTCCATGTTTGTTAAACATTTTTATATCTTCTTTCCAATCAAATTGCAGTTGCTTACCAAATTCAGTTTCATATCTTGGATGAAATTTATTATTTTGTTTATTTCTTTTAAAATCTTTTGAATATTTATAAAAGTTAGAATAATTACCAATATTATCATCTTTATTTTTAAAATATTCATAAGTACCTTTTATTGTAGAACCAGGCAACTCTAGTTTAATTTTTATTTCATCTTTGTATTTGTCTAATCTAGATTCCTTATTTCTAGTAGTTGGTTTACCTTCATAGCCATTATCATATTTTTTTACAGTTCTATAATCACAATTATGAATTCTAGCCAATTCGGCATAATTTGGTTTTATATTATTTGTTTTCATAATCAATAACTCCTGTTTTAATTTATTTAATTCTCTCATGTTATACCTCCATATTATATAAAAAGTATAACAAAAAGAATGTAGGAAAACCGACATTTTTATTTTACATTTTTCCTACATTCTTATAATATCATTAACACTTCTACAACTTTATTCATACTGTCAAAAGTTTCTTTCTTAACTTTAACAGATTCTTTATCAAACATAATAGTTTTATTTGATTTCATTTTTTCTTCTAATTCATCAATTGATTTTGATAACTTATCATCTTTTAAATCCAGTTCATTAGTTAATGATTTAGTTAGTTTCTTAAACTCTTTAATATTAATATGCTCTCTATCACTATGTTTAGTTCCTCTTTCTAAAGCAAAGCCACACATATTTAGATATTCACAATATTCATCTTGTAACTCACTCAAGTGTTCTTTATCATGTATAAATTGTTTTTTAGATATTGTATATCTTTCTGTATTAGTTCTTTTATCTAGCTTCTTAACTAGTGGGACTACAACACAATGAATATGAGGTGTTTTTTCATCCATATGTAATGTTGCATGTAATATTTGATTATCTTCATATCCTAGTCCAAAATGTACAAATTCCATACATCTATCAGCCCAATTTTTAATTTCTTCTTTACTCATATCATTAAAGAATGTGTGTGTTGCAGTGAAAACTAATTCATCTGCAACAACACTTTTTGATTTATCCACCATTTGTCTAAATGTTCTTTTTCTATCTTCTCTTTCAGTTTTCATTCTTTCTTCATGTTCTTTTTTATAGTCTTTAGTTATTTCATAAAAGCCTTTAACATATTTCATATTAAGCGGAACAAGTTCTACATTATCTTTCGTTTTAGATAAGTCTATATCAGGATTAGATTGATATGCTTTTTTCTCTCTTTTATTATGAGATCCAATTTGTGCTAAATCATTTAAAGTATAAATAGGTTCACTTCTAAATATTGCATAATTCATACTAATTTACCTTCTTGTATTTGAAATTTAATTACATTTTCTATAACATTAGATTTATTATTTTTATCAAATAATTCTACAGCACTCTTTCTATTATCCTCTAAACTGGTAATATAATAGTTCTCTGTTGTTTCTACATTTCTATGTCCTAACAAATTGGCTACATCATTAATCTTAGTTCCATTATTTAATACTTTAGTTGCATATGTTCCTCTTAAATCATAGAATCTACATTTTTCTATTCCTAATTCATTATGTATTATTTTAAATGGATATTTAGGGACATCAGTTCCAGAGAATGATCCATCATCATTAGTAAATACTAAGTTTAATTTTCCTTCGTTATCTTTATTAATAACTATTCTTTTATCAACAACTTTTCCATTATCATTTTTTATAGTTTCTAAATGGTAGTATTTATAATCTTTATCAAATATTCCTTTAAGATATTCTTGTCTTTCTTTAAAGTTTTTTAATGCTGTTATTAATGTATTTCCAATATATATTTGTCTTGTTCCAGATATAGTTTTAGTCGTACCTAAATACCATCTTCCTAAACTATCTTTAGGTTTATCATATAAATTATGTCTTATATTTATTATTCCATTTTCTAAATCAATATCTTCCCAAGTAAGTGCAAATACTTCTCCAGTTCTCATACCTGTATAACAAGATGTTAAGAACGATGCTACGAAAGTAGCATTGTCCTTAAATCTATCTATTATTTTATCTATTTCTTCATTTGTATAATAATGTCTTTTATTATTTAGTTCTTCTTCTATTTTAGGTAATCTTAATGTTAGAGCTGGATTATACTTTATAAATCCATATAAATTACATGCATCTCTAAATGATCCTTTAATAACTTTTAATATATTTTTATAATATGTTTTAGAATGATTATATTCATTAACTAAATCAGTTATAAATGAATTTAAAGCAACACTTGTTATTGTTGATAGTTTATATTTTCCTATATTCTTTTTTAGATATTTATTAATAATTATTTTATATGTTTGAATAGTATTATATTTTAGATTATTCATACAATAATTTTTTAACCAATAATCAAGATAATCTGAATAAGATAAATCACATTGTTTAAATGAAATACCTGCATTTAAATATTCAGTATATGCTTGTGATCCAGATTCTAAAGCTTCTGCTTTAGTTCTAAAACCTGATTTACTTAACCATTGTCTTTTATTATCTACCTTAGCTATTTCAATTCTATATTCATAGAAATTTCCTCTTTTTCTGATATTTATTTTACTCATTTACTTCTACCTCAATTACTATCTTTTTAATATCAGATAAATTAGATAAATCTTTTCCCTCATTTTGAATCAAGAATCTTTCTAGTGAAGATTTTAATACTTTTAAACTTCCCAATTTAATAGCTGGTAAATATCCTTTTTTAATTAATTCATAAATATAATTTGGACTAGAATGTAATATAGACGATACTTCATGAACTGTATAAACTAACTTATCATTCATCTGAATCACTATCCTCTCCAGTAATCTCTCTTATCATTCTTTCCATTTCAGCTTGTTCTTCAGGAGTAGCAGGTTCAGATTTAATATCTTCATTAAGCCACCAAGGAACTGGTGTTTTATCATATTTATCACTATTATATTTATATTTATTTCTATTATTATATTTATTATTATGTTTAACTGAATAGTCAATATCTTCTTGATTATTTGATTTATCTCTTATTGACCAATTAGCCCATATATCATCAACTAATTGAATAACCCTTCTAGTATTTTTATCATTGTGATCATAAATACATTTAATTAATCCTAACTTTTCTAATTTCTTAATATGTCTTGAAGCTGTTTCTATTGTTATATTATACATTTCAGAAAGTTTTTTATTCGTTATCCAACAATATCCTTCCTTTTTGCATAAGTATATAATACGTTCAGCAATCAATTTTTCTTCTGGTGTTAATAATTTTGTTTCATAAATGTGTTTCGGTACTATTGCATAAATTACAATATAGTTTTCCATGTTTCTAATCTCCTTTCAAATTACTGAACATCGGCCTTTGTTCAATACCATTATCTCGAATATTGATTATTTGAAACATGTCAAAAAAATCTCTATTTTAATCCTTAAAAACTATTTTTATTTTTCCTAAATTATTCCTACAAAAAAAGTAGGTATTTCTACCTACATAGTTCGTAATATCTTAATCTTACGATTACTTATTGTCACTTACCATTTTCTTTTTAAATACTATTATTGATATTATTAATACTATTATTGTATAAGCAGAAAATACTATTATATTTCTTGCTGAAATAATATCACAACCATTATTTAATATTCCTTTTATTATGTTTAATGCACTTTCAAAAGGCAATAAGTCACATACTTTAGCGAATCCTTTACCAATTAAATCTTTTGAAAAATACATTCCACTAGTAAAACAAACTAATTGAATTATTATACTTCCAACTCCACCTGATGCTTTTTCACTTACTAAACTGCCAATTAGTATTCCAAATGATATAAATAATATTGAAACAACTATTGATATTAAAACTGTAAATACTATATTTATATTAATATTTAAACCTAATAAACAAGCAGTTATAAAGAATAATAAATCTTGTATAATGATAATTGGTATTAAAGATAATATATATCCTAATATATAATCACTAGACTTCATAGGAGAAGTTCCAAGTCTTATTAATAATGATGATCCTCTATCTTTTGCTACTAATGTTGATGTAAATAAAGTAATAAAAGAAAATCCAAATATAATAATTCCAGGAGTAAAATTTTCAAGTTTATATGTATCTCCAGGTATGTTTATTTGTTGAAATATAAATAATAAAAATATTGGTAATGCTATTTCAAATATTAAACTTAGAGGATCTCTTATCAATTCTTTAAAATTTCTTTTAGCAAAATTTAACATTCTCATTATAGCTCACCTCCAGTTGCAATTGATACAAAGGCATCTTCAAAGTTTTTAGCTTTAGTTTTTTTGATTAATTCTTTAGAGGTTCCAACTTCAACAATATTACCATTTGCCATTATACCGATTCTATCTGATAAACTTTCTGCTTCTTCCATATAATGAGTTGTTAAAATTATTGTTATTTTACCTTTTAATTCATAAATAACTTTCCATAATTCTTTTCTTGCAATAACATCTAAACCAAGTGTAGGTTCATCTAAAAATAATATTTTAGGATCATTAATTAAGCTTATTGCAATAGATACTTTTCTTTGCCATCCACCAGATAAAGTTTTTGCTCTTTTGTTTAATACTTCATCTAATTTAAACATTTTAATTAATTCATTAATCTTTTTATCTTTATCTTTTATCTGATAAACTCCAGCCATAAATTCTAAGTTTTCTTTTACGGTTAAATTTGGAGCAATAGCAGTTTCTTGTGGTGAAACATTTAATATTTCTTTTATTTTAAATATATCTTTTTTCATATCCATATCAAGGATTTTAATACTTCCAGAAGTTGGTAATATTAATCCTGATAACATTTTAATTGTTGTAGTTTTTCCAGCACCATTAGTTCCTAAAAGTGCAAATAATTCACCTTGTTTAATATTTAAATCTATTCTATTTACTGCAATTTTATCTTTAAACTTTTTAGTTAATTTCTTTGTTTCAATAGAATACATATTATTTATTATCTGGCATTATTTTATCCATAGTATCTTCTAATACTTCAGATTTAACAATAGCCATTCCTTTCTTTTTATCACATAAAACTACAACAGTATCTCCAGGTTTAATATCAAACATATCTCTTGCTTCTTTAGGAATTACTATTTGTCCTTTTTCTCCAACTTTAGCAATACCTACGAATTTGTTTTTCATAATTTGCCTCCTTAAAGTATAACAAGTTATACTTTTCATACTTAATTATATACCTATTTTATATAAAAGTAAAGCATCATAAGATTACTAAAAAAAATGAGATTTCTCTCATCAGTTGGAACGGGAATATCTTAATATAACGATTATTATTTATTTAGATAATACTTACCATCTTTTGTTTTTACTAATACTTTTTGCTTAATCAATCTTTCATTTATTTTATTAAATCCATTAGGATTAATAATTCCAGCTTCAGTAAATGTTTTAGCTGTTTTCTCAGAAAAAGCATTGCTCTCTGTTAATTTTTTTATTATATGATTTTTTCTTATTAATGGAATTGGTGGAAAAAATGTCATATTACTCAACTCTCCTTCGATAACTATTATACCACACAAAAACGGATTTCACCCGTTCTGTATATCTTAATATTATAATTTATTAAGCAGATGAAAAATTCTGCTGTTTTTATAGTATTTTATATATAAAAAAATTACGATAACTTAAGCTATCGTAATTTGTATTCTAATGGGGCCATGATTTAACGTGTTTACGAAAAATTGGCACAAATCTATGAACCCTGATTGACTCAATTACTTGAATAAAATATACCATAACATTATGACATTTGCAAATGATTATGATTTATCATATTTATAAAAACCTTCTCCAGAGGATTTTCCCAGTTTTCCTTTTTCAATATATTGATTTAACATATTTAACATTCCCTTGTAATTGTAAGGCAACATCATTTTCTTTAATAAAGGACTCATTAATCCAGGAACTTTTTGATATTGTTCAACAATATTTTTTGCTGTAGTTAATCCTACAGTATCAATTATTTCAAATGGCCCTTTGGGTGCTCCTGTCCCTCTTTTCCAAGCAATATCAATGCTTTCAGCATCAGATATTCCATTCGTTAATAAATCCATACCACTTAACAAAAAAGGAACGAGCATAGAATTTAATAAATATCCTGATTTTTCTTTTAAAACAGGAAGAGGCAACATTCTGATACTAACTGCAAATTCCATTATTTCATCAAAATACTTTTTATCAGTTCTATCATGTGCCATTACTTCAGCGGTATTTTTTATCCATATTGTATTAGCAAAGTGAAGTGATAAATATTTTTCTGCTCTTCCTGTATATTTAGCAAACATAGATGGTAATAATGTAGAAGAATTAGTCACAATAATAGTTTTTTCTTCTAACAATGGTGCTAAAGTTTGATAGAATTTAATTTTTTCATCTTTTATTTCTGCCATTGATTCAATTACTAAATCAGCATCTTTTACTGCTTCTTTCATATCTACTTCTAATTTAATACTATTATAAGCATTTTCTACCTTTTTTAAACAATCGGCTTTATTAAAATTATCAATATCAGATATTCCTCTTGCCCAACTATTTTCATCATGAGGATTTAATGATTCTATAGTTTTAATATAATCTTTTTTTAATGCATCAAGCTTAGGTTGTGTTCTTGTTTTGCTATCTTCACTTCTTAACCATATTGTCACATCATATCCACAATACGCTGACTGAAAAGCAATTTGGCTCCCCAAAACACCACCACCAGCAACAACTATTTTTTTATAATTCATATAATTCTCCTTACTTTTTAATATATTTTATTATACCATCTTATTAAAAAAAAAATCTTTTTATTCTAAATGGGTCTCAATTTAACGTGTATACGAAAAATCGGCACATATCTATGAATTGAGATTAGCTCAATTACTTGAATAAAATATACCACAAAATTTTGACATTCGCAAATATGTTTTTAAAAGATTTTTTTTATAATTTTATTTAATTAAAGATTGGTTCATAAATGATCGAAAAATTACTAAAAAAAGATGAGATTATTTCTCACCTTAATGTACGTGAATATCTTAATATGACGATCCTTTTATTTATCAAA
This sequence comes from uncultured Bacillota bacterium, assembly GCA_902492995.1. Lineage (GTDB taxonomy): Bacteria > Bacillota_I > Bacilli_A > RF39 > UBA660 > OMSK01. Next base: position 9,779 of record CABUNR010000002.1, on the reverse strand, counting down.
TTTGAATAATTCAAGAACAATAGAAACTATAAAAAGAGTAATACCACTATATAAAAATGTATATCTAATTATATTCCAATGTCTATCATCAGGAAATATACGATTTAATACTATATTTAAAATAAATGCAACAATAATAATTGCCATAAATACATAAGAAATAATCGTTAATACCTTTTTTCTTTTATCAATTTGTTTTCTTAATTTAATTAAATTTTCCTCGGATTTATTCATATAATCATTCCCTTTAATTTTTTCACCAGATAATAATTCATTAACATTAATATCTAACTCATTACATAAGTCTTTTAATAAAGAATAATCTGGCATTGTATTGCCATTTTCCCATCTACTAATTGATTTACTTGTAACACCTAATTTTTCTGCTAATTGTTCTTGAGTTAAACCATTTTCTTTTCTACAATTTAAAATAAATTTTCCTATTTTAATTTGATCCATATTATCCTTCCTTTCACAAATGATTATATGATTATTACCTATAAAACTACAGGACAGAAACTGAGAGTTAAATAGTATATATCTATTTTACCACAATAATGATAGATTCTTTCATATCAAAAAAGTTCGGAACATTACTAAAAAAAGATGAGATTATTTCTCACCTTAATGTACGTGAATATCTTAATATTCTGATTGTTTTATTTTTCTCTTTTTATAAATAATATTATTAATATAACTGTAATTATAATAATTAATAATGGTGCTATTCTAAAAAATATCCACTCAAATGAGTGCCATAATGTTCCAATAACAGACCATTCGGGATTACCATAATCCCATGTTAAATATGGGCTACCTAATAGTGCTAATAAAACGAAGAAAAATATTAAACATATGTCTATTATTAATAGTACCATAATTTTTCTTTTTCTCTTTTGTTTTTGACTAATTGATAATTGTTCATTAATAACTTCCAATTTTTCAGATATTATTTTTAAATCATTTGTTTCTTTTTCTTCTATACTTTCTCCAAGAATTTCACTAACTGGTGTTTCAAAAAGTTCTGATATTGTTACTAGCATTTCAGCATCTGGAACTGATAAACCTGTTTCCCATTTAGAAATAGTTTGTCTTACGACATTTAACTTAATACTTAATTCTTCTTGTGAAAGTCCTTTGTTCTTTCTTAATGTTTTTAGATTATCTTTTAACATATTACATTTTCTCCTTTCAACAAGTTCAGTTTATTACAAATATGCCGTTGCTACAAGCAATGTATTTTAACATTTAGTTTTGCAATTAATTGTAAATAAAAATTAACTATTTCATAACTATTTTACCATATAAAAAGGAACTTTCGTTCCTAATATCTTAATATTCTGATTATTTTTTTATATTATCAATTATACCTATTGTACCAATCACAACATAAGCAATAGCTAAAAATAAAGTTATAATCCATTTAGTCATTACCTCACCATTAACAGCTAATATTATAAAGAATATTATTGCAATTAATCCAATCAATGCTTGAAAAATTGAACTTATTAAATACCATTTACTTTTCATTTTTCCTCCTAATATCTTAATCTTGCGAATTATTAATTATATTTTATTTAACAAATTTTTCTATTGTTTTATATTCTTCTTCAGTTATTTTATATATACCATTATATGGCTGCTCAATATAATATTTATTTCCCTTTTTATAAACATAAGCAGATTTTGATTCATCGTTAGAATTGTTAAACTTAATAAGATATAAAATATCAGGACTAGAAGGATTATCATTTACACTTTCTACATTAGTTGTTTTTTCACTAAAGATATTATAAATTTCATTTATTGAATTTTTATCACTAAACTCTTTGATATTATCTTCTTGAGCTAGTGTATCTATTGTAATGCTTGATATTTCTTCTAACTTAATATTTAAAGTATATTCTTTATCTTTACTACAAGCTGTAGTTCCAATAACTATAAAACCACATATTAAAACATATAAAATAAATTTTCTCATATTTTTTCTCCTTCCACATTATTATACCACTTATTTATTTGAAAATTTCATCAACTTAAATCAAAAAAGGAACTGATTAAAAAGTTCCTAATATCTTAATATTGAGATTAACTAATAAGTTCCACTTTAACTGCACCAATTTGTGGTGGATTAGATGTTTCTACCATTCCACTAAAGGTTATTCTTACATTATTACCTTTAACATAAAAATCATTTGTTCCATTTGTTGGTCTTGTTATTTTTACAACAACTTTATCTTTTACTTTAAATGATTTACAATTTTTTAGCACTTCTACTGTTATAGAGTTTTCCTTTGCTTCAATTATTTTTGCTTCAAATATTTCTTTAGATTCTTTAAATTCGATTAAGTTGTGTTCTTTGATAAAACTAATGTAGTCAGATCCACAACATTTAGTAAATACTTTATCTAGGAAATCATTTTGTTTATCTTCAGTATTATCAATTAATCCTACAATTACTTTATTATTACTGTCTATATAACTATGTGCATAATTTGATAAATCAGTTCCTTCACTTGTAAAATATTCATTAATTCTTTCTTGTAAATCATTGGCTTTAATATTATAGTCTTTGATTATTGTTTCTTTACAAACTGTTTCTGTATTACAAGTAGAATCTTTCAATTTTGTTATATTTCTACCATTTTCACAATGATAAGTAGTAACAAAGATTCCTTCCTTACTTCTACATTTCGTTTGACTTCCAATTATTGGATTATTATTAAATACTAAAGCTTGTATTGTATCGAGTAAAATAATACCTACTATGGCACCGATTATAATTAAAGTTATTTTTATTCCTTTTTTCATAAGTCCTCCTACAATTTTATTATACCACATATTTACTTGTTTTTATCATCAATTTAAATCATCGCAAAATTACTAAAAAAGGAACTGATTTCTCAATTCCTAATATCTTAATCTTCCGATCATTCTAGAACAATGATATTTGTTCATTATCCTTTATTTCTCTTTTATATGCTTTAATAATATCTTTCATATCATAAAGTATTCCATATTTATCACATTCGCTAGTAAACACTTTATATAGTCTTTTATAATTAGGAACAGAACAATTATATCTTTCTCCATAATAATTAATATATTTGTCTTTTAATCCCTTAAAATGTTTATCCAATTGCTCAAAATAATAATCTCTTTGATTTTCTCTTAAAGTCATTCCCACATATGTATGAATAAACTTTGCTCCACTTTCATAAGCCATTTTAACTAATTTTTTAATATCTTCTTCATTATCAGTAATAAATGGTAGAACTGGATTCATCATTATTCCTGTAAATATACCATTATCAGATAATATTTTTATTGCTTCAAATCTTTTAGAAGATGCACATACATGGGGTTCAATTATCTTAGATAATTCATCATTAGGAGTTGTTATTGTAAATTTAATGATTACATTATTCTTTGAATTAATTTCTTTAAGTAAATCTAAATCTCTTAAAATCAAATCACTCTTTGTATCAATAGAAACCCCAAAGTTATATTTTAATAGAAGTTTTAATGCTCCTCTTGTTTGCTCATATTGTTTCTCAAGTGGATTATAAGTATCAGACATTGAGCCAATACCTACAACACCTTTCTCTTTCTTTTTAGATAATTCACTTTCTAATATTGCAAGTGCATTTTCTTTTCCTTTAGGAATATCAAAATTATCTATATGATAGCAATTACTTCTACTATCACAATATATACAACCATGAGAGCAACCTCTATATAGGTTCATATTATAATCTATACCATACCAGTCAGAACCATATTTGACTTTTGATAGTATAGTTTTTGCTTTTACAAATTCCATATTACTTAATTAACTTCTCAAATGCATTTGCATTTAATATTGTATTTGAAACAAATTTTCCTTTATAAAAGTTTGCCCAGTTATTGAATACACATGGTGCATTTTTTGCTTTCTCTAGTGAATCTATTTTTATGAAATTTAATTTAATACCTTTATCTTTTGCATAATCAGATAATTCTTTTACTTCATATTCTACATAAGGACATTCATTAGAATAATAAATTGTAAAATCCTCGCTATCAATTTCCATCTTACGAGCTGTATCACTAAATTTAGGTGTATCTTTATCATCAAAAGAAAGTGCCATTAATTCATAATCATTGATTGTATCTACAACTTTAAATCCATAGTGTTCAAAGAATTTCTTGTCTCCAATAAATGGTTTTTTCTTTTGTGATACTAATGTACAAACACCACTCATTTTTTTAGATTTAGCATCTTCAATAGCATATTCTAATAAATCTTTACCAATACCTTTTCCTTTAAAACTACCAGCAACCCATAAACAATAAATATGCATATAGTTTTTACCATTAATAGGAACCCAAGCAGTTTCTATTGGTTCATATTCAATAAAGATTTTACCTCTTGCATTTAGTTTTCTAAATACATGACCATCTTTTAATTTACCTTTAATCCATTCTTTCTTCTTATCAACACCATCTTGATGTTTAGGATCTCCAATTGCACAACAAATATGTTCTCGATCAATATTATTTTCATCTAAATTAATATACTCATTCATAGTTTACACCTCATATCCATTATACCATGAAAAAAGAGAATTTTTGCATTCTCTTAATATCTTAATCTTTAGATATATTTCTTTTTTTAGAGAATTTTACGTATCATAATTATAAAAAGCAAAAGGATTAAACCAATCCTTTTGCAATTCATTATTTGATTTCGATATACTTTCTATTTTTGATTTGTTTGTTTTCTTTTTTAGGAACTTCAATCTTTAATGTTCCATCTTCAAATTTAGCTTTGATATCTTCTTCTGTAACTTCATCTCCAACATAGAAACTACGGGATGCTTCACCATAAAATCTTTCGCGTCTAATATACTTACCATGTTTATCCTTTTCATCATTTTTACTTTCTTGTTTAGCATGAACTGTTAAATACCCATCTTCTAAACTTATTTTAACATTGTCTTTCTTCATTCCTGGCAAATCAATGGCAAGTTCATAGTTATTATCCTTTTCCTCAATATCTGTTCTCATCATCTTGTTGTCATTTTTTGGCATAAAGAATGAATCATCAAAGATATCATCAAACAAATCAAAATTTCTTCTTGGTACTAACATCATATCTATCAACTTCCTTTCCTAAATGTGTTGAGCCATTTGAGGTAAGCACATATCAAATATATAATTTTAATACCATAGTGAGTATCTTTTTCTCACTACAATTATAATTATACCCAAAAATTAGCAGTTGTCAATACAAAGTGCTAATTTTTATTCTTTTGGATATAGATTTAGAAATATTTAATCCTAATATCTTAAAATTCAAAGCAATGAAAAAGGCCAAAATCTTCATTCTAATCTTAACGGAATATTACTTTTTCCGAACAAAAAAAGACTAGAAATTCTAGTCTTTTGTTTTATTATTTACTTATTTTTTCATTGATTGCGGCCTGAATTGCAGTATAACTCGCATCACATATATGAATTAATTCTTATTTGTGAAAATATATAACTATATTTATATAATTATTATAACCACTCACCAAATTTTTTAATATATATACTTTTTACTATTTGTGCAATTACTCCATATATTACTACAAAACCAATTAAATATAAATAATATATAGCTGGTAATATTACGAAGTTAAATCCTGTTGTAAAGCTTAATACTATAGGTACAGTTATAGTTGCAACTATTGTTAAGAATGTTAATAGTAATAAAGTATTACTTGGTCTAGATTTTGTAATATGATTTGTTCTTATATAGAATATCATAAATGTTTCTGTAACAATACACTCAACAAACCATGCTGTTTGGAAATAAGCTTGTAAATTAATTGAATTATATTTTAATACAAACCAGAATACTAGGAATGCTACTATATCTGTAATTGATGAGATAACTCCAAATACAACCATAAATCTTCCTATTGATTTTATTTCCCACTTTTTTACTTTCCTTAAGAAAACTTCATCAACATTATCATATGGTATACCAATTTGTGATAATTCTACAATAAAATCTTGTATTAACATTTGAATTGGTAATAACGGTAAGAATGGTAAAAATATAGATGCAATTAAGATACTAAATACATCCCCAAAGTCTTGACTTAAAGCTAGTTTCATATATTTTAATATATTTCCATAAACAGTTCTACCTTCTATAACACCATTATGTATTACTTCTAAGTTTTGTTCTAAAAGAATTATATCACTTGATTCTTTGGCAATATCTGTTCCTCCATCTACACTTATTCCGACATCAGAACTTCTTAGTGCTGGAGCATCATTTACTCCATCACCCATATATCCTACTGAATGTCCATTTTTTCTTAGAATTGATACTACTCTTTCTTTTTGCATTGGATTCATTCTTGCAAATATATCTATTTCTTCTACTTTTTTACTTAGTTCATAATCATTTAATTCATCTATTTCTTTTCCAGTTAAAATTTTAGTTTCTATTCCAACAGCATTACATATATTTTTAGTTGCGAAAGCATTATCTCCAGTTAGTATTTTTATATCTACACCATATTCTTTTAATTTTTTAATAGTTTGTTCTGCTGATGGTTTTGGTGGATCCAAGAATGCAATTAAGCCAATTAATGTAAAATCCACTTCATCTTCTGCATCATACTCATCTACACCAGTATATTCTGGTTTAACTGCTAGAGCAATTACTTGCATTCCATCTTTTGCCATTTCTTCGGCTTTTTTATTTACTTTTTCTGTTATTTCTTTTGTAATTGGAACCTCTTCTCCATTTACTCGTGCCATATCACATACTTTTACTATTTCTTCTAATGCTCCTTTGGCAATTACTCTAATTTTATCATGATGAGTCACAACTATTGATGATCTTTTTCTCATATAATCAAATGGAATTTCATCTATTTTTTTATAGTTAGATATATCTACATTATGACTTTTGGCATATTGAATTATAGCTTTATCTACTATGTTTTTATACCCCGTACCAAGAGAACTATTAACATATGCACATTTTAGTACATAATCATCATCTTCTCCATCAACATTAATATACTTTTGTAGTTCAATGTTGTTCTTTGTAAGAGTTCCTGTTTTATCAGTACATAACACATCCATAGAACCTAAATTTTGAATTGATTTAATACTTTTAACTAGAGTATTCTTTTTAGCTAATGCTTTACTTCCTTTAGTTAAGTTAACATTAACTATCACTGGTAACATACTAGGTGTAATACCTACAGCGATTGATAAAGCAAACAATATTGCTTGATTGATATTTCCTCTTATCATTCCATAAATTACAAATACTAATATACAAATTATCACCATACATTTAATAAGAAGCCCTGTAATATGATTCATACCTTTATCAAAAGTTGTTTCTTCTTTAACTACTTCTTTTTGTTTGTTCATATTACCTATAAATGTATCAAGTCCAGTTTTAATAACTACACCTTTTCCTTGACCACTTATAACATTACAACCCATTAAACATATATTATTTATATCTATAGGATCATTAGTTTTACTTTCTATATTGATATTCTTTTCTACTGCTGCACTTTCACCAGTAAATGCTGATTGATTAATAAATAAGTCTTTACTTTCAAACAAATATAAATCTGCTGGTATAACACTTCCTGCACTTAATGTAATAATATCTCCATAGACTACTTTTTCTTGTCTTATTTCTTTTTGTTTACCTTCTCTTATAACATCAGTAAATATCCTTATTTGTTCTTTTAATTTTTCATTAAATATATATGTGGACCAATCTTGACTAAACCTTATAATAACACTTATTAATGTAATACCAAGTATTATAAAAGCACCTATTTTATCATCTGTAATAAAATCAATTGTGGCAAGTAAAAATAATATTAAGACAAACTTATCCTTTAATGCTTCAAACAAAAAATATAATGGGGTTTTCTTTTTTCTATTAGTTGCGATGTTTTCTCCATATTGTTCTAATCTATGACGAAAAGCATTTATATTTAGTCCATCTTCATTTGTTTTAAATAGTTCCATTATTTCTTCTTTACTTTTAGAAGATAATTCTTTGTGCTCTAAATCATTATTCATTATTCTCACATCCTACAATTATTTTACCATAAAATTAAATGATTGAATTATTGAATGTGACTTAATTTAAAAAGACTAGATTTCTCTAGTCTTTTTTAGTTTAATTAATTATTATTTTTTGCTTTGATTGCGGCCTGTATGGATATATGCCTAAGGGGGTTATGACTAAAGAGTATAAGTTATATATAAATGAGGAATAAATCCCTATAAATAAGACTTTAAATAGTAATAATTCTTATTATTATATTTTAGATTAAATGCACAACTAAACTATTTAGAACAGGAAAAAAATCGAATAACTAGATACTACAATTACAGGGGGGTTATAAATATTAAGCATCGTAATATCTTAATATTACGCTCTAAATTTATCCATTTTATTATTAAATTTCTTATAGAATAATTTATAGCATAATAATCCAAATACAACGCCTAATGTATTTAAAATCAAATCATCTACATCAGTTCCTCTTGTTAAAAATAATTGACATATCTCTATAAATAAAGATGAACAAAATCCTATAACAATTACTTTTTTATCAGATATCTTCCATAATAATGGAATAATAAATCCAAATGGCATAAATAAAATTATATTACCTAAAAAATTAATTAGAAAATAATTTATATAACCATTAACAAATACTTCATTATATGTTTCAAATAGTACTTTAAATGGAATCAAGTTAGTTTCATGAATACCACTTTTTACAATTTTAAACCCTCCAATTCCAGTTTCAAATTTTGGAATTATTGTTTGTGATGCCAGTCCCACAATAAATATTACAAATAAGAATAATACAACTTCATGGTGCCAATTTAGTTTCTTGTGTTTACTTTTTAAATAAACGAATCTAATTAATAGATAAATAGGAATTGTAATTACCATGTATGGAATCATATTTACGATGTATCCTAATATAGCTCTCATATTAAATTATCACCACCAATTCTTCTAAATAAATTATACTACTTTTTTGCAAATTCTCATATAGTTATGAATTAAATATTTAAAAATCGAAATGATCGGAATATTACTAAAAAAAGATGAGATTTTTTTCTCATCTTAATGTACGGGAATATCTTAATATTCTAATCGTTTTATTTTTCTCTTTTTATAAATAATATTATTAATATAACTGTAATTATAATAATTAATAATGGTGCTATTCTAAAAAATATCCACTCAAATGAGTGCCATAATGTTCCAATAACAGACCATTCGGGATTACCATAATCCCATGTTAAATATGGGCTACCTAATAGTGCTAATAAAACGAAGAAAAATATTAAACATATGTCTATTATTAATAGTACCATAATTTTTCTTTTTCTCTTTTGTTTTTGACTAATTGATAATTGTTCATTAATAACTTCCAATTTTTCAGATATTATTTTTAAATCATTTGTTTCTTTTTCTTCTATACTTTCTCCAAGAATTTCACTAACTGGTGTTTCAAAAAGTTCTGATATTGTTACTAGCATTTCAGCATCTGGAACTGATAAACCTGTTTCCCATTTAGAAATAGTTTGTCTTACGACATTTAACTTAATACTTAATTCTTCTTGTGAAAGTCCTTTGTTCTTTCTTAATGTTTTTAGATTATCTTTTAACATATTACATTTTCTCCTTTCAACAAGTTCAGTTTATTACAAATATGCCGTTGCTACAAGCAATG
>CABUNR010000001.1:0-114315 GCA_902492995.1 uncultured Bacillota bacterium | reverse complement strand
TTTCTCCTTTCAACAAGTTCAGTTTATTACAAATATGCCGTTGCTACAAGCAATGCATTTTAACATTTAGTTTTGATATTGATTTCAAATAAAAATTAACATTTTATACTAATATTATACCACACAAAAACGGATTCTCATCCGTTCCGTATATCTTAATCTTACGAACTAATTAATAAATTGTAATTTAGCGAAATAGTAACTTAATTTTCTTTTTTATTAAACATATGGCGTACTTTATCTATTCGATTATTTGGTCTGCGTGATTGAATAACTGGTTCACAAGTAGCAATTTGATAATCTTTTAATTCTGTCAAAAAAACTGCTTGCCCATTTGTATATAGAGTTAAAGTATTACGATATTCATTAATACAACGTACAGGAATATGTCCTGTAAAAATAATTTCATCATTTTTTGATTGACTAGTTTCAATTATTGCACAATGTTTTTGTGCATCATTATATGCACGAGAAAGGTATCCCTGTGGTGTAAAAAGTATAAACGAAAGATATGGCTCTAATAATTGCGTTCCCGCTTTTTTCAATGCTTGTTCAAGTACAATTGGGGCAAGAAAACGAAAATCCGAGGGAGTACTAACAGGGCTATAATAAACACCATATTCAAAACATATTTTACAATCTGTTACTTCCCAGCCATACAAACCTTGCTCCAGTCCATAATTAATACCTTCTCTTACTGCATTTTGGAAACTTTGATTTAAATAACCGAGTGAAACTTTGCTTTCGTACTGTATTCCACTGCCAATTGGAAGTGGAGTTATTGATAATCCAATTGATGCCCAAAATGGATTTGGTGGTACTTCAATATGAATAGTATAATCTGCCTTTTGTAATGGCTTTTCCAAATAAATTACGGTTGGATCTTCGATTCTTATGTTTATGTGATATTTTTCAATCAACAGAGAACAGATAACTTCTAACTGCACTGTTCCTAAAAAAGAAATGATGATTTCATGTGTTATCGTATCAACATAATAACGTAAAAGAGGATCAGTATCTGCAATTTCTGTAAGAGCATCCAATAATTTTTCTCTCTCTTCTATTTTTATCGGTTCAATTCTTGTTCGTAGTATTGGTGCAGTATTGTCATTCCATACATTGCATGGCAAAATCTTTTCATTTCCTATAATATCGTTCAATCTTAATGTATTGTTAGGTATAATAAAAATATCTCCAGAACAAACTGTTTTTGTCTGTACCATTTCCCCATTTGAAGGAATATATATTTCTGTAAGTTTCACTTTCTTTTTTTCTGGCAATATAATTGTATCTCGTAAGTGTAATGTTCCACTATAAAGACGCAAATAAACTAATCTTTGCTTATGGTCTGTATATTCAATTTTAAAAACTCTTCCACATAGTTCTGAATCATTCTCATTCATTTCAGGACAAAAAAGATTTGAAATAGCTTCGATGAGTTGTTGAGTCCCTATATTATTTCTAGCACTTCCATGGTATATAGGAAACAACGAACCTTTTTTAACACACCTATATTCTTCATACGTTAATTCTTGTATAGTCAATTTTTCTCCTGCAATATATTTTTTTAAAAGTTTATCATTTCTGGAAATTACAGGATCCCAATCATCTAAATCAATAATATTTTTAATTGATATTTCTGGAGTTAATGTTACATTTTGCATAACAATAATATCATTTGAAAGTTTTTCTTTGATATTTTGATAAATATTATTTAAGTTAATTCCATCCTGATCTATTTTATTTATAAAAATAATTGTTGGTATATTCATTTTTTGAAGTGCATGGAATAGTATTCGAGTTTGTGCTTGTACACCATCTTTAGCAGAAATTACTAAAATAGCTCCATCAAGAACAGATAAGGAACGATACACTTCTGTTATAAAATCTGTATGTCCAGGAGTATCTACAATATTGATTTTGTAGTCATTCCAATTAAAAGAAGTAACTGCTGCCTGAATTGTGATTCCACGCTGACGTTCTAAAAACATAGTATCTGTCCTTGTTGTTCCCTTATCTACACTACCTAATTCTAAAATCGCTCCACTTGTATAAAGCAGACTTTCCGTTAAAGTAGTCTTTCCTGCATCTACATGAGCAAGAATACCAATGTTGATTATTTTCATGGAATTTCCCTCCCTACAAATTTATCTTTTAACTTAAAATCAATATTTGCTAATTTTGTTCTTTTAAACTATTTTCAAAATCAATTATCCACTTTTCTAATGTTTCTACTAATGCTAATTGTTGTTTGAACATTTGTTTTCCAACATTAGGAATATGTTGTCTATGAGATTGTCTTTCATTTAGTAATTCTTTTAATTCTAATATCTTTGATTTTATATTAGAAACAAGAATCTGTTTTTGTTCATCATCTACTAAATCTAAATTCGTAATAATAACATTAAAATCCAAATATAGACTAACATCAGAATTTGAAATATCATTCATAAGTTTATTAAAATAATCATTACCTTTGTCAGTAATAGTATATACTGCTTTATCTGGCATATTTTCCTCTTTCTCTTTATGACTAACAATATATTCTTTTGATTCTAATTGTAATACTTTCTTATAAATAGACTGTTCACTAATTTTTACCCATCTTGGTATATTACGATATTCTATATTTTTTTTAATATCATAAGCACTTTGTGATTTTTGTTTAATAAGTCCTAATAATATCAAATCTATATTTGACATAATCTCTACTCCTTACTTAATATAATCTGTAACGCCAAGTCTATTTCCAAATGGATCTTCAAACTCGACTGCATTACCAGTTCCAATTTTAAAAGGCTCACTCAAAAATTTTATACCATTATTCAACATTTCTTTATAGAAGATTGCAACATCTTCTACTTCAAACCATATTGTAGGCTTTAAATTCTCAAATTTATTTTTGTCTTTTAGAATTATTGCAGGTTCTTCATTTCCAATATTATAAGCAACCATTCCCTTATTAGAGAAATCAAATTTCTTTTTTAACCCCAATATTTCCTCATAATATCTTTTTGCTTCTTCCATATTATCTACTGGAATAAAATAGTTGTCATAATTTTTCATATACTCCACATCTCCTTTTTTGCTATAAACTACACTACTATATTTTATAGTAGTTATCGTTAAAAGTCAATATATAACAAAAAAGACTGTCATTACTGACAATCTTTTCGGTAAATTACTATAAATCAATAACTATAAAATTGTAATTTGTAATTATAGTTCTATCAAACTATTTTCAAAATCCTTAACATAGTATTTTATATTCTTTGTTCCTTTTGAAATAATTGTGTGTCCTTCTTCTTCAAGTAATCTTTTTTGTAATTTTATTCCCTCTGGATATTTAACATTTAATTCTCCATCTGATTTCAAAGTTCTCCAATATGGTGTAATATCTTCATCTCTTTGATAACTAGCCCAAGCAACTATATTTACAAATATACCTGCTGTCATAGGATCAGTGAAGTCTGCATTATTTGTCTTTGCTAGATAATCTCTCATAACACTAACAGTTATAAGTTTTCCCTTTGGTACTTTTTTCATTAACTCATCATAATAAATAGGTGGTGCAAAAAACATTTTAGTTCCACCATATTTTTTTATTATTTTTTCATCTTCTACTATTTGTATTTTAGGCATATCTTTATTGTTGTTCATCATTACATTAAAATCTTTTTTACTTTCATTAGCCATAGTATTCCAACTTCATTTCAAATTGTAATTTGTTATTTATTTTTAGAATTTAAATATGCCATAGCAAATGCAAGAGCAATTCCACCTAATACCCAAGTTATCGCTTCTTTGCAAAAATCAGAAAATGGACCACCAATAACCTTACTAATTGTATAAATCAACATAACCACAAAAATTATAATTGCTGTTGTTAATATTAGTTTTTCATTATTTTTCGCATTATTTACATCCTTATTAATTTTTTCTCTCAGCTTTAAATCACCTTTTAATAGTTCATCTAAACTTATTTGATAAAGTTCACTTAGATTTATAATACTCATTATGTCTGGTAATGATTTTCCATTTTCCCAGTTGGATATAGTTTGTCTTGAAATCATAATTTTCTCAGCAACATCTTCTTGAGTTAAATTCATATTGATTCTAGCATTCTTTAATTTTTGGTTAATTTCCATATAAATATATTCCTCCTTTTGAAACAAGTATAATATTTATATTCTTTTTCGTCTATCAAAGTCTTTTGACATTTCTTAAATAGAATGTCAAAATATATTTACATACTTACAAATTACTATTTGTCTTACACTTTATATTATACCATACAAAAACGTATTATCATCCGCTCTGTATATCTTAATCTTCCGATTATTTAATTTATTAATGTTTTCACACTAGCAACCTATTGCGAAAAGCTTTGGTTTTCTATTTGTTCTTGTAAATCATATACTTTTTGTTGTAATTCAAGATTTTGCTGCTCCAATTCATTAATTCTGCTTTCATAACCATTTCTTCTTTCTTCATCTTTCACTCTTTCATCTAAATAATTACTCCAATTATTTTTAAGTGTATCAATATTGCTTTGATTTGTATAAACAGTAATTTTTTCAATCCTATTATCTATTGGAACTATTTTCTTTTCATTAGCATTTTTGATAAATTCTCTTACAAGTTTTGTTGGATTTTCACAATAAGCCCATGTCATTATAGTATTGTCATGTTCTTCATCGAAGTGATCATCAATTTCGCAATATTTACTTATAGAATATTCTACTTTTATATTATTATTATCTGATTTTACATATTCTATTGCATAATCACTGTACGGATATATTAATAAATCTTCTTTCATATCATATTCTTTAGTTATAGTTTTTAAAAATGTTTCATCGTTTTCTACAATATCAAATGAAATTGTACCAATAAAGATTGTTCCACAACCTATACCAAATACAATTAATGAACTTATAAAACTCCATATCATTTTTTTCTTGTCATTTTTTCTATTAAATACAAAGTTCAAAATTAATAGAAGTATTATTATTGTTATTACAGAGGATGATAGAATAGATAGAAGTAAACCGACAAAGAAAAAGCCTGTCTTATAAAGTAAGAATGATGCAATAAATGATATAAATAAACATATTAATACAAAAGCTACAAATAGTCCAAAACATAATGAGAAGAATTTAACAACTCCTATTATAATCTTGAACAAAGTATTCATAAATTTATATTCACTATGTTTAGGATCTCTAATTATTATTTTGTTTTCATTTCTTTTAAATAATATTTTATTTTTCTTTTCAACTATTTCTTCATCTTTATTTTCTTTTACATCAATAGATTTATTATCAGTTTCAGCACCCATATCATTTGATTCAGTCTTTATTTTTTCATAATAGTCTAAATATCTTGTTTTAAATATATGTGTAATAATTATTATTGCTATTATTAACAATCCAACTATTAATATTGAATCTAAAAGATTTGTCACGAAATAGTATACTTTGTCTGGTAAAAATCCAACAAAATGACCGAATAGATTCTCTAAAACTTCATATATAATCATAGATGATATAAATAAAATAAGTGCTATAATTAATTGTTCAAATATGCATTTTACTTTACTTTTAAAATTCATATTACTAAATAGATTAATTGTGTTAGTAATAAATCTTAAAAAATCATCAAAGCTATTATTTAGTTTTTTCTTGCTTTCTTCTTCTCCTTTTACTTCTTTAATATCTTTATGTAATAAATCATCTATATTTAAATTAAATTTATCACATAAAGCAATTATTTTGTCCATTTCTGGATATGCAACAGCAGATTCCCATTTCGAAATAGCTTGTCGTGATACACCAAGTTCGTCAGCCAATTGTTCTTGTGAAAGGTTATGTTCCTTTCTAATTTTCTTTAGGTTTTCTGAAAATTGATTATTCATATTTTTTCCTCCTTACACAAACATTTTATAATTTTCTACTGGTTGCACTCCACCATCTTTAGGTTGTTTTTTGTAAAAAGTTGGTTGCATTTATATTATTTTACCACAAAAATAGCAGATTTTTACATTTACTAATCATTTCGCAATATTACTAAAAAAAGATGAGACTTTTTCTCATCTTAATGTACGGGAATATCTTAATCTTCCGAACAATCATTATTTAAAAATTATTGGTATATTTCCATATATTACTAATCTTATAATTCCAATAATTATTAAATGCAATGGATAATATATGTAAAATAAATATTTCAGATTTACTTTACCTCTTTCACCATTATATAAATATAATACTGGAATAGTTAAACAAGTAAACAATTGCAACAATCCATATACTTTATCTAGGAAAATAAAATAAACAGTTGCATACATTAATGTTCCAAGCATCATCATTATCATTTGTTTTTTAAAATTGCCTCTATATTTATTCATAAATATTATTGAAAATACAGCTATGCAACTCCAATCTGATGGAAATGTTATTACAAATATTAAAATCATTAATAACACTTTTAACTTTTCATTTATCTCACTATCAAATATGGCAAGAAGTACTACTGCCCAAGCAAGAGACCACATAACACTTGTTCCATTAAATATAGAGTTAGGTATAAACGGTATACCAAACGCTAAACAGTAAGCAAAATGAGAAATAAATGCAAATAAAAATAATCTTATTAAATATTTTTTTAAATTATGGGTATGATTATACCCTTCTACGATGAAAAACCACATTATTGGAGCTGTTAATCTTCCAACAATATGAAGTAACATTACATACCATATTTTTTGACATCCTGGAAATGTTAACCAAGTTAAATGATCTATTGTCATCGCAATTATTGCGATTAGCTTTAAATGATTTGAATTTAATTTTTTCATTTTATCACCTCTATAATTATACCATACTTTTCTATAGTTTAGATTAATCGCAAGATTACTAATTTCCGATTTATTTATTATTACTTATTGTTACAATACATCTATCAGCTAACATATTTTTTAAAAAGTCATCTGATTCCATTTTTTTAACATTTTTAATGTTTAATTGTATAGCCATTTTAATATATGCACTTTTCTTTGATAAATAATAACCATTTTTATATGTCATTAATCTATCCATTAATTCTTCATCAGTTTCGGGTGGATTATCAAATTCTAAAGATTTTATTATAAATTTTTCTACTTCATTTAATTTATCATAAGATGCTTTTACTTTTTTCAAAAGATTAGTACATAACTCTATTGATTTATCATAAGCTTTTCTATCTAATGTAATAACACTAGTATTTGTTGTAGATATATAAGAATAATCAGTAGCTAAATCATAGGATAAAGTATAATCTTTAACATTTTCATCAATAAAAATTTTAAACTCCAAGTCTTCAGTTATTTCATATTTCAATGCCTCTTGATACATAGCATGAACTAACATATTTGTAGATAATATATCTACTATTTCAGCAAAATCATTTTTTAGTTCAATATAATCATATTGTTCAATTATTTTGTTAGATAATGTTCCTTTATTATCTAGTAATTCAGCTTGTAATTTACCATCCTTTACTTTAATCATTTTACCACCCTTACTTCTAAATACTACGAAAAAAGGTGTCAATAGTATTAAAGTGTTTAAATACTACCGACACCTCTAAATAATTCATTATAAAGATTTATTAATTTCGATTGTTTTTTCATAGCTGTACCTCCATTTCTAGAGAATACCTCTTTCATTGGTTATATATATTATCACTTTTTAAAAATTTGTCAATTCCTTATTTAGGGAATGACTAATCTTGATATTCTATATCTTGTACAGGTGGAATATCTAAAGTATTAGCATAATCTTCAAATTTATTAACTGTTTCAGTTTCCATTTTATTTGTTACTCTAACATATATATTATATGTAGTCATTATAGTTGAATGTCCTAATCTTTTAGATACTGCTTTTATATCAGCGCCTTGTTCTATTAATCTAGTTGCATGAGTATCTCTAAAATCATGAAATCTACAAGGTATTCCAAGTTCATAATTAATAACTTTAAATGCATGTCTTGGTGATTCAGTTCCTCTAAAATCCCCATTAGCTCTTACAAATACTAATTTAGCTTCAGGTAGATCTACTTCTATTTCTGCCTTAGCATCTACTATTTTTATTTCAGGTCTATTTGTATATTCATTCATAATTCTTTTTTCATAATGTTTTAGATAAGATTCGCCATAGTATTCTTTATTTTCTTCTTGAAGTTTCTTATATTCTTTTAGTGCTTTAACTAATGTATCTCCTATAGATATTGTTCTTTGACTTTGAGGATTTTTACAGGTACCATAACTCCATACTTCAACAGAATGTCCTTTACTTATACAATATCTTTTAGGTAGTCCATACTTATTCTTTTTAATAATATTTTTATTAACAGTTATAGTCTTTTTTTCAAAATTAATATTATCCCAAGTTAATCCATATACTTCTGATACTCTCATACCTGTGTAATATGCTGTTAGAAATGAATAATAAATATAAGGAACATCTTTAAATCTATTTAATATTTTTTCTATTTCTTCCTGAGTAAATATATGTGCTGGATCTCCACATACTACTTCATATCTTGGAATATGTACTTTTTCAGCAGGATTTTCATTTATAAAATTAACCGAATAACATGCATATCTTAATGAACCTTTAACTACTTTCATAATGTTTTTTAAATACCATTTAGATAAATTCTTTTCTACAAATATTTTATTAATAAATTCTTGTAACATTTGAGAATCAATTTGCCATAGTGCATATCTTCCTAACATAGGTTTTAAGTATAGCTTAATAATATTTAAATATGTAACAATAGTTGAATATTTTAAATTAAAATTACAATAAGTATCAATCCAGTAATCTAAATAATCTGAATATGACATATCTTTATTTTTTCTTACTCTTCCTATCTTATAATATTCTGTATAATCTAATGCACCTTGATTTAATGCATCTTGTCTTGTTGGAAATCCTGATTTTGTAATCCATTTTCTTGTGCCATCAACTGAAGCTGTTTCAAATCGGTATTCATATACCTTTCCACGTTTTCTTACGCTTACCATTTTTATACTCTCCTTTTCTAAAATTGGTAAACAAAAAATGCCATCGAATGATGACATTTATCTTTATAAATTGTCCACAAAACGTGTACTAAATTTCACAACATTTTTTGTCCTGTTGTCCACAATTTTAAATTTACGTGGACAAAATGTGGACAAATGGCAATTTTCGGTCAATTTTTGCGTGGACAAAATCCTCGCAAACCCTTATATTTCCTACTACTTACCACAGCATTGTTTGTATTTTTTCCCTGAGCCACATGGTAAAATATTAAAACAACCAGGTAATTTTTTACCTTTAAATTGGTGTTTTTTATTTAAAACTTATAATTTTTTGTTGATAAATTGCAAGTTTTTTTCATACAACTTATCTAATAACTTATCTAAAAAAATTTATTTATTTAGGCTTACAGCAAATTTGATTGCCAATAATCCAATCATTTCCTTATCACTTAATTTTTCATTATTACTTAAAGATCTTTGATCCCATTTAGCAGAATCTAAATTATCGGCTGCATAAAAGAATTGGAAAACTTCTTTATTACGAAATTTTGCTAAAGCCGATATTGCTGAACATTCCATGTCAACACATACACAACCTTCTTCTTTTCTGTTCAATACTTTTTTTCTTGTTTCGCGATATGGTGCATCAGTGGTCCATACCTTACCTGTTATGTATGAATAATTATGTTCTTTTAAAAGTTTGATAAATTCTTCTTGATATTTTGGATTGACAATTATTTCTCTAGATGATTTTAAATAATGATAACTTGTTCCTTCATCTCTAATAGCTGAATTTGGAATTATAATAGCTAGATCATCTATTGCCTTGTCAAGTACACCACATGTACCAAAAACAACAACTCTTTCTAATCCCATAGCGAATAATTCTTCATATTGTACAATGCATGCAGGTGCTCCAACTCTAGACATAAATAAAGCTATATCTTCTCCATCATAATTTATTTTATATATTGGTAATTTTCCATTGCCATTTGATGATAGTGCTATTTCCACACCATTAAACTTGGTTACTAATTGGTCAAATAACTTTTTCGAAAAACAAGTCACACCAGTTTTTGGAAAATCTTCAATTACATTTTCAACTTCATATGGATCAAATGTTGAATTTATAGTTTCATCATATTCTTCTAAAATCATTTTTACCACTTCCTTTTTAATTATACCATATACACCAATTTTTAAGGCTGATTTGTTCAAAAAAACTTATCTAAAACTTATCTAAACGCTTTTTTTGATGTGAAATTGCCTAAAAATTGTAATTATCAAAAAGCCCGCAATCCCTTTATTTATACGGGTTTGCAGGCTTATTTACCGTGGCACATTTTATACTTGCGTCCACTGCCACATGGACAAGGTTCATTTCTTCCAATCTTTGTTACTTTTTTTGGTTCAGCTTTTTTTGTCTTGTTTCTATCTCCTTTTGCTTCACCCTTAACGACTTGCTTTCTTTCTATATTTTGTCTTATTTCAGCCTTAAGTAAATACATTGCAGTTTCTTTATCAATTGTACTTAACATTTCTTCATATAATGCAAATCCTTCTGTAGTATATGCTCTAAGTGGATTTTCTTGAGCATATCCACGAAGACCTATACCTTCTCTTAAATGATCCATTGTATTAATGTGTTCCATCCAATGTGTATCAATAACTCTTAAAGATATTGCTTTTTCGAATTCATTTGCTATTTCAGTTGGTATATCTTTTAGTTTGTTATTATATTCTTTTTCTACAATATCATAAATGTATTTTTCTAATTCTTCTTCTTTCATTTCACAAATATCTTCAAATTTAATTTCATTTCTTAGAATATCATTATTTAAAAATTCTATTATTTCACTATAATCTAGTTCAGTTAAATATCCTTCTGGAGGAATATGACTATAAACTAAATCATGAGAGAAATCTTTTAATGTTTTTAAAATTGTGTCATGAATTGATATTGAATCTAATATTTCATTTCTTCTATCATATATATATTCTCTTTGTTGGTTGATAACATCATCATATTGAAGTAATGCTTTACGAGTATCAAAGTTATTTCCTTCTACTGTAGTTTGAGCAGATTCAATTGATTTTGATATCATTTTATTTCTAATTGACATATCATCATTAAAGCCAATTCTTTGAAGTAATGCCTTTGCTCTATCTGTACCAAATCTGACCATTAAATCATCTTCAAATGAAACGCAGAATTGTGAGAATCCTGGATCTCCTTGACGCCCTGAACGACCTCTTAATTGATTATCAATACGTCTTGATTCATGTCTTTCTGTACCGATTACACATAAACCACCTAATTCTTTTACCTCTTCTGTTAATTTAATGTCAGTTCCACGTCCAGCCATATTTGTTGCGATTGTAACCGCACCTTTTTCTCCTGCTTTTGCAATGATTTCTGCTTCTCTTGCATTATTTTTAGCATTTAATACTTCGTGTTTTATTCCCTCTTTTTTTAGCATTGAACTTAAAAGTTCACTTGTTTCAACTGCTACTGTACCAACAAGTATTGGTTGACCTGTTGCATGACGTTCTTTAATTTCATTTATTATTGCTTTATATTTACCTGCTTTTGTTGCGAATATTAAATCCCCATAATCAACTCTTGCAACTGGTTTATTAGTTGGTATTTCAATAACATACATATTATATATATCTCTAAATTCTTCTTCTTCTGTTTTTGCAGTTCCTGTCATTCCTGACAATTTTTCATACATTCTAAATAAATTTTGGAAAGTTATTGTTGCTAATGTTTTAGTTTCTTGTTCAATAGCAACTCCTTCTTTTGCTTGAATTGCTTGATGAAGTCCATCAGAATAACTTCTTCCTTGCATTAAACGACCAGTAAATTGATCTACAATTAAAATTTGTCCATCTTTTACTACATAATCAAAGTCACATTTCATACTAAAGTTTGCTTTTAATGCTTGATTAATATAATGTACTAAATTTGTATTATCTATATCATATAAGTTTTTTACTTTAAAGAATTTTTCTCCTGCTTTTATTCCTTTCTCATCAAGAACAACTGCTTTTGTTTTTTCATCATATATGTAACCATCGTCTTCTTTTAATGTTTTAGCAAATTTATCGGCTTCTATATACAAATTTGCTGCTTGTTGATGTCCTCCAGATATTATAAGTGGAGTTCTTGCTTCATCTATCAATATAGAATCCACTTCATCTACTATAGCAAAATTAAGTGGTCTTTGAACTCTATCTTTAGCATTAACAACCATGTTATCCCTTAAATAGTCAAAACCGATTTCATTGTTTGTTGAATATGTAATATCACAATTATATACTTCTTGTTTTTCTTTAGCTGATTGTTCTCTTAGATTCACTCCTACTGTTAATCCTAAGAATCTATAAATGCTGCCCATCCATTCAGCATCTCTTCCTGCTAGATATTCATTAACTGTTACAATATGAACCCCTTTACCTTCTAAGGCATTTAAATAAGCAGGCATTGTAGAAGTTAATGTTTTTCCTTCACCAGTACGCATTTCTGCTATATTTCCGTAATGGATTGCAAGTCCACCTAATATTTGAACATAAAAAGGTTTTTCGCCAATTACACGATATGCGGCTTCTCTAACTACAGCAAATGCTTCAACTTTAATATCTTCTAAAGTTTCTCCTTCACTTAATCTTTTCTTAAATTCAGCTGTTTTTCCCTTTAATTCTTCATCTGATAATTTTGTCATTTCCTCATCTAATGCGACAATTTCATCAGCAATTTTTTTAAATTTTTCTAATTCTTTATATTCATGATCAAATAATTTCTTAAATAATTTCATATCATGATCTCCTTCCATGTTTATACATATACTATTTTATCAAAAAATATTTAAAATTACTAGGAATTTTAACTTTTATTATAATTTTTATAATAAAAAAAATAGTATTTTTTACTATTTTATAAAACTTTTGATTCTTCTATATCTTTTTCTGTATCTTTATTTAATAATTCTTGTTTTTTTCTTTCTACTAATTTAATTATATTGCCTTTTACTTCTTCTAATTTTTCTGGGTGCTCTGAATAATATGGAAGAAGTGATATTAATTCATTTTTTAAATTTATTACATATCCTACTATTTCTTCTACAATGCTTGTAGGGATTGATTTATCTTCTTTAAATTGTTCAGATAAATTTTTCGCATAAGTATTAATCCACATGATAGGATTTACAGATTCTTGTTTTTCTATTTTTAATGGTGTTTCTGATTCTAATGCTTGTACAGATTCTTTTTCATTACTTGTTATTGTTTGTATATCTTCTGTAATATTATTATATCTTTGGACCTCATATTTTGTCATTTTTTCAATAAGTATTAATTTGGACAATCTTTCTTTTAATACATTACTTATATTATAGTTTTTATTATTAATAACATTATTATAAAAATTTCTTAAATATACAATACTATTATTTGAATTATATTTTTCATTAAATAGTTCTTTAAACCACTCACTTTTTAGTTTTTCTTCTATTTGTTGTTTTAATATTTCTGGCGTTTCGTTTTTTCTAATATTTTCAATTTTTTCATCATATTTTCTTCTACTACTTTCGTTTCTTAATGTTTGATATGCTTCATTTATTTTTTTTGATGTTTCTAAATCTACTGTTGTAACATTTTGATCTGGATGAACTAATTTCATAATATTTCTATATGCTTTTTTGATTTGTTCTAATGTAGCATCTTGCCTAACTTTTAATATATCGTAATATGTTTGTCCCATGATATTTCTCCTATCTTGTTTTATTATACATCATTTTTTGTTTATTTCATAATTAAAATAAATTAGTTTACCTTTATTTGACGACAAAAAAAGTTAGATAATCTAACCTTTTATCCACACTCTGGTGGCTCCGAGTGGAATCGAACCACCGACACAGGGATTTTCAGTCCCTTGCTCTACCGACTGAGCTACAGAGCCAAAATAAAAAAAATGGCGGTCCCGACGAGAATCGAACTCGCGATCTTCTGCGTGACAGGCAGACGTGATAACCGCTACACCACGGGACCATATGGTTGCGGAAGATGGATTTGAACCAACGACCTCCGGGTTATGAGCCCGGCGAGCTACCAAGCTGCTCCATTCCGCGATATAAAAAATGATGGCGGAGAAATAGGGATTTGAACCCTAGCGTCGCTCGCGCGGCCTGCCGGTTTTCAAGACCGGTCCCTTCAACCACTTGGGTATTTCTCCAAAAAAAGAAATGGTGCCTAAGGCCGGACTTGAACCGGCACGGGATTTGACTCCCGCAGGATTTTAAGTCCTGTGCGTCTACCAATTTCGCCACTCAGGCATTCCATATCAACACTATGCGTTGACACGAATAATTATATAATATTTTATGCTAAGTTGCAATACTTTTTTTAAAATTTTTTTATTTTTTTAAAAAAAACTAAAAATTTAGTTTTTTAATATACTTTGTGCTGCTATTACACCACTTATTGATGCTTGCATTAAGCCTCTTGTAATTCCGGCTCCATCACCAATTGCATAAATTCCTTCATACTTTGTTTTTAACTCATTATTTACTTCTATTTTTGCAGAATAAAATTTTACTTCTACACCATAAAGAATTGTATCTCTACCTGATATACCTGGACAAACATGTTCTAACTCATCAAATGTTTCTAATAATGCATTTACTATTCTTGAAGGTAAAACATAAGATAGATCTCCTGGAACCGCATCTTTTAGTGTTGGTGTATATGATAATTTTTTTATTCTATCATAAGTTGATCTTTTTCCATTTTTTAAATCTTTTAGTCTTTGAACCATTATTTTACCACCTGTTAACATATTAGAAAGTCTAGCAATATATTTGCCATAAGTAATTGGTTCATTAAATGGTTCTGTAAATTTTGATGATACAAGAAGAGCAAAATTTGTATTACTACTTTTAATATCATGATAACTATGCCCATTTACTACTGCTAAATTATTATCATAATTTTCTTGGGATACAAATCCGCCAGGATTCATGCAAAACGTTCTTACTACGTTTTCTGTTGTTTTAGATACATTATATATTTTAAATTCATATAGCCCGTTTGTTAAAAAATCTGTTATTGATCTTGGAAGTTCTACTCTGACGCCAATATCAACTTGGTTATTAGTTGTTTTTATTTCATTTTCTTTGCATTGATTTATTAACCATTCTGAGCCACTTCTACCGACAGCTAGTACAATATTATCACCATAATATTGCTCATTATGTAAAGTTACTATTTTGTTTAACATATCTATTTTTTCTATTTCTTTATTTGTTACAATTTCAACGCTTTTATGGCTTATTATGTAGTCATACATATCTTCCATTATTTTTGCACTTTTCTCTGTTCCTAAATGTCTTATAGGGCATTTAACAAATTTTAATCCATATTTACTACATTCGTAATCAAATTTGTTTGCAAATTCCTCATTATATGATATTTCCTTGTCTCCTCCGTATTCTAAATAAATATCATCTACATATTTTATAAGTTTATTTAGTTTTTCACTTCCTACATAATCTTCAAGCCATCCACCTACATCTTTTGATAAACTAAGTTTTCCATCAGAAAAGGCACCAGCTCCACCAAAACCGCATGATATATTACATGGCTTGCATGATACACAATTTATTGTCTTTGATTTTGGGCATTTTCTAACCTTTATATTGTTGCCTTTATCAAACATTATTATTTTCATATCTGGCTTATTCTTTAAAAGTTCAAGAGCTGTAAATATACCTGCTGGTCCACAGCCTATTATTATAGTTTCATATTTTTTCATATATCCTCCTAAAAAAATTAAGCATATGCTTAATTTTATTTTTTAAATCCATTTTCTTCCAAGAATTTTGTAAATGAATCATATTCAGCATATCCAACCCATCCATCTACAATTTTACCATCTTTTACTAAGATTACCATTGGAGTTGAGCCAAAATTTGTTTCTAAGAATTTTTCATCATTATCCTTAGCTAATAACTCACTTTGTTGGTCTTCAGTTACAGTTGTAATATCTAAATATTTAGTTTTATATCCATATTCTTTTTGTGCTTGTTGTAATGTTGGCAAGAATTTAACACAATATCCACAAGTTGATCTTCCTATATAAATAACTTGTGTTTCTTCTGAAGAAAATAATTCTATTGCTTTTGCAGTATCAACTGCATCAAACATACTAACATCATATTCAGTATTATCTTCACCTTCAGTAGTTTGAGTTGTATTATTATCTTTTGTTACCTCAACATTTGATGTAAATGCTATTATAGTATTTATAACTAGTAATGCTATTATAACATATGCACATATTAATAATTTTTTCAATATTTCTTTTATTTCTGCATTCATATATAATCCTCCTATAGAAATTTTATCACATTACTTGTTTTTAATCAATAAAAAAATGAGTTATTCACATGTAAAACCCATTTCTTCATTTGTTTTTATTACGTTATCATAACTTTCTATATATATTGTTATTGCATCTTTTCTATTTGGAACACTTATTGTCATCAATTTATCTTTTATTTTCACATTTTTATTTTTTTTAAGTTTACTATAAGTATATGTTGTTTTATTTTCGTGAGCATAATTTTGATCATCAAACACATCTTTTTGCATTATTCCACTAAAATTTTTTATATTTGTGTCTGTATATGTTGTTTTATATTCTTCATATGCTTTTTTATCATTGAAAATATATATTATACTATTATCTGTTTTTGCCACATTATTTTCTTTGTCAAAATAATAGACATTATTTGTCATAATTATATAATTATTTGATGTGTTTTCAGATGTGTTAGTACATGTTAAAACAGTTTTATAAGTTTCTTTAAAAAATTTTATATAAATTAAGAATAATATTACAAGAATTTCTATAATTATTCCTATTATAAGTAATATATTTTTTTTGTTTTTTTTCTTTTTATTCTTTTTATCTCTTTCTGTATCTTGCTCTTCTAATTCTTTTATTAGCTTATCAGCTTTCTCTTTCATTTCTATATTATTATATTTTATATTATTATCTATGTTTTTTTCATTTTTACTTATATTTTTAGCATCATTAACTATATTTTTATTATCTATATTCTTAACTTCACTATCCATATTTTTATTAGGTAATTCAGCTTTTAAATCTGTGTTATTTACATCTTCTATTTCTATCTTTTCTGTTTCATATGCAGGTTTTACAAATCCTTTTGTAAAAATATCCATATGATTTTTTTCTTTTTTTTCTTCCATATTTTTCTCCTTTTTATTTATATTAATAATATCACTTTAATATTAAATTGTAAATTAAAAAGGCCTATTTGGCCTTTATTTTTTGTATATACCAATTAACTTTACTTGCCCATGTTGTACTTGCAGCATATTTTGGATTCATAAGTTCTGGTGTTGTTAGTCCTTTTGAATAATAGTTTTTATATAAAATATTTAAATATCCTTTTATTCCTTCGTCTAACGTATTAAATGACATATACTTTCCATTAGAACCTTTTAATCCACCTAAATTATAATGTGTTTTTACAAGTGTGCTGCAACTATATGAGCATCCTGTTTCATGAAGTACAATTGCTAACGCTAAATATGGATCTAGTCCTAATTCTATTGAATAGGTTGCAAATAATTTTCCTTTCCCTTTTAAATTAGAATTTAATGATTTCTCTAATTTTTGTGATAATTCGTCTATTGTCATATTATCATATACAATACTTGCTGCTCTTTTTTCTTGTTCTATTTGTATATTTGCTTTTTCAGCAGTTTGATTTATTATTTTTACATTTTCACTATAAAATGTAGGTATTTTTAGTGTACTTGCTTTTACTTTTTGTTTTGGATTTAATAGTTTTGCACCTACTAAAAATACTATCATAAAATCTATCATAACTACTAAAAACAGGGCAACCTTTTTCTGGTCTACTTTCACTTTTTTCACCTCTCACTTTTTTTGCAAAAGTAAAGTTATTCTATCATGTTAATTTTGTCTTGTCAAATTTTTAATTTTATTTTGCTCGTAGGTTACTTCAAATTTTTCAATTGATGTCCTTTTTTTATTAATTTTATCTGCATGTTTTAATATCAATTTTTCTACATTTTGAACTGTTTTTATATCATAATTATTAAAATATAATTCATCTAAACATATAATTGCTATTACATCTGCAAATCTTCTAAGAGGACTGGTTATATGTGAATAGCATTCTATTCCAAGCCCATAATGTCCTAAGCATTTTATACCATATTCGGCTTTAGGGTATATATTTTTTACCATTTCTATGTACTTAATATATTCATCTTCTATATTTAAAAAATGTT
This sequence comes from uncultured Bacillota bacterium, assembly GCA_902492995.1. Lineage (GTDB taxonomy): Bacteria > Bacillota_I > Bacilli_A > RF39 > UBA660 > OMSK01. The sequence continues at coordinate 95,892 of CABUNR010000001.1, read as the reverse complement.
TTTTAATTCTATCTAACTCTTTTTGCATATTTTCATCTATTATGTGATTTCTAAATATAAATGGTAACTTTTTATCTTTAAAATATTTTGCGACCATATAATTATTAAAAACCATTGTATTTTCAACTACTTTTTCACTTTTTGATACTCCTATTATATTTGTATTGGTTATATTATTTTCTGTTCTATTTATTTTATTATATAATTCATCTTCTTGATAATATTTATTAAGCAATGGGGATATATCACTTAAATTTTTTATTGTATCTTCTAATTTTTTATCACCACTACCATATAATAATATTTTATTAAATTCAGTATATGTCATATTTTTATTTACTTTTATTATTGTTTTAATGAATTCACTTTTTATTACTTTTCCTGTTTTATCTATCTCATAATAGTATGATATGGCATTTCTATAATTTCCTTCTTTTAAATTTAATAAATCAAGTGAAAGCTCATTTGGAAACATTGAATATGTTTTATCTGATAAATAAATTGATGTAGTTCTTTTAGCAGCTTCTTCAAATATTATACTTTTTTTATCAATTAATGCAGTTGGATCTGCAATATGAACTCCTAATTTGTAATTTCCGTTTTTTAATTTTTCTATACTAAGTGCATCATCAATTTCTTTTGCATCTAAGCCATCAAATGTTAGTATATAATCATCTATTATTTTTCTTTCTTTTTTTAAATTATAATTATCTATTATTTTTCTAGTTTCACTATTAATTGCTTCATTAAAATATGTTTTTATATGATATTTATATTCTAAATAAGGATTTGTGATATTCTGTTCTTTATTTTCTATTTCTTCTATTAATATATTTAAATAAAATGTTTTTCTTTCTTTCTCTGTTTTGATTAATTTAAATTTTTCTTTTATTTGTAGTAATAAATGTTTTTTATCTATTATATCAAACATTAATTTTGGTGATTCTAAAAAACACTTTATTATTTCATCATAATATATGATATTATCTATTTCCTTATTTTTGGAGTATTTTAAAACTTCATCTATATATTTTTCCATTATGCTTACTATTAGTGCTTTATTATTTTTATCAAATGTATTTACAATATATGGAAATTTTTTAATAGCATCCTTAACAAAAGCAACATTTTTTACTTCAAATATCATATATTCTATTAATTTATATTTTGTCTCATCATATTTATCTATATAATCATATAATATTGACATTTGAATTTCTTCTATATCATTGATAATGTTTTTTAATATTTTATAGTTATGATTTGTTTTATCTATATTTCCAGGTTTTTCAACTAGATGTATTTTTATTTGTTGATGAATTTTATTTAATTTATCACTTATTTCTTTTTTATTATTTTTTATATATTTTGGTAATATTTTTACGATATTTTCTATTTCATCTATATTATCTTGATAATTAAAATTATCTATTGCTTGTTCTATTATTTCTATTAATTCATTTATATTTTCATTTTTTAAAGATTCTTTTCTAATTTTATCCATATCTTTCTCCTATTTGTTTGTATAATTATAATAATTAAATTCTGCTAGTTCACTTGACAAGTAATCTAAATCTTCATAATACTCTATATTTAGTATTTCTTCTATTTCATATATTAAACTTTTTATGTCATTATATTTTAAATAATCTATATTATATTTTTTTAATATATTTATTTGATCATCACTTAACATAAAGCCATTTTCTCTTCTTGGATGCATTTTTATATCCATATTTATATCTTCTATATTTATTTCTTTACCATTTATTTGCATATTATCACCTAATTAAATTATAACAAAAAAGATGTCTTTTTAAAATAAAAATGGGAATTAATCTTCCCATTTAAAGTTTCTAATCTCTTCCATATCTATTCCATATGTTTTTATATATTCGCTATGTTCTAAAAGTTTTGTCTTACACCACTCTACAAGAGATGCTCCTCTATTCCCTAATTTTGGCAAATATTTTATTGCATCTATTACTAAGTGATATCTATCAAGTTCATTTTGTACTCTCATATCAAATGGTGTTGTTATAGTTCCTTCTTCTTTATATCCATGTACATGCATATCTTTATTTTCTCTATTATATGTTAATTGGTGAATTAATGATGGATATCCATGAAATGCGAATATAATTGGTTTATCTTTTGTAAATAACATATTATAATCATGGTCCGTAAGTCCATGTGGATGTTTTAAATTAGATTCTAATCGCATTAAGTCTATAACATTTACAACTCTTATTTTTAATTCTTTAAAATTTTGCCTTAATATTTTAGTAGCTGCAAGTGTTTCTAATGTTGGAGTATCTCCTGCACATGCCATTACTATGTCTGGTTCTGAATTTTCATCATTACTTGCGAATTTCCAAATTCCAACCCCTTCATAACAGTGTCTAAATGCTTCTTCCATTGTTAACCATTGTGGTCTTTCATGTTTACTTGCTACTATAGCATTTATATAATTTTTTGTTTTAATACAATGATCAAAACATGCAATTAAGCAGTTAGCATCTGGTGGCAAATATATTCTTACTATATCTGATTTTTTAGTTACAATATGATTTAGAAAGCCTGGATCTTGGTGGGTATATCCATTATGATCTTGTTGCCAACAATGTGATGTTAAAAGTAAATTTAATGAAGCAATTGGTGCTCTCCATGGTAAATTTTTAGTAACTTTTAACCATTTTGCATGTTGACTTATCATTGAATCTACAATTCTTATAAATGCTTCATATGAGTGAAAAAATCCATATCTTCCTGTAAGCAAATATCCTTCTAATGCACCCTCACAAAAGTGTTCAGATAGGTATGAATCTATTACTCTTCCATCTGGAGCTAAATAGTCATCTGTTACAACTATTTTGTCATTCCATTTTCTATTTGTTACTTCAAATACATGATTTAATCTATTTGACGCAGCTTCATCTGGTCCGAAAAATCTAAAGTTTTTAGATTTTTTATTTAATACTATTAAATCCCTTATGTATTCACCAAGTACTCTTGTATCTTCTTTTTCTATAATACCTGGTCTTTCTAATTTTACACCATATTTTCTAAAATCTGGTGTTTTTATTTCTTCTAATAACAAACCTCCATTAGCATGTGGATTTGAACCCATTCTACTTCTTCCTTTTGGTGCTAATTCTTTTAAATCCTTTCTAAGTGAACCTTTTTCATCAAATAATTCCTCTGGTTTATAACTTCTTAACCATTTTTCTAGTAATTTTATTTTTTCTTCAGTATCTGGTACGATTGGTACTTGATGTGCTCTAAATGAATTTTCTATCATTAGTTTATCTACATATTTTGGTCCTGTCCATCCTTTTGGTGTTCTAAGTACTATCATTGGCCAAAATCTTCTTTTTTCATTTCCATTTATTCTCGAATCTTTCCAAATATGTTTTATTTCAGCTATTACTTTATCCATTACTTCTATCATTTTTTGATGCATTATAAAAGGGTCATTTCCTTCTACATAATATGGATTCCATCCACATCCTCTAAGATACGAATCTAACTCTTTTTTTGATATACGTGATAATACAGTTGGATTAGCGATTTTATAACCGTTTAAATGTAGTATAGGAAGTACTGCTCCATCTGTTTTAGGATTTATAAACTTATTTAAATGCCAGCTTGTTGCAAGTGGTCCTGTTTCAGCTTCTCCATCTCCTACAACACATGCTGCAATTAACTCTTTGTTATCTAATACTGCTCCAAATGCATGTGAAAGACTATATCCCAATTCTCCACCTTCATTTATTGAACCTGGTGTTTCTGGTGCAACATGGCTTGATATTCCACCTGGGAAGGAAAACTGTTTAAATAATTTTTTTAATCCTTCTTCATCTTCTGTTATATCATTATATACTTCACTATATGTTCCTTCTAAGTATACATTTGATACAATCGCATTCCCCCCATGTCCTGGGCCAGATATATATATCATGTTTAATTTGTCCTTTTTTATTACTCTATTTAAATGTAGATAAATAAAGTTTTGTCCTGGCACTGTTCCCCAATGTCCTACTATTTTGTTTTTTATATCACTTTTCTTTAGTGGCCTTTTTAAAAGTGGATTATCTAGTAAATATAATTGACATGCTGATAAATAATTTGCTGCTCTAAAATACTCATCCATCTTTTTTATTTCATCTGTCATTTTACCCCTCCTATTATAATTCATTATATAATAAATATTTTTTATTTTCAATTATTTCATAATAAAAAGAAAATATTAACGTGAAAAATAAACTATTAATTTTTTATATTCTCTAATTTTTCTAATAAATATTTAAAATTCATTGAGTTTGATGCTTTAAGTAACATTGTATTCTTGTTTTATTATTTTTTCTTAAGCCTAACTTTCTTATATGTGATGTTCTAATATTAGTAATAACTACTATATCTGGTTTTACTATTTATGCATGCAATTGCTCCTTTTTTAAACGCTTCTTGATAGAATGTATTTCCATCATAGTTTTCTCCTTTTATCCCTATAAACAAATCATTTTCTTTTATTGTTCTAGTATCTATTTGAAAATTTTTTATTTTTTTATTTAAATTTTTCCATATTAGTTTTCCATCACATATTTTTAATATATCTTTTTAATTCACTTTATCACCAGTAAATTATATAAAAAAAAGAGAAAAAATTCTCTTATTTGATTTCAATATTCTTTTTTGTTTCTTCTTCTAATTTTTTAGGTACTTTAATTTTTAAGATTCCATTTGTAAATGATGCTTCACATGCTTCTTCATCTACTTCTCCTAAATAAAATGATCTTTGATATTTTCCATAATATCTTTCTCTTCTTAAATAGTTTTTATCATTTTCTTCTTCTTCACTATTTTTTTCTGCTGTAATTGTTAAATTTCCTTTATTAAATTCAACATTTATATCTTCTTTACTAAATCCTGGTATATCTGCTTCTAGATAGTATGTATTATCTTTTTCATATATATCACATTTCATTTTATCGCTTTCTTTAAATTCATCTAAAAAATTATCAAAAAATATTCTACTTGGTAACATAAACATTCCTCCTTTATTTTGTCATTATGTCACATATTAAATTACTTATTTCTGTTGGATTTTCTATCTCAAGTCCATCTATTAATCTTGCCATATCATATAAAACTTTAGCATATTTATAAAGCTCTTCTTTATTTTCTTTATAAAGTGTTTCAAGTTTTTCTTTTATTTTATGGTTTTCATTTATTTCAAGTATTGTTTCTGCTTTCACACCATTATTTGTTGGCATTGCATTTAATACTTGTTCCATCTTTGTTGATATTTCTCCTTTTGATTTCAAACATACAGGGTGTGTTTTTAATTTTCCTGTAAATTTGACTTCCGAAATGTTTAATTTTTCTTTTATATAATCTAACATTTCTTTATCTTTTTCATTTAATTTTTCTGTTTTTTCTTTTTCATCTTTATCTTCTAAGTCAAGGTTTCCATCGCATACATTTATGAATTTTTTATTTTCATAACTATTTAACATGTTAATTGTAAACTCATCTATATAGTCTGTTAAATAAAGTATATCATATCCTTTTTCTTTTACTTGTTCTACTTGTGGCATTGCATCTATTTTTGCTACTGATTGACCACTAGCATAATAAATACTTTCTTGATCTTTCAAATCTTCAACATATTCTTTTAATGTTATTAAAGTATTTTTTTTACTTGAATGGAACATGAGTAAATCTTTTAATTTATCTTTATCCATTCCATAATTATTATAAACACCATACTTAAGTTGTATACCAAATATTTTATAAAATTTAATATATTCTTCTTTCTGTTGTTCTAACATATTATGTAGTTCTTTTAATATTTTTGCTTCTATATTATTTGCAATTACTTTTAAATTTTTTGTTTGTTGTAACATTTCTCTTGATATATTTAATGATATATCTTCTGTATCCACAACTCCTTTTACAAATGACAAATAATCTGGAAGCAGATCACTACATTTTTCCATTATAAGTACACCATTTGAATATAAATTTAATCCTTTTTCATATTCTTTATTATAAAAATCATATGGTGCATGTGAAGGTATAAATAGTATTGAATTATAACTTACTACTCCTTCTACATTTGTATGTATTACTTTAAGTGGTTTTTCATAATCATAAAATTTATCTGTATAAAAATCATTATATTCTTCTTCTTTTATTTTTGATTTATTTCTTTTCCATAGTGGGATCATACTATTTAGGGTTTCTTCTTTTTTATCCTTATCATTCATTATAATTGGATAACTTATGTAATCTGAATATTTTTTTATTAATTCTCTTATTTTATATTCTTCTAAATATTCACTATATTTTACATCTTCTGTATCTTCTTTTATATGAAGAATTATATCTGTTCCAATTGTATCCTTTTCTGCTTTTTCTATTTGATATCCATCTATTCCTTTTGATATCCATTTATTTGCTTCATTATCTAATGATTTAGACATTACTTCTATTTCATCACTTACCATAAATGCTGAATAAAATCCTACTCCAAATTGACCAATTATATCAATTTTTTTAGAATCATTCATTTCTTTAAATGATAATGAACCACTTTTAGCAATTGTTCCTAAATTGTTTTCTAATTCGTCTTTAGTCATTCCAATACCATTATCGGATATTTTAAGCAATCTTTTTTCTTTATCAATTTCTATTTTTATCTTTAGATCATTTTTCTTTACTTTTATATCTTTGTCAGTTAAGGAATTATAATATAACTTATCTAAGGCATCACTTGCATTTGATATTATCTCCCTTAGGAATATATCATTGTTTGTATAGATTGAGTTAATCATTAAATCTAGCAACCTTTTTGATTCTGACTTAAACTGTTTCTTCATCTCATTCCTCCTTTTGTTGACTTTCCTTATCAACAATTATGTTATACCACTATTTTTAGCACTTGTCAAGTGTGAGTGCTAAAAAATTAGTTATCTTTAAAAAAAAATTAAGTTTTTTGCTTAATTTATATCTTTCTTTTCTAAAAAATGTACTATTATAAATCCTATTATAAATAGTATTATTCCTAAAATTATTTCATTTAATTTATATGTTTTATTTAACACTTCTTTTAACAATAACAATGTTGATGTTATTGCGAATCCTATTATCGAATAATTTGTTGCCTGTTTATATCTTTTAAATAAGAAATTAATTAATTTTGATATTAGATATACTCCAAGTATTAATCCTATTACAAATGGAATTAATATAAATAAGTTATTTTCTATATTACTTATATTAAATATATCTCCTAATGATGTAATAACTACATCATAATATCCTATTATCATAAGAAGTGCTGTCCCACAAATTCCTGGAGTTACTGTTGCAAATGCATCTACTAATCCTGATATAAATAATAAAATACTTGTTTTTGTTGTTTTTTCTAAACTTCCTTCTTTTACTCCAAAATTTAATTCTGACACTATTACTAATAAGCATACTACTATTATTGCACATACTATATTTTTTTTGTTTACTTTTTCATTTCTTACTTTATCTATTAATGGTTTTATTCCTCCAGACATCATTCCTATAAATAGCATCATTGTTGGAAAATAATAATTATCTAAGCATTTTTTTATTATGTTACTTCCAAATATTATTGCTATTAAAATACTTGTACATAATATAAGCATAAATTTAAAATTTTTTATTAATTCTTTTCTTAGATTACTTATTATACTTAATGCTTTTTCATATACTCCAAACATCATAGCAAATATTGCTCCACTAACTCCTGGTATTATTTTTCCTATTCCTATTATAAATCCTTCTATAAATAATTTTAAATCTTTCATATAATCCCTCACTATGAATTAGTTTATCAAATCTTTTGCTATTTTTATTATTTTTTTTTATTTTTTTACATTTGTTTACAAAAAAATTAGTTTTCACTAATTTCTGGATTTACATGAAATGTAACATATTTTACTTTTGTTTGTTCTTTTATTTGTTCTTCTAATATATCTAATATATTATGTACATCTTTTAATTTTGCATTTTCATTCATTACTATATCTGATATTAATTTATAATATGATCCATATTTTATTAATATTAACTCATCTATATTTATTACTTTTTTATTTTTTAATATTATTTTTTCTATTGTTTTTGTTAATTCTGTATTTATTTCTGCTTCTCCCAAAATATTGCTTATATTTTCTTTTATTAAATTATATCCTGTTTTAATTATCAATATACTTACTATTATCATTGCTATTTTATCCATATATTTAAACATGCTTATATATTTATTAAAATGTGCTAATAATGATGAAATTAACACTACTATTGAAGAAATGACATCTGTTTTACTTTCTATTCCTGATGATATTAATATATTACTATTATATTTTTTTCCACTTTTTAATATATAACTTGCTAATATATATTTTGAAATTATTGTAAAGATTGTAACTATTACTACTATATTTGCAGGTATAGTTACTTTTTTTATAAATGCATTTATAAGTATTGAAAATCCTAAAAACAAAATCATTGATGATATAAATATACTTGTTATATATTCTATCTTTCCGTGACCATATGGATGATTTAGATCTGCTGGTTTTCTTGATAGTTTACTTCCTATAATTGCTACTATATCTGTTATTAAATCACTGAATGAATGTATTCCATCTGCTATTAATGCCCCACTTTGTCCTATTAATCCTATTATTATTTTTATCACTGACAATATAGAATTTACTATCATACTCATAATCATAACTTTTGTTATTTTATTCATTTTTGCACCTCTATTTATTATATTAAAAAGTATTCTTATTGCATCACTATTATTAAGCAATCTTATTTATTATTTTCATATATTATTGCTTCATATAATAAATCTACTATATAATTTGATGGTTCTAAATTGTATTTTTTAATTATTTTATCTATTATATCATCTGTATATGGAATATTTATATATTCTGATATATCTTCTTTTTTATTTTTTAGTTCTTTTAAATAATCTAATGTATATCCATTATTTAATATTAATAATGGTAATTCTTCACTCCAAGTTTTAAATTCATTTAATATTTCTTCTGTTGTATTTTTATATATAAATTTATCATTATCATAGTTTATCATTTCTTTTAAATCTGTTAATGGTATTTTGTCATCAGTTATTCTATAATCAAATCTATCTATTAAATTTAATTCATTTAGTTTAAGTGCTGATAGTTGAATGATATCTCCTCTTTCTTTAGTTGAAGCAGTTGGTATTAATTCTAGTATTATATATTTTTTCATTTTATTTTCTCCTCTTTATTTTGTTATTCTAACAAATTATTAAAAAAAAATCAATAAACTATTTAGTTATTGATTTTTATATAGTTGATACTATACCATAAAGAGCAGCTGATGCTCCAACTAATATTAGCATTTCAATTAATCCTGAGAGGATTACAAATGCTATAAAACCACTTGTTTTATTATAGATGAAATGTTCTATAGCTGTTGTGATTAATATACTTATAATTAATATCACAAAATAAATAATTAATGTTCCCACTCCTAGTGCATATAAATTTTTTAAAGCTCCTGCTATAACTATTCTTATTATTTGCCATACTAATTTAAAGATGAAAACCTCTTTAAATCCATAGTTTTCAAATAAAAAATACAAAATCAAACATAATATTATACTTAATACTAATTGCATAGTTACCTCCTTATGTTGATTTTATCATATTATAGTATCTAATTTATCAAGAACTATGGAGTATAAGTAAATGTTTACTTTTTTTCCTGTCAAGTTTTCTATATATTCTCTATACCCTCTTAATTGATTTAAATATTCTATATCACTCGTATCTTTTAACTTATAATCAATTATATCTATATAATCTTCATATTCTATAAGTAAATCTATGATACCATGATATTCTACATTTTCTTTTTCATATATAAATTCATATTCCTTTATTATATTTGAATTCATTATTTTTTCTTTATTAAAATGTTTTAAAAATTTATCTACATATTTATTAGTACTATTTTTAAAATCGGTTATTTCAAATATTTCGTGTAATTTCTTTCCATATTCCATTTTTTCCTTTTCTTCTTTTGTTATAATTTTAGTTTGTTTTTTAGAATATGTATTTTCATTTAACAATTGTTTGTCAATTGTTATATTTTTCTCTATTATTTTTTCACTATTTGCAGGTATTATATCTAATATATTATTATTTTTCCCTATTTTATAATTTTTATCAATGTTGATATTATCTATTTTTTTATAATAATCTATTAATTCAAATTTTAAAGAGTCAATTATATCTTTAAAACTTCTGTATTTATTTTTTATACTATTTGTAAGTTCTTCAGTCATAACTTCTTTATATGGTTCTACTAATATCATTTTTTCTTTTGCTCGTGTAAGTGCTACATAGAAAAGTCTTATTTTTTCACTTATTTCTTCTTTAATATAATTTTCTTTCATAAGTGTTTTATATATAGTATCTCCTATTCCTTCGTTAAAGAATGGAACAATTATTCCATATTTGTTATCATAAGTAAATTTTTCCTTTATATCAGATATATTAAATGTTTTATAAAGTCCACTATAATAGCATATATAGTATTCTAACCCTTTTGATTTATGTATAGTCATTATTTTAACACTATTTGTGCTTTCTTCATTTAAAGCATATTTCATTTCATAATTATTTTTTATTAATTCTTCTAAATAGTTACTAAAATCTTCTATAGTATATCCTAATACTTCAAAGTTATCTATGTATTCTTTTATTTTTTTTATTCTTATTAAAGATCCTTCTATGTTTGTTATTGTAAGTAATTTATTATAATAATCAAATTTAGTTAACAGATTATCCAATAATAGTTTTGGTGTTAAATTATCATAATTTATTAATATTTCTTCTATATTTTGATATATTATATTTTCTTTTAATGTTTCTTCTTTTATTATCTTATATATTTTATCATCATCTAAATTAAATAGAAAACTTCTTGCTATACTAATAAATAAATATTTGAATTCTGTATCTACTTCATTATTTTTTATTTTTAATACTAATTTGATTAAATTTTTTATTACATATAAATCCATTTCTTCATTCATTTTTTCATCTTTGATTTGTTTTAATGGAATATTTTTATATGTAAATATTTTTTTATATGTATCAAAATTGGTTGTTCTATCCATTAATATTACAAAATCACTATACTCTATATTTCTTACGATATTTTTATCTTTATCATATACTTTGTATTTATTTTTTATCTTTTCTTCTATATCATTAGCAATTATAAATGCTTCTATTTCTTCTTTTTTATATTCTTTTATATCATCATAGTCTATTATTTCTATATTATGGTTATCTTGTGTTAATCCTTCTATATTATAAGCATTATTTCCAAATATCATATTATGTGATTTTTTATAGTTTGCTCCACCTATATTATCATCCATAATTTTATTAAATATTTGATTTATATTATTTAAAACTTCTATTCTTGATCTAAAATTCTTATTTAAATCTATTTTGATTCCGTTTATGTTTTTAGAATACATATCATATTTATTTTTAAATATATATGGATTGGCATTTCTAAAACGATATATTGATTGTTTTATATCACCAACCATATAAACATTGTTATTTTCAATTAAATTAATAAATTCTTCTTGTATATCACTTGTATCTTGATATTCATCTACAAGAATTTCTTTAAATTTATTTTTTAATTCTTCTTGTATATCTTTATTTTCTCTTATTATTTTTATAGATAATTTTGCTATATCATTAAATTCATATACATCATATTTAAATTTGTAATCGCTTATTTTTTTATCTAATTCTTCTATTAATTCTAATATTATTTCTGTATACTCTTTTGTACTTAATATATTTTCTTTTAATGTTTTTATATCATAATCAGTTAATTCAATTAACTCTTTTATTATTTTATTTATTTGTTCCTTTTTTGATTTAATATGTTCTTCCGTACCTTTTTTTAGTGGTGGAAGTTTTATATTTAAATTGTTTCTTATTTCTTCATATGTATTACTATTTAATAAATTTATAATACATTCATTTAATGTTTCTATATATGAGCCATCTAATTCTAATGATAAGTCATGTATTATTTCTTTTATATTTTCTATTTTTTCTTTTAAAATATTTTCATATTCTTTTATATCTTTATTTATTTTTTCTATATTATAATTATTATTTATATATTCTTTTATATATTTTTCTTTATCTGTTTTCAAATCTATTTTTTTTGATATATCAAGTATTGCATTTTTTATGCTGTCATCATCTTTTATACAAAAAGTTTCTATTAATTTTATAAATTTTTCATTATTATTTTTATAATATTCTTCAAATATTTCATCTATATATTTATTTTTTTGGATATTAATTATTGATTCATCTATTATACTTACATTTGGACTTATATTTAATATATAATGATATTTTTTTAGTACTGATAGTGCGAATGAATCGAATGTTGTTATATAAGCAGAATCTATTAAATTTAACTCTTCTTTTAAATCTTCATTTTCTTTTATTTTCTTTCTTATTCTTTCTTTCATTTCTTTAGCTGCAGCATTTGTAAATGTAAGTATTAATAATTCATCTATATGAGTGCCTTCTTTTAATATTCTAAGTACTCTTTCTGATAAAACTGCAGTTTTTCCACTTCCAGCTCCTGCACTTACTATTATATTAGTACCACTTTTATTGATTGCTTCTAATTGCTCTTCTGTCCATTTTGGCATGTTATCACCTATTTTCACTTAAAAATTCTAAATTTTTATATTCTTTTAAATATTTTATATCTTGTTCTTTCATATAACAAATATCCCTATATTTACAAAATTTACATGATACATTTTCATTATTTATTGATTTTGGGTTTATATCAAAATTATTATTTTCTATATTTTTTGTTGCTTCCTTTATTTTTTTATCAACTAAATTTATTATTTTATTTATTTGTTCTTCATTTAATATTTTTGAATAGTTATAAAATCCATTTTTTCCTTGTTTTAAACCTTTTATTAAATTACTGTCTTTATATGTTTTATCTAATAAATTTATTATTTCTTCTTTATCTATGCTATATCCTTGTAATTTCAAATTATCTTCTTTTTGCTCTTTCAATGTTTTTCCTTTTATTATTTTTGGTTCACTATTTAATATTTTTTGAAGATAAAACCCTACTATTTTTACATTTTTTAATTTATTTGTATGTGTTATTAAATATAAATATATAGGTAGTTGCATATCTAGTCCATATATAATATTATTTAAATTTAAATTAGGATTTCCTGTTTTGTAATCTATTATAGCTACATAAGTTTTATCTTCTATTTCTTTGTACACTAATTTATCTATTATTCCCATGAATGTTACATTTTCTGTTGCTTTTATATATATTTTCTGTTCATATAATGTTTCATCCAATGATATTAATTCTAATTGTTTCTTTATTGTTTCTATTATTAATTTTAATTCTTTTTTTAATTTTTTTAAGAATATTTTTTCTTTATTTGTAAACTCTTTATTGATTTCTTTTAAGTAATTATCATATGTTTTTTCAAAATCAAATCCATCTATAAAGGCATTTTCTAATACATGATGAAATAAATTTCCAATTGTACTTGCAAATTTTTCTTCATATATATTTAACTTTAATACATTTTCTATATAATATTTAAATGAACACTTAAAGTAGTTATCTATACTAGAATATGATAGTAACAATTTATCTTCTTTTCTATTTATTTTGGTGTATTTATTATTATAAGTGTTATATTTTATATCTTTATAGTTATTATACAAAATAGGTAAATCATCATCCAATATATTATATTTACTTAATATATCTAACTTTTTTTCAAGTTTTATTTTATTATCTAATGGTAAATAATATGGAATTTTAGTATTCTTTATTATTTCTAAATTTAAATAATCATTTAGTGATGATATATAACATTCTCCATTATCATATTTTTTATATGTAATTATTAAATTATTTGTTTTTTTTATATTTTCTATATACATATTTTTAATTTTAATATTTATATCTTTTACAGAATCTAAATTTAATAAATGTTTTATATTATCTGTAATATAGTCTTCATCTTTTTTTATTTCTGGGATTATTCCTATATTAAAGCCTAATAAAAATACATAATTATCATTATTAATGATATTATTTTTTAAATCTATAAACTCTATTTTTTCTTTATAATTTTTATCTATTATTTTAGTATTTTTAAAATCATTTATAAGCATTTCTTTTATTTCTGTTTTATCATATATAAATGTATAATTATTTAAAATGTTTATTATTTTATTATATATTTTAAGATTTAGTTCATTTTCTAAATCAACTTTTTCTTTTATTTTTTTTAGTGTATTTTCTATATTTTCATCTAAATTATCTAATAATATTTTAACTATATTTGTTCCATATAGTGTTTTTTCTTCTATATAATTTATATTATATAATTTTAATTTTTCTTTTATTTCTAATTCATATTCATTTTTTATTATTTTAATATTATTTAGTGATATATTTTTTTCTTTTAATTCAACTATTTTTGATATTAAAAAATCAATTTCTTCTTCTTTATTTTGAAATTCGTATAGTTTTTGATTGGTGTATTCTTTTTCATTATTTATATAAATAGATTTTAATTCATCTAGTAAATCTTTATATTTTTTTTCTATATACTGATATCCATAAACAATTATTTTCTTCTTTTTTATATAATCTTTAAAGTTATCATTTTTTATTAATAAATTATTTTCTTCTAATTCTTGTTTTATTTTTACTAATTTATTTAATTTTTCATTATGATAATCTTTATTTTCTACATAGTATATATTTTTTAAATATATTTTTACTACTTCATATTTTAGGTTGTACTTATTAATTAAATAATATATTGCTCTATTGTCATAATCAAAATAATAATTTTTAATAAATTCTTCTAATGAAATTATTTTGAAATTAATTAATTTTTTAATTCTTTTTAATAAATTTTTTTTTAATTTATTTGGAACAATTAAAATTGTATTATTATCTATATTCATAATATCACCAAACTAATTATAACTAATAATAATTTAAATTTCAAACATTTATAATAAATTAAATCATATATATTTTATTGAGGTGGATAATATGCATTTAATACCAGATGTTCCTCCTGAAGCTTTTACAGGAAGTGCAGTTATAATTGGATATTTACTTATTGATGATACAACCGCTAATGAACAAAATGCGCTTGGTAACTGGTTAATGCTTATAGCTCAAATTCTATGTACAAATGCTTATTTTATGCAGGTTCAAAATGAAAGAGGAAATAATTTAGAAAAATTTGGTAGATCTTTTACAGATGTTGGAACTAATAACAATGTAAGGAGAAGTAACATGAATAATTCTAGTGATACAAGAGTGATGCTTGAGAAATTAAAAAAAGCTATTGATATAGAATTAAATAATTTAAATAAATAGGAATATTTGTTTTTTAAATATATTTAATGTATAATATATTTAAAGATATATGATGAAAGGAGTTAAACATATATTTAGCGCCAGAACAACAGTTGACGAGGATAGTAGTTATCGAATTTTCGGCGGATGCTACTACGGGTTAATGTACTCGTTAGATATATTTTAAAAAATAAAATCAAAATTATAACAAAGAATATATCATACATATTTCTAGGAGGTTTTTTTATGTGCGGAATAGTTGGTTATAATGGTAAAGATAAAAATACTTTACACGTTTTAATTGACGGACTTAAAGCTTTAGAATATAGGGGTTATGATTCAGCTGGTATAGCATACAAAAATAATGGAATTAATATTATTAAAAGTGTCGGAAAAATTGATGAACTTGAAAAAAAAGTTGATTACAATATTAAATCAAATATAGGTATTGGTCATACAAGATGGGCAACTCATGGTAGTGTTAATATAACTAATTGTCATCCTCATAATGTAGGCGATATTACTATTGTCCATAATGGAATTATTGAAAATTTTAATAGTTTAAAAGAAGAACTTGAAAATAAAAAGTATAAATTTAATACCAAAACTGATACTGAAGTTGCATGTGCCTTAATTGACTTATTTTATAATGAAACAAAAGATATAAAAAAAGCTTTAGTTAAATTTATGGATAAAGTTGAGGGATCATATGCACTTGGAGTAATTGTTAAAGGTGACGATAATATTTATTCAGTTAGAAAAGATAGTCCTTTAATTGTAGCTAAAGGAGATAATGGGAATTTTATTGCCTCTGATACTATTGCTGTTAGTAAATATGCCGATAGTGTTATGTATTTAAAAGAAAATATTATCGCTGAAATTTCTAGTGATAATATTACATTATTTGATAGAGATTTAAATATTGTTGAAAATGATTTTAAAGAAATTGATAAATCTATTAACAATACTGATAAATGTGGATATGATTATTATATGTTAAAAGAAATTCATGAACAACCTAAGGTATTTAGAGATACTGTTAGCTCTTATTTAGAGAATGGTAT
Organism: uncultured Bacillota bacterium; assembly: GCA_902492995.1. Classification (GTDB taxonomy): domain Bacteria; phylum Bacillota_I; class Bacilli_A; order RF39; family UBA660; genus OMSK01. The sequence goes on along the minus strand of CABUNR010000001.1, from coordinate 79,285 downwards.
TGATTCTTTAATTGATAAAATGCCTGATTTTACTAAATATAACCGAATTGATATTGTTGCTTGTGGTAGTGCATATCATACTGGTTTAGTTGGCAAAAATTTAATAGAAGAATTTGCAGATATTCCTGTAAATGTTGAAGTTGCAAGTGAATACAGATATAAAAAGAATTTTTATGATGATAAAACTTTGGTGATTGTCGTATCACAGTCAGGTGAAACCGCTGACACTTTAGCTGCTTTAAGAAAAGCTAAAGGAGATAACATAGATACACTTGCTATCGTTAATGTTGAAGGTAGTACTATGGCTCGTGAAGCAAATATTTTACTTAAGATTAAGGCTGGAAGAGAAATTGCGGTTGCTACTACTAAAGCATATTCAGCCCAAGTTGCAATGTTAAGTTTAATTGCTCTTAATTTAGCAAGTGCTAAAGGTAATATTGATAAAAATGAAATAAAAGACATTTTAAAAGATATTAAAGAATTACCTGTTAAACTCGAAAATACTATTTTAAATCCTGAATATGAAAAAATTGCTAATGCGATTTATGAAAATGAAAGTGTTTTCTTTATTGGTAGAGGTATAGATTACGCTTTATCTATGGAAGGTTCTTTAAAGTTAAAAGAAATATCTTATATTAACAGTCAAGCATATGCTGCAGGTGAACTTAAACATGGTACTATTTCATTAATTGATGAAGGTACTCCTGTTATTGGAATTTTAACAGAAGATAATTTAGTTTTGAAAACTATTAGCAATATGGAAGAAGTTAAATCAAGAGGAGCCGTAACTATTGGTATTACTAATAATAACATTGATAGTAATTTTGATTATAAAATTGAAATTCCTAAAGTTCATAAACTATTACAACCACTTTTAACTGTTATACCATTACAATTAATTTCTTATGAGGTTGCTAAATTAAGAAAATGTAATATAGATCAACCTAAAAATTTAGCTAAGTCTGTCACAGTAGAATAAAAAACTGATTTAATCAGTTTTTTATTTATATCTTTCTTGAAAAAATTATATTCATAAACAATTGGTCCATCATAATTATTTAAATTTAAAAAGGTTATATATTTAATTAAACTATTTCAATTTTCATAATTTTTATATACTGGTTGATGATCAAAAGTTTTTGAATAATGTTCATTTTTATTATTAGTTATTATTTTTATATTTGTTTACAATTTCATGTAATCCTAACATTTTATTATCTAATCTTTTTACAGCAAGGGAGCAATCATACATTTCATTTTTTACCTCGTCTGGTATTACATCACTAAACTTATATTGTAATTTATGATCTAAACTTGCCCAGAAATCCATTGCCATTGTCCTTATTTGTATCTCTGCTTCTACATATTCTACATTATTTTCTAAATATAATGGTACTTCTACTATTATGTGATAACTAGAATATCCTGATTTTTTAGGATTTTCTATATAATCTTTTTTTTCTTTTATTTTTAAGTTTTTTGATTTTTCTATAATATTCACAATATCATATACATCTGGTATAAATGAGCAAACAATTCTTACCCCAACCATATCATGTACATGTTTTATCAAATTATCTATTGTTATATCATATCCTTTTGATTCAAGTTTTTTTATTGCACTTTCTTTTGTTTTAATTCTAGTTTTTATATGTTCAACTGGTTCATATTTATTTTTAAATTCAAATTCTTTAATAGCTATTTTAAGTTGTGTAATTAATTCTTCTAAAGCAAATTGATATTTTAACATTAAATGTTCTATTTCCATAAATTCACCTCCATTAAAAAAACAAAAAAGAAATAAATGTTTATTTACTCCTTTTTAATGCGTATAGAAATTATAACACATTAAATTATTTTTTTCTATTATTTTTTTAATTTTTTCATATATTTTTTATAATTTTCATCTGATGAAAATACTTTTATATGATTGTATGCTCCTTGAAAAATTAATTCTTTTTTTATATTATATTTTTCTAAAAAGTATTTTGGTATTACTATTCTTCTTTCTTTATCAACTATTGAATATGAATTTATAAAAAAGGTAATTTTAGTAATTTCTTTTTCTTTTTTTTCTTTTTCTTCTATTGATGATACTTTTATATTTTTTAATTGTTCTATTTCTTTTTTTAGTTCTTTTAAACTACATATTTTAAATGTCAATTCATCTTCTTCTATAAAACACAACTCTTCTTTTGCTTCTACATTAGTAGAAAGTGGTATTATTATTCTATTTTTATCTATCATTTTATGATATGATTTTCCATATATTCCATTTTCTCCAAACATGCATGATTCCTTCTTTCAACGGTATTATTATATATTTTTTTTACTTTTTGTCAACTTTCTATTTTATCTTTATAATCTTTTTTTAGTTCTTTTATGAATATAGATTCATTTTTTTTAGGTACTAATAAATATATATTATTTTTTGTTCTTGTAAGTGCAACATAAAATAAACGTCTTTCTTCACTATATATGTATTTTTCTTTATTTTTTGTGACATATCTGAGTAATCTAGAATCTTCTATTTTATTTGGAAATCCTAATAATTTATCTTCTAAATTTATTATTATTACATTTTCTGCTTCTAATCCTTTTGATTTATGAACAGTTAAATATTTCATTTTTATATTTTTATTATCTAAGTATATTAAATTATCATTTTCTAATTTAATTTTATTATTTAGTAGTACATTTATATCTTTATTATTTCTTCCCAATATAAATATGGTTTTATTATTTTCCCTACATATTTTATTTATGGTTTCTATAAAACATTTTCTTATATTATTATAATATATTATTTTTATTGGTTTATCTAATCTTTTGCTTGATTTTAATTTTTTCTTTATTTGATATTTATTTTTCATTATAAAGCTTCCTGCTACATCTATTAGTTCCTGACTATTTCTATAAGTATTTTTTATTTTTAATATTTTTGCTTTATTAAAAAATGTTTTAAATTTTAAAAATAATGAAATGTCACATCCTGTAAATTTATATATTGATTGATAATCATCACCTACTACCATTAAATTAGAATTTGTCTTTTTTATTATTTCATTTATGAGATTAAATCTTATTTTTGATGTATCTTGATATTCATCTATTATAATATATTTATATTTTTGTTTAATTTCTTTTTTTTCTACTATTTTAGTGGCTTTTATTATCATATCATCAAAATCTATTTCTTTGTTTTCTTTTAAATAATTTTCATATTTTAGATATATATTTAATACTATGATTAAAAAATTTTTTTCATATTTATATTTTATTATATTTAATTTAGCTTTTTTTCTAAATTTATTAAAATCTTCTATATTATAGCCATTACATTTAAATAAATGAATAAATGTTATAATAAGTCTTTCAAATAATTCTATATTATCATTTTTTTCTATATAATTTAAATATTGCTCTTTATTTTTATACTTTATTTTAAAATGTTTTAATATCATTTTCATATATTTTTTATTTTTTAATACATCTATATATATAAATTCATGAACAATATTATCTAAAGTACTAGAATCAGCTATATAATATCTTATTTTATTTTCTTTTAATATTTCAAGTGATAATTTATGAAAAGTATATACATTCATATCTAAATTAAATTCTGTTTTTATTTTTTCTTTTAAGTTACTTGCTGAAGCTTTTGTAAATGAGATACACAAAATATCATTTTTATTAATTTTTTTATATTTTATTAAATAATTTATTTTACCTAGTATAGTAAGAGTTTTTCCACTTCCTGCTCCTGCTACTACTAATAAATATTTACTTTTATCTAGGACAATTTTTTGTTGTTCTTTATCTAGATAATATCCACATATTTTGTCATTCATAATATCACCACTATATTTTTAATATTTTTTTTATCTTTTGTCAAATAACTAATTTGTTATTTTTGTAAAAAAAAATTAAACAATGTTTAATCTTTTTTAATATGATTTACTATTATTCATTTCATTTATTTGACTTGATAAATCTGTAAATGTTCCATTACAACTTTTATATGCTGCATTCTTTTTTTCAAATGCTTCAGGTGTTATAGCTGTTGTTATAATACTATTTCCACAATATCTTTCATCTGTTAAGATATCAAATGATCTAGAAGCATAATTTAAGCCATTGTATATTGATTTAATATCTCTTACACTTGTAAATCTATCTTTGTATTCTGATTCATTTAACATTTTTTCTATATGTTTTGTTATATCTGAACCTTCTTGACATACAAATAATACACCTGAGCCATCTTTACACATATCAGCTATTGCAGGTAAAACCATAAAGTTTCCTAATTTATCAGGATATCTATTATATTTATCTTCTGTTACTTTTGTTACTACAAATTGTTCTCCATTTATTTCTAAAGCACCATAATAATCAGCTTCTGTTAAAAATAATCCTTGTTTTAAACCCATTCCTTCATGTGAACCCTTTGGATCTATATCATTTGAATATCCAAATTCTAATTTTTGCATAAATTCCTCCTTATCTTATAACCTTACTATTAGTATATCATACTAATTACATTTATATCTTTTTTTATTAATACTTTACTTAACTTTACAGTTTAAACTATTAATATATTATGATAAAATATATATAGGTTGGTGATTTTATGGACGTTGTTATAAGTAAAAATTTAAATATTATTAGTTTTAAAAAACTTGACGATGTTATTAATCTATTTACTTTTAAACCATATAATTTTAGATCTACTACTGTTAGTCAAGAAGAAATTAAAAATAATTATAAAAAATTAGAAGATTCTGTTAATTATAAATTTAATTATATTTTAAAACCAATTCAAACACATACTAATATTGTAAAATGTGTTGATTTTAATAATATTAATGATGAATTTAATAATGTAGATGGTTTAATAACTAATATTAAAGGATGTGCTTTAGTTACTTCTTTAGCTGATTGTCAAGGGATACTTTTATATGATAGAAAAAATAAGGTTATTGGAAATATTCATTCTGGATGGAAAGGTACTTTAAATAGAATATGTACAAATGCTATTAATTTAATGATTTCTAATTATAATTCTAATCCTAGTGATATTGAAGCATATATATGCCCAAGTATTATGAAATGTTGTTTTGAAGTTGACTATGATGTTAAAGATTCTTTTGTTTGTAATTTTAAAGATATTGATATTGAAAGTTGTATTTCTTTAGGTGAAATTAAAGATAATAAACAAAAATATTTTATTGATACCATTTCTATCAACAAACAAGTAATGATAAATTTAGGATTAAAGATGGAAAATATTATTTCGGCTGATATTTGTTCTAAATGTAATAGTGATTTTATTCATTCACATAGAGCTGATGGAATTAATAGTGGTAGAAATATAGCTCTTATTTGTTTAAAATAAAAACTCTATTAGAGTTTTTTTATTATAAAGATTATCATTATTATTAATACAAATATTGATATTACAACTAAATAAATATTGTCATTTAAATATTTTAATATACTAAATTTAACATTATATGGCATATAAACATCTATTTTGTCTATTTCTTTATTATCATAGATAACATTTACTGTACCTAATTTTTGATTTTTTTTAATTTCAGGTGTTATAACATCTATTCCTTTATATTTTAATTTTAATTTATTTTTATTATATTTTTTTAAATATAATTTTATAGTTTTATTTGAATATATATTTACTTTCTGTTGTTTTGAGTATTTTGTTTTTAATGTAAGTATTTTATCATTTTTATTTATTAAATTATAATATTTATAATTACTAAAATAATATTTATAAATTATTGTTGCATCAAGTATATGATATGCTTCTTTTTTATCTATATTCGCATTAGTTGTTACAAGAAGGTATTTTATATTATTTTTTTTATCTATAGCTAATGATGCTAAACATCTTCCGGCATCTATTGTATAGCCTGTTTTTGCTCCTATTATATAACTTGTATCATAATTATATTTCTTACTGGTTTTAACTAATGTTGATGATACCTTTATAGAATTATCACTAAACTTATATGATTTAGCTGTAAATATTTCTTTAAATTTGTCATTTTTTAAAGCTTCTTTTAATAAAATTGCTACATCATTTACTGTTGAATAATTATCGTTATCATCTAATCCAATTGTATTTTTAAATGATGTATTTTTTAAATTTAATTCTTTTGCTTTTTTATTCATTAATTTTACAAATTCTTCTTCACTTTTAGATATATTTATTGTTAGTGCTCTTGTTGCATCTGCAGCACTTGCTAAAAACATACCATATAATAAATCGTTATAGGTTACAACTTGTTTATTTTTTAGGCCTATTACTGCGGCATTTTGTTCTTTAAGTCCATTAAACATATTTTCACTTATTGTTACTTTTTTATTATAATTGTCTATATTTTCTATAGCTACTAAGGTAGTCATTATTTTTGTTAAACTTGCTATACTAGTTTTTTTATTCATATTTTTTTCATATATTATTTTGTCTTCATTTAAATTGTATAATACTACGTTTTCACTTGATATATTTAGTGATTTAACGTTTGTTGTAATTATAAAAAAAGTTAAAACTATTATAATTATTTTTTCCATGTCATCACCTTATCTCTTTAATAATTATAACATTATATTTTAAATTTTATAATATTTATTTGTTAAAAATAATTTATAGTAAAAGAACACTCTAGTGTTCTTTTGTCATATTTAAATTTTTTATAATTATTTTTTTATTTTTAAATTGATAAATTCTTGTACAGTAATTATCTCTCCATAATCTGATAACATTTTTTTATACGATTCAGTTCTATCATTCATTAATAAATCGTCTATTACAAAAATTAATTTTTTATTTGCTTTTTTTAACATAATGGCATTAGCAATCCACATTTTTAAAATTCCCACATATCCTGCATAATTTTCTTCATTTAAAAATATTAATTTATAATAATTATTCTCTATTTTATAATCAAAATTAACTTTATTACCATATTGTTCTTCAATCTTATTTTTCGTTCCACATTTTTCATATGAGATATTATTTTCTAACAAATGTTGTTCTATATATGCTTTACTTTCTTTTTCACTAATTCTTTTATTTTTATCTACTTCATAATATAAATATATCTTTCTTAAATTTGTCAATAAATCATCAAATTGTTCAATAGTATCTATTTCATGTATCTCAAATACGAATTTATTAACAAAATATTTTGTTAATTCATCAAGAAGAATTGGATCATCCAAACTAATTCCATCAAAATCATTGAACAAATTATATGTAAATTGTTCTTTTAAGTCATCTACATATTTTTTTAAAAATTGAATGTCTGCTTCATCATCAAAACTTTTAATTCTTTTCCAATTATTAATAATGGTCATTTCAATTTGTTTAGTTTCAGGATAATGTAATATAACTGCAACATTTATTTTTTCATTTCTTTCTATATTTGGAACATATTTTAAAATCGCATATTTAACTCTAAATTTCACTATTATCACCATCCTTTATATGTAACAAATCTAAAATTTCATTAACTCTATTAAACCTATTATAAATATATTCTACTAATAATTCTTTTTCTCTTTTTGAAACATTCCAATCATTTGGAATGTTATTCATAATATTCTTTATAAAATCTTTGTTTATATTCTTTACTTTTTCTATAAACTTATTCAATTCTATATAAAATTCTTTATCTATTTTAAGTGATTCTATAATATTATTATAATTAAATTGATTAAGCGTTTCTATTTCAAATTTTTCATTCACTAATCTTGGCAATTGAAATTCATCCCATAATGTTCCTAATCCAAATATATGAGTATGATCAATCATATATATTTTTTTTGATAAAGAATCTATCATTAAATTTCCTTTATTTCTATCATAATTTCCAATTAATATATCAAATATTAATATTTTTATTGCATCGTTTTTATTCACTGATTTTGATATTGTTTCTGAATTTAGTACTATTAATGCATTATCATTGTAAATTGTTCCAAATGCAGTTCCTTCTAAAGGAATAATTTCTTCTTTTATTTTTTCATTGTAATTATCATATTTAACTTTTATAAGATTATAATGAAAAATTGGTAATTCTAAATACTCGCATAGATTTGATGCTATAAATTCATTAACTAAAGTTTTTACTCCTTGTTCATTACCAGGAAATTTTACTATATAAGTATTTCCATCATCGCACCAAACAACATAAGGAATTGTACAACCATTTCCTAACTTGTTCTTTATTTCTACAATATTAACCAATAGCACCACCTCTATACATTAGTGTTCCTATTGTACTTTAATTTTATCATATTAAAAAAATTTTAGTACAACAAAACCTAAAAAAAACATTTATTTTACATTTTTTCTTCATACATATAATTATTAAATTATTTAATATTATACTATAAATAAATCAAATTTAAATATTAAATACAATATTTATCTAAATTAATTATACATTACATACATTTGTTTGTAAATAACTATTTAATTTAAAAATTTTTTATTTTAAAAAAACACTTAAAAATTAAGTGTTTTTTTAGAATTATATTTTTAATATTCATATATTGATTTTATATTTTTTATAATTGATTTTGAATTATCAGTATATACTATTTCATCTGTCATATTATCATAATTATTTAATCCTTGTTTTGTTTTATTATATATTAGGTCTGTTCCTATTAATTTTAAATCATTATTTTTAAGTCTATATAGATTATTGTTTGCTATTATATAATATGTGTTTTCCTTATTTATTGTTGTTAAATAAATTCTTTCAATTATAAGTTCTGTATTATTATATTTTACTACGTTAGAACCTACATATATTTTTTTATCTTTATCTAAATATATGTCACCTATTTTTTCTATATATTTATTGCAGTCATATTGCCCTACTATAACATTTTTATCTATATTAATTGTTCTTTTTTCGCCATTTTTTAAAATTATTGCTGGCGTGTCATTACACGTAGATATTTTATCAATATTATAGTTAGCATCTATTTTTTTAAATTCTATTTCTTTTTTTGATATATCTATTTTAGCAACATAATTATTTTCTATACTTGATACTAATAATATATTATTAGTATATGAGTATTTATTTATTTTTTCATCTATTCCTTTTATGGATAATTTTTCATTATTTAATTTTAATTCTAAATTTTTATTAAATGAAATTTCCATTTCATTATTTTCATCTATTTTTATTGCTTCTTTTTTCTCTCTTTTATTTATTGTTATATTTATTTGTTTTCTGTTTGATAAAAATAGCAATAATATTATTAGTAAAACTCCTATGGTTATTAAGATTCTTATTAATATATTTCTATCTCTCATAATCTACCTCAACATTTTCTTAGCATTATTTATAAATATATCTTCTATTGTTTTTTCATCTACATATTTTTGCATTTTTGCTTGAGCTTTTTTTATTATGTTATAATCTATTTCATGATGTATATCTGTTCCAATATATGACACGTATCCAGATTTTAGTATTTTTATATATGTTTTTTTAGCTTTTCTTCCATATTGCTTTAATATACTTCCAATGTTACATTGTAATAATACTCCTATATTTATCATTTCTTCTACTTTACTAAAATCTTTTTGAAAAGTTATATATCTTTCTGGGTGAGCAAGTATTACTTTATATCCTTCATTCATTAAATCTAAAAATATATCTCTATATTTATCATTTTCTCCACTCATTGGTAATTCAATCAATAAATATTTTGTATCATTCAACGGTGATATTTCATTATTTTTTATTAAATTACTTATTTCTTCATCTATATATATTTCATTTCCTAAATATAAATTTACATCTTTAATTTGTTTTTGTAATTCTTTTAGCTTTTCTTGATTTTCTTTTTTTTTACTTGTGTATTCACTATAATTTATATAGTGTGGTGTTAAAATAATATCTGTTATTCCTTGACTTTTTAAATTATTTATTATTTTAACACTTTCATCTATATTTTTTGAGCCATCATCTACATTATATAGTAAATGTGAATGAATATCTATCATTGCTCTTCTACTCTATAATATCCATAATATTTAACATTTTTTCTATTTACTTTGTTTATTACTATACCAGCTACAGATGCATCTACTTTTTCTAGTGAATTTTTTGTATTTTCTATTATTTCTTTTGGTGTTATTCCTTCTGCTGAAACAATTATTACTTTATCAATCAATGATGACATTATAAGCGAATCTGATATTCCATTACATGGTGCTCCATCAAATATAATAATATCATAATCCTTTTTTAAAATATCTATTACTTGTTTATTCTTTTTTGATCCTAATAGTTCACTTGGATTTGGTGGACAAGAACCTCTTGTTAATAAACTTAAATTTTTTATTTGTGTTTGATTTATATAATCTATTATTTCTGATGGTTTTACTTTTGATATTAATAATTTTGATAGTCCTTTAGAATTTGATACATTAAATAATAAATGTTGTCTTCCTTTTCGCATATCACAATCTACTAATAATACTCTTTTTCTTGCTTGAGCAAAAGCAATTGCTAAATTGGCACTTACAAAGCTTTTTCCTTCTCCTGGCATTGAACTTGTTACTAAAATTGTTTTTATATCTTCATCAACTGATGAAAATTGCAAATTGGTTCTAAGTGTTTTTATACTTTCACTTACTAATGCCTTTGGATATTTGCTTAAAACTAACTCAGTTTTATCTTTTTTGCTTACATCACTTTTAAATATTTTTGATAATACTGGTAATCCAATTTTTTCTTCTATATCTTCATTACTTTTAATTGTATCATCAAAATAGTATAGTATAAATATTATTCCAATTCCCATAAATATTCCTAGGAATACTGCAAGTACTATATCTCTTTTAAATGTGTTGTTTGCAACTTCCTTTGGTACTTTTGCTCTATCTATTGTACTAACATTATCAATTTTATAGATCTTTTTTATTTCTGTTGTAAATACATCAGCTATTTCATTTGCAAGTGATGCAGCTACTTCTGGATCTGCATTTGAAACAGATATTTTTAGTATTTCTGTATCGTTTAAAGCTGCTACTTGAATATTATTTGATAGTTCTGTTGCTGTTGCTTTTATTCCTAAATTATTTATTACTTGTTCTAGTATTAATTCACTTTTAATTATTTCACTATAAGTTGATACTAAGTTTTTATTTAATAATATATCATTTTGTGTTATTGTTGGTGTTGTTCCTTTTTGTGAATCAGATTGAGTTAATACTATAGTTGTATATGTTTTATACATTGGTGTTTTTATTTTTAAATCATATAGTAATATAAAACTTAAAAACATTGCTACTAATATTAATATAAATACTATTTTACTTTTTATATAGTTAAAAAAGTCTTTTAAGTCTATTTCTTCCATTTTAATTTCCTCCTAAATATGCATTTATTTTTTCTTTAGCGGTTGCTACTGTTTTTTCATTTGGTATCATGACATATAGTTTTCTATTTCCCATGCTGTATGTTGATTGCATTGAATCTGTTCCATCTAAACTTATTGATTCTACTTTCCATTTCCTTAAATTATTTAATTGATATTTTATAAAATTTGTTATTTCTTCATATGTCATATTTGTTTTAAATGATCCATCCATTGCCTTCAATATTTGATTATATCTTGTTAAATATTTTGGATTATTTAACTTTTCTACTAATTTTGTTATTACTTGTTGTTGATTTTCTCCTCTATGTCTATCTCCTGTTTGATATGAATGACGTTCTCTAGAAAAGGCTAATGCACATTCTCCATCTAAATGATTAATTCCTTTTTTTACTTTACAACTTCTATTAGCATCTGTTTTAATATCTTGTTCTGAATATATATCAATTCCATCTACTACATCTACTACATTAACAACAGTTTGGAATCCTACTTTTAAGTAGTAATTCATATCTTGTTCTAGTAAGTCTCCAACTGTATTCATACTTTTTTCTACTCCATATATTCCTGCATGAGTTAATTTATCTTTTGAACCAGTTGTTCCATTCAACCTTACATAATAATCTCTTGGTATAGATACTAAAAGAATTTTGTTTGTTTTAGGATTTATTACTACAGCAATATTTACATCGCTTCTTGCTACTAAATTAATTGATCCTCTAGAGTCACTACCGCTTATATATAATATAAATGGATCTTTTCTTATATCTACTTTTTTTATTGTTTCCTCATTTATTTTTCTTACTTCAAATTCTTCTATTTTTTTTGCTTCCTTTATAAAGTCAACATCATTTTCTTTTAACATTTCTACATATGCTTTATCTAATATAACTGCATCTATTTCATTATTATATATAGCTCCTAATAGACTTCCTATATCTTCATATGATTTTAATTTTCTTGTTTTTTGCTTCTCTTTTATATATTTACTATCTTCATATATATTTAAGTATCCAAGTGTTTTTATATTTTTTTCTTTTAAAACATATATTTCATATTTTCTTGTTTCATATTTTTCTTCTGTCATATTGCTTACAAATTTTATTGTTTTATCTATATATATAGTTCCATATAAATAAAGTAAGCTTATTAATATTGTTAATATCATAAAAATTATCTTTGATATTTTGCTTGTTTTTTTTCTTATTAATTTAAATATAAATAGTATATTTAATAATAATACTATCAATAATATTATTATGTAATACTTTATTACTAATATATTTAATTTATATATTTTATATAATAAGTAAGTTGATATTATAATTAATATTGTTATTAGGAAATATTTAATTATATTAAATATTTTTGTTTTCATATACACCACACATTTCTATAATTTGCTAAATAATATTATACACTATTTTTATATATTATTTCAATTGAAATAATAAAAAAACTATACTTTTTTATGCATAGTTTCTTCTTCTTTTTCACATCTTTTTGATATTACTAGACATGAATATATAAATAATATAATTAATAATATTAATATTTTTAAAACTAACAACTAAAACACCTCTAATATTATTATTATACTTATTTATTTTAAATTTATACTTTATTTAATTATTTTTTTTATTTCAACGAAATCTTTTTTCATAAATATTATTGTCCCTATTACATATATAACAAACAATATTGATGAATAAAGTATTCCATGAATAATAAGGTTTATTATATTAATTTTATTAATTGGAATAAATATATTACATAGTAATATTCCAATAAATGAAAGAATTCCAAACACTATAAATTTATATATAAACTTATATGGTGATCTATATATAATGTTATTTTTTAAATAATATACTTGATAAAGCGTCCTATAAGACATCGCTATTATTGTTCCTATTGCAACACCAATCAACCCAAAGTTTATAACTAATATAATTGATATTAATATGTTTAACACTGCTTCTATATATGCATGTTTTTTCATTTCTTTAAATTTATTTGCAGAATATGCCAAGGTAACATATGGTTCTCTAATACAATATATTAATTCTGCAATTACTATTAATATTCCAAATAATTTTTGATTATAATTAATATCAATAATATTTTTAGTATATATTAAAACAAATGGTGTTATTAAAAGCCCCCCAATAACAAATAAATAGAATGTTATAAAAAAAATTGTATATTCATATAATTCAAATTTTTTATCTAATTGCACCTTATTTCCACTTGCATATAGATGGCCAACACTAGGACCAATTGCTGAAGAAATGGATTGAATTAATTTTTTTAATCCTGTTGTGAATAAAGAATATATTGAATAAACTGAAACTATTTTTAAATTCGTAAAGACTGTCAATACGGTTATATCAGTATTATTATGAATAAAAGCTGCAATATTAATTGCAAAACCATCCCATCTACTCTTTAATAATTTAGGATCCGTAGAAACATTTCTATCTATAGAGTAATGCTTTTTCACATAAAAATTAAATATTAATGGTTGTAATATAAATATGGATGCGGATATTAATTTTAAAATATGAATATTTGGTAATACTTTTGAAATTCCAGTAAATAATATTACATTTATTATTGTTAAAAAGCTTTGGGTAAATGAAACTATATAAACTTTTTTATCAGCCTGTAATAAAAGCTTATATGATAATGAAAAATTATATTGTATAAATAAAGTAATTGATAGTATTAATGTTAATGTAAATATATATATATATGAAAAATTATTATTTGTTATTAAAGGATATATTAAGGCAATTATCACTGTATAAAAAATGAAATAGAGTGATAACTTGTTATAAAATTTTTGTGTTGTTTTTACTACTGAACTTATTTTATTTTTATCTTTTGAATACAATGGCCCATATAAATTTGCTAATACTACTCCCCCCAAGCCTCCTTCAAATAAGCTAATATAATTCAAAAATTGTGTCAATGATGAAACCAAGCCATTAACTTCTGAGCCAAAAATATTTAATACCGTATGAGGAATAATAAATCCACTAATTATTGTAACAAATTGCAAAAAAAGATTTGAAAATATATTTAAAAAAGTTATATTATTTTTAATTTTTTTCATTTTTATTAATCCATGCTTCAAAATTATGTGTTATTCTCTTTTCTACAGGTGGTAATTCCATATAATTATTATATAATTTTTTTAAATAATTATCATAATTTTTTAATCCTTTTACCTTTATATCTTCAAAATCGTAGTCAGTTAAAATAAAATCAGTTTTTTTCATTTTTTCTTGTGGACCATATCCCCAGACAAGTACACCTATACTTTCTGAATCATCATATAAATTTTTTCTTGTTAAATTAATTATTTTCTTTACAAAATATTTTTTTGGAAAAAAATAAGTACTAAATTTTTTTAAACATCTTAAATAATTATGAACCAAAGAATTATCATTATTAAATAAGGTAACTGTTTTTTGTTTTCTTAAAAATATCATCTTTTTATATTTATCTTTTTTCTTATATAATTTAATACATTCTTTTTCATCTTCTGGCAATCCATCAATAGGAAATATATCAATCCACAGATACTTTTCATTTTTTCCATAAAATATTCCATCATCGCAATAAACACTATGATTATAAATTTTTGTAAAAGGAAGGTTTAAATTCTTTAATTCATAGGAATATGCATACATATTTTCTGAAATCATATTATTATTTTTAAATAGCTCCTGCATTTTATCATAATCAGGTCTTGGAATAAATATATCTATATCATCATCCCATGGAATGAATCCTTTGTGTCTTATTGCACCCAACAAAGTTCCACCACATAGTGAATATGAAATATTATTTTTATTTAAAAAATTGATTGTTTCAAATAAAATTTTTTTCTCTTCAATTTGTATTTCTTTAAGCGTTAATTTTTCTTTCATTTAATTATCACCACCATAAATTTTTACTAATTCATTAATTGTATTATTTATTGAATAGATTGAATTTTTTATTACAACATTCGATTCGATTCTTTCTTTATAATTATAATAAATATTATTAGCCCATTGTTCTGCCGTATTTTTTAAATTATAAAAATTCAAATTTTCCGAAATTTTTATTTCGTGTGAAATGTTATCACTTGCAAATATTTGTAATCCATTTGCTTGCGCTTCTACCAATGTTACAGGTAACCCTTCATACAATGATGGGAAAATAAATATATCAAACATATTGTATATATCATATACATCATTTCTATTTCCCATCATAATTACTTTATCATTTATCTTGGCTTTTTCTATATAATTTTTTATTTTATTTTCAAGAGGACCACTTCCTACTAAGATTAATTTTGTATTTTCATTTTTCATTAAAAAACATTTAAAGATTTCTAATAAAAACATATGATTTTTTGGAATATCTAATCTTCCAACATGACCAATAACAATGCAATTATCATCAATCTTATATTTTTTTCTCAATTCTTTACGTTTTGATTCAGAAAATGAATATTTTTCTAAATCAATTCCATTTGGTATAACTATAAATTTATGATCATTATATAAAGCCTCTCCCGCTTCAGTACTACATGCAAGTTTATTTGTTGAAAAAAAATTAATTATTTTTCTAGAAAAAAACCACTTAATCCTTTTTATTAAACGTTTTTCTAATTTTGCATATGTTGAATGAGAATGAGTAATTCTTATCTTTATTCCTGCGCATGCCGCAGCAAACATTACATACGCACAATTAAAATGTGTATGACAATGTACAACATCAGGCTTTTCTTTTTTCATAATAGAATACAACTGATAAATATGTCTAAAAATTGAAACTTTATTTGGATTTGATATTCTTAATATTTTTCCTCCTAATGATAATATTTCATCTTCAAAATCATATTTTTCATCATTATATGTCAAAAATACGAATTCATATTTCTGAAGATTAATATTTCTATATATATTCATCAAAAACGATTCAATTCCTCCAATATTCATTGTATTATTTACTTGCATTATTTTCATATTATCACGTATTGTCTAATATCTAAATTATTAGATTCCTTTCTATATCAATTTAAATTATAAAATCATTTTCTAAAAATAGAGAAAACATTTTCTATTAATTTCTTATCTAATAAGCCACCAAAATTTTCATTTCTAAAACTTCTATAAAAAAAGCCTATATAAATCAAATCCAAAAATATTATTATTATTAATAACAAAATTTTATTTTTATTTACTTTACTGAAGTAATCAAAAATTGGAATTATTCCTAAAAATTGTATTATCATAATAAATCTAATCATAACAATTGATTTGGGAATCATTAAAATCGTACATATACTAAGTAATATAATATACCCATTTACTCCCGAAAATTTATTTTTTTCTTTTTGCAAAAATATACATATTAATATCATTAAAAGTTTCGAAATTTCTATAAAAAATATTATTCCGCTATAAAATTTTTTCATATAATCATTTCTAATTAAATAATGATTATATGTCTCATTTAGTTTATTTATTATTTCTAAATTAATAATCGAATTTAAAAATCCAACAAAATAATTCAAAAAAAATAGACAAAGCAAACAAATAAAAATATTTTTATAATTCAGTTTGTTTTTAAATAATTTATAAAATAAGTATATTGCAAATGCAAAAAACAAAGAATTGTGAATAAACAATACCAATATATAAAGAATATATGAAACTATTTTGTTATTACATTTTATATATTCATTATATATTCCAAATGAAAAAATAATCATTGCAATATAGCAATACAATCCGCTTATAAAGTATAATGCATTAAACCCAAAAATAATAAATATTGTTATAAATATAAATAATCCGTTATTTATACAACTTTGTTTTCTATAATCATATAACATATAGAATAATATAGTATAACCTAACGATACAATAAAAAATTGTAAAAGGTCATTATTTCCTAAAATGCTAATAAAATAGCTGTATATTTTAGGAATAAATTCAAGATCAATATTTTTAGCAATTAAAAAGAAATTTTTAAAATTTAATCCATTAAATTCTTCAACAACTAAATGATGTCTAAACAAATCATAGTCAATCGGTGGTATGAAATAATAAGAAATAATGCCTAACGTAAGACCAATTAATATTGAATAAAAAATTCCTTTTCTATTTTTATCAATGATATAGCAAAATAATGAAACAAATATACTTAATACTGGAAAGAAAATAAAACATAAAAAACAAATTAAATATAATATCATATTTTTTCACCTTCTAAAAATTTTAAAACTATTTATGATTTTATCACAAATAACACACGCTAAAAAAATTAAAATAGAATTTAATATTATGTATATAATCATATAAATGTTATTATTATATTTTAAAGTGTCTATAAGATTTTTCCATAATATCTCTCTAACAAATTTATTATCACTTATTAAATAAACTGCAAATGTGGATTTAGAAAAAAACATAATAAACTTTTCTAAATTACGACTATATTTTTGCTTAGAATTAATAAATAATAGAAACACTAGAACTGATAATATTAATACCCAAATATTATTATAATTTAAAAATCTTAACATAAGCAATAATCCAAAATTTTTATAAATTATTAAGTTGAAACAACTCATAAGAAGCAATATCAATAAATAAAAGAATATATTTTTTTTTAATGAAAGTGAAATATTGTACTTTTTAATATAACCAGCAATTAAATATAAATTTATAAACCAGAAAACAGAATTTCCTGTTGTTAGTAAAACTGTATTCATTGAAATAAAAGGAATAATTGAATTAATAACTAATAATGTTATTAATATTTTTTTTAATTCATTTTGATTAAATCTATCAATAATCATGTTAATATATGGTGACAAGAAAAGTAAAATTAAATATGCATTTACAAACCAATACAATTGCATTGTAAATGGCAAACAAATAGTAATTATATTTTTTAAATTAAATTCAATTTGTTTTAATAATAATAATATTATTCCAATAATAATTGATATAATGAATGTCTTTAAATATATTTTTTTTATCTTTGTTAATTCTACATTTTTTTGTGATAAATAATATGCACTAATTAATATATATATATTCACTGCAACAATAGAAAATGTTTCTAAAAAAATGATTAAAAAATTATAAATACTTATTTCAAATTTTAAATTTTCTAACACATGTCCGTGATATAAAAAATGTAATATTATTACCATAAACATTGAAATTATTCTTAATATTTCAATATTTATATTTCTATTTTTCATATACATCAACACCCCTATTTTATTTTTAAAATTTCATTGTAAATTCTTTCACAATTTGATTTATCATTGTATTCAAAAAATTTTTGGACTCTTTCCTTATAGTCAAATTTATAATTAATAATATTTAAAACAACATCTCTTGATGACTTACAAACAGGTCCAAATCCCATAGTTTCATAATCAAAATAGCCTTCTTTATAATGTTTTTTTCTAAATTCATATAAATCGAATTGGTAATAAATTACTGGTTTATTCATATAAGCAAAATCAAAAAAAACGCTAGAATAATCTGTGATTAATAATTTTGAATCAATTAGTAATTTTTGAACATCATAATTTTTAAAATCTGCAATAATTATATTTTTAGAAATACTTTTAAAGTCATTAATATTTTTTTGAATTTCATAGTGAGGATAAAAATATAAATTTATATTGTTTTTTTCTAAATAATTTATCAATTCTTTATTATTTAAAAGTTCATTCCATTTTTTATAATAATTTGAATCTATAAAATTATCTGAATAATTTAACCATTTTCTAAATGTTGGCATAATTAATATTTGATTTTTAAATTCATTTTTTAAATTATCAAATCTAGCAAAACCTGTATATTTTACAACTTTTTTATTATATCCAAAATTATCAAGAATAAATTTATATTCTGGTTTTGCACCACAAATGAATAAATCTAATTTAGATGTTTTTTTATTCATAAATTCTAAATAATTCTGTGTTATTCCATGTTGAAGCATAATTTTTTTCCCTTTTACCCTTAATAATCCTATTTTATTTAGTCTCCAAAAAAGACTCATATCTGGAGAAAAACCCATAATATGTGTGCTTATTAATCTACCTGATGTAATAAATAAAATATAATGTAAATTTGAGCAATAATTAACAATATCTTCTGAATCTATTTTCTTTCTATCAGCTGACTTTTTATCAATAATATATTTAACGCAAATTTCTGGATGATTCTTTTTAATATATTTATATAAATGATATGAATTATCTCTTGCATCATTTCCTCGTTCTGAAATTAACCATACATGTCCATTATCAATTTTAAAAAATTTACAATACATTACAAAAAACTGATATTTTATCATACAAAAGAAGATTTTAAATATTTTTTTTATTTTTATTTTCATCTAAGACTCCTTCGTATATTTCAAATATTGATATACTTATTTTATCTAATAAAAATTTTTTTATTTTTTTATTATTTTCATAGCTAAATTTTTCACTAATATTTTTACAACTAAAAATATCATATATTAAATTAGTAAATCTAACATGATTATTTATTTCAACTAAATACCCATTAATCCCATTTTGAACTAAGTCTCTATTACCTCTACAATTTGTAGCAACAATAGGAAGACCTACATACATTGCTTCCATTATATTTACGGGAAGCCCTTCTTGATTTGAACTAGATACTGCTAAATCTGATATTTTAAGTAATCTTGGTATATCTTTTCTATATCCTAAAAAATGAATTTGTTGTTCTAAATTTATTTTTTTTACTAAATCTTGACATTTTCCATTTAAACTATCTTGCCCTGGTAGTAATAAATGAATATTATTGTTTGCTTTTAATAAATTGCTTATTGAATTTATCAACCATTCTTGTCTTTTTCTTTTAGATATTTCAGCTGGATATATCATAACAAAATCATCTTTTTTCAA
This sequence comes from uncultured Bacillota bacterium, assembly GCA_902492995.1. Lineage (GTDB taxonomy): Bacteria > Bacillota_I > Bacilli_A > RF39 > UBA660 > OMSK01. The sequence continues at coordinate 58,875 of CABUNR010000001.1, read as the reverse complement.
GCCTAGTGATTCTCTTAATTCTAATTTTTCTTCTTCTGTCATTGTAAAATTAAACTTTTCTTCATCTATACCGACACCTGGTACATATTGTATATCTTTACATTTTTTAAATTTTCTTTTACATAATTCATAATCTTCTTGATTTATTAAGATAAGAGTATCAGTATATTTTGACAAATATTTTTCAACTGGATAAAACATTATCCAGTTTTTCAAAGGGGCTCCTTTGAAAAAATGTAGACCATGTGCCGTGTAAATGACTCTTGTATGATATTTTTTTCTTGCATTTTTAGCTGCTAATCTAGTAACTACCGATCCCATTGGTGTATGAGTATGTATAATATCAAATTTTTCTTCTTCTATTATTTTTTTTAATTGTTTTATTGCTTTTAAATTATTTATTTTAAATGGGCTTCTTTCAAATGAAACAGTATGTTTAACATCGCAATATGGAATTTCTTCTGTTCCATTTGTTGCAACATGAACTTCATATCCTTTGTCCTTAAAGAGTTTCAAAAAAGGAAGATGAAATTGTAATATATGCGAATCTACTGTTGCAGTAAATAATACTTTTTTCAAGCAGGCACCTCCTCCTTTTTTTGCTTTTTTAAATCTTCTATTTCATTTTGTATTGTTGATTTACCAGCATCTGCTCCTTCTTTTTTTAATACTGTTTTTATTGTATAAAATACTACTTTTATATCTTCTACAAATGAATATTTATCTATATATTCTAAATCATAATTTATTTTATCAAATATTGAAATACTATTTCTTCCTTTAGATTGTGCAAGGCCTGTTAAACCAGGATTTACATCTACTCTATGTTTTTGTATTTCATTCATATTATCAAAATATTCTGGAATCCATGGTCTTGGACCTATAAAACTCATTGAACCTAATAATATATTAAATAGTTGTGGTAGTTCATCTAAACTCGTTTTTCTTAAAAATGTTCCTATCTTTGTATGTTGATCTCCTTTAGAAAAATCTCTTACATCATTATTTGATTCCATTGTTCTAAACTTCCACACATCAAATTTATTACCATATTTTCCAGTTCTTGATTGACTGAATATAATATCTCCTTCACTATCTATTCTAATTAAAACTGCTATTAGAAGCATTAAAGGTGATAATATAATAATTCCTATTAATGAAATAATTATATCTATTATTCTTTTTACTATTTCATATAATGATTTTTTATTATTCCAATTTCGTCTTTTTTCCCTCATTTTTACCCCTTACTTTCATAAAAAATTACCAATATGCCAAATTCGTGTAAAATCATAAATATATTATCATATTTTGTATGTTTTATCAATTAAATATTAAATTTTATAAAAAAAAATCAATGTTGATTATTTTTATTTCAATGATAACAATTTTTAGATATTAATACTTTTTTTAATTTTCATTTATAAATTTATTAAGTTTTGTGATAATTTGAATTTTAAGTAAAATTTAAGCAAGATTTAAGCAAGATAACTATAAATAAAATAGTTAGTTTTTTATAAAAAAAACTCAAAAAGATTGAAAAACTTAGATATCATACAATATAATTATGGATTAAATGGTAAAAGACATCATTTTTCATGACTGAAAAGGAAGTTATTTTAGCAGATGAAGAACAATCTATCAATAAGTTGTAACAATTTTTTCTTTCATTTGAAATTAGTTTTATACTATTAATTTTAGAACTATCTATTTCAAATTTTTTATAATTATTAATATTATATTTTTGTTTTTTTAAGACAAATATAACAATATTGAATATTATTTTGAAAATTAAATAAAAAAAACTAAGAATTTCTTAGTTAATTTTTAAATGGGGCGCGATGTGGGGATCGAACCCACGCATAACGGAACCACAATCCGCCGTGTTAACCACTTCACCAATCACGCCATTTAAATTACTAATATATTTTATCAATTTTTTACTTATTTGACAATACTTTTCATTAAAAAGTTTTAAAAATAGTTAATAACCTATACACTTTTTACCTAAAAACGTACGATATTGTGGGAGGAAAAATATGTACGAATATAGAAATAAATTAGATTATTATAATTATACAAATAATAATTATAATGATCCTATGTATACAAAAGATGAAGATAAAGCATCTTTATATGATCCTTATAATGGATTTGTAAGAGGAAATATGTTTCCTGATTTATATAATGATTATAAAGTTAAGGCAATTGATATAATGCCTAAAAATGATAAAGAATCATTAATGTTGTATTTAAATGCTATATCATTCGCAGCTCATGATATAAATCTTTATTTAGATATTTATAGTAATGATAAAGATATGATAGAATTATTTAATCAATATAAAAATGAAGCAAATAAATTAATGATGGAATATGAGCAAAAATTTGGTCCACTTTTAGTAAGTAGTGAAGCTACTAATAAAACACCATGGAGTTGGGATGATAGTCCATGGCCTTGGGAAAATTAGGAGGTTAATATGTTTATATATGAAAAAAAATTACAATATCCTGTTAATATAAAGAAAAAGGATTTAAAAATGGCTAAATACTTAATGAGTCAATATGGTGGACCTGATTCAGAGTTAAGTGCTGCACTTCAATACATGAATCAAAGATATTCAATGCCTGATTCTAAAGGTAAGGCTTTACTTACTGATATTGCAACAGAAGAACTTGGACATTTAGAAATGATTGCTACAATGATTTATCAATTAATGGAAAATGCAACTATAGAAGAAATTAAAAGTAATGGCTTAGGAGGAAATTTTGCTATTCATGATGGAACATTTTTCTTAAGCGATCCAAATGGTGTTCCATATACTACATCTTATATAAGTACAACAGGTGATCATATTACTGATTTAGAAAGTGATATGGCAGCTGAACAAAGAGCTAGAGCTACATATGAACACTTAATGGACTTAACTGATGACGTGGAAGTTTTAAAACCATTAGCTTTTTTAAGACAAAGAGAAATAGTACACTATCAAAGATTCAAAGAACTTAGAAATTATTATTTAAAAAATCAAATAAATTAATTTGATTTTTTTGTATAAAATATTTGATCTGGCTTCATACTAAAAATGTCAGCAATTTTTATTGCCATATCATAATATAAAACTCTTTTTTCATGTTCAATAAAATAATATTGAACATATGATATATTTAGTTTATTTGCCATATCATATATTGTATAATTATTTGCTTTTCTTAAATCTTTTAATTTTAAATACATTGTATCACCTACTATATTATACATTTATTTAGATTATTAGTCTATAACAAATTTAGATTTTTTGTGAGAAAATTAAGGTGGTGATAAAAGTGAGCAGTAATAACGAAAATATTTATAATATTATAGGTAAAAATATTAAAAAATATAGGAAGAAAAAAGGGTGGACTCAAAGAGAACTAGCAGAAAAATTATTATTAAGTGATAGCTTTATAGCAAAGCTTGAATCTATAACTCATCAAACAATTTCAATAGATACTTTAGAACAAATTGCTAATTTACTTGAAGTACCTATCGTTAAATTTTTTGAAAAAGAAAAATAGGAACTAATAATTCCTATTTTTTACTGTCAAATTTTTTTCTTTCATTTGTATTTAAAATTCTTTTACGTAGTCTATAGTTAAGTGGTGTAATTTCAACTAATTCATCACTATTAATATAATCTAAGCACACTTCTAGACTCATTTGTCTAGGTCTTTTTAATACAACTGTATGGTCTTTTCCAGCACTTCTTGTATTAGTTAAATTTTTACCTTTAACAACATTTACAGCTAAATCATTATCGTGAGTATGTTCTCCTACAATCATACCTTCGTAAACATCTACACCAGGTTCAATAAACATAACTCCTCTATCTTCTAATCCACCTATTGCATATGCTGTTGATTTTCCATTTTCCATAGAAACTAATACACCAAGTTTTCTTTCACCTACATTATTACTAGCCATTTTTCTATATTCTTTAAAGGTATGGTTTAACATTCCATATCCTTTTGTCATAGTCATAAATTCAGTTGTAAAACCAATTAATCCACGTGATGGTACAACATAATTTAATCTAACTTGATTTTCATGACTAGTCATATTTTCCATTATTCCTTCACGATTACCTAAAGCTTCTATTACAGATCCTACATATTCTTCTGGTACATCAATTTGAACATCTTCAAATGGTTCACTTTTTACTCCATCAATTTCTTTTACAATTATTTCAGGTTTCGAAACTTGAAGTTCAAATCCTTCTCTTCTCATTGTTTCTATTAATATTGATAAATGAAGTTCTCCTCTTCCTGATACTATAAATGATTCATTATCATTTGGTGCTATTTTAAGAGATACATCTTTTTCTGTTTCTTTATTTAATCTTTCTTCTATTTGTCTTGCAGTAACAAATTTACCTTCTCTACCGACAAATGGTGAAGTATTTACACCAAATGTCATTTGAAGAGTTGGTTCATCAATTCTTAAATGTGGTAAGGCTTCTTCATATCCTACTTCACATACAGTTTCTCCAACACTTATATCAGGAAGACCTGATATAGCAATGATATCCCCTGCTTCTGCCTCTTCTATTTCTATTCTTTTAAGACCAATAAATCCGAACATTTTAGCAATTCTAAATTGTTTAATAGAACCATCTAATCTAATACATGAAACCATTTGATTAACTTTAATTTTTCCCCTTTTAACAACACCAATTCCAATTCTTCCAACAAAGTCATTATAATCTAAAAGTGCTGGTTGAAATTGTAAAGTACCATTTAATTCAACTTTTGGAGCTGGTATATAATCAATTATAGTGTCTAATATTGGAGCCATTGTTTCTTTTTGAGTACTGATATCTGGATCAAAACTTGATGTTCCTGAAAGTGCAGATGCATATATTACTGGAAATTCTAATTGATCTAAGTCTGCACCTAATTCAATAAATAAATCTAAAACTTCATCTACTACTTCTGTTGGACGTGCTGTTGGTTTATCTATTTTATTAACAACTAATATAGGTGTTACTTTTGCTTCTAAAGCTTTTTTAAGCACAAATCTTGTTTGAGGCATAGTTCCCTCATATGCATCGACTACAAGTATTACTCCATCAACCATATTCATTATACGTTCTACTTCTCCACCAAAGTCAGCATGTCCTGGAGTATCTAATATATTAATTCTATAACCCTTATAATTTATAGCAGTTGTTTTTGATAAAATTGTAATTCCTCTTTCTTTTTCAAGATCATTTGAATCCATTACTCTTACATCTACTTGTTCATTTTCTCTAAATGTTCCTGAACTTTTAAGTAATTGATCTACTAGTGTTGTTTTTCCGTGGTCTACGTGTGCTATTATAGCAATATTTCTTATATTTTTCATATTTACACTTCCTCTTGCCAGCATTTAGTATATCATAAAAAAACATTGTATGTAAAGTTTTTTTGTATTATAATATTAATGTGATAGTATGAAAAAGATATATGTAATTTTATTTTTATTTTTGTTGTTTCCATTTAATGTATTTGCAAGTAATAAAGAGGGTGTTACTTTAGCACAATGTGTTGATGGTGATACAGCTAGATTTATATATAAGGGTGAAGAAATTAAAGTTAGATTTTTGGCCATTGATACCCCTGAAGTTAAACATCCAAAAAAAGATGCAGAAGCTTATGGTAAGGAAGCAAGCTTATATACTTGTAAAAGATTAAAAGAAGGAAAAATTTATATTGAATTTGATGAAGAGAGTGATAAATTAGATAAATATAATAGATATCTTGCTTGGATATATGTAGATGATAGTCTTCTTCAAAAAGAATTAGTTAGTAAAGGACTTGCTAAAGTTGCATATCTTTATGGTGATTATAGTTATACTGATATTTTAAAAAAAGAAGAAGTAAAAGCTAAAAATAATAAAATTGGTATTTGGAGTAATAGAGAAGATACTCTTAGAGACTACATTATGAATATGAATATATGGATTAAATTTTTATTAACTATTATTATTATAATTTGTATTTCTATTTACTTATATTATGATAAAAAAGCAAGACGAAAAATACTTAAAAAAGGAAAAAAAATATTAAAAGAAAAAATGAAGTAATCTTCATTTTTTTAAAATTTATTTATTATTAAATTTACGTAATCTATTATATATGTATTATATAATTTAAATAGTCCTATAAATATTAAAGCAAATGGTACTAAGTAGATACAAAAATAGGTCAAATAATTTCGTGCTTTTAATTTATTTACTATTTTAAATGATATTTTTTTTGATATTGTATATGGAATAGTAAAAAATATTGAATAAATTAAACTTTTTAATGCAACATATGAAATTAATAAGTTTCCAAGTATTAAATTTAATAATATTAAGAAAATAAATATTATTAAAAAAGTTGTTAACCATGATTCTATTATGTTTTTTTCTTCAAAATTATATGCCACCATACTAAATAGGGAAATAACAAGTGTCCAAAGTATTAAAGTTGGTCCTGTTAATGTATATAAACTTAATTTTGATTTATCTAATATAATTAATATTACTTGAAAAATTATAATAAATATAAAATATAGCAATAATAGTGATATACATATATTTGTTGCTTCTTCATTATTTTTATCATATCCTTCTTTCATTATTTCTTCCATATTTATTATTTTTAATTCTGGATATGTTAAATATTTATTTGATAAAAGTTTTAAGTATTTTTCTGTTGAAAGAATTATTTTTTGTTTATTTTGTTCTTTTAAGACCCTTTTTTCTATTTCTTTTATATCAATATATTCATATTTAATATCTTTTAATTCTTTTATATTTACTCTTTCTGATAGAAAATTTTTAATTAAATTCTTTAATATATTTAATTCTTTTTCTTCTGGTAATATCAATTTATATTCATCAATTAATTTAGCTATATAAATAATTCTATCTTTTGTATTTTGACTTGTTGTATATATTAGATATTTATAATCTAATATTTTGAAATATGTTATTGGTATTATATCTAACTCTTTATTTTTTCTTAATATTTTCATGATATCACCTACATTATGATATCATTTTTATATTTATTATTCAATATTATTCCAATACTTTATTTGGTTCTAAATTTTTGTTTTTTTCATATACTATTAATTTATTATTATTATCTAAGGTTGCTAATAATATTTTATCTAAATTTCTATACCCTTTTATTTTTAATTCTTTATATAACCAATCCTCTTTTTTGTTCATATTTTTTAAATTATTATGCATTATTTCTGAATCAATTATTACATTTGCTACTAATCCTTTATTTTCCACTTTTAAATTCATATCATTAGGTGTTAATGGATTATATTTGCTTTTTTTCATAATTGTTAATTTACCATTTGCTTCTACTATTGCATAATCTACTTCACTTACATCAAATACTCCACCAATTCTTGTTTGCTCTAATAAATCATTAATATCCATTTTTAATTTTCTCAAACTTTTTTCTAATATTTTTCCATTTTCTATTACTATAGTAGGAGTACCTATTATTATCCTTCTTAATTTTATGCTTTTCATTGTTATTATTGAAACTATATATGAAATAAGGCCAAACGTTATAATAGCAATACATCCATATAAATAAGGTGTATCCATATTAATTATCATTTCTGCTGCAAAATTTCCTATTGATATACCTATAACATAATCAAATAAGCTTAATTCAGATGCTTGTTTTTTACCTATTAATTTTGTAACTATATATAATATAAATATTGAAAATAAACTTCTTGGAATGACCATTAGTGTTTCATTTAAATTCATAATATCACCTAAAATTATTATTCCATTATATTATTTTTTTATACAAAAAAAGTCTATTTAGACTTTTTAAATTTTTGTTTTATTTCTTCTCTATCAAATACTATATTTGTTTTTAATACTAATATTAAAACCAATATTAATAAAATTCCATAAACAATGTATCCTACTTCTTTATCTTTTAAAACATAAAGAATTGATGCAAAAGCAAATAAGGCATCTATTATATATATAATAAATACTGTTTGTTTTGTTGTAAAATTTCTATTTAATAATTGATGATGTAAATGAAACTTATCACCTTTAAATATTGGCTCACCTTTTAAAGCTCTTCTTATAATAGCAAATAATGTATCAAGTATTGGAATAGCAAGTATTATAAGTGGAATTATAAAAGATGTCATTGTCACATTTTTAAATCCTAACAGTGCAATTACAGCTATCATAAATCCCATAAAATTAGACCCACAATCGCCAGCAAATATACTTGCTGGATTAAAATTATATACTAAGAAACCTAATGTTGAACCAAGCATTGTAAATGCAAGAACAAAATCTAAACCTGTTTTTCCTTGAATTATAGCAATTATTCCTATTGTTAAATAATAAATTGCGCTAATTCCTCCTGATAATCCATCTAATCCATCTATTAAATTAATACAATTTATACATCCTACTATAAAAAAGATTGTAAGTGGATATGAAAGAATATTAAAATCTATATATAAGCCAAATGCACTAACATTTTTAATAACTAAACCACCATAAAACACTACAACAGAGGCAGCTGTAAGTTGTCCAATAAATTGCGGTAGAGATCCAAGTTCTGTTATATCATCTATTACTCCTACTAATATAATTATAAAACTTCCTATTAAAATTCCATTCATTATGGAGCTATGTGTTCCAAATATCATATATCCAAGTAAAAAACCAAAAAAAATACCAAGTCCACCTAATTTAGGAGTTGCTTTTTTGTGTATATGTCTTCCTCCTGGAATATCTATTGCGTTAATATCTATAGCTATTTTTTTTATTAAAGGTATTATTGATACAACGCATATGAATGGTATTACAATCATTCCTATTATTCTTAAGATTAAATCTTGATTCATTTTACCACCTAACTAATTATACCATTATATTATTTTAATGTCTATCCATAAGATTTATATTATTTAGAAGTATTCCTGTTCCTTCTACTACACATGTAAGTGGTGATTCTGCTATTTTAACCGGTACTTTAAGTTCTGTTTCTAATAATTTATCAAGTCCTACTGTCAAGGATCCACCTCCTGTTAATATTATACCTTTATTTATTATATCTGAAGATAGTTCTGGTGGTGTTTGTTCTAATACATTTTTAACCTTGCTAACAATCATATTTGCACTTTTTTTTAATGCTTCTAATATTTCTTCACTTGAAAGTATTATTTTAAATGGAAGGCCTGTTAAAAGATTTCTTCCTTTAACTTCCATTTGTTCTTTTCTTGTTTTAGGATATACTGATCCTATTTTTAATTTTATTTCTTCACTTGTTCTATCTCCTATTAAAAGTTTGTATTTATCTTTTACATATTTTTTTATATCATTATTAAATGTATCACCAGCTATTTTTATAGAGGCACTTGTTACGATACTTCCAAGTGATAATATGGCTATATCTGTAGTACCACCACCTATATCTATTACCATATTTCCACTAGGAAGAGATATGTCAACTCCTGCTCCTATAGCTGCTACTTTTGGTTCTTCTTCTATAAATACTTTTTTTGCTCCTGTCCTTTCTGCTGCTTCTTTTATTGCATTTTTTTCAACCTGTGTTATATTTGATGGACAACATATCAGAATTCTTGGCCTACTAAAAAAATTTTTCCCGTTTACTTGTTTTAAGTAATAATTTAACATTATTTCTGTCGCATCAAAATCAGCAATTACTCCATCTTTAAGTGGTCTAATTGCTTTTATATCTCCTGGTGTTCTCCCTAACATATCATTTGCTTTTGAACCTATTGCCAATGTTTTTTTTGATTCTGAATCTATTGCTACCACACTTGGTTCATTTATTATTATTCCTTCTCCTTTTACATATACGAGTATGTTTGCTGTTCCTAAATCTATTCCTATATCTTTTGAAAACATTTTATCCCTCTTTACTGTTTAAATATTTATTTTTTGTTGACTCTCCTCCTCTAATATGTCTTATGTCTATGTGATACTTTAATATTTTGTTAACTTCCTTATATTTTTGTTTATCTATTTTCAAGAGTCTTTCATTTAAATCTTTATGTACTGTACTTTTTGAAACTTTAAATATTTTTGCTATTTCTCTTATAGTATAACCATTTTTTAAAATAACTTGCGTTTCATTTAAAACTCTTTCATTTATATAATTCATTTAAACACCCCTCAATTAATTATATAAATGATTTTTTTATTTATGAAAAAAAAGGGTATTACCCTATTTCTTTTAATGTTTTTCCATAATATTCTTCTGGATTTACAGTTTCATTATTTATTAATAATTCAAAATATACATTGTTGTTTACATCATTTTTTATTTTACAAGTTCCACTTTGTCCAATAGTTTGTCCTGCTATTACACTATCTCCTTCTTTTATTGTTGTTTCACTTAAACACTCATATACACTAATTACATTATCATTATGTTTTATTTTTATTATTTTTCCTAGTAATTCATCTTCTTTTATTTCTTCTACTGTTCCAGGTAATATTGATACAACATCAAATTTTGTATCTTTTCCATAAAATACTCCTGTACTTTGCATATATGTATTTTCATAATACATTATTGAATTTTGTTGAGCAGTTTCTTCTCCTTTATAATCATAATATGTATTAGTTATTTTTACATCGTCTGCAGTATATGGTTTTAATATTTTTTCTTCTACATTAATAACTGGTATTATATCATCAAATATCGTTTTTGAAACATAACTAAATTCATTTTTATTAAATTCTTTCTTAGGAATATTTGCTTCTACTAAATAAATAATACCTATCATTGAAATAAATGCTAAACTGTAAATGCCATATATTACTGATTTTTTTAACTTTCTATTTGCCATTTCATCACCTCTATTAAAAGTGTGAGCAAATCTAATTTTTTTATACTAATTTTTTGTTATTTCTACATCTTTATAATAATATTTTAATATTTTATCATATGTATTACCTTTGAGTGCCATGGCATTAGCACCATATTGACTCATACCAACACCATGACCATTTCCTCTTGTTGTTATTTTTACATCGTCTTCATTTTGTTCTATTGTAAAGTCAGCTGATTTTAAATTTAATTTGTACCTTACGTCGGTACCTTTATATGTTTTATTATTTATTTTAATTATTTTTATACTATTACCTTCTGTATAATTTAAAACTTTAATTGTTAAATTTTTATTATAATTAAGTCCTAATTTATTATAAAATTCTTTTAATGAAATTGTTTTTTCTACTTTATAATTTGGATTTACATCTAGATCCCATGATGAATTAACACTTTTTAAATATGGTAATTTTTCTTTAAATACTTCTTCACAATTTTCTGTTTTTCCATTACTTGTTGAAAAAAAGAAGGCTGTTATTATTTCATTATTATAGGTTAAATATTCACCTTTTGTTTCTATTATAGCTTGTTTTATTTTATTTATATTTTTTGTATAATTTTTACCCCAATTTTTTTTTAATGTTTCATCATCTAAGTAAACTTGATTTTTGATGGTATCTACAATATCATAATCCTTACTTTTATTTTCTTCAATTTTTTTTAAGACATACGTTCTTGCAGCTACTGCTTGAGCTTTTAATGCTTCTATATGAAATGATGATGGCATTTCTCCAGCAAGAACTCCCTTTACATATTCTTCAAATGGTATTTCTTCTATTAAGTTTGTATTTTCCCTTTTCACTCTAACAAAATTATTTGAAATAAATTTAAATTTTATTTCATTATTTTTTATAAAAATTGTTACGACTAAATATGGGATTAATATTATAAATAAAATTGTTATTATTACTTTTTTCATATTTTCTCCTTTATATATTATATTTTTTTTATTTTTTTTAATTATAAAAAAAAATTGACAAATTTCTTGTCAATTTATATTAATTTTGTATAATTCGTAAAATCTATTATAAAATTTACCATTAAATAAGACATTATTAAAACTAAAAATAAATAAAATAATCTAGCTTGATAATATCTATTTTTTTTAAATATAGCATTTATATTTACTGCGTCTAATGCCCACATTATTATTGGTATAAATATTATATAAAGTATTGTTTTTATTGTCATACTTCACCATATGTATCTATCATTTTAATTCTTCTTTGATGTCTTTCTTCTTCACTAAATTTTGTTTCTAAAAATGCTTTTATTATTTTTTCTATTTCTTTTATATCTTTTTCATAACTTATAGCCATAACATTACTATCATTATCTATTCTTGTTAATTTTGCATCTTCTTCATTATCAATTTTTGCACATCTAACTTTTTTTACCTTATTACATGCAATACTCATACCTATACCTGTTCTACAAATAAGAATACCTCTATCTATCTCACCTTTTTGTATTGCTTCCCCAACTTTAAAAGCGTAAATAGGATAATCAACTGATTCTGTACTGTTTGAACCATAATTGATAACTTCATATCCTAAATTTTCTAAATACTTTACAAGTTGTTTTTTTAATTCAAAACCTCTATGATCATTTCCTATTCCTATTTTCATTTTATCACCTATTTAATTTTAACATTTTTTTATAATAAAAACAACTTTTATTAAGCTGCTTTTTTTTCGTCTTTTGTAAATCCATATTTACGGTTGAACATTTCAACACGTCCTTTTTTAGATGCTGCTCCTTGAACACCTGTATAAAATGGATGACATTTATTACATGTTTCTAAGTGTAATTCTTCTTTTGTAGATCTAACAGTAAAAGTATTTCCACAAGTACATGTTACTTTTGTATCCATATAATTTGGATGAATTCCTTTTTTCATATATAATCTCCTTCCGCCATGACAAAAAATGTCATAGTAATTTATTGCTTCTATATTATAACAATGTTTTTTTATAAATGCAAGTACTTTTAATCACGATCACCAAAAATTCTAAGTAAATCTAAGAAAATATTAATAAAATCTAGATATAATTGTAAAGCACCATAGATTGCTAAATTCTCTTCAGGTAAGTAATTTTGTTCATATAATTGTTTTACTTTTTGAACATCGTATGCAATATATATAATAAAAACTAATACTGATATTATACTTATAATTAAATCAAATTGTTCACTTCCAAGAAATATATTTATTATACACATAATTAATATTCCTATTACTGCCATAAATAAAAATGTACCTATTTTTGTTAAATCTATATTTGTAAAATATCCAATTAGTGCGAATATAAGCATTACAAGCGATGTTGCTAAAAATACATAAATAATTGATGTAATATCATAAACTACAAATACTGATGAAAATGTAAGCCCTGTTACAAATGAATAAAGTATAAACATTACTTTAGCAGTTACTGAATTCATTTTATGAATTCTTGCCGATAAAACAATTACTAAAACAAGTTCAACTAAAAATATTAAGAAAACACTTCCACCATCAAATATTTCTAATATAAGTGATGGATTTGTTGATAAGTAAGATCCCGTTACAAATGTTACTGCTAAACCTATAAACATCCATAAAAATACCTTTGACATTAATTTTGATTTTTCCATTTTATCACCTCAGACACATTATATCATTTAATATTATTTTAGTAAATATTATTTAAAATTGTATTTACAATTATTTGATCACTATTTTTTTCTTTATTAATATCAATAAATGTTATTTTATATTGATTGCAAATTGATTTTAATCTTTTATTTGTATAAAGATAATATTCATTATATGATATTCCATTAGTATTTTTAAAACCTATAAAGTATACTTTTTCTTTAGAATATATTCTAATTAATTTAAATAGATCTTCTATATCTAATAAAACTTGATCTGTAAATTGATACAATTCTTCTTTATTAGTATTACCAATTTTGTAATTTATATCATTTATACCTACATTTAATATTAATAAATCAGATTTTATTAATGCATTTTGTATCGTTTGATTATTTATTTTTTTATTATCTTTTATATCTCTAATTAAATCTGTTGTTCTATAATCTTGTTTTGAAAATTCATTTATATATTTTTCTAATTTTTTTTCTGCTTGATAATATTTTTTTATAGTTTTTTGATAATTATTATTTTTTGTTGTATCAATATTAACATAATATATTTCTTTGTCTTGATTAAAAACATATATTAAAAAAATCATTAAAAACATTAATATTAAAAATATGATTATTTTATATTTCATAAATTCCTCCTAAAAAAAAAGCAGATACTATCTACTTTATTATATTTCTTCTAATGAAATTTTAGCACCAACTTTTTCTAGTTTTTCTATTATATTTTCATAACCTCTTAATACATGTTTTATTTCTGTTATTGTAGTTTCTCCTTTAGCAATTAATGCGGCTAGTACCATACATGCTCCTGCTCTTAAATCGGTTGCTTCTACTTGACACCCAGTTAAATCAGTTTTTCCAGATATTATTATTTTTTTATCTTTTATTTCTATGTTTGCTCCCATTTTGTTTAAATATGGTACATTTTGAAATCTATTTTCATATATTGTTTCTTCCAATGTTGATATTCCACTTGCTTGTGTTAATATAACTGTAAGCGGTTGTTGTAAATCGGTTGGAAAGCCTGGATATCCTAACGTTTTTACATCAATAGGTTTTAAGTTTGATGATTTACTAATAGTTATATAATCTTTGCCTATTTCCATTTTACAACCCATTTCTTTTAATTTATATATTAATGAAGATATGTGATCTGGTATCATATTTTTTATAGTCAAATTTTCTCCCATTAAAGCACCAGCAATTAAATATGTTCCTGCTTCTATTCTATCGGGTATTACTTCTGTAAAACAACTTCCAAGGTAATCTACGCCTTCGATTATTATTTCACTTGTTCCTGCTCCTGTTATTTTTGCTCCCATATTATTTAAAAATGTTGCAACACTTACTATTTCAGGCTCTTTTGCTGCATTTTTTAGTATAGTTGTCCCTTTAGCTTTTGCTGCAACTAATAAGGTATTTATGGTAGCACCAACACTTGGCATATCAAGTTGAATTGTTGTACCTATTAATTCTTCGGCAGTTATTATATATTTATTTTTTTCTTCTATTACTTTCGCACCTAATGATTTGAATGTTTTTAATGTTTGATCAATTGGTCTTGCACCTATTGAACATCCTCCCGGAAAATACATTTCTACATGTTTATATTTTCCAAGTAGTGATGACATGAAATAATAAGAAGCTCTTAGTTTTTTTGAAATTTCTTCTGGTATTTCTCTACTTTTTATATTTCTTGAATTTATTGTCATAAGTGAGCCTTCTCTTTTTACATCTGCTCCCAAATATTCTAATATTTCATTTAATGCATCTATATCAGATATATTTGGAATATTATCTATTTTCACTTCTTCATCTGATAATAATGATGCTGGTACAAGTGCGACTGCACTATTTTTGGCACCGCTTATATTTACGGTTCCACTTAAAATATGTCCACCCTCTATTTTGATTTGTTTCATTTTAATCCTCCCGCTTGTTTATAAATTGGATTTTAGTAATTCTATTTTTTCTTTTATAATTCTTTTTATCTCTTTTTCACCAGATCCTATTATCTTTCTTGGATCATATATTGTTCCATTTGTACTTAAGAATTTTTTTAATTCATTTGACCATGCTATTTGTAATTCTGTATTAATATTTACTTTATTTATTCCTATATTTATTAATTCTTCCAATAATTTATTATTTATTCCCGATGCACCATGTAATACTATTGGGATATTTATATTTTTATTTAAATCTTCTAGTAAATTTAAATCTATAGATATTGGATCTTTATAAATTTCATGAACGTTTCCTATAGCAGGAGCAAATGAATCTATTTTTGTCTTATTTACAAATGTTATAGCATCAGATAAATTTGTGTATAAATTTTTATTTTCTCCTATACTTCCTAATTCAGCTTCTACTGTTACTGTATATTTTTCTGCATATTCTACTACTTTTTTTGTTAGTTTTATATTTTCTTCTAATGGTAATTTAGATGCATCTATCATAACAGATGTAAATCCATTTTCTATTGCTGTTTTACATGATTCAAAACTTGTTCCATGATCAAGATGAATTACAATTGGCACTTTTATATTTAAACTTTTATCTAAATTCTTTATTATATTTGCTACTACTTCATAGCCACCCATATAATCTATTGTTTTTTCTGTTACACCAATTATTACTGGTGAATTATTTATATTACATTCTTCTAATATATATTTAGTCCACTCTAAATTATTTATATTAAATTGTGGGATAGCAGTTTTATTTTTTTTGGCTTTTTCTAATAATTTTTTCCCGTTTACTATCATGATATCACCATAATAATTATATATTTTTTTTTATTATTTGTAAAGTTATATAAGATATAACAAACCTATTATCATCAATATTATTCCACCTAACATTGTTGATATTTTTCCTACTATGTCATTTATTTTTTTTCCAAGATTTAAACCTATATATGTAAATATAAAACTAGTTATCATAAACAAAAATGATGATACTATAACTGATTTATATATTGTTTTAACACCTATCCCCATTGAAAAACTATCAAGACTGACTGCTAAACCAAATAATAATATTTCTTTAAATTTTAAAATTTTAAGATTTTTTTCTTCTTTAAATGTTTCTAAGATCATTTGAAGACCAATTATAAATAATACTATAAATACTATAATATTTGGTTTTAATGGTAATATATCTAAAAGAATTTTACCAAATAAATTTCCTATTTGAGGCATTATAAAATGATATAATCCAACTACCGTTGATAAAATTAATATATCCTTTTTTCTAATGTTTAAAGTTCCATATAAAAGAGATAATGAAAAAGCATCCATACTTAAACTAATTGCAATTATGATAATAGTTAATATTTCCATAAAAAAACCTCCTAATTTATTTTATTAGTGGTTTTTTATTTTAGACTAGAAATATTTATTTATTAATTCTTGAACAAAAAATTTATATTCTACTTCTCCCGTTTCATTTTCATTTGCTTCCATTATACATAATGGTGGAAATAGTACACACCACCAATTTTTTCCTTTTCCTTCTCCTAAAGTAACTAAAACCGATTCATAATATCCTTGTTCATATATTACTCCATTATATTTTTTTTCTGGAAAAAAGGTATTTCCAAATGTTATTGTAAATTTTTTATCATATTTTTCTTTTTGTAATACATCTTTTACTTTCATATTTAAAATTTGTATATTATTTTTTATTTGATTTCTTGCTTCTTCTACTGTTTTTGTATCTTTTAATATTTCTGAAATATTTTTTTGTAATTCAATACTTAATTTCATTTTTATTTTTTGGTCTATTTCTTCATTAGAATTTGCAAGTACTCTTAATCTAATTGCTTCTTTTGGTATTATTATATTTTTTGAATTTACTTTTTTCATATTTATTAAAAATGTCATTATAATTATTAATGATATGATTATTGTGATTTTTTTCATATAAAATCGCCTCCTATTTAATAGTGGCGATTATTTTTATTTTTATTCATTATTTTTGTGTTAAAATCATAATTAATGTTGTAAGTACTCCTCCTAAAAAACCGGTTATTAATGATAATAATAAGACATCTGCAAAACCTGTTTCTTGTTTTTTATATATTTTTTTCTTTGGAGTATCTTTTATAGATTGTTGTTTTTCTTGTTCTATTTTATTATATAACTCAATATATTCTTGCCATTGTTTTCTTTCTTCTTCTGGTAACATTTCAAGTAATTCTGGATATTCATTATATTTTTTTATTTGATTTTTTGTTTCTTCTGGCAAATTATCAAATTCTTCTATTGTTCTTGGTTTATCTTCATACTCATTTTGCACCATATTAGTTTGTTCAGATGGGTTTATATTTTCATTTAATTTATCTGCTACATTTATATTTTCACTACTATATACTGCTTGTTTTGGTTCTTCAATAGTATAAATATTTTTTTCTTTATCATGCTTAACTTCTAATATTTTTCCTGTTTGATCTATTCCAAATAAGTTTTCTATATTAATTGATGTAATTCCTAAAACGGATGCATTCTTAATTAAAAAATTTAATTTTTGCATATCTTCTACCTTCATATTTTGTAGTTCATTCATATGATTTTCTACTTCATTGATTGGAATAATAGACATTTCAATATTATCTTGTTTTCTTCGCTCATCTAACATATTCATTGTATTTTTTTCATTATTTGCTGTTTGATATGCATTATTTTCCAATTGCATTTGTTTTAATTGTTCTACTAATGATAATCCATCTTTTTTATTTTCTAATATTACATCTCTTCCTAATTTTGAATCATAAAATTTAAATATTTCTTTTCCATTTTCAAGATATTTATGTTCTATTTTACTTATGTCTATTCCAAATGTTTCTGATATTACTTCTTCTTCTTTTTTTTGTGGAGCTTCTTTTATAAAATATTCATTAATCATTTGTAACCAATTAGTTTCAGGTGATGACATTATTTTTGAGAT
The DNA here is from genome assembly GCA_902492995.1 of uncultured Bacillota bacterium. Lineage (GTDB taxonomy): Bacteria > Bacillota_I > Bacilli_A > RF39 > UBA660 > OMSK01. Next base: position 40,341 of record CABUNR010000001.1, on the reverse strand, counting down.
TAAATCATTTAATAAAACATCATTTTTTCTTGCACTTTGAACTTTATTTATTATATCTAATTGTTCTTTTGTATATACTATATTTGGATTTGTTTTATACATATTATATAAATTTACATATTCTACTAAAATTTCTTTATTCATTACTATTCACCTACTATAAAAATAATATCAAAAAAAAATAGTTTTTTCAACTATTTATGATAAGATTCATTATTTAATATTTTATATGATCTATAAATTTGTTCTAACAATATTACTCTAAATAATTGATGTGGAAATGTTAATTTAGAAAATGATAGTTTAAAATTACTTAAATTTTTAATTTCTTTATGTAATCCATATGATCCACCTATTATAAATGTTATATTTGAATTTTGAAGGAATATATTATCTATTTTGCTTGCTAATTCATCACTTGTTAGTTCTTGACCTTCTATTTCTAATGTTATTATATAATCTTTTTCTGTTATTGCTTTTAATATTAGTTCTTTTTCTTTTTCTAATATTATATTTATATTATTGTTATTAATATCTTGTAATTCTATTATTTCTAATTTTGTATATTTTGATAATCGTTTTTGATATTCTGATATGGCATCTTTTAAATATTTTTCTTTTATTTTTCCTACACATATTATTTTTATCATATTTCTATTAACTCCGTATTCTCATCTTGTTTTGATATTATAACATTATCAAAATTTAAATTTTCTTTTAATGTATTAAGAGCTTTTTCCTCTGTATTATTTTCATGACTTAAGTGAATTAAAATTATTTTTTTTGTATCTTTTCCTACATATTGTTTTAAATATTTTGAACACATTTCATTTGATAAATGGCCTCTATCACTTAATATTCTTTGTTTTAAGTAATATGGTTTATTGCTATTTTGAAGCATTTTAATATCATGGTTACTTTCCATTATATAAATATTTTTATTTTCTAATTTTTCTTTATATTTTTTATTTATATATCCTGTATCAGTTATATAACTAATTGTTTTATCATTTGCTTTAAAAATATAACCATTCGAATCAGATGCATCATGTGATGTTTTTATAATTTGTATTTCTAAATCTTTGATTTTAAAATCTTCATTTATTATTTCATAATTTTTTAAATCATATATTTCTTTTATATCTTTTAACATTTTTTCTGTTAAATATACTTTAGTATTGTATTTTTTTGTAAATACTCTAAGTCCATTTATATGATCTACATGTGTATGAGTTAAAATTATTCCATCTATGTCTATAGCATTTATACCAAGGCTTTCTAATTTTTTTTCTACATATAATGTTGTCATTCCTAAGTCTACTAGTATTTTTGTATGAGTGGTTTCTATATATGAGCAATTTCCTTTTGAACCACTTGCTAAAACTGATACTTTCATTATTCTGCTGGTGCTTCTTTATTTATAAAGTTTACAAATGTACTAGTATCTCTTTTAAATATTAAATCTATAGTTGCTGTTGGGCCATTACGATGTTTTCTTATAATAAATTCACTTTTACTTGTATTTTCATCTATAGCAGATTCTTTATTATAATAGTCATCTCTATATAAAAATGCTACTATATCTGCATCTTGTTCTATTGAACCGGATTCCCTTAAATCACTTAGAATTGGTCTTTTATCATCTCTTGAATCTACGGAACGTGAAAGTTGTGCTAAGGCAACAACTGGTATTTTAAGTTCCATTGCAAGTGTTTTTAAACTTCTGGAAATTTCTGAAATTTCTTGTTGACGGTTTCCAGCGTATTTTGAGTCAATGCTTATTAATTGAAGATAATCTATTAAAACCATAGCTAAATCTCCTTCTGCTGCAAGTCTTCTTGCTTTTGCTCTAATTTCTCCTATTGTTATACCCGGTGTATCATCTATATAAATATTTGTTTCTGCTAGGCGTGAAATTGCTTCATTTACTCTTTTCCAATCATTATGTTCTAATTTTCCTTTAGCTAAATTAACACCATTTATTTGCCCTGCTGATGATAACATACGCATAGCAAGTTGTTCTGCTCCCATTTCTAGGTTAAATAGTGCTACTTTTTTTCCTGTATTCATAGCTACATTTGTAACTAAATTAAGTGCAAATGCTGTTTTTCCCATTGCTGGTCTTGCAGCAATTATTATTAATTGACTTTCATGAAGACCACTTGTAAGTTTATCTAAATCATAAAAACCTGTTGGAATTCCTGTTATATCTCCTTTTGTTTCTGATAATTTTTCTAGATTAGCTTGTGTTTTAAATAATACTTCTTGAATTGGTCTAAATTCACTACCATTTCTTGATTTAGATAAATTCATCATATTTTTTTCAGATTTATCTAATAATTCATTTACTGAATCTTGCCAATTATATCCGTCTGTTTCTATAGCAATAGCTGTTTCTATTAATCTTCTTCTTATTGCCTTTTCTTCTACTATTTTTATATATTCTTCTACATTAGCAGCACTTGGTACTATTGTTGTTAATTCACTTAGATATTCTACTCCACCTACATTAACTAATTGTTTTCGGTTATTAAGTTCCGATGTTACTATAGTTAAATCAATTGGTTTTCCTGCTTCTGCTAAATCTTTTATACATTCAAATATTTTAGCATGTCTATCATCATAAAATAAATCTTTATTTAATGATTCAATACATGTTTGTAATGCTTTTTTGCTAAAAAACATTGATCCAAGTACACATTGTTCGGCAATTATGTCATTTGGCATTACTTTTGTGTTCATTATATCACTATTCCTTACTTACATTTACTTTAATTGTTGCTTTTACCTCTTTATGCAATTCTATATCTACATTATGAAAACCTAAACTAGTTATTGGATTTTCTAATAATATTTTTGTTTTTTCTATATTATATCCTTTATTTTCTAATTCTTTTTTTATTTGTTTTGCAGATATTTGTCCAAACATTTTATCTGCTGTTCCTGTTTTTACTTTAAATTTTAAAGTAATTTTTTCAAGTTCTTTTTTTAAATTTTTCATTTCACCTATTAATAGGTTTTCTTCTAATTTTCTTGTTTGAATAACGTTATTTAATTTTTTTATATTACTTTCAGTTGCTTTAACTGCTAATTTTTTGTTAATTAAAAAATTAGTTGCATATCCATCACTTACTTCTATTATTTCATCCTTTTTTCCTTGTCCTTTTACATTTTTTAATAATATTACTTTCATGTTATCTCCTTCTCAACTTTTTATTATACTAAATTTATTTTTATTTTTCTAGTTATTTATCTCTTATTTTTTGAGCTAAATTTTTTATTTTGTTTATTCTGTGATATATGCCTGATTTTGTTATTTTATTACCTGTTTCCATCGTTATTATTTCACTTAATTCTGTTAATGAAACTTCTGGATATTTTTTTCTATAATTTATGGTTTCTTTTGTTTTGTCATCTAAAAGATTTAAAGCATCATTTTCTTCTATAATTTTTATATCTTTTAATTGGTTATTAGCAGTTTCTATTATTTTATCTACATTTGCTTGTTCACAATTATTTAATCTATTTGTCATATTTTTATGATCTCTATATATTCTTATATCTTCATAATAAAATACTGCATTTATAGCTTTTATTATTCTTAAAAAATCACTTATCTTTTCTGCTTCTTTTATGTAAACCATATATTTATTTTCTCTTTTTATAACTTTACTATTTAATCTATATTCGTTAAGTAATTTACAAATAAAATCTGCATATTCTTTTGTTTGTAATGTAAATTCTAAATGATATCTTGATTTTTTTGGATCATTTATACTGCCACTTCCTAAGAAAACACCTCTTAAATAGATTCTTTTTAATTCATCTTCTTCATATATATATCTTTCTGGTAGTTCCTTTATTAAAGATAATTTATTTTTTATTTCTTGTTCTTTTTTATTTAGTTCTAATATATAAATATATTTTTTATTAAAATTATAACCTCGTCTAACAGTTATTTTTGCATTGATATTAAATAATTCTCTTATAAATTTAAATATACATCTTGCTACACTTGCATTTTCTGTTATTATTTTTATATTTGTATCTGATATATTTGTATTTTTTATAAGTGCTGACAATTCTGTTATTTTTTCTATTTCATCTAATTCAAATTTACTTAATTCATTTTTTACTATGCTTGTAAATGACATTTTATCACCAATTTAATTATACTATAAAAAAAGAGTTTTTTAAACTCTAATAAGAATTATTATTTTACTAAATATGAATATATATCTAGTGACAATTTTTCTACATTATGTCTAATAACATCATCTTTTATTGTTACATAATTATTTTCTATTAATTCTGTATTCATATTATTTATTTCATTTCTATCTAATATTACAGGATCTTTTTGTTCTAATGTTGCATATTTTGTAGCTATTTCATGACTAATTATTCCATTATTTGCAATAACAACATCTATTTTATGTTTGCCTAAATAATCATTTATTATTTTTAGATGATCACTTGTTTTCATATTATCTGTTTCACCTGGTTGTGTTACCATATTACATACATACATTATTTTTTTACTTGATTTATCTAATGATTTAATTATCTCTCTACATATTAAATTTGGAATAATACTTGTATATAAACTTCCCATACTAAGTATTATTAAATCTGCTGTTTCAATTGAATTTTTTACTTCTTCACATATTTTTGGTTCTTCCATATAATATACTTTTTTTATTCTTTTATTTATACCTGTAATATTATGCTCTCCTACTACTTTTTCACCATCTGTCATTTCTCCTATTAATACAACATTATCTTCGGTTAAAGGTAATACTCTTCCTTTTAAATTTAAAATTTTTGACAACACATCTATTCCATCTTTCATATTTCCAGTCATATTAGAAGTTGCTGTTAAAAGTAAATTCCCAATTGTATGGCCATTCAAATCACTTTTTGTTTTAAATCTATAATTTAATAGTTTCTCTACTAATGGTTCTGTTTCTGATAATGATACTAACACTTTTCTTATATCTCCCATTGCCGGTATTTTAAATTCTTCTCTAAGTCTTCCTGTACTTGAACCGTCATCACATACTGATACTATTGCAGTTATTTCAACAGGAAAATTTTTTAAACCACTAAGTAGTGTTGACATTCCAGTTCCTCCACCTAGTATTACTACTTTTTTCATGTTACCACCTATTTAATTATACTATTAAAAAAAAGTTTTTTGAACTTTTTTATCAATTTTATTAAAGAGTCAACTCTTTTTTTATATGATTTGCAGCAATTGCTCCTTCTGATGCTGCTGTAATTAATTGATATAATTCTTTTTTTATAACATCTCCAACAGCATATATTCCTTTTATATTTGTTTGCTCATTTTTATCAACTATTATATATCCATTTTCTTGATTTAAATTTTTTATATCAATTATATTAGGAATAAGACCAATATATATAAAAATTGCACTACATTCTAGATGTTTATTATTTTTTGTCTTAATACCTGTTATTTTATCTTCTTGACTCTTTATTAATTCTATTTCGTCATTATAAATTACTTCTATATTTTTTATATTTTCTACTTGTTGTTTTAGATATTCATCTGCTTTTAATTTATTGCTTCTATTTATAATAGTTACATGATTACAAATATTACTTAAATAAATACTTTCTTCTAAGGCACTATTTCCGCCACCTATTACAATTACGTTTTGATTTTTATAAAACATTCCATCACACGTAGCACAATAACTTATTCCTTTTCCTATATATTTTTCTTCTCCTATATTAAGTGATTTAGGTTTTCTACCAGTAGCTATTATTATTTTTTTTGTTTGATATTTATTACTTTTTGTTTCTACTTTTTTTATATTATTTTCATCTTTTATATTTATTACCTCTTCATAATTAACTTTTATACCTAAATTATTTAATTGATTTAATAAAGAACTTGAAAATTCTGTTCCATCTATTTTGATTATTCCTGGATAATTTTCTATGGTTGATGCTTTTGTTATTTGTCCTCCTGGTATTTCTTTTTCTAATAATAATATTTTTAAATTATATCTTTTTAGATATATTGCTGATGTCATTCCTGATATTCCTGCTCCTATTATTATTACATCATACAATTCATTCATATTTTTCTCCTTTTTTTATGTAATAAATAAATACTATAATTCCTATTATTATAAATAAAATTGATACTAATTGTGCTATTTTTATATTAAAAAACATTAAACTATCTGTACGTAATGATTCTATTAAAAATCTACCTATTCCATACCATATTAAATATATTGATGTTACTAATCCTTCTTTATTAATTTTTGTATTTTTAATTACTAAGATAATTATTAAACCCATTAAATTCCATAAAGATTCATATAAAAATGTTGGATGATGATATTTTCCTTCAATGAACATTCCATCTATAATGAATTTAGGTAAATGAATTTTTTTTAAAAACTCTAATGAAGTTACGGGTCCAAATGCTTCACCATTCATGAAATTTCCCCATCTACCTATTATTTGTCCAATTATAAGTCCAATCACCAAAATATCTAACATTTTTATAATTTTAATTTTATTTTTTTTAGAAAAATATAATAAACATATAAATCCAGCTATTATTCCACCATGGATAGCTAATCCACCTTCCCATACCTTTATAATATCAACTGGATACTTTAAATAATAATCTAAATTAAATAAAACATAATAAATTCTTGCTCCTATTAATGATATTGGGATTGTATAAAAAAGAAAGTCTTCTATCTTTTCTTTTTTTATATTCTTTTCTTTTGCTTCTTTAAATACTAATGTACATCCTATTATAAATGCAAATAACAATATTACTGAATACCAGTAAATATATATATTTCCTATTCTTAAAAATATTTGATTCATATTACTTTCCTTTCTTTATTATTGGTTTAATTATAATTTCATCCATTAATATATTCATTATAGATATTAAAATTGCTATTATAAATGGATGAAAAAATCCTTTTATAGTTAGATGATTTCCAAATATAAAATCAACTATTTTTAATATAAATACATTTATGCATGGATAAAATATTCCTAATGTTAATCCTGTTATTGGAATAGTTAATTTTACGATAATTGGTTTAATTGTTTTATTTAATATATAAATTACTAATGATATTAAAATTCCAAATATTCCAAGATAACTATTATCAATTTGTATAGTATCTTTGAATATCATTGACATTATAAGTAATATCAATGCATATCCTACTATATATATAGCTTTTTCTAATAATCTTATTTTTTTTAATCTTGATATTTTCATACTTTATACCTCTTATTATACTATTATTATGATTTCATTTCAAATAATATATCTCTAAGTTGCATTGCTCGTTCAAAATCTAAATTTGCTGCTGCTTCTTTCATTTCTTTTTCTATCTTTGATATCATTTGATTTTTTTCTTCCTGTGTTAATATTTTTTCTTCTTCTTTTATTTCTTCTTTATTTGTTATAACTTCTCTAATTTCTTTTTTTATTGTTTTTGGAATTATATTATGTTTTTTATTATATTCCATTTGTATGTTTCTTCTTCTTGTTGTTTCTTCAATGGCATAACTCATTGAATCACTTATAGTATCTGCATACATTATAACATATCCAAATTCATTTCTTGCTGCTCTTCCTATTGTTTGAATTAAACTTCTTTCACTTCTTAAGAATCCTTGTTTATCAGCATCCATTATAGCTACCAAACTTACTTCTGGTATATCTAAACCTTCTCTAAGTAAATTTATTCCAACTAAGACATCATATTTTCCTTTTCTTAAATCTCTTATTATTTCTAATCTTTCTAGTGTTTTTATTTCACTATGTAAATATGCTACTTTAATATCTAATTTTTTTAGATAATTTGTTAATTCTTCTGCCATTCTTATTGTTAAGGTTGTTATTAAAACTCTCTCGTTTCTTTCTTTTCTTTTATTTATTTGTTCTAATAAATCATCTATTTGATTAGTTGTTGGCTTTACTTCTATAATTGGATCAAGTAATCCTGTTGGTCTTATTATTTGTTCTATTACCTTTCCATGTGATGCTTCTATTTCATATTCACCTGGAGTTGCTGAAATACAAATCATTTGATCTATTTTTGATTCAAATTCTTCAAATTTTAATGGCCTATTATCCATAGCACTTGGTAGGCGAAAACCATAATCTACTAATACTTTTTTTCTAGCTTGATCCCCATTATACATTCCTCTTACTTGTGGCAATGTTACATGAGATTCATCTACTACTAATAAAAAATTATTTTTAAAAAAATCTATTAATGTAGTTGGAGTTTCTCCTGGTTTTTTTAATGCCATATGCCTTGAATAATTTTCCACTCCTCTACAAGTACCTGTTTCACTAAGCATTTCTATATCATAATTAGTTCTTTCTTTTAAACGTTGATATTCTAACAATTTATTTTCTGATTTAAATTTTTGTAATGTTTCTTCTAATTCTATTTTTATATTTTCTATTGCTTTTTTTAATTTTTCTTCACTTGTTACAAAGTGACTTGCTGGAAATAGTGAAATACTTTTTTTACTTGTAATGATTGCTCCTGTTATTACATCATACTCATATATGCTATCTATTTCATCTCCAAAAAAATCAATCCTTATTGCTCTTCCATGTTGATTTATTGGCATAATTTCTAATATATCTCCTCTTACTCTAAATGTTCCTCTTTTTAATTCTATATCATTTCTTTCATATAGCATATCTATTAATTTTATTAAAATCTCATCTCTATTGACTTCATCACCGACATTTAGTGTTAACATTTTTTTTTGATATTCTTCTATTTCTCCTATACCATATATACAAGATACTGATGATACTACTATTACATCATCATAATTTAAAAGAGCTGACGTTGCATAATGTCTTAATTCATCTATTTCATCGTTTATTGATGCATCTTTTTCTATATATGTATCTGTTTTTGCTACATATGCTTCTGGTTGATAATAATCATAATAAGAAACAAAATAGCATACATGATTATTTGGAAATAATTCTTTTAATTCTGCATAAAGTTGTCCAGCTAAAGTTTTATTATGAGCTAAAACTAAAGTTGGTTTATTAACTTTTTCAATTACGTTAGCAATGGTAAAAGTCTTACCAGTACCAGTAGCTCCTAGTAAAACTTGATATTTTTCACCATTTTCTATTCCTTTGACTAACTTATCTATTGCCTGTGGTTGGTCTCCACTTGGTTTATATTTTGACTCTAATTTAAACATATTTCCTCCTTATTATGACTAATATCAACCACGAAATTCATGTCTAACTATTAAAAATGTGTTTTTGTATAGATACAAATTTTTAACACCAATACTAAATAAAACTAGATAATTTTCAATAATCTTTTTATAACTAAAAAATTTTCTGGATATTCCTTTAAACAATGGTTATCTTTATCAATGATAAATGGTGGTATAAATACTATGTTCCATCCATTATTTATATATTCTTCTAATTCTTTTTCATAATTGATACAACTAGTTGTAATAGTTTTTTCCTGCATTGATTCAATTTTATGGAAACCGCAGCACCTAACTAATACATCCCTTATATCATCATTAGTCCAATCTATTATTTTTTGAATTTCGTTTTTTGGTTTTTCAGTATATATACATAAATCTTCAAAAAATCTATAAAAGCATGCTTGAGCATTAATTATACCTAAAGTTAATTGGATTATATTTTTTTCTCTCGTTACGTTTATTCCATTAATTGACTCTAAATAGGCCGGTTGACTTATATAATTTAAAAACATCTTAAATTGTCCCGATGTTATATAACCATTTTCTTTGATTTTTGTAGACATTTTTAAATATTTATTTGAATTTTCATGATTATCTAATATATTTCTATTATTATCTATAGAATTTTTAATATTATTATAGTTGAATGATAAATCTCTACTTTTATGCCCATCTCTTCCAGCATTATATAGATATCCATTAGACGTTATATACCATGTATCTGCTTGATATATATTATCTACCTTATTTGGTTTATAATAAATTGTATTGTATTTTTTTAATTCATCTATTGCAACAATAATTTTTTTATTAAGCAAAGTGTAATATTGTTTATTATTTGGTAATAAATCTATATATAAGATGGATAATTTTTTAATTAAGTATAAATAATTTTCTATTGCACTATAAGAAAAATTTATTTTTCTATATTCTTCTAATATGCAATAAATTTCTTCTCTTATACTTTCAAATTCACTATAAACAGAACAGGTATTTTCGTAATCAATATATATATTATTACTAAACCATTCATCAATATTAAAATATTTAAAAATAGTAATTAGAAATTCACTACTTTTAAATAAATCTGCATATTTTTCTATAAATGAAAATGGTATTTCATAATCAAATAATTCTTTTTTTCCTTTATCTTCAATATCTACTAGTGGTAGATAATAATTCAATCTATTCTCTAATTCTTTATAATATTTAATCATATAATCATTCCTTTATCATCAGATCTTAAATTACGTTGAAAAAGTCTCTTTTTATTGATTAATAATATATCACATATTATTGTAATTTTCAATTTTTAGCAAAAACGAATAAATACGAATTTTGGCAACTAATTTACATTTTATTATCTATTTTCATTTTATCTTTTTATGTTTTTTTAAGCGATTAAATAAAATTAAAATACACAAAAATAAAGAAGATTTATATGTATTTCTATAAAAAAATAATATAGAAAATAATTTCTGTAATTTTTCATAAAGTTGTCCTGTAAGTATCTTGTTATGTGCTAAAAATATGTTTAATTTATTTACTTCTTCAATTATATTAGTAATAGTAAAAGTTTTACCAGTACCATCAGCTTCTAGCAAAACTTGATATTTTTCACCATTTTATATTTTTTTAACTAAATTATCTATTGACTATGGTTGGTCTTCACTTGATTTTTATTTTAACTCTAATTTAAAAATATTTTATTTCTTTTAATCATTTGTATTTTATCATTTTATATACAATAAAACAAGGTATTCACCAAAATACCTTATTCTTATTATATCAACTTTTTAATTAAACTATTTATTCTTTCCTAATAATTTTATTTGATTTAAACCATTATCACCTTGAAGATTATGTTCTTTATATAATTCTAATTGATGATTATATCCATCATTTCTTATTAAGTATTCCTTTATTTCTTTTATAAATTTATCATCTCTTAATCTTTCACATAAATATTGTATGTTTTCTTCTTCATATAATGATAACAAGTATAATCCTGTTACTCTTTCAAAGCAACTATATCTTGAGAATTTAAAATATTTATTATTAAATACACACATATTTTCTTTTATAGCATTCATTATTATATCGTGATAATATTTCTTTAATATTTCATTTTCACTTGATGATGATTCAGAAATAAAATGTTCTAGTGCAATCGCTCCATTATTTAGTATAGTCCAATCTACTAATGGATTAGAAATAACCTTTAAATTATAAATTAACAACTCTTCTTTTTTAGGAAGCATAATAAACAATGGTTCAGACGAAGTACCAATACGGATATTTGGATCTTTAATCAAATTTTCTTTTACCATATCAATATATATTTTATATAAATTATCTGAATCTATTCTAATAATATATTTTAATAATGATTCGTCATAAATATGTTCTTTATTCCATAATTTTAAAATTTTATTTTCTATTTCTTCAAATGAATTAATATTATATTTTTGGGCAAATGTTATTAAATTATCTAAATAATTTATAATTTTATAGTTTAAATTATTATTATCTATTAAATTAGATAAACGTTTTAAAATTTTTTCTTTTTCTATATATTTAAAATTATTATTTATTAATATTTTTTCTTTTACAAATTGAATACTTTCATTATCTTCTAATACCCAATTTAATAAAATTAGTAAATAATTCATTTCACAAATCAAGTTATAATATTCTTCTATAATAATTTTTAAGGTCATATTTTCCACATGCATATTAATAATAGTTAACAAAATAGCATACTTTCTCCTTATTATGATTCATAAAACTATTTTTATTATTTGCCTTTTCTAGTAAATTATTTTAACACTTATTTAATATTAAAACAATAAAGCATTATATATTTTTTATAAAGTAGATTAATTTTAAAAGTAAAATAAAAAACTAGATTATCTAGTTTTTTTTGATGTTTCTTCTTGTCTATTTAAATAATCTTCACGGGCTTTTTGAATTCCATCTCTATAACCTTCAAGATATTTTTGTGGTCCTACTGGATTTAAATTTTTTAAATTTTCTTTTTTATTTTCTAATTTATTTGCTATTTCCATACCATCTTCAAAACCAATTTTATATAACTTATCAAATTCTGTTTCTGGGAAAACAACTTTATATAACTTACCATCTTTATAAATTTTGCCATTTTTTTGATTTTCTTTCATATTTAAACCTCCTATTAATATTTTATCACAAAAAAGAAGATTATATCTTCTTTTTATAATTCTTTACATTTTTTTACATTACTTATCTATTTTTATAGTAAATTCATAACTATTTGGAAAATCTAATTCATCCATATCAATTTTATAACCTGACGCCTCAATTTCATTAATACATTGTCTAATTTTATTTATCATTACATTAAGTGATGGTCTCTCTGCTGAATTTAAATTATTATTAGGCATTAATGGTGTTAATTCTTTTTCTTCAGGTAATGGATAATTAGGCATTGGTGAAAATGAATTATAATTTGATGAATTGAATGATGAATTTATTGATTCATTTTGTGTTGGTGCACTAAATGGATTCATTGGTTCTGGTCCTGATACTTCATTTTGTACTGGTGTGCTAAATGGATTCATTGGTTCTGGCACTGGTGTTTCATTTTGTACTGGTGCGCTAAATGGATTCATTGGTTCTGGCACTGGTGTTTCATTTTGTACTGGTGCGCTAAATGGATTCATTGGTTCTGGCACTGGTGTTTCATTTTGTACTGGTGCGCTAAATGGATTCATTGGTTCTGGCACTGGTGTTTCATTTTGTACTGGTGCACTAAATGGATTCATTGGTTCTGGCACTGGTGTTTCATTTTGCATTGGTGCACTAAATGGATTCATTGGTTCTGGCACTGGTGTTTCATTTTGTACTGGTGCACTAAATGGATTCATTGGTTCTGGCACTGGTGTTTCATTTTGTACTGGTGCGCTAAATGGACTATACTTTTCTGGACCTGTTGCTCCATTTTGCATTGGTGCACTAAATGGATTATATTGTTCTGATGCTGGTGCCTCATTTTGCATTGGTACGCTAAATGGATTCATTGGCTCTGATTTTGACACTTCATTTTGCATTGGTGCATTAAATGGATTTACTGGTTCTGATTGTGGAACATTTTGTGATGGAGTATTAAATGGATCAAAAGGTTTCTTTTGCCCTATTATTTCATTTTGATTTAAATTTAAATCTTTAGCACTATTTGCTATATTATCAACATCCATAAAACCTGGATTAATATTATTATTTTGTTGTTGTAATGAATTTGAATCTAAAATATTACCAGTTGGAATATTAAAATTATTATTCATATTATTAAAATCATTATTCATATTTTCACCTTTTTCTTCTTTTATTTTTGAAATTTCTATTGTTTTTTCTTTGTTTTTATTTAAAAATTCATTTATTATTTGATCTGTTTTTCTAACTGTCATTCTATCTTTTATTATTTTATTTAAAAAAGCTACTTGATCTTTTTTTTCTAATTTTAGTAAAGATCTTGCATGTCTTTCTGAAATTCTTTCATCCAATAATGCTTCTTGAACTTCATCTGCTAAATTTAATAAACGAAGTTTATTTGCAATAGTTGATTGAGTTTTTCCAAGTTTTGTTGCTAGTTCAGTTTGATTTAAATATCCCATATCTAATATTTTTTTATAAGATATTGCTTCTTCTATAGGGGTCATGTCTTGTCTTTGAACATTTTCAATAAGTGCGATTTCTGCACTTTCTTTATCATCTACATCTGTAATTATAGCTGGTATAGTTTGTCTCCCTGCTATAACACTTGCTTTATATCTTCTTTCTCCCGCAATTATTTCATATTTATCTGCTATTTTTCTTACTATAATTGGTTGTATTACACCATGTTTTTTTATTGATTCTGATAATTCTAAAATAGCCTTTTCATCAAATTTTATTCTTGGTTGAAATCTATTTGGCAAAATATCATCTATACTAAGAATAAAAACTTCCTTTCTCATTCTCATTTTATCTTCCCCTTTTCCTATTCTATATAATAATACTATATTTTTTAATGATTTTCAATATTTTCCGGGAAATAATTTTAAAATAAAAAAAAAGAATTTTATTTTTTATAATTTTTTCTTTTTTATTTCACTATATTTTCTTGGGTATTTTTTATTTGTAATAGATATTTTTTTTATTTTGATTAAATCTCTTTGACTATTCTCTATTGGTAATTTAAATTCTAAACTTTTTTCTATATAACTATTTAATACTTTAAATGCATTTTTACCTGCTTCTATTTCTTCTTTTGCATTACCTTTCATAGCAATAAAATATTTATTTACTTTTACTAAAGGTATAGCATATTCTAATAATATTGAAAGATTTGCTACTGCTCTTGATGTAACAATATCAAATTTTTCACGATTATCTTTTGCATAATCTTCAATTCTTGAATGAATTATTTCTATGTTTGTTAATTTAAGTTTTTCTTTTACCATTTTTAGAAATTCTATTCTTTTATTTAAAGAATCAACTAATGTCACCTTTAAATTTGGAAAAATTATTTTAAGAACCATTCCAGGAAATCCTGCTCCTGTTCCTATATCACACAAGGTTTCTTCTTTTGTTATATCTATTATTTTAGCTATAGTTAACGAATCATAAAAATGTTTTAAATATACTTGATTTTTTTCTGTTATTCCAGTTAAATTCATCACTTTATTATATTCTATTAATAATTCATAATAAATTTCTAATTGTTCTAATTGTTTATCTGTTATTTCTATATTTATTTTTTTTAATTCTTCTATAAATTTATTTTGATTCATTTTTATAATTTCTTTTTAAATAAACAGATAAAATTGAAATATCACTTGGATTTACTCCACTAATTCTTAGTGCTTGCCCTAATGATTCTGGATTAACTTCTTGTAATTTTTGTTTTGCTTCACTTGCTATATTTTTTATTTTTGAATAATCAATATTTTTTGGTATTTTTTTATTTTCAAGTTTTAACATTTTTTCTGCATCTTTGTTTGCTTTATTTATATATCCTTCATATTTTATATCTATTTCTACTTCTTTTAATATTTCATTTTCATAATTTAAATCTAGAAAATTTTTTATATTTTCTATATTAAGTTCTGTTCTTTTAAGTAAACTATATAATGTTATTCCATCTTTTAAAGGAGTTGAATTATTTTCTATTAAATATTTATTAACTTCTTCTTTTGGTGTAATTTTATTATTTTTTAATATTTCTTTTACTTCTTCTATTTTTTTTATTTTATTTAAATATTTATTATATTTTTCATTATTAATAAGTCCTACTTGATATCCATATTTTCTTAATCTTAAATCTGCATTATCACTTCTAAGTAACAATCTATACTCAGCTCGTGATGTAAGTAATCTATATGGATCCCTTATTCCTTTTGTTACTAAATCATCAATTAATACTCCAATATATGATTCATTTCTCTTTAATATTAGAGGATCTTTTTCTTCTATTTTTAAAGCTGCATTTATTCCTGCTATTATTCCTTGACCTGCTGCCTCCTCATAACCACTTGTTCCATTTATTTGCCCTGCTGTAAATAGATTTTCTATAACTTTATTTTCAAGAGATAATTTCATTTGGGTTGGATATATTGCATCATATTCTATTGCATATGCATATTTAAGTATTTTAGCATTTTCAAGTCCTTTTATAGAATGAACCATTTTTTCTTGAATATCATGTGGCATAGATGTTGAAAAACCTTGTAAATATATATCATCGTAATATAAACTTTCTGGCTCTAAAAATAATTGATGTCTTTCTTTGTCTGCAAATCTTACTACTTTATCTTCTATTGATGGACAATATCTTGGACCAACTCCTGTTACATCATTTAATCCTCCATACATGCTTGATTTATTTAAATTTTCTCTTATTATTTTGTGTGTTTCTTCTGTTGTATAAACTAAATGACATGGAACTTGTTCTTCTATTTTATATGAAGGTTGTCTATCAAAACTAAAACTTAATAAAGTATTATCACCTAATTCTTCTTTTGTTTTACTAAAATCTATTGTTTTTTTATCAAGTCTTTGAGGAGTTCCTGTTTTTAATCTTATTATTTTTAAACCATATTTTTTTAAATTATCACTTAAATGATTAGATGGTTTTTCACCATGTGGTCCTTCTCTTCTTCTAGTGTCACCAACCATTATATCTGCTTTTAAATATGTACCGGTTGTTAGGATAACTACTTTTGATGTTATTTTAGTATTATCTTCTAATATGATTCCCTTTACTTTATTTTCATTTATAATAAGATCCTCTACCATTGCTTCTTTTATTTCTAAATTTTTAGTAGAATTTAATGTTTTTAACATTTCTTTTGGATATGTTATTTTATCTGCTTGAGCTCTTAGTGCTTGAACTGCAGGGCCTTTTCCTCCATTTAACATTTTGATTTGAATTAAGCTTTTATCAGCATTTACACCCATTTCTCCACCTAATGCATCAATTTCTCTAACAACTATTCCTTTTGCACTTCCTCCAATTGATGGATTACATGGCATATCAGCTATATTATTAATATTTCCTGTTACTAACAATGTTTTATGTCCAATTCTTGCTGTTGCAAGCGCAGCTTCACATCCAGCATGTCCGCCACCTACTACTATTACTTCAAAGTCCATAATTACACCTCTTTTTGACTTTTTTATTATACTATTATTTTTTATAGTTAACAAGAAAAAAGTTAAATATTTATTTAACCTTCCTGTATTATAATTTATTTTCCTAAACAAAAATTAGAAAATAATTCATTTAATAAATTTTCATTATAATTTTCTCCTAATATTTCATTTAATTTTTTGCAACTTTCTTTTATATCTATTTCAACTATATCAATTGGAAAATTATTATTAATATTTTCTATTGAACTTATTATTAAATTCATTGATTCTTTAAGTAAAGATATACTTCTTGCATTATTTAAATATGTCATATCATTATTTTCTATTTCCTCTAAATTATATATCTCTATTATTTTATTTTTTAATTCATCTATTCCTTTTTTATTTAAAGTACTTGTGTAAATTATATTTTTTAAATTTAATTTATCTATTTCTAATTTATTATCTAAATCACTTTTATTTATTATTGTTATATATTTTTTTGTTTTTATTTTTTCTATTATATTTAATTCCTCTTGTGTTATTTTTTCATTATTATTTAGTACAAATAAAATTAAATCTGATTTATCTATTAAATCTATACTTTTTTTTACTCCTATTTCTTCTACTTTATTATCTGTTTGTCTAATACCTGCTGTATCTAATATATTTAATACAATTCCATCTAATACTACTTGACCTTCTACTATATCTCTTGTTGTACCTTCTATATCTGTTACTATTGCTTTTTCTTCTTCTAATAAAATATTAAGTAAACTACTTTTTCCTACATTTGGTTTTCCTATAATTGCTGTTTTAATACCTTCTTTTACTAATCTTCCATCTTCGCTATTTTTTATTATTGTTTTCATTTTATTTTTTAAATTAATTAATTCTGGTAATATTTTTTCATTTGTTAAAACTTCTATATCCTCATATTCAGGATAATCTATATTTACTTCTATATTTGATATTATTTTTAATTCTTGTTGTTTTAATTCATTTATTAAATTTGATATATTTCCACTTAATTGATTTATAGCTTGTGATAAAGCTTTTTCAGTTTTAGAAATAATAATGTCCATTACTGCTTCTGCTTCTAATAAATCTATTCTACCATTTAAAAAAGCTCTTTTAGTAAATTCACCAGGTTCTGCAAGACGACAACCATTTAATAATAATAATTCTAATATTTTTTTTGTAGTTATGTAACCACCATGACAATTTATTTCAACTATATTTTCTGTTGTAAAAGTTTTTGGTTCTTTCATAACACTAACTAATACTTCATCTATTATTTTATTATTATCTACTATATATCCATAATTTATAGTATGAGTATTAACATTATTTAAATCTTTTCCTTTAAATATTTTATTTACTATATTTATAGATTCTTTTCCACTTACTCTTATAATAGAAATTGCTCCTACTCCACTTGATGTAGATATTGCTGCTATTGTATCTTCCATTTGTCCTCCTTTTAAAAAAAACACATAAGTGTTTTAATTTTCTATATATTTAATAATAATATGTCTTTCTTTTCCTTCTCCAACACTTTCTGTTGTTAAGTTTTCATATTCACTTATTAAGCTATGAATACATCTTCTTTCATATGAATTCATAGGATCAAGTGATACATCTACTTTTGTTTTTACTACTTCTTTTGCTATCTTTTTTATTTCATTTTCTAAATTGTTTAATTTTTTTTGTTTATAATTGCTAATATCTATATTAACTTTTATATTAATACCTGTTTTAACTTTTAAACTTTGTCTTATTATATTTTGTAGTGCTTGTAAATTTTTTCCTTCTTTTCCTATTAATAAAGAATTATTACTTGTTACTAAAGTTATATTAAAACTTTCATTATTATATAAAATTTCTGATTCTATTGATATACCTATTGTTGATGAAAATTCTTTTAAATAATCTATTAAATATTCTTTTATATTAGATTTTTCAACAACATTTATTTTGTATTTTGAACTTTTAAATAATTTTGCTTCTATAAATTCATAATTATATAATAAATTTTCTTTTTCACAATTAAGTTCTACCATTGCTTTTTCTAAAGCTTCATCTAATGTTTTTGCTTCAAATTCTTTTATATTAAGCATTTTTTTTACCTCTCTTTACTATTAAATTTTGAATTATAGTAAATATATTTGTAGTTACCCAATAAAATGCAATACCAGTTGAGATAGAAAAAGCTGTAAGTGTCATAATAACAACCATAACATTTGACATTGTTTTCATCTGTTTTTCTTGCTCTTTACTCATAGATGCTCCACTATTTAATTTAAATGAGAAGTATGTTGCTAAAGCTATTATAACTATAAATATCAAATATTTATATTCACCCATTACAACAGCATTCATAGGACTTACACCTAAATCAAAACCTAAAAATTTTTCTTCAAATATAATTGGTATTCTACTTATAGCTTCATAAAAAGCAAAGAATAATGGTATTTGAAATAATGAAAATAAACATGTACTCATTGGATTAATATTATATTTTTTATAAATAAACATCATTTCTTGAGATTTTTTCATCATTGATTCTTGATCATTTTTATTTTTATATTTTTTTTCTAATTTTTCTAGTTCAGGACTTGCTTTTTTCATATTTTCAGATTGTAGTGCTGCTTTTTTTGTAAATGGATAAGCAATTAATCTTATTATTAATGTTGCTAAAATTAAAGCAAATCCATAACTTTTTAAAACATTTCCTAATTTAATTATGAACCATGCTAATGGTTTTACAAAGATATTTGTCCATAAATCATAATATTTTCCTGTAACTTTAATAGACTTACATTCTTCTAATTTTTCTAGTTCTACTTTTTTCTTCGAATCTTTGTTATAATTTTCATATATTTTAAGCATTTCTTTATCAGTTGGCTTACATAATATATTTGTAACTAATCTTTGCCCTGTTTTTTTATTAGATATAGCGTTTCCTTTTTTATCTTTTCCATATGTAGTACATCCTGTTAATGTCAAAATTAATAACAAGACTGTAAATATTTTTATATATTTTTTCTTTTTCATTTAATTCTCCTTTATTATTTTTATTTTTCTGAATATATAATCTAAATCTTTTTGGTTATTTAAATAATCATTTTCTAAATAACTTTTCCTTATTATTATAATACAATTAAAATTATTTTCATAGTTATTTTTAGAAATTATTTCTCTAACTTGTCTTTTTATTTTATTTCTTCCTACCGCATTAGTTAATTTTTTACTAACACTTATGCCAAATTTATAATAATCATTTGTATTTTTTTCCACATATACGACAAATCCTTTATATTTAAAAGGTTTTTCATTTTTTACTATTCTACTAAAATCACTATTTTTTTTTAAAATATTTATTTTCTTCATAACATCAATCCTTATTATAATACAAAAAATCACTTTATTACAGTGATTTTATTAACGAGATAATACTTTACGTCCTTTTCTTCTTCTATTATTTATAATATTAGTTTTCATTCTTGCAAAAAAACCTTGTTTTTTACTTCTTCTTCTATTATTAGGTTGATAAGTTCTTTTCATAAATACACCTCCTGTATATAAATTTTCTTCGCTTAGTTCATTATATATACTTTTTTATTGTTTGTCAAACATTTTTAATGAATTTTATTAATTAATTACAGCTTAATAATAGTTTTCCACATATTTTTAGGTTTATATTTACTTATTTTGATATTTTTAAACATTAATTGTGGAAAATTATTGCACATTTAATTTTATTGTTACTTAGTTTTCCACAGTTGATGTGAATTTATTATTTTTTTAGATATTTTATATTATTTTTGCTGTGGATAATTTTGTTAATTAAATATTTTGATATTTTTTTCCACATTTTCTTTGATTTTTACCTTATTTTAATGTAAAATAATGTTAGTTATTAACAGAGGGTGGTAAATTTGAATAATTCTAAATTGTGGAATGCTACTTTAGATATCATAAAAACAAAAGTATCAAAAATTTCATATGATACTTGGTTTGCTGATTCAAAATTATATAAATTAATTGATAATAAAGCAATTGTTTTAGTTCAAATGCATATTCAAAAAAAGAATTTAAAAGAAAATTATAATGATTTAATAGAAGAAGTTTTTACAGATGTTTCTGGTTCTAATTTTAAATTTGAATATGTACTAGAAGAAGAGATTGAAAATAATATTGAAATTAATACTGATATAATAGGAGTACCTAATGATAATTTTGAAACCAATTTGAACAGTAAGTACAATTTTGAAAATTTTATAGTAGGGGAAAGTAATAAATTTGCACATGCTACTGCTGTTGCTGTTGCAGAAAATCCAGGTCAAATGTATAATCCACTTTTTATATATGGTAATAGTGGTCTTGGAAAAACTCATTTAATGCATGCAATAGGTAATTATATTACAAAAAATAAGAACAAAAGAGTTCTTTATGTTACATGTGAAAAATTTGTTGAAGATTTTATTGGAATTACTAGAAAAAAAAATCAAAATAATTTTGATAATGTTGAAATTTTTAAAAAAAAGTATCGTGATATTGATGTTTTAATAATAGATGATATTCAATATCTTGGAAACGCTTATCAAACACAACAAGAATTCTTTAATACTTTTAATGATTTATATGGTAATAATAAACAAATTATTATTTCATCCGATAGATCTCCTGAAGATTTAAAATTATTAGAAGAAAGACTTCTTACTAGGTTTAACTGGGGATTAACTATTAATATTTTTCCACCTGATTTTAATTTAAGAATGAATATTATAGATAATAAAATAGAAGCAAATATGTTAAATTCATCATTTCCTAAAGATGTTAAAGAATATATTGCAAGTAATTGTACTAGTGATATAAGGAAACTTGAAGGAGCTATTACAAGGGTAGTTGCATATGCAACAATGATGAATGGTTCTGATATAAATATGAATTTAGCTATAGAAGCGTTACAAGACTATTTTTCTAAAACAATTATATCAAAAAATAAAATTGATCAAGTTCAACAAATTGTTGCAAATCATTATAATATAAAAGTAGAGGACTTAAAATCAAAAAAAAGAGTAAGTACGATTGCATATCCAAGACAAATAGCTATGTATATATGTAGAATATCTTTAGAAGAACCTTTAACTAAAATTGGAATAGAATTTGGTGGAAAAGATCATACTACTGTAATGCATTCTGTTGATAAAATTAAAAAACAAATATCAAATGACGAAAATTTAAAATTTGAGATAAATAAACTCATAAATCAAATTAAATAGTGGATAATATTATAAATAAATGTTAATAAATTTTTAATAATCCTATATATTTTATAGGATACATATTGTTTTCCACAATATCCACTGCTATAATAATAAAATAAAAATATAATAATAAATTAGGAGGTTTTTTATGAAATTTGAAATTAAACAAAATATTTTAATGGAACATTTAAATTATGCTATAAAGGGAATATCTAATAAGAATATAATTCCTATACTTAATTGCATTAAATTTGAATTAACGAATGAAGGACTTTATTTATTAAGTACTGATAATGAAATAGCTATAAAAACATTTATAAAAAAAGAAAATATAGAAAATATAGATAGATGTGGAGAAATACTAATATCTGGTAGATATATATATGAAATAGTAAAAAAATTACCAAATACAAATATTAATATAGAAGAAGTAGTAGATAACAAAATTATTATAACTACATCTACATCAGAATTTAAACTTAATTGTAATAATCCTGATGATTTTCCAGAAATTGATTTAGAAGATAGTAAAAATCCAATTGAAATTAATAAAACTGTTTTTTCTAATATAATAAAGCAAACAAGTTTTGCTACTTCTCAACAAGAATCTAGACCTGTTTTAACTGGAATTAATTTTAAAATATATGATAATATATTAGAATGTACAGCTACCGATTCATATAGATTATCAAAAAAAATAGTAAAATTAAATAAAAATATAAATGAAAATATTAATATAATAATACCTACAAAAAATTTAATAGAATTAACAAGATTATATAGTAATGATGATGACGTTTTAAATATGCATGTATTTAATAACAAAGTCATATTCAAATTTAATAATATAATTCTTTTGACAAAATTAATAAATGGTAATTTTCCAGATACATCAAAATTAATACCAGAAAATTTTGAAACTAAAATTGTTGCAAATATAAATGAGTATTATAATGCAATAGATAGAGCATCACTTTTAACAAGTGAAGAGGAAAAAAATATTATTAATTTAGAAGTAAATGGTGAAAATATGAAAATTTCTTCAAATATTCCTGAAATAGGAAATGTTGAAGAACATTTATTAATAAAAAATGAAACAAATAATAACATAAAAATTTCATTTAGTTCTAAATATATGATTGATGCTATTAAATCACTTGAAAGTGATGAAATTGAAATTTTATTTAATGGAGAAATAAAACCTATTATATTAAAAAATCCTGAAAGTGATGATTTAATTCAATTAATAGTACCTATAAGAACATATTAAATATATGTTTTTTTTTGTATTTTTTTTAATTTTTTTAATTTTTTCGACAAAATTCATCAAATTTCGACAAGAAAAAAGAGTATAAGAGTATTAAATTTTACAGGGGGAGGTGTATTTATGTTAAATAGTTATGAGATTAATTCTGATACTTTATTAATTATTCCAGTTGATAAAACTACTTCTAAAGTAATAGAAGTAAATGGTACATATTTAGTAAATCTAAAATCAACTGAAATAATTGATAATAGTTGTAAATATTTTGGAAGCTCATTATTAGGTAGATTAGAAGGAACAAAAAATTTAATAGGTGTAAATTATAAAAGTCCTGTTATTATTGAAGAAGATTTAAATATAGTCTTTTTTCCAACTAGTTCACCTAGATTTGATAATTGTTATTGGGTTGCATTAAATAATATAAAAAATTATGAAAAATTTTCAAAATCCAGTAGAATTATATTTAAAAATAATTTTATAGTTAATTTAAGTATTTCATATGAATCATTACAAAATCAAATATATAGAGCTACATTATTAGAATCAACATTAAGAAAAAGAAAATATAATTAAAAAAAGCACTAAATAATTAGTGTTTTTTTCTTTATTCTTTGTTTTTTGCCTTTTTTTATGATATAATTAGTTTGGTGTATAGGTAGTGCTAAAACGATAAAATATAAAAAAAACTACTTTAAATAAAAAAAGAAGGTATGTTTATGTATATTTCTAACTTAAAAATATCAAATTTTAGAAATTACGATTCTTTAGAACTAAAATTAAATAAAGGATTAAATATAATTATTGGAAATAATGGTCAAGGTAAGACAAATTTACTTGAAAGTATATATGTTTTAGGAATTACAAAATCTCATAGATCATTTATAGATAATAATTTAATAAAAAAAAATGAAAAAATATGTAAAATTAAAGGGGAATTAGTTCAAGAAAATATATCTTCTAAATTAGAAATAATATTAGAAAATAAAAAAAAAATATTAAAAATTGATAATAATATAATAGTTAAAAATAGTGATTATATATCAAATATGAATATAATTATATTTTATCCAGAAGATTTAGAATTAATAAAAGGTTCGCCTGCATCAAGAAGAAGATTTTTAAATTTGGAATTAGCACAACTTAACAGTAATTATTTAGTTATATTAAATGAATATAATAAAATTTTAAAAATGAGAAATGATTATTTAAAAAATTCTTATATTGATGATAATTATTTAAATATTTTAACTAATTATTTAATAGAAAAATCTATTATTATTTATAAATTAAGAAATAAATTTGTAATAAAATTAAATGAAAATATAGAAAAAATTTATAATGATATAACAAAAATAAGTGGTTTTAATATTAAATATAAAAATTCTTTAAATAATACAGATTTTAATTATGATTCGTTAAAATATAATCTTATAGAAAAATTTAGAGAAATAAAAAATCAAGAATTAAAATTAAAAACTACATTAATAGGACCACATAAAGATGATTTAGAATTTTATTTAGATGAAAATAACTTAAAAAATTATGGATCACAAGGTCAACAAAGAATGGCAGTTATTTCTTTAAAATTAGGAGAAATAGAAATATTTAAAAAATATAATGACAACACACCAATTTTATTATTAGATGATGTATTTAGTGAATTAGATGAAAATAAAAAAAATAATTTACTTAAATATATAAATAATGATATACAAGTAATTATAACAACAACAGATGTAAAAAATATTAGTGAAAAAATAATGAAAAAGTCAAAAATAATAGAAATAGAAAATGGAAAAATAGTAAAAGGAGATGTTATATAAATGGAAAATAAAATAGAACATTATGATTCATCAGATATTCAGGTATTAGAAGGATTAGAAGCAGTAAGAAAAAGACCAGGTATGTATATTGGTACAACAGATATAAAAGGATTACATCATTTAGTTTGGGAAATTGTTGATAATGCTATAGACGAAGCTTTAGCTGGATATTGTAATGCTATAGAAATTATAATAAATAAAGATAATTCAATAACAGTAAAAGATAATGGTCGTGGAATACCAGTTGGAATCCATCAAAAAACAGGTCTTTCAACTGTAGAAACAGTATATACAGTATTACATGCAGGTGGTAAATTCGGTGGAGGTGGATATAAAGTATCTGGAGGACTTCATGGAGTAGGTGCAAGCGTTGTAAATGCTTTAAGTAAATGGGTAGTCGTTACTGTTTATAAAGATGGAAAGATATATGAAGCAAAATTTGAAAATGGTGGAAAAATATCTCAAAAATTAACTGTTATAGGTGAATGTGAAGATAATAGAACAGGAACAACGGTAACTTTTAAACCAGATGATTCTATTTTTGATACAACAATATATGATTTTGACACTTTAAAAATTAGAACTCGTGAATTAGCATTTTTAAACAAAGGACTAAAAATAACATTGAGAGATGATAGAGATGATGAAGATACAACAGGTGAAACATTTCATTATGAAGGTGGAATAAGTGAATATGTTAGATTTTTAAATAAAAATAAAACACCAATACATGAACAAATAATTCATCTTGATGGAGAAGAAGATGGAGTTATGTTCGAAGTTGCACTTCAATATAATGATGGTTATAGTGATAGTATTTATTCATTTGTTAATAATATCAATACTCATGATGGAGGAACTCATGAAGAAGGAGTTAGAAGAGCTTTAACTCGTATTATAAATAGTTATGCAAGAAAAAATAAGATATTAAAAGAAAAAGATGATTCTTTAACAGCAGATGATGTTAAAGAAGGTTTAACAATGATTGTTTCTTGTAAACATCCAAATCCTCAATTTGAAGGTCAAACAAAAGGAAGACTTGGTAACTCTGAAGTTCGTAAATTGGCAGATAGTGTATTTAGCGAAGGATTTGAAAGATTTTTAATGGAGAATCCTGATATAGCTAAAATAATAGTAGAAAAAGCAACAGTAGCATCTAGGGCAAGAATGGCTGCAAAAAAAGCACGTGAAGCAACTCGTAGAAAAACGGCTCTTGATGGATTTAATACAATTGGTAAATTAGCAGATTGTACTAGTAAAGATGCAACAATAAGTGAAATATTTTTAGTCGAAGGTGATTCAGCAGGTGGTTCTGCTAAAGATGCTAGAATTCCAGCTACTCAAGCAATATTGCCTCTTAGAGGAAAAATATTAAATGTAGAAAAAGCAAGATTAGATAAAGCATTATCAAATGAAGAAATCAGAACTATAATAACTGCTTTTGGTACAGGTATAGGTGAAGAATTTGATATTAATAAATTAAGATATCATAAAATAGTTATTATGACAGATGCTGATGTAGATGGATCACATATAAGAATTTTATTATTAACATTATTTTATAGATTTTTTAAACCAGTTGTTGAAGGTGGATATGTTTATGCAGCACAACCTCCTTTATATAAAGTTATTAATGGAAAAAATATAAAATATGTTCTTACAGATGAAGAATTAGAAGAATATAGAAGTACACTAAGTCCAAATGCAAAACCAATTGTACAACGTTTTAAAGGTTTAGGGGAAATGGATGCAATTGACTTACGTGAAACAACAATGCATATAAACAATCGTGTATTAAAGAGAGTTACTGTAGAAGACGCAATAGAAGCTGATAAAATATTTACAGATTTAATGGGTGATGATGTAAATCCACGTAAATCATTTATCGAAGAATTTGCAAAATTTGCAGAAATGTTGGATGTATAGGAGGATATTATGGATAGAATAATAGAAAAAAATATTGTACAAGAAGTAAAAGATTCTTTCTTAGAATATTCTATGAGTGTAATAGTTGCACGTGCAATACCAGATTTAAGAGATGGTTTAAAACCTGTTCATCGTAGAATATTATATTCTATGTTTGAGTCTGGTTACACAGCTGATAAACCACATCGTAAAAGTGCAAGAATTGTCGGAGATGTAATGGGAAAATATCATCCACATGGTGATTCAAGTATATATGAAGCAATGGTTCGTATGGCTCAACCATTTAGTTTTAGACATATGTTGGTAGATGGACATGGTAACTTTGGTAATATGGATGGTGATGGTGCTGCTGCAATGCGTTATACAGAAGCACGTCTTTCTAAATTATCCCTTGAAATGGTTAGAGATATTAATAAAGATACTGTAGATTTTAAACCAAATTTTGATGAAACAGAAAAAGAACCTGAAATTCTTCCATCTAGATTTCCAAATATTTTAGTTAATGGATCAATGGGAATTGCAGTAGGGATGGCTACTAATATTCCACCACATAACCTTGGTGAAGTAATTGATGGATGTGTTGCTTATATAGATAATCCTTTAGTAGAAACAATAGATTTAATGCAATATATCAAGGGTCCTGATTTTCCAACAGGTGGTACTATTTTAGGTAATAGTGGAATAAAAAAAGCATATGAAACAGGAAAAGGAACTATTACTATTCGTGGTAAAGTAGAAATAGAAGAAGTAAATGGAAAAAGTAGAATTATAGTTAATGAGTTACCTTATCAAGTTAATAAGAAAGAATTTCAAGAAAGAATTGGACAGTTAGTAAGAGATAAAATTATTGATGGAATTAGTGATTTACATGAAGAATCTAATTTAGAAAATCCTGTTAGGGTTGTTATATATTTAAAAAAAGAAGCTAATGCTAATGTTGTATTAAATAATTTATATAAGCATACACAATTACAAACAACATATGGTATTAATCTTTTGATGATAGATCAAAAAACTCCTAAAATTCTTTCATTAAAAGAAATTATTTCAAAATATATTGATTATCAAAAAGAAATAATTATAAGAAGATCAAAATTTGATTTAAATAAATGTGAAGCAAGAGTTCATATTTTAGAAGGATTAAAAATTGCTTTAGATAATATAGATGAAGTTATTAGGATAATAAAATCATCAAAAACAGATGAAATAGCAAAGCAACAATTAACTAGTAAGTTTGAATTAGATATTATTCAATGTGAAGCAATTCTTGAAATGAAATTAAGAAGATTAACAGGTTTAGAAAAAGATAAAATAGAAAATGAATTAAAGGATTTATTAATTCGTATAGAAGAATTAAAAGCTATCTTAGCATCAGAACAAAAAGTTTTAGAAATAATAAAAAAAGAATTACTTGAAATAAAAGAAAAATTTAGTGATGAGAGAAGAACTAACATAGATATGACAGCTATTGAATATATAGAAGATGAATCATTAATTCCAGTTGAAGATATTGTTATAACTTTAACAAATAAAGGATATATAAAAAGAGTTAATAGCGAGACATATAAAACTCAAAATAGAGGTGGAGTAGGAGTTAAAGGAATGTCTACAAATGAAGAAGATTTTGTTGAACAATTAATTTCAATGACTACTCATGATTATATTTTATTCTTTACTGATAAAGGCAAAGTATATAGAATAAAAGGTTATGAAGTACCACAATATAGCAGACAATCTAAAGGATTACCTATAATCAATTTACTTCCAATAGAAAAAAATGAACAAGTAACCGTAATGTTAAAAGTAGAAAACAATGATCAAAACCATTTTATTGTATTTTGTACACAAAATGGTTTAATTAAGAAGACTAGAATAGAAGAATTTGATAATATTAGAAATAGTGGAAAAATAGCTATTACTTTAAAAGAAAATGATAAATTAATATCTGCTAAAAAAACAGATGGAACAAAAGAAATAATAATAGGTGCTTCAAATGGTAGAATGATTAGATTTAAAGAATCTGAAATTAGAGTAATGGGAAGAACAGCATCAGGTGTTCATGGAATAGATATAGGAAATGGAATATGTGTTGGATGTGAAGTTGCAAATTTTGAACAACAAATATTAGTTGTTACTAAAAACGGATATGGAAAACGTACTGGTGTAACTGAATATAGGCAAACTCATAGAGGTAGCAAAGGTGTAAAAGCTCTTAATGTTACAGAAAAGAATGGAAATATTATTTCATTTAAAATAATAGATGGAAATGAAGACTTAATGATTATTACAGATAGTGGAATTATTATTAGATTACCTATAACTCAAATATCAACTACAGGTCGCGTTGCTCAAGGTGTAAAATTGATAAATTTAAAAGATAATCAAGCAGTAAGTAATGTAGCAATTATTGAACATCAAGAAGAAGATGAAATCGTTGAATTAAATAAAGAAAAAGAAGAATAAATTTATTCTTCTTTTTAATGTTTCACGTGAAACATTAAAAAAAATTGCAATATAAAATAAATTAATGTATTATGTTTATAGCACAACATTTATGTTTGAATCAGGTCAGAATCGGAAGATAGCAGCCTTAAGAACCTCTTAATGTGTGTGCTTTTTTTTTGAGGTGTTAATATGAATGATGAAAAATATTTAAATATTGCATATAAAGAAGCAAAAAAAGCTTATAAAAAAAAAGATGTGCCTGTAGGATGTGTAATAGTAAAAAATAATAAAATAATAGCAAAAGCATATAATAAAAAAGAAAAATATGGAATTGCAACATATCATGCAGAAATATTAGCAATAAACAAAGCATGTAAAAAATTAAAAACATGGCATTTAGAAAATTGTACATTATATACAACAATGGAACCATGTATGATGTGTACAGGAGCAATAATTCAATCACGCATAAAAAAAATAGTATATTCTATAAAAAATAAAAATTTTGGATATATAGAAAAAAGTAATATACAACAAAATTCAAAAATTATTATTAAACAAATAGAACAAGAAAAAATATTAAAATTATTAAATATATTTTTTAAAAAAATAAGATAATGTTTCACGTGAAACATTATCTATTTTTAATATTTATGTAAAAATGGTATAATTAAATAGTATGAGGTGATAAAGTGTATCAGACGTTATATAGAAAATATAGACCTAAAAATTTTGATGAAGTAATAGGACAAGATATAATAATTACAACTATAAAAAATGCTATAAAAAATAATAAAATTAATCATGCATATATATTTAGTGGTCCAAGAGGAACGGGAAAAACAAGTACTGCAAAAATAATAGCTAAAACTGTAAATTGTTTAAATTTAGAAAATTTAAAGCCATGTAATAAATGTGTAAATTGTACACAAATAAATAATAAACAATCAATTGATATAATTGAAATAGATGCAGCATCGAATAATGGTGTAGATGAAATAAGAGAATTAAGAAATAATGTAAATTTAGTACCTTCAACAGGAAAATATAAAATTTATATAATAGATGAGGTACATATGTTAACGATAGGTGCATTTAATGCATTATTAAAAACACTAGAAGAACCACCAGCTCACGTTATATTTATATTAGCAACAACAGAATTATATAAAATACCTGTAACTATATTATCAAGATGTCAAAAATTTGAATTTAAGAAAATAAGTATAAATAAAATTAAACAAAAATTACAAGAAATAATAAATTTAGAAAATATTTCAATAGATGAAGAAGCAATTACAGAAATAGCAAGATTAGCAGATGGTGGAATGAGAGATGCATTAAGCATATTAGATCAAGTAGTAGCATATTCAGAAAATAAAATAACTGTAAAGGATGTTCATGAAATAAATGGTACTATTCCACAAGATGAATTAAAGCATTTTATAAAATATATTGCATTAAAAAAATATAATGAAATTTTTAATATGATAGATGAATATGATAATAATGGTAAAAATTTTGTAAAACTATCTGAAGAAATAATTAATTTCTATAGAAATATATTATTAGTTATGAATGCAACAGAATATTCAAAAGAAAATATATCTAATGTAGAAATATATAAAGAATTTGAAAAAATAATAGAAGAATCAACAATAATAAATAATATAAATGAATTTAATAGAATTATTTTTGAAATGAAAAAATCAAATAATCCAAGATTAATATTTGAAACAGTGATTATTAAATTATTAGGACAAAATAAAAAAATTAAACCAGTAGATATATCAAAATTACCAGAAGAAAAGCAACCGATAAAAAAAGTTTCAGAACCAAATATAAAACAAAATGACAATATAGATAAAGAAATAATAGAAAAAATAAAAAAAATTAGAATTAATAATACTTTATGTAATTTTAATAAAAAACAATTATTAGAAATGCTTTCTGAAATAGAAAATATAAGAATAATGTTAATGCAACCAGAATATAGTGAAATTGTATCTTTAATCTTAGATGGTAAATTAAAAGCTGTAGGAAATAGTAACTTAATATTTGTATTTGAAAATAAAAAATTATCAAATATGTTTAATGAAAATATTCTTAAAATTGATAAATTATTTAAAGAAACATTTAATAAAAATTATTCAACAATATCTGTTGATATTAATGAATGGAATATAATAAAAGAAGAATTTAATGGAAAGAAGAAAAAATATAGTTATATTGAAGAACCATTAATAACAAAAAAAGAAGAAACTAAAAATAAAATAGATAGTGAATTTAGTGATA
This sequence comes from uncultured Bacillota bacterium, assembly GCA_902492995.1. GTDB lineage: Bacteria > Bacillota_I > Bacilli_A > RF39 > UBA660 > OMSK01. The sequence continues at coordinate 8,380 of CABUNR010000001.1, read as the reverse complement.
TAATAGAGTATGATTAGAAAGAAGGAATAAAATGAATATACAAGCAATGATGAAACAAGCTCAAAAATTACAAAAAGATATGGTTAGTGAAAAAAATAAAATAGATAATGAAATATTTGAAGGAAAATCGTCAATAGTATCAGTAAAATTAAAAGGAACAAAAGAAATAATAGAAGTAAAAATAAATAGTGATAGTATAGAAGCAGAAGATATAGAAATGTTACAGGATATGATAATGGTTGCTATAAACGATGCTATGAAGAATATTGATAAAGAAACAGAAAAAAGAATGGGTAAATTTACTCAAGGAATGCCAGGATTGTTTTAATGAATTATCCTAAGACAATAAAAGACTTAATAGAATGCTTTAAAAAATTACCTGGAATAGGTGAAAAAACAGCAGAAAGATTAGCTTTATCAACATTAGATCTAGACGATGAAATAATTGATTTATTTAAACAGTCATTAGAAAATACAAAAATAAAAATAAAAAGATGTAAAAAATGTAATAATTTAAGTGAAGAAGAATTATGTGAAATATGCAAAATGAAAAATAGAGATATTAATACAATATGTGTTGTAGAAGATGTAAAAAATGTAATGATTTTAGAAAAAATAGGCACATACCGTGGATTATATCATGTATTAGATGGATTAATATCTCCTCTTGATGGAATAAATCCAGAAGATATAAATATTTCTTCATTAATTGAAAGAATAAAAAATGAAAATATAACAGAAATTATATTAGCTTTAAAACCAAGTATTGAAGGAGAAACAACTTCTCTTTATATTTCAAAATTATTAGAAAATAAAAATGTAAAAATTACAAAATTAGCTCATGGAATACCTATAGGAGTTGATATGGAATATATTGATGCACTAACACTTGAAATGGCTTTAGAAGATAGAACATCAGTTTCATAAAATTATTATAATAACATAACCTTTTAATAGGTGATAAAATGATTAAAAAAATATTTAATATAATAAAAAAAATAATATTAAGTTCTTTTTTATTATATGGATATAATTTGATATCTGTATCATTTGGTATAATAATTCCAATAAATATTATAACTGTATTAATTTTAACTATATTAGGTTATCCATCTTTATTTTCATTAATATTGATTCAAATATTAATTTATTAGGAGGTAAAAGTATGCTTGATGAGTATATGAAAACACAAAATATTGTATATAAAATATTAGTTAATGCTATTAAAAAAAATAAATATTCACATGCATATTTGTTTGATAATAATGATTTAGATGATGGATTTAATATGGCGTTAGCATTTGCTAAAACACTGCAATGTCCAAATAATTATACTAATAATTTAAAATGTGTAAATTGTACGCAATGTAATAAAATAGATAAAAATGTATTTACAGATCTTAAAATAATAAATCCAGATGGCATGTGGATTAAGAAAGAACAGTTAGATTCATTACAAAAAGAATTTAGTACAAAAAGTATAGAAACTGGTAAAAAAATATATATAATAAATAATGCAGAATTATTAAATGTACAAGCATCAAATTCAATATTAAAATTTTTAGAAGAACCAGAAGAAAATATAATAGCAATATTAGTAACTAAAAATATATATCAACTTTTACCGACAATAATTTCAAGATGCCAAATAATATCATTAAAGAAGAATAAGATGTTAGTAGAATCTGTTAAAGATGAAGAACAATTAAATTATATAAATAATTTTGTTTCTACATTAGAAAAAGAAAAATTAGAAACTTTATTATTTACACAAAAATTATGGCATAATTTTTTTAAAGAAAGAAAAGATTATATAATTGGATATAATTTAATACTTTTATATTATAAAGATATCCTAAACTATAAATTAAAAAGAAAAATAGAAAATTTTTCATTATATGAGCAAGAAATAGAAAAATTAGCAAATAATAATAGTTTTGATAGTTTAATATATAAAATAAATAAAATTATAGAATTAATAGAATATATAAAGATAAATGCAAATCAAAGTTTATTATTAGATAAACTAATAATAGAATTATCAAGAGGTGATATAGATGGATAAAATAGTTGGAGTTATATTAAATAATGAAGACCGACCAGAATATTATTATACTAATAATTTAAAAATCAATAATAATATAAATGTAATTATTGAACAAGAAGATGTTTTAAGATTTGGAAAAGTTGTTTCAGAAATTCATCAAATTGATTCAAATAAATTAAATAAAAAATTAAATAAAATAATTAGAATAGCATCAAAACAAGATTATCATACTAATCAAAAAAATATTAATGATGCAAAAAAAGCATTAAATAAATGTAACTCATTAATAAAAGAATATAAATTAGATATGAAAATTTTAGATTGTTATTTTACACATGATAGAGAACAATTAGTATTTAAATTTATTTCAGATAATAGAATAGACTTTAGAGATTTGGCAAAAGATTTAGCAACTATTTATCATACAAGAATAGAACTTAGACAGATAGGTGTTAGAGATAAAGCAAAAAAAATAGGGGGAATAGGAAGTTGTGGTCAAAAATTATGTTGTTCTAGGTTTTTAAATGAATTTGATTCTGTATCTATACAAATGGCAAAAAATCAAAATTTAGCTTTAAATCCTTCTAAAATAAATGGATTGTGTGGAAGACTTTTATGTTGTTTAAACTATGAAAATGATTGTTATAAAGAATGTAAGAAAAAACTACCCAAAGTAGGAGATAAAATAAAAACATCAACAGGAAAAGAAGGACAAGTTATTTCAATTGATATTTTAAATCAAAAATATAAAGTTCAAACACAAATAGGAATAGAGGAAGAAAAAGTTGGAAGTAATTAATTATTTATTAGATTATAAAAATTTAAAAATATATCAAAATACAAATATGTTTAGTTTTTCATTAGATTCAGTGTTGCTTCCAAATTTTGTTACATTAAATAAAAATATAAAAAAAGTACTTGATATAGGATGTGGAAATGCCGTTATTCCACTTATTTTATCTACAAAGACAAATGCTTTAATAACAGGTGTAGAAATCCAGAAGGAATCATTTGATTTAGCAATTAAATCAGTTGAATATAACAATTTAAGAAACAAAATAGAAATTATAAATGAAGATATAAATATTTATGCAAAAAATTTAGAAACAGAAATTTTTGATGTTATAACATGTAATCCACCATTTTTTAAATATAACAATACATCAAAAATAAACGATAATGAACAAAAAACAATAGCAAGACATGAAATAAAATTAAATATTTCCCAAATTATGCAGATAAGTAAAAAATTATTAAAAAATAAAGGTTGTATTGCAATTGTTCATAGACCTGAGAGATTAATAGAAATAATAATAGAAATGAAACAAAACGGAATTGAACCAAAAAAAATGAGGTTAGTATATCCTGGTAATAATAAAGAAGCAAATATTTTACTAATAGAAGGCGTTAAAAATGGAAATCCAGGATTAAAAATATTACCACCATTATATTCACATTATGAAAATGGAGAATATACAGAAGAAATAAAAAAATATTTTAAGGAATGATAGTATGTCACAAAAAAGTTATATAAATAATAAAGCAACATTATTTTTAATACCAACCCCTATAGGAAACATGGAAGATATAACTATACGTGCAATTAATACATTAAAGGAAGTAGAAGTTATATTTTCAGAAGATACTAGAGTAACAAGGCAATTATTAAATTATTTGAATATTAATAAAAAATTGATTTCAAGTCATAATTACAATGAATATAAAAATGAAAGTATTTTATTAGAATATTTAGAAAGGGGATTAAATGTTGGAGTTGTAACAGATAGAGGAACGCCAATCATAAGTGATCCAGGATATGAATTAGTAAAAATAGCAATTAAAAATAATTATAATGTTGTTTCATTGCCGGGTCCAACTGCATTAATTCCTGCATTAACGGTTTCTGGAATTAATCCTAGTCCGTTTACGTTTATTGGATTTTTAAATAACAGAGATTCCAAAAGAAGAAAAGAATTAGAAGAATATAAAAATTTAAAAACAACATTGATATTTTATGAAGCACCACATCGAGTTATAAAAACTTTAGAAGATATAAAAAATATATTGGGAAATAGACAAATTTCTATTTCCCGGGAAATATCTAAAAAATTTGAAGAAATATATAGAGGTAGTATAGAAGATGTTTTAAAAGAATTAGAAGATGTAAAGGGAGAATTAGTTTTAATAGTAGAAGGAAATAATAAAATAGAAAATTTTGAAAATTTAACTATTGTAGAACATGTTAATCTTTATATTAAAGAAGGCTTTGATACAAAAGAAGCTATAAAAAAAGTAGCAAAAGAAAGAAAAGTTGCTAAAAGTGAAATATATAATATTTATCATAGAGGTGATTAAATGAAATTAATTGTAGGTTTGGGAAATATAGGAAAAGAATATGAAAATACAAGACATAATATAGGTTTTAAAGCTATAGATGCAATTAGTAAAAAATATAAATTTGAAATAACAAAAAATAAATTTGATGGATATTATGAAAAAATTTTAATAAATGGTGAACAAGTAATATTTTTAAAACCGGCTAAATATATGAATTTATCTGGTGAAGTTATAAAAAAATATGTAGACTTTTATAAAATAAATATAAATGACATATTAATAATATGTGATGATTTAGATCAAGATGTCGGAAAATATAAATTAAAACAAAAGGGTAGTTCTGGAGGACATAATGGACTTAAAAATATAGAACTTCATTTAAAAACACAAGAATATAAAAGATTAAAGATTGGAATATCAAATAATAAATTAATTGATACAAAGGATTATGTTTTAGGTAAATTTAGTAAAGAAGAAAATGAAATATTAAACAAAATAATAAATAATGTACCTAGTATATTTGAAGATTATCTAAGTTTATCATTTGAACAATTGATGAGTAAATATAATGGAAAGAAGTAATCTTCTTTTTTTATTGAGAAAATAAAAAATTTATTATATAATCTATTTATCAAGAGGAGGTATAGTATGTCAATATTTAATAATTTAATTGATAATTTAGGTAACAATTTAGATGGAATAACAGATGAAGTAAAAGTTCTTTATACGTACAATTTATATAAAAAATATAATAAAAATATACTTTATGTTACAAATACACTATATCAAGCTAACCAGATATTTCAATCACTTAGTTGTTATACAAATGATGTATTATTATTTCCTATGGATGATTTTTTAACAAGTGAAGCTTTAGCAATTTCACCAGAACTTGAAATGAATAGAATTGAAACGCTTACAAGTATTATAGATAATAAACAAAAAATTGTTGTAACAAATTTAATGGGATATTTAAGATATTTGCCAAGTAAACAAAAATTTAGTAATGCTTTTGTTAATATAAAAATAAATGATGAATATGATATAAAAAAATTAATAGAAAAATTTTATAATATTGGTTATAAAAGAGAAACCATAGTAACAAAAACAGGAGAAATGGCTATTAGAGGATACATTGTAGATATTTTTCCTATTAATTGTATTAATCCAATTAGAATTGAATTTTTTGGTGATAATGTTGAATCATTAAGAATTTTTAATACTGATGATCAAAGAACAATTAATAAAACAAATGAAATAAAAATAAGCCCAAATAGCGAATTTATAATTGATAAATATGATGAAAATATAATTAGAAAGCAAAAATATTTAAATAAATATATTGATGTATGTAGTATTAATGATTATTTAGATACCTCATACACAATTTTTGATAATTTTAATGAAATAGAAAATGCTTATACAAAACTTTTAGAAGAAATTAGTGAATATAATTTATCATTAGGATTAGATAAAAATGTTAAATATATGAATAATTTAGAAAATATTTATAATAAAAATGTTATATATTTAAATAATTTTAAAAATAATGTATATAATACACAATATAAAAATACCTATGAAATAGAACCATTTTCTAAAAATCCAATTGAGATAAATAAAAGATTGAATAATTATTTAAAAAATAATACAATTATTATTTGTTTTGAAAATAGATATTCTCTAAATAAGTTTATTGATAGTTTAGAAAATAAAAATATTGTTATTACAAATGAAAATGAAATATTTAATAATAAAATAAATTTAATTATAAAAAAAATAAGAAAAGGATTTAGTTATAATAATTATATTATTATAAGTGAAAATGAAATATTTGGAAAATCAGATAAAATAATTAAATATAAAACAAATTTTAAATTTGGTAAAAAAATAAGTAATATAACTAAATTAAGTAAAGGTGATTATGTTGTTCATAATATTCATGGTATTGGAAGATATGTTGGATTAAAAACCTTGGAACAAAATGGGATAAAAAAGGACTATTTATTAATTGAATATAAAGGTGGTGATAAATTATATATTCCTGTTGAAAAAATTGAACTTATTTCAAAATATTCATCAAATGAAGGAATAGTTCCAAAATTAAATAAATTAGGTGGATCAGAGTGGTCAAAAACAAAATTAAGAGTGAAAAATAAAATAGAAGATATAGCTGCTAAATTATTAGAATTATATGCAAAAAGAGAAGCAAGTGTTGGATACTCTTTCTTAAAAGATACAGAAGAGCAAGCAATATTTGAATCTAAATTTGAATATGAAGAAACAAGTGATCAATTAAAGGTGATAGATGAAATAAAAAAAGATATGGAAAATACTTATCCAATGGATAGGCTTTTATGTGGTGATGTTGGATATGGTAAGACTGAAGTAGCATTTAGAGCAATGTTTAAAGCTGTAATGTCAAATAAACAAGTAGCTTTTTTATGTCCCACAACTATTTTATCAAATCAACATTACCAAAGTGCTATAAATAGATTCAGTGATTTTGCTGTTAATATTGAGGTTTTAAATAGATTTGTACCTACATCTAAAGTAAAAAAAATATTAAAAGAATTAGAAGAAGGAAAAATAGACATTTTAATAGGTACACATAGAATTTTAAGTAATGATGTTAAATTTAAAGATTTAGGACTACTTGTAATAGATGAAGAACAAAGATTTGGAGTAAAACATAAAGAAAAAATAAAAGAATATAAAACAAATGTTGATGTTTTAACTTTATCAGCAACACCTATACCTAGAACACTTCAAATGTCAATGGCAGGTATTAGAAGTTTATCATTAATAGAAACACCACCTTGTAATAGATATCCTGTTCAAACATATGTGTTAGAGGAAAATAAAGCAATTATAAAAGATGCTATATATAAAGAATTATCAAGAAATGGACAAGTATTTATTTTATATAATGATATAGAAAATATGGAACAAAAAGTTTTACAAATTCATTCATTAGTTCCAGAAGCAAAAATATTAAGTGCACATGGACGCATGAATAAAACAGAAATAGAAAATATAATGAATTCATTTATAAACAAAGAAGCAGATATATTAATATGTACAACAATAATTGAAACAGGAATTGACATTCCTAATGTAAATACATTATTAATATTGGATGCTGATAGATTTGGATTATCTCAACTATATCAAATTAGAGGGAGAGTTGGTAGAAGTAATAAAATTGCTTATTGTTATTTAATGTATACAAAAGGAAAAATATTATCAGACGTAGCACATAAAAGATTAAATGTAATAAAAGAATTTACAGAATTAGGAAGTGGTTTTTCTATTGCTATGCGTGATTTGTCTATAAGAGGAGCAGGAGATATATTAGGTAGTGAGCAAGCTGGATTTATAGATACTATTGGTATAGAACTTTATTTGAATATGTTAAATGAAGAGGTAGAAAAATTAAAAGAAACAATAAATAAAAAGGAAGATGTAATAACAGAAAAACCTTTAATTAATATAGAAACTAGTATAGATAATAATTATATAGATGAAGAAGAATTAAAAATAGAAATTCATAAAAAAATAAATACAATTGATTCATATGATTCACTTAATAAGATAAAAGAAGAATTAGAGGATAGATTTGGCTTATTATCTGATAAAATGATAATTTATATGCACGAAGAATTATTTGAAAAAATGTCTATAAATTTAAATATTACAAACATTAGACAAACAAGAAATTTTATTGAAATAATTTTACCGAAAGAATTAACAAATCAAATAAATATAGATCAATTATTTGTATCAGTTAGTGAAATTAGTAGGATGTTTAGATTTAGTACGCATTTTGGGTTGATAAAAATAACATTAGATATTGTAAAATTAGATAAACATTTTGTATATTATTTAATAGAATTGCTAGAACAAATAAAAAAATTAATTAATAATAAAAAGTAGATTAAGATACTAGTACCTGTCAAGTACTCACTAAATAAAAAGATAAATTAATTCGAATAT